>CANOBK010000001.1 GCA_947564265.1 uncultured Caryophanales bacterium
AATAAAATTTCAAAAAATTTATTTTTTACAACATTTTTAAAATCAAAAATTTTATTGATTCAAGAGTAATAATTTCTAAACTATCTTTCAAATATAGATTATTATCATTTGGATAAGATAGTAAAATTATGCAAGATTCTTCGTTACTAATAATAACTTTGTGTGGCTCTTTGATTGAAAGATTGGTTTTATCAAAATGAATATTCTTCCCATTTACAAATTCAATATGTAGTTTTGATATTTTAGGTATCTTTAATAGTTTTTCTTTAACACATAAAGGAAATTCTAAAGGTTCTATGGTTATTTTCATTTGTAAATCCTCCTTTCAAACATGAAAAAATCCCATATCAACGAGTGATATAGGATATTTTTTGTAATATAAAACTCACACGAGGGTGTGAGTAATTCTCTCAATGGAGCGGATGAGGGGAATCGGACCCCCGTATTCAGCTTGGAAGGCTGGGGTTCTACCATTAAACTACATCCGCATTTCTAATACCGCCTTCCTTTAATCAGAAGACAATATTAATTATACTATAATGAAAATAAAAGTCAACTACTTTTTTAAAATTTTTAGAATTCTTCTCCTTCAAGAAAAGAATCTAATGCCTTTAACTCTTGAACATCCTCTCTCATCTTATATTTATGTTCATATACATAACAGGAGATACCAAGAGAAGTTCCTAATAGCCCAAAAATTAAATCTGACATGGTATCCATTAATGCTTCTCTTCCAATTAAGATTTCTCCACTCGTCGATAAAAAGCGTTGCATATTCGTATGAAAAATTCCATCGCTCATAAACTCATAAATTTCCCAAGCACCACCAATCGCTAAAGAGACACATAAAGAAAGAAATAATAAGGCAATTGGTTCTGGTGCTCGTCTTTGGAATACCATCTTCTGTAGCCATTCTAGAGAAACAAAAAATAGTAAGAAACCGCTAGAAAAATGAAGAAGCATGTCCCAACTAGGAATGAGTGTATAAAAGTGACAGAGTTCTCCTAGAAACAAAGAGGCAAAAAGAAATAATAAATAGAAACAATAGAGTAGTGGAGATACGTTCAATTTATTTTGCATTCGTAATCGATAGGGAACAAGGATTGCTAAAATTCCACTTAGTGCCTGTACAATAAAGAACCAGACAGGATCATTTCCGTACAAAGAAACTTGAGCAAAAAAATGGGCACTACAGTAAAATAAAATGGATGCGATAAAACAACTACTAATTGCAATTTCTAGATAGTTTCGTACTGCTTCTAATTTCTTCATAAATTTCACCTTAATCTATTTTATTCGATTACGTGAAAATTATGACTTTACTCTTCAATTTTAATAGAATAGGTAGCAGGACCTTCTAAGACATCCCCATCGATACTAAATCTTGATCCATGGCAAGGGCAATCCCATGTTTCCTCTAGTGGGTTAAATACTAGTTTACATTTCAAATGAGGACAAAGATTATGAACAATATGTTTTGTTCCTTCTTGATCAATATAGACTCCACAATCTATCCCATTTATTTTTAGAATCATCACTCGTTTGGATTGAAATTTCGGATTCTTATCAAAATAGGTTTTAGAATAAGCTTTTAAATATTCAAATCCATTGGTTAGTGCTGGAATGAGATTTGGTTTCATAGAACGAAGAGGGGAAAATAATTCAGAATAAGGGTTTTCCTTTCCGTGAATTAAGTCTCCTATAATTTTTCCAGCGATGGTTCCGTTAGTCATTCCCCAAGCCTGATATCCAGTTGCGATATATAAATTTGGTTGATTCTTATTTATTCTTCCAATCCAGGGAAGGGAATCATTCATCATTAAATCTTGATTCATCCAAGAGTACTCAGGTTCCTTTTTAAAATAATGTAGGAATTCATCTTTGCTTTTTTGATATTCTGCCTCATAATCATACGAACTTGTTAATTTCTTTTCTCTAGAACCGTAAATTAAATAATCTTTATAAAAACGAATTGACTGTAGGTTTGAATCAATATTAATTGCAGTAAAATGATAGGATGGTTTGATTTTTGCAGCTTGTACATATTCTCGTTTTAAGTAACCAAAAAGGGGAAAGAATCCTGGTTTTATAAAGAAAGGATAATGACAAGCGACAATGACGATTTTACTAGAAAGTGTTCCTTTTGTTGTTGAAACAAGATAAGTTCCATCCTCTTGAAGTTTCAAATCCTGAACTAAAACATCTTCATGATATAGAATAGAGTCTTTCACTTTTTTCCATAGCCCCAATAAATATTGAATCGGGTGAAAAACATAAGTGTTAGGTACCACGATTCCCTTTAAAACAGGGATTTCTGGAATGGGAAGAGAAGTAACTTCTCCTACCTTGATATCAAATCCTTGTAGAAGTTCCATCTCCTTCTTGATTTTTGGAAGATTCTTCTCCTCGTTTGTATAAAGAAAAGAGTCTACTTTTTCTAAATTACAATCAATTTTTAACTTTTTAACGATGTCTCCTATTATTTTAATCGCTTCGATTTGAGAATCAAAATATAATTTACTTTTTTTGATTCCATAATACTTTTCTAACTCTTGATAAATGGTATTTTGTATGTAACTTACTTTTGCTGTTGTTCTAGAACTGATTCCCATTCCAATTTTTCCTTTATCTAAAAGTGTCACCTTAAACTTAGAATCCTTTAAAAAATAAGCGCAAGAAAGTCCAGTAATTCCGCCTCCAATAATTAAAATATCCGTATCTTCTAGTTCCTTCTTTTGTTTTTTTGAAGAATTCTTATAATCCTTCATCCATATTGATTGTATATTCATGACTATTCACCATTCATAGTATGGATAGAAAAAAGAAAATTATGAAATAAACATTATTTACTAGGATTTACATGAACCATACAGTGTTTAATTACTTGGAATTCTTGTTCAATTTGATCATGGACAGAGTGGGCGATTTTATGGGCTTCTTCTAGAGAGTAATCTCCAGGTACTCCAATTTCTACTTCAATATAGGCACGATTTCCAAAAATCCTGGTTTTTAAAGAATCTAGAGATTGAACTCCTTTGACGCCAAGAATAAAACAACGAAGTTCAAACTCCATTTGTCTACTACAAGAAGTATCTAAGAGTTCTTTTATTGATTCCTTTAAAATATCTAGGGAAACTTTTAAAATGATGATACAAATCATTAAACTAGCGAGGCTATCAAACCACCAAAGACCAATCATGCTTCCTAAGATTCCAATCATACTTCCAATCGAAGAAAGAGCATCACTTCGGTGGTGCCAAGCATCAGCCATGAGGGAATTTGACTTTATTTTGATGGCGGCATTTCTTGTGTACCAGAACATAAATTCTTTACTAAGAATCGAGATTATCGCAGCGATTAGTGCGAGCATATTTGGTAATACAACGGTTTTAGAACATAGACTTTTGATTCCTTGAATACCAATGAAACATCCTGTACCAAAAAGCAGGAGAGAAAGAAATAAAGCGGAAATCGATTCGATTCTTTCATGTCCGTAAGGATGTTCTTGATCTGCTCCTTTCGAAGATAATTTTAATCCGATGATAACAATCAACGTACTAAATACATCTGAAGCAGAATGAATACTATCACTGATCATGGCCATACTATTTCCTAGTATTCCCGCAATGAATTTAAAAATGGAAAGGAAAAAATTTAAAAGAATGGTAATCCAAGAAACGCGAAGTCCAATTTTTTCTTCTGTTTTCATAAAAAATCACTCCATGATATCTAATATATGCTAAATAAGAAAAAGAGGTTCTAAAACTGTAAAAAACATAAGAGGAACTTGATAAAAACTTTATGTTTCCTATGGGACGTGCTATACTAAAAATGGATGTGGTAATACATGAAAAGTGGTATTTTAGTAGTTCGGAAACCAAAAAATATAACAAGTAGAGAAGTAGTGAATCAAGTTGGAAAAATCTTCCATACTAAAAAAGTAGGACATATGGGAACATTAGATCCCTTGGCAGAGGGTGTTTTAGTTCTTGGAATTAATCAGGGTACAAAAGTAATTGAACTTTTATCTTCCTCTGATAAGGAATATGTTGCAGAAGTAATCATGGGGATGGGTAGCGATACACTAGATGTCACGGGAGTAGTTATGAGATACCCTTTAGTAGAGACTTATGAAGAAGAAAGTGTAAGGAAAGTATTAATGACCTTTCTTGGAAGTTACAATCAAGAAGTTCCTTTATATTCTGCTGTTCATGTAGAGGGAAAAAGGCTTTATGAATACGCAAGAGGTGGGGAAGAAGTAACACTTCCCTCTAAAATGGTAACCATTCAAAAGATAGAATTACTAGAAATGAGTTCTATGGACTTAGAACATCCAACTTTCAAATTTAAAGTATCTGTCAGTAAAGGTACTTATATTCGAAGTCTTATTCGAGATATTGGAAAAAAACTAAATTGTCCTTGTATTATGAAAAACTTATTACGAACGAGACAAGGAAAGTTCTTATTGGAAGAAGCAATCTCTTTAGAAGAAATTGAAGAAGACACGCCTCTTTTAAAAATAGAAGATGCCTTAAAAAGAGTAGAAGAATATGATACAGTAGTGGTAGATAGACTCTTAGAATCTAAGATTCGAAATGGAGCCGTTTTGCCAAGAAACTTTTCAGGGTCTTATGCAATTTTTTTAAATGAAGAACAAGAACTTTTAGCTATCTATCAAAAATATTCAAAAGATGAAAACCTAATGAAACCGTGGAAAGTATTTTGTGAGGAGAACGAGAAATGAAAAAACTAAGTGAACTATATGAAGGGTATGAAGATATCCCAATTAAAGATATAAAAATTAATTCGAAAGAAGTAGAACCTGGAGATCTTTTTGTCTGCACAATGGGAGTTACTGCTGACCGTCATGATTACATTGAAGATGCGATTTCTCATGGTGCGGCTGCTATCGTAGTTAGTAAAGATATTCCTTGTAGTGTTCCAACGATTCGAGTGAGAGATACTAACCAAGAACTTCCTCTGTTAGCATCGAAATTTTATGATTTTCCTGAAAAAGATTTAAAGATTATTGCGGTAACTGGAACGAATGGAAAAACAACAGTGGCTGGTATGATTCAACAGTTACTAGGAAAAGAAAAGTGTGGCTATTTAGGAACGAATGGGATTATCTCCAGCAAATTTGAAGAACCGATTCGAAATACAACGCCAGATAGTGACCGTTTATATAAGTATTTTAGACGTTTTGTAGATGCGGGATGTAAGTATTTATGCATGGAGACTTCTTCTGAGGCTTATTTTAGGAATCGCCTAGACCAATTGCAATTTGAAACAGGAATTATTACCAATATTACAGAAGACCATTTAAATATTCATAAAACAATCGAAAACTATGTTTCCTGTAAACAGCAAATGTTAAAACAAGTAAAGGAAACTGGATTTTGTATTTTAAATACTGATGATACTTACTTTGAAGAGTGTTTAGGACTTTGCCAGAATCATGTAATTACTTATGGAAAAAAAGAAGGGGCAACCCTTCAGATTCTCTCTTATCATATGAAAGATTCAAAAATGAAAATTACATTAAAATATCAAGGGAAAACCTATGAAATAGAAAGCCCATTATTAGGGGAATTCAATGTCTATAATTTATGTGCAGCGCTTCTTGGAGCAGTTTCTATTGGAGAAAAATTTGAAAATTTACTTTCTCGAATTTCAAACCTTAAAGCACCAGGTGGTCGATTTGAACTTTTAGAATTTGGGCAACCTTATAAAATTATTTTAGATTATGCCCATACTCCTGATGCTTTCTCTAAAATTTATCCATCCTTAAATTCTATGAAACAGGGAAGATTAATTACCGTAACAGGAAGTGCTGGAGGAAGAGAAACAAGAAAGAGAGGACCAATGGGGAAAATTGTATTAGAAAACTCTGATGTTGTTCTTTTTACAATGGATGATCCAAGAAATGAGACAGTCGATTCTATTATTGATGACTTAACAAAACTTTCAAGTAGGCAAAACTATGAAAGAATTTTAGACCGAAAGGAAGCTATTTACAAGGCCCTTTCAATGGCAAAAGAAGGGGATATTATTTTAGTCGCAGGTAAAGGAATTGACAATTATATGGCAGTAGGGGATGAATATTTACCTTACTCTGATTTAGAAGTAATTGAATCTTATTTTAAAAGAAAAAATTCATGAATATTTTGAAGTCTAGAGAAAGAAAAAAGAAATCATAACTTTTCTTTCTCTTTTTGATGATTCCTTTTTAAAAATTCCCTTAAGATTTTAGTTAATGCACGTTTTTCAATTCTTGAAACATAACTGCGAGAGATTTTTAACTCTTTCGCAATTGTCTTTTGTGTTTGATTATCTGTATGATAAAGACCATATCTTCTAATTACAATTTCTCTTTCTCTTGGTGTTAAGATATCTAAATACTGAATCAGTAATTGAATATTTTCTTTTTTATCCATTTCCTCTAGAAAGTCAGGTTTTGGTGCTTTTAAGATATCTAAAATCGTAATTTCATTTCCTTCTTTATCAAAACCAATTGATTCATTTAATGAAACATTTTTTAAATTCTTATTATTGGTTCTAAAGAACATTAAAATTTCGTTTTCGATGCATTTTGCACAATATGTTGTGATTTTTACTTGGCGTTTGGAAGAATAGGAATCAATTCCCTTAATTAGACCAATTGTTCCAATACTGATTAAATCATCTTGATCTTCTAACTTCGAATCATATTTCTTTACAATATGCGCAACCAATCTAAGATTGTGTTCAATTAACTTATTTCTAGCGTCCTTATCACCAAGTTCTAATTTTCGGATGCATTCCTCTTCTTCCTCCTTAGAAAGTGGATCTGGGAATACATTATTGGAATAAGATGCATTAAAAAGGGAAAAATTAGAAAATAGGAAGGAAATTAATTTTCTTAACATAACATCACCTAATAAAATATATGTCAGTTTTTGTTGAGAAAATGCTAATTTTCTTGTAATTGTAAAAAAGAAAATTTTATGATAAGATAAGAAAAAGAAAGAAAAGGTAAGGTCGAGGTGGGAGTATGGCCAAGAAAAAAAATACAGGGTCTGCACAATCAAAAAAGCAGAATCCTTCAAATCAATTACAAAAGAAACAGGCAACAGGACAGAAAAAAGCGAATGCAACAACTCAAAAAAAAGCGAATAGAAAAACGAATGTAAATTCTAATGTAACAAGGAAGGAATCGACTAAAAAAACGGTAGAGAAACCAAAAAAAGAAAATTTGGAATCTTTCAGTAGTCAATTAGAAAAAGAAATCGAAGAAGATATCAAAGAGAGTTCGACAGGGTTAAATGACTTAGCAGATGTCTTATTATCAAGAACGATATTTGATGAAGAGAAAGAAGAACAAGATTTATTAAGTAAAGATATTTTTGAAAAATGGGAAGATTCAAAGGAAACAGAAACTGTTTTTGAGAAAGAAGATGTTACATTAAATGCGTATTCTAAATCTCAGTCTCAGAGCAAAGGACATGTTGATTTTTCTAAAAAGAGTCGCATTCTTTTATTAGATATCACCTTACTTTTAATTTGTATGATGATATTTTATCTCTTGATTTCTTTTACTCCTAAAATGTATCTGAATGGGGATACTAAAATAAAATTAGAGTATGGAACTCCTTATCAAGAAGAAGGGGCAACCGCTAGTTATTTGAGAAAAGATTATACTGAAAATATAAAAGTGTCAGGGAAAGTTAATACAGAAAAGGTTGGTACTTATTATATTACTTATACATTAAAAAATACTTCCTTTCATTTAGAAAAACAAAGAATCATTGAAGTAGTTGACAAAAAAGCTCCTGTTATTGAGTTAACGGGATTAGAAGAAACAAAAATTTGTCCGAATGCTGACTATGAAGAAGAGGGAGTAAAGGCAGTTGATGAATATGATGGAGATTTAACAGAACAAATTAAAATTAAAAAAGAAAAAGGAAAAATTACGTATTCTGTGAAAGATACTTCTGGAAATGAAGCTAAAATTGTAAGAAAATTATTAGAAGTAGATGATGAATCTCCGGTTCTTACCTTAGAAGGTAGTGAAACGATGTATACCGATTTTCAAGGTACTTATAAAGATCCTGGATATAAAGCAATGGATAACTGTGAAGGTGATTTAACAGAAAAAGTAAAAGTAACTGGAACAGTAGATACTAGTAAACTTGGTACTTATACCTTAACTTATCAAGTTTCTGATCAAGGAGGAAATACCAGTGAAGTAAAAAGGAAGGTAATCGTTTCTCGTAGAACGGATCCAGAAAGCGGTACTTTGAAAACCGGTGCCATCTATTTAACTTTTGATGACGGACCAAATCAAGGAACAACTAATCGAATTTTGGATATCTTAAAAGAAGAGGGAGTAAAAGCCACATTCTTTGTCACATGTAATGGACCTGATTCTCTCATCAAAAGAGAGTTTGATGAAGGTCATTCTATCGCTTTACATACTGCTACTCATGATTATTCTTACGTTTATCGTTCTGAAGAAAATTATTTTGAAGATTTAAAAAGAGTTTCTGATCGAGTAAAAAATATTACAGGTTATGAAAGTAAATTAATCCGTTTCCCAGGAGGAAGTAG
The DNA here is from genome assembly GCA_947564265.1 of uncultured Caryophanales bacterium. Lineage (GTDB taxonomy): Bacteria > Bacillota_I > Bacilli_A > RF39 > UBA660 > Alloscybalousia. The sequence goes on from CANOBK010000001.1 coordinate 8,590, forward strand.
TAATACTGTTAGTAGACATTATAATCAGGGAATTATGACTCGTCTTACCAATGAAGTGTTAGAACGTGGATATCATTATTACGATTGGAACGTAGATGCTTCTGATGCTTGGCAATGTGCGAAAAGTAATGTTAGTAATAAAAAGCAATGTGTTTATAATAATGTAATTAATAATCTTTCTAAGGGAAAGGCAAATGTTGTCTTAATGCATGATATTAAACCACATACGGTAGAAGCGCTTCGTGATATTATTCAATATGGAAAAAATAATGGATATTCCTTTGAATTGATTGATACAGGTACTAAAATGGTTCGCTTTAAAGTCAATAATTAGCAGTTAGATTGAAACTTTCTGGAAAATTGTATATAATATGAACTGGGTGAAAACCATGAAAAAATTTTATCCTATGATTTATCAAAAAACAATTTATGATATTCCCTATCAAAAGTTAAAAAAAATGGGAATTCATTGCCTTATTTTTGATTTAGATAATACGATTGCCTTAATTGATCAACAGAAAGTAGAAGAAAGAACAAAAAAACTTTTTTCTACTCTAAAAAAAGACTTTCAGTTAATTATTATTTCTAATAACAATAGGGAAAGAGTAGAGCCTTATGCGGAAATGTTAAAGTGTGACTATGTCTCTTTTGCCTGTAAGCCTCTGGGATTTGCTTACCGAAAAATTAGAAAAAAATATCATCTTCAAAAAGAGGAAATGGCAATGATTGGGGATCAGTTAGTGACTGATATTTATGTTGGAAATCGGATGGCTGGTTGTAGTGTTTTGGTGGATCCAATGGGAAAAAAAGATTTAAAAATCACGACGCTTAATCGCTATATAGAAAGAAAAATTTTTCGTCACTTTGAAAAAACAGGGCAGATGAAAAAAGGAGAATATTATGAGTAAAAAGAAATACTGTACTGGTTGTGGGGTCCTTTTACAAGAGGAAAACATTGCACAAGAAGGGTATACAACAACCTTAGAAAATGATATTTGTCAACGATGTTTTCGAATGAAAAATTATGGAGAATATCAAGTGTCTACGAAATCAAATGAAGAATATGTGAGTATTTTAAAGTCCATTGGACGAAAAAAAGATTTAGTTCTTCATATTATTGATTTAATTAATATTGATAAAGACCTAGAACTAGTAAGAACGGAAATCAAAAATAAAATGATTCTGGTACTAAATAAGAGGGATGTTTTACCAAAGAGTGTCAAAGACGAAAAGATTATTGCGTATTTTAAAGAACTCGATTTAGGTTATGAGGATATTGTGATTATTAGTGCGAATAAAAATTATAATTTGGATGAACTCTATAAAAAAATAAAGAAACATCAGACAAGTGATCATGTGTATGTCGTAGGTCATACGAATACAGGAAAAAGTAGTCTCATTAATCGAATGATTCAAAATTACTCTGAAAGTGATAAAGAACTGACCATTTCTCCACTTCCTTCTACTACTTTAAATGAAGTTCAAATTCAATTAAATGATAAACTTACTTTAATTGATACACCAGGACTTGTCGATCATGGAAATCTAGTAAACTATGTAGAAAGTTCTTTATTAAAGAAAATTAGTCCTAGAAAAGAGATAAAACCAAAAACATATCAATTAAGACCTAATCAATGTTTGATTATCCAAGATATGATTCGACTTGATTATGTAGAGGGAGAAAAAAACAGTTTTACTTTATATCTATCGAATGATTTAAAAGTAAAAAGAATGAATGCTTTAAGGCAAAAAAGATTGAAAGATTTATGCAAAACGACTTATCAAATTAAATATGGAGAAGATTTAGTGATTAATGGACTTGGTTGGATTAAAATTGTTGAAAAGGGTACCGTTGATATTTACTTAGATAAGGATATTGAAACATTTACTAGAAGATCTTTAATATAAAAGGAAGAAGAAGTCGTCTAAACCTTCTTTTTTTTGGTATAATTTTTAATAGAAGGAATAAAGTAAATTACTGATGAATGGCTTCTTTTTGTGGTTTTTTTGTTCTTTCATGATATAATATTTTCAGTTTGAGAAGGAACTATAGGAGGTGGGTATGGAAAAGTTAGAATCAAATGATGTAATTGCTGAGGTTCGTAGGAAGCTTGATATTGTACAGGTAATTTCTGAATACCTACCCCTAGTACAGAAAGGGAAAAATTTTTTTGGAGTTTGTCCTTTTCATGATGATACCAATCCATCGATGAGTGTATCTAGAGAGAAGCAAATCTATCGCTGCTTTTCTTGTGGAGCGAGTGGAAATGTTTTTACGTTTGTTCAGGAATATGAACATATTACGTTTAAGGAGGCACTTAGTCAATTAGCAAACAAGGCAGGAGTAGTCTTAAAAAACGTGACATATCAAAAGAAAAATGATCGATATGAAAAGTTTTATGAGATTTATTCGGTTTCTCACAAATATTATTTGAATAATCTTCAAACAAATTTAGGAAGAGAAGCGAAAAAATATCTACATAATCGAAAAATTGATGACGCTATGATTAAGGAATTTGGAATTGGACTTAGTTTAGATACCTCGAATGATTTAGTTCAGTTATTAGAAAAAAAAGGGTATAATTTAGCGGAATTAAATGAAATTGGACTTGCGAATAAAAATTATGATTTATATAATAGCCGTATTATGTTTCCTTTAAAAGATTTAAGTGGCAGAATTGTTGGATTTTCTGGAAGAAGATATGATGGGGTTAAAGAAAATAAGTATGTCAATACGAAAGGAACTCCTATCTTTCAAAAGGGAAATGTTCTTTATAACTATTACGAAGCGAGAGAATATGTTCGAAGGAAAAATCAAGTGATTTTAATGGAAGGATTTATGGCAGCAATCCGTTCTATTACCGTTGGTATTAAAAATGTAGTATCTTTAATGGGAACAGCGATGACAAAGGAACAAGTAAATCTTTTAAAGCGTCTTTCTTTAAATATTGTTCTTTGTTTCGATGGGGATGGTCCAGGGAGACAAGCAACGCTTACCAACGGAGATGAATTAGAGCGACAGGGATTTCAAGTAAGAGTCGTTGAACTTTCCGATGGATTAGATCCGGATGACTATATCTTAAAGTATGGTAGTGAATCATTTTCCAGCCTAATAGAGAATGCAATTCGTTATCAGGATTTCAAAATAAAAGCTTTAAAAGAAAATGTAAATCTGAATAGTGAAGAGGAAGTTTCTAACTATATTAACCGTGTTTTAATAGAGACAAGTAAAATTGATGATGAAATTCGTCGAGAATTAATATTAAAATCACTTGCAAAAGAGTTCAATATAGGATATAATACCTTGGAAAAACGATTATCGACATATTTAGAGAAAGAGCTTCCAAAAAAGAAAGAGAATAAAGATTTTGTAATTAAAATCCCACAGAAGAAACACAATAAATACGAACTAGCGGAATGGCATCTTCTTTATTATATGTTGATGGTTGCTTCTGTTAGAAATCAATTTGAACAGGGAAAATTTAATTTTTCGACAGAACAAGAGCGATTTCTAGCATCAGAAATTATCTATTACTATAGACTTTATGGTACAGTAACACCGGCTGATTTTTATACCTATTTGCAGGATAAAAAAGAATTACTAGAATTATTAGACCATGTACTAGCATTAGAAGTAGAAGAAGTAGAAGAAAAAACGATAGATGAGTATATTCGAGTGGTAAGGGAAAATAGTGTGAACCTAGAGATTAACAGGTTAACGAAGATGATAGAAGAAAAGAATGACCCGCTAGAGAAAGCTCGAATTGCTGAGAGAATCAGAAAGTTAAAAATGGGGAGTGAATAGCATGCCAAAGGAAATTAAAACGTTCGAAGAAAGAAAACAAACATTATTACAAAAAGGAAAAGAAAAAGGATTTATTACTTACGAAGAATTAGCGGGAGAGTTAAAGGGACTTGATGTTGATAGCGACTCACTCGATGAATTATATAATTTATTAGTAGATAATAATATTGAAATCACTTCAGAACAAGAAGAGGGAGAAGATGATGGAGAAAACGGTGGCAATTTAATTGATTTAGAAGATTTATCTCTATCAAAGGATATCAAAATTAATGATCCTGTTCGTATGTATTTGAAAGAAATTGGAAGAATTAATTTGCTTACTTCTGATGAGGAATTTGAATATGCCAAACTTGCAGAACAAGGGGATGAGTATGCAAAAAGAATGCTTGCAGAATCGAATCTTCGTTTGGTAGTATCGATTGCAAAAAGATATGTGGGAAGAGGAATGCTATTCTTAGATTTGATTCAAGAAGGAAATATCGGATTAATGAAAGCCGTTGATAAATTTGATCCAACGAAAGGTTATAAATTTTCAACTTACGCAACTTGGTGGATTCGTCAAGCGATTACTCGTGCGATTGCTGATCAAGCGAGAACTATCCGTGTACCAGTTCATATGGTAGAAACAATTAATAAACTAGCACGTGTACAACGTCAATTAACACAAGAATTAAATCGTGAACCAACCGATGAAGAAATTGCGAAAAAATTAGGAATTACCATTGAAAAAGTAAGAGAAGTATATAAAATTAGTCAAGATCCAGTATCTCTAGAAACACCAATTGGAGAAGAAGATGATTCTCATCTTGGAGATTTCATTAAAGATGAAAGAACCATGTCACCAGAAGAATATGCAACGGTAGAACTTCTAAAAGAAGAGTTGAGCGGAGTTCTTCTTACTTTGACAGATCGAGAAGAGAGAGTACTAAGACTTCGTTTTGGATTAGACGATGGTCAATGTCGTACCCTAGAAGAGGTTGGACAAATCTTTGGTGTAACGAGAGAGAGAATTCGTCAAATTGAAGCAAAGGCATTAAGAAAATTAAGACATCCATCTCGTTCTAGAAAATTAAAAGATTTCTTAACAAACTAAGAAGTCTTTTTGTTTGCTTGAAAAAGAAAACAAGTTTTGATAAACTTAAAAATAGAAAGGACGATTACTATGGGAAAATTAAACAAAGAAATAGTTCCGATTAACAATCGATTAAAAAGACTTGCTTCTTTTGTAGAAGATGGTAGTAAATTAATCGATGTTGGATGTGATCATGCATTATTAGATATCTATTTAGTGTCCACTAAGAAAGATGTTCATGTGATTGCTTCCGATAATAAAAAAGGACCACTAGAAGGTGCTAGGGAAAATATAAAAAAATATCACTTAGAAGATAAAATAACATTGAAACTAGGAAATGGAATTGAGCCAATCGAAGAGGATATCGATACGATTATTATTTCAGGTATGGGCGGACTTAATATGATAGGGATTTTAAAATATCAAACCAATCTTTTACAAAATATTAAAACAATTATCTTATCTCCTAATAGTGATACTGAGAAAGTAAGAAAAGAAATAAAAAAACTTGGATTCTTCTTAAAAGATGAGACTTTAGTGAAAGAAAAGAATATTATCTATCCTATTTTAATATTTCAAAAAGGGAAAAAACACTATTCAGAAAAAGAATATTTATTTGGTCCTATTTTATTAAAAAGTAGGGAGCCCTTATTTTTAGAATATATACAAAATCAAAAATTACAAAAAGAAAAGTTGTTAGAATTATTACCAAAAAAATATTGGCAAAGAAGATTTCAATTAAAAAAAGAGTTAAGGATCATTCAAAAATATCTTTAACTCTTTTTATAAGAAGAACGTAGGTCGTCCTTCTTCTAGAATGGTAGGACTATTTGGCACTTGTTTTTCTATTGATTTCGATTCAAATGTAGGTTTTGTTTCATTTTGAATATTTCTACTGACTGAATTTTCTTCATTAGGAATTCCTTTAACAGCTCCTAGAACACGAAACATCGTTTTTGCATTTTTTACGATAGGACGTACTTGATAAAATATAGGGATTGCCTGATTGATAACATTTAGTGTTTTTCCGGTAGAGGTTAAAAAACCATTCCAACTAAATTTACTAGCCATCCCTCTTAATAATCCGCTAGCGCCACTTCCTCCTAGCATTCCACTTCCCATCCCAGAATAATAAGATGGATTTGCATAAAATGGATAATCAAACATAGACTTCGCCTCTTTACAATATTATATGAAAAACCAAAAAAAAGTTTTCATTTTATTTTCGATATGTTATACTAAAGTATAGAAAATAAGAGAATAAAGTGGGTGCTGAAATGAATATTTTTATATCCGTCTATCATGTACTAAGAGATTTATTTGTTTCACCATTTAAGGGGAATGGGAAATCAAAAAAAGAGAAAGCCGACAAAAAACAAAATAAACAAAAAAATGTAAACGATGATACAGATTTGATGAGTGAAGCAATTAAAAATGCAACCTCACTCTCTGGAAAAGATACAAGGGCAAACCTACAAAACGTCTTAGAAGATAGAAAAGGAAATAAAGAGGAATTACTTACTTTTAATTACGTAGTAAAAGATAGTTATGGGAAGCTGTTAAAAAGTTCCTTTGACGCAAAAAGTAAAAATGAAGTAGAAGCTTTTTTAATTAATGAGGGGTATACAGTAGAAAGTATTGAATTAAAGAAAAAAACAAAATGGAATATGGAAATCAATATTGGACTAAAATTCAAGTCAGGAGATTTGAGTTTTGCTTTAACTCAGTTGTCTACTTATATTAAGGCTGGAATTCCTTTAATTGATTCTGTTCGAATTTTGGCAAAACAAACAACAAAACCAGCACACAGAAAAATTTATCAAAAACTAGTATTCGATTTAGTAGCAGGAGAAAACTTTAGTAGAGCACTTGAAAATCAAAGTGATGCTTTTCCAAGACTATTAATCAATATGATTAAGGCTTCCGAAATGACAGGAGATTTGCCTACGACACTCGATGAAATGAGTAATTACTATAAATCGATTGAAGAGACTAGAAGGCAAATGATTTCAGCTTTGACATATCCAGCAATCATTTTTATATTTTCTATTATTGTAGTTGCCTTTGTATTAATTTGGGTAGTACCTAATTTCGTTAGTATGTTTGCAGAGGCAGGAGGAGAAATACCTGGAATTACCAAGTTTACTTTAGCGGCTAGTTCCTTTCTATCGAACTATTACATTATCATCATCATTGTACTAGCGATTATAACCATTTCTTACATTCTAGCTTATAAAAATATTAAATCATTCCGTAAGACAATGCAGATTTTTTATATGAAATTGCCGGTTTTTGGGAATGTAATTATCTATAATGAGGTCACTATGTTTACAAAAACCTTTGCACAGTTATTAAATCATAGTGTACATATTACGGATAGTATGGCAATTCTTTCTAAAATTTCTAGTAATGAAGTTTATAAAGAAATTATTGCCAATACCATGAATACATTAAGTAAAGGTGGAAAAATTTCAGAATCCTTTCGTGGTCATTGGGCATTTCCTATTGTTGCTTACGAAATGCTAGTAACAGGAGAATCTACAGGTCAGCTTGGTCCAATGATGGAAAAGGTTTCTGATCACTTTAATAATATGCATAAAAATGCTGTGACACAAATCAAAGCATTTATTGAACCTGTAACGATTATTTTACTTGCTTCTGCGATTGGATTTATTCTATTATCAATTTTTATTCCAATGTTTGGATTATATTCAGCAGTAGAGGGTGCATAGAAATAGGGGGAGTAACCATGGATATTTATTACATCATTTTCTTCTTTGTTTTGGGAACCATTCTTGGTTCTTTCTACAATGTAATTGGGTTTCGTCTACCAAAAGGGGAATCAATTTTAAAACCCAAACATTCTTATTGTCCAACTTGTAAACATTCTTTGGGAGCGTTAGAACTGATTCCTATCTTTTCTTTTCTTTTTTTGGGAGGAAAATGTAAACATTGCCGAGGAAAGATTTCTATTTTTTATCCATTTATCGAATTATTAACAGGATCATTATTTGCGGTTAGTTACTATTCTTTTGGGATGAGTTGGGATTTCGTTATCGCTCTTTCCTTAGTCAGTTTATTTAGTATCGTAATTGTCAGTGATTTAAATTATTTAATGATTCCAGATGAAGTGACTTTTATCACCGGGATTGTGATTAGTCTTTCCATTTTAATCAAAAGTAACTTTTCCATCTTCTTACAATCTTTGGGAAGTGGAGTGCTTTTGTTTACGATTATGTATTGTGTTATGCTACTAGGAGATTTCTTATTTAAAAAAGAAAGTCTAGGAGGAGCAGATATCAAACTTATGTTTATTGCTGGATTAGTATTAGAACCTTTGTTAGGGGTTTGTGTGATCTTTGTTTCTAGTGTCGTTGCGTTACCCGTTTCTATTCTTCTTTATGCGATTAATAAGGAAAAAGTAATCCCGTTTGGACCGTTTATTGTATTTTCTATTTTGCTACTTTTCTTTTTAAAGGTAGATGTCAGCAGAATCTTAAGTTTGTTTCTTAGATAATTTTTTAAGAAACAGAAATCCTAGGAGAAATTTTAATATTTCTCTTTTTTTTCTAGGAAAAAATAAGTATAATAGAGATACAAAAGCGAGGTGGAACCATGACAGAGATAGCGGTATTGCCAGCAGATACGTATACAGTTATTAATAAAACGGTTTTAAAAGAACAGGATCGTAAAATTATTACCATGCTTTATCAACCGATTATTGGTTATGTTGCCACAAGTCTTTATTTTACATTGATTGATGATTTAGATAAGAGGGAGTTAATGAGTGATGATTTAACGCATCATCACTTAATGAGCACCATGCAGTTGAAATTGGATCAGATTATTGTGGCTAGACAGAAATTAGAGGGAGTAGGGCTCCTAAAAGCCTATTATAAAAAGGATCATATTAATAATTTTGCTTATTTACTATATTCTCCAATGTCTGCTTCTGATTTTTTGAATCATCCAATCTTAAATGTTGTCTTATACAATAATTTAGGGAAAAAGGAATATGATAAGATTGTTGATTTTTTTAAAATGCCTCGTGTTAATTTAAAAGATTATCAGGATATTACAGTATCATTTAGTGATGTTTTTAGTAGTGTGTCTGGGAATGGTTATATAGAAAACAAAGATTTAGTGAAGGAAGAAGTAGGAAAGATTCAACTTTCGGAAAAGATCGATTTTTCTATGCTGATTTCTAGTATTCCAAACAAAATGGTGAGTCCTAGATGTTTTAATCAGGAAACAAAGGATTTGATTAATGCCTTGTCTTATGCTTATAATATTGATGACCTTGCGATGCAGGGATTGGTTCGTAACAGTATCAATGAAAAAGGATTAGTAGATAAGATGGAACTTCGAAAGAGTTGTCGGAACTTCTATCAGTTTGAAAATAGTGGGAAATTGCCAACTTTGATTTACTCAAAGCAACCAGAATATTTAAAGAATCCAGAGGGAGATCATTCTAAATGGGCAAAAATGGTATATACTTTTGAATCGGTTACTCCTTATGATTTTTTAAGAAGTAAATATAAAACGGGGGAACCTTCTCTTAGAGATTTAAAACTGATTGAAAGTTTACTTGCTGACTTGAAGATGAATCCTGGTGTTGTCAATGTTTTAATTGCCTATGTACTAAAAATTAACAATCAAAAACTATCCAAAAACTATGTGGAAACGATTGCGGGACAATGGAAACGACTGAATGTTGAAACAGTAGAAGAGGCAATGCGTGTCAGTGAAAGAGAACATAAGAAACTAAAGAAACAATTTGAACCAAAATCTATTACTCAAAAATCTACTGTAAGAAAAGTGAAAGAGGAGACTTTACCAGATTGGTTCGATCAAAATTTAGAAAATGAAGAAATGACAGAAGAAGAAAAGAAGGAATTAGATCAAATTTTAAATTCTATTTCTTCATAAAAGGAGATATAAAATGGAATATAATACAAGAAGAGATGAAAGATTAGAAGCATTTCGAAAAATTTTTCTAATTTTAGGAAGTGTTACAGCATTATACTTTTTTATCATTATGCTTGTAAATCTAAATTAAAGGGGAAGTAGATATGAAAAAAATTGGAGATTTTGTAAAAATGAAGGATTCAGAGTGGAATGATTTAAAGCAAAACTATATTAAACAGTTAAAGAATGGAAACTTTGTAGAACTTGTCAATTTGTTGAATTTAGAAGATGATGTTTTAATGCGTTATACTTCTTCTTTAGAGACTGCAGCTGAAGAATTTCGTCATTGTAAAAATTGTCCAGGACTTTCAAATTGTAAAAATGAGGTGAAGGGATATTTGTATACACCAAAGAAGGTAGAGAATGATGTTATGTTTGAATATGTCGCTTGTTCTTATCAAAACCAAAAAGAGAAATCAGAAGCTTATCAGAAAAATATGATGCTATTTGAAACTCCTTCGACTATTCGGGAAGCATCTTTTCAAAATACGAACCGTGATGATCGAAATCGCTTGGAACTTAGTAAATACTTTAAAGAATTTATTGATCAATATGAATCTTCTAAGAATCCAAAAGGAATCTATCTACATGGGAACTTTGGAACGGGAAAAACCTATTTGATTGCGGCTTTATTCAATGAACTAGCTAAAAAGAATGTGAAAAGTGCTATTGTTTACGTTCCAGAATTTTTACGGCAATTAAAAGCTTCCTTTCAAACGGATTATAATGAAAAATATGATTATATTAAGACTGTTCCTTTATTATTACTAGATGATATTGGAGCAGAAAATTTAACTTCCTGGGCGAGAGATGAAATACTAGGAACTCTTCTTCAGTACCGAATGGAAGAAAATTTACCAACTTTTTTTACCTCCAACCTTGATTTAAAACAATTGGAAGAACATTTTTCATCTACCAATAGTGGAGTGGAAAAATTAAAAGCACGTCGGATTATTGAACGAATTAGTTATATGTCGAGGGAATTTAAATTGACCAGTAAAAACCGTCGAGTAGAAAAAGATAAAGTGTAATAATTGACAAATTGAAAAAATATGCTATGATTATAGTATCGACTGAAAGAAAGCGATAAAGAAAGACATGAGAAACAGAAGGACTGCCTAGAGACCTTGCGGTTGGTGAAAGCAAGGAAGGATTTTGTTTTTTACTACTTTCGAGTTGGCCTTAATAGGACCCCGGTGAAATACCGTTATCAAAATCAAGTAAAAAATGGATGGTACCGTGTTTATGCACTCCTGTTAGAAATAACAGGAGTTTTTCTTTTTTAGAAAATAGGGAATATCCATAAGAATTAAAGGAGAGAGAATTATGATTAATATGAAAGAAAATGAAAAATTAAGTATTTTAAATCATTCTTGTGCTCATTTATTAGCACAAGCAGTCAAACATTTATATCCACAAGCAAAGTTTTGGGTAGGACCAGTAATAGAAGATGGCTTCTATTATGATATTGATTTAGATGGGGAAGTCATCAAAGAAGAAGATTTAGCAGTTATTGAAAAAGAAATGAAGAAGTGTGCGAAAGATGGGAAAAGAATCATTCGTGAAGAAATTTCTAAAAAAGATGCTTTAGAAAAATTCAAGGATGACCCCTATAAAATCGATCTAATCAATCGAATGGATGAAAGTGAAACTATAATTAGTTGTTATACGCAAGGGGATTTTACAGACCTTTGTCGCGGGCCTCATGTAGAAACAACCAAAGAGTTGAAACATTTTAAACTCTTAAAAGTAAGTGGTGCCTATTGGAAAGGGGACGCTAAAAATAAAATGCTTCAAAGAATCTATGGAGTATGTTATGAAAATGAAGAGGATTTAGAAGAACATTTAAAATTAATAGAAGAGGCAAAACAAAGAGATCACAGAAAAATAGGAAAAGATTTAGATATTTTTATGTCTCATGATTTAGTTGGTAAAGGAATGCCTCTATGGTTACCGAATGGTGCACTGATTCGTAAACAACTTGAAAACTATATTTATGAAAAAGAAAGAAAACTAGGATACCATCATGTTTATACTCCATGTGTTGGAACCGTTGATTTATATAAAACTTCTGGTCACTGGGATCACTATAAAGAAAATATGTTCCCATCTATGAAAGTGGATGAAGAGGAATTTGTTCTTCGTCCTATGAACTGTCCACATCATATGTTAGTTTATGGAAATAGCCTACATTCTTATCGTGATTTACCAATTCGTATTGGGGAATTTGCGACAGACTTTAGATATGAGGCAAGCGGGGCGGTAAAAGGATTAGAACGTGTTAGATGCATGTGTCAAAATGATGCACACCTTTTTGTAACGCCAGAACAAATTGGGGAAGAGTTTAAAAAAGTGGTTTCCTTAATTTTAGATGTTTATCATGATTTTGGACTTGAAAATTATAGTTTCCGTTTATCTCTGCGTGATAAGGAAGACAAAGAAAAATACTTTGATGATGATAAAATGTGGGATGAAGCAGAAAACAAACTTCGTGAAGTGCTAAATGAATTAGGTGTCGATTATTTTGAAGCAGTTGGGGAAGCAGCATTCTATGGACCAAAATTGGATGTAGAAGTAAAACCTGCTGTTGGACCAGAAGTAACACTTTCTACTTGTCAATTAGATTTCCTATTACCAAGAAGATTTGATTTAAGTTATATTGATAAGGATGGAAGTAGACAGGTTCCAGTTGTTTTACATAGAGCGATATTTGGTACTTTTGATCGATTTACTGCCTTTATCTTAGAAGAAACAAAAGGAAGTCTACCATCTTGGTTAGCACCAGTTCAAGTAAATGTAATTCCAGTTAATAATGAATATCATTTAGATTATGCTAGTGAAATTAAAGAACTTCTCGAAAATGAAGGTATTAGAGTAGAAGTAGATGGAAGAAACGAAAAACTTGGATATAAGATGAGAGAAAGTACAATCAGAAAAATACCATTTAGCTTAATCTTAGGAAATAGCGAAAGAGATAATCAGACAATTAGTTATCGTATCTATGGTAGAGAAGAAACAACAACTGTTTCTAAAGAAGAATTTATAAAATATATAAAAGAAGTGGTTGATACAAAGAAATTAAATCGAGATTTGTAAGAGATATTTTATTAGTAGAAGGAGTGGTAAATGCCACTCTTTTTTTCATGAAAGTAAATATTTACAGCAGTTTACAACCGAAGATAAAGAAATCAAGGTTTTATATTTACTTTATACCCTTATTAATAGTAATATAATGGTAGGTAGTGGTTGATAATGGTGAAAAGTGGGGGATATTTATGTTAATGGGAGAGTATCATCATACAATTGATGATAAAGGTAGAATTTTTGTTCCAGCGAAGTTTCGTCCAGAACTTGGGGAACAATTTGTTGTAACAAGAGGATTAGAATCATGCTTATTTGTTTATTCCATGAGTGAGTGGAATAAGATTGTAAGTAAGTTAAACACTCTTCCATTTACCAAACAAAGTGTCCGCAACTTTTCCAGATTTTTCTTATCAGGCGCTACAATTGTTGAATTAGACAAGCAGGGACGTATTAATATCACATCACCATTAACTACCTACGCATCCTTAGAAAAGGAATGTATCATTATCGGTGTAGGAGAACGTCTTGAAATATGGAATGAAAAGGCTTGGAACGAATTTTTGGATAACAATATAGATGATATGTCTATGATTGCTGAAGATTTATTTTCCCAAGGAATAGACGGGGTGTAGGATATGCATATTAGTGTATTGCTTCAAGAATCTATCGATAGTTTAAACATCAAAGAGGATGGTATTTATGTGGATTGTACGTTAGGATATGCGGGTCATTCGGGTGAAATATTAAAGAGAATAAAAAGGGGTTCACTTTTCGCCTTTGACCAAGATCAAACTGCCATTGATTACTCGAAACAGAAACTAGAGAAAATTGGGTCTAATTTTACAATTATAAAGAGTAATTTCTCTTTTTTGAAAGAAAAACTCCAGGAATTGGGAGTAGAAAAAGTAGATGGAATCTTATTTGATCTTGGGGTCAGTTCCCCACAACTTGATGATGCTGAAAGAGGATTTAGTTTTCATCAAGATGCAAGACTCGATATGAGAATGGACAGAGAACAAGAACTTTCTGCTTATGAAGTAGTCAATCAATACTCAGAAAAAGAACTAGCTACTATCTTCTTCCGATATGGAGAAGAAAAATATTCTAATAGTATCGCAAAAAATATTGTGAAATCGCGAAACACTAAACCAATTGAAACGACTTTAGAATTAGTAGAAGTAATTAAACATTCAGTTCCAGAAAAATATAGTCGTGAAAAACATCCTGCTAGGAAAGTATTTCAAGCGATTCGAATTGAGGTAAATCACGAGTTAGAAATCCTAGAACAGAGCTTAATAGATGCGATGAGTATGTTAAAAGAGAATGGTAGACTTTGTGTAATCACTTTCCATTCCTTGGAAGATCGAATTGTAAAAAATCTATTTAGGTCTGTGACTGAAATAGATCAAAAAGTAAAAGGATTACCTGTTATTCCCGAAAAATATTTACCAGACTATCAGCTAATTACTAATAAAGCAATTAGTCCAAGAAAAGAAGAATTAGAAGTAAATGATCGCAGTCGTTCTTCAAAATTGCGAGTGATTGAAAAAATAAAATAGGATAAAAAGAATAGAGGAGAGTTGAATTTTATGAGAAAAGTAAAGAAAAGGTTAAAGATGTCTAAATTTGAACGTTTAATTTATGCTTTTACAATTGTAATGGTGATTGCACTACCATTTGCTTTAGTTTTCTCTCAAGCTACACTTTCAGAAATTAATTTTGAAGTAGAGAAAATGAACAAAAAAATAAGTGTTCAAGAAAAGAAAAATGAAAGCTTGACCATGAAAATCAACGAACTTGCTTCTTTAGATAAAATTCAAGAGGTTGCTAAAGAACAAGGATTAACCTACAATAATAATAATATTAAAACAATTGCAGAATAGCCATAGGCTATTTTTTTTCTGTCAATTCTCAGTTTTCACTGGAAATTATTTGAAAATGAAGGGTAGAATTGCTATAATTAGAATGGAAAGTAAAAAGAGAATCCAGAAGGTGGGTGATTCTATGCCACAAAAGAAAACAAAAAGTAAAAAGAAAAAAAAGAAAATTAATATGAATGTTCGTATTGCAAACATTTTTCTAATTTTTTCCTTTGTTTTATTTGCTGTTTTTTTATATCGTGCAGGTTTTTTAGCATTATCTGATGAAATTGATGGAAGAGATTTAAAACAATTTGCGGCCTCTAGAACTACCGCTCATGATACGATTTTGGCGAAACGTGGAACGATTTATGATGTAAATGGTGAAGCAATTGCACAAAATGTTTATTCTTATACATTAATCGCTTATTTGGCAGAATCTAGAGGAGAAAGAAACTATGTATCTGATAAAGAAATGACAGCGGAACAATTATCTACTGTATTAAATCTTAGCCGAGAACAGATTCTTTCTTATTTAAACCGAAAAAGTCAGACTGGTGAGACTCCTTACCAAGTAGAGTTTGGTTCTAAGGGAAAGGGATTAACAGAATTAACGAAAGATAAAATTGTCGCTTTAAATTTACCAGGAATTGATTTTATTGAAACGCAAAAAAGATATTATCCAAAGGGAAACTTTTTGTCTTATACTTTGGGATACGCTAAACTAGATGAATCTGGTAAAATCATCGGAGAACTTGGAATCGAATCTCTTTATAATGAAGAATTGACAGGTACTGATGGTTACCGAGAATATCAAAAGGATTTAAGAGGATATAAAATCGTTAATACACAAGAACAAGTACAAGAAGCAGTCGATGGCAATAATATCTATCTAACAATTGATTCTAATGTTCAGTTTTTTATCGAACAAGCATTAGAAAATGCGAAAAATGCTTATAACTTTGAAGAGTTAAACATTGTGGTAGCAGAAGCAAAAACGGGGAAAATTTTAGGGATTAGTTCTAGTACTTCTTTTGACCCTAATATTAGAAATCTTACTTCTTATATGGATCCAAACATATCGATTGCCATAGAACCTGGAAGTACCATGAAAATATTTTCTTATATGGCAGCGATGGAAGCAGGAAAATATAATGGAGAGGAAACTTTTAAGTCTGGTACTTATGTAACGAAGGACGGAACTGAAATTGGTGACTGGAAAAGAGAAGGTTGGGGGTATATTACCTACGATCATGGATTTGCTTTATCTAGTAATATTGGTGTTGTGAATTTGATTGATAGATATATGAGTCGGGAAATTTTAAAAGACTATTATAAAAAGCTTGGTTTTGGTTCTAAAACGGGGATTGAGCTTAGTAAGGAAGTGTCTGGAAAACTTGACTTTAGATATGAGACAGAAGTTTTAAATGCTGGTTTTGGTCAGGGTATTATGACAACTTCTATTCAAAATATTAAGGCATTAACCTCTATTGCAAACGATGGTATTTTGCTACAGCCTTATATTGTTGATAAGATTGTAGATAGCACAGGAAAAATAGTAAAGCAAAACACAAGGACAGAACTAGGGAGAGTGGCTAGTAAACAAACAACGGATAAAATGAAGGAATTAATGGAGCAGGTTGTATTAAATGGTACAGGAAGTTCCTATCGTATGGATGGATATAATATTATTGCTAAAACAGGAACTGCTCAGATTGCGAGCGAAAATGGTACGGGGTATTTAACTGGTGCTAGCGATGTTATTCGTGGATTTGCAGGAATGTTTCCAAAAGAGGATCCTAAAATTATTATTTATGCGAATGTCAAACGACCAAGTCCTAATAATCCTAATGCTTTAGTAATGGTAATTAAGGAAGTTGTAGAAAATGTAAGTAAATACTATAATATTTATAGTGGATCAGAGGATATTTCTAAAGATGTGAGATATAAAATTGATCAGTATACCAATCAAAGCGTAGAAAAGGTAAAAGCAGCATTAGAAGTCAATGGATTAGATGTAGTTGTCATTGGAGATGGAGATAAGATTATTTCTCAATCACCAAATGAAAAGGTTACTTTAACAAAAGGAAATAAGATTTTTTTGGTAACAAATGGAATGAATTTTACTTTTCCAGACTTTACTGGATGGAGTAAGAAGGATACGAAAACTTATTTAGATCTTGTAGGAGCCTCCTATACAACAGAGGGAACAGGGTATTTGACAAGTCAAAGTGTTCCTGCTTTTACTCCAATTACGGGAGAGTCTTCTATTCATTTAGTATTTGAACCAAAGTATTGAAATTAGGTGAATGTAGTGTTATATCAAATTTGTTTTCTGTTTTTTATCTTTTTCAGCTATTCGATGATGGGTTGGCTAGTAGAATGCATTTTCTGTACGATTGATGATAAAAAGTTAGTCTATGATCGAGGATTTTTACTAGGACCTTACTGCCCAATTTATGGTTGGGGTGCTCTTTATATGTATTTCTTTTTAGGAAAATATCAAAATGATCCTCTAGTACTATTTATTATGGCGATGGTTGGAACCTCAATTTTAGAATATATTACAAGCTTTTTCATGGAAAAACTTTTCCGTGCCCGTTGGTGGGATTATTCGAATCGTAAGTTTAATATCGAGGGAAGAGTTTGTTTACTGAATTCTATTCTCTTTGGGATCTTAGGACTTGCATTTACGTATCTCATTCATCCAGCTTATTTAGGTTTTATCCATAAAATTCCTGAGAGTGTTCTGATTATTTTATCAATTCTCTTGTTTGTTGTATATTTGGTTGATAATATTTTATCTTTTACGATTATAGAAAAATTAAAACTTCGTGTTGATACTATGAAAAAGGATTCTACCAGTGAGATTGATCAACAGGTACGAGAATTCTTATCTCATTACAAATTCTATATTAAAAGGCTATTAAAAGCTTTCCCACAAGCACAAATTTTATCTACAAGAGGAAATCCTATTACCTCTATGATTCAATCTAGTCTCGAAAGAATTGAGCATGAGAGTAAGAAATATCGAGAAAAATTAGAAAAGGCAGCTGAAAAGAGAAAACGAAAAATAGAAAAAATGAAAAGAAAAATAGCAAATGTGAAAAGTCAGCGAAAAAAAGAAAAGTTAAGAAATCGCTTAAATCGTATTAAATCTAAAAATTAAGTCTAAGAAATTAGACTTTTTTGTATGAAATTAAAAAAAGGTGGTCAAAATAGAAGTGAGGAGGAATGAAAATGGAAACAGTACCTAAAATGATTTCAACAAAAGATTTATCTTATTTATCAGATATGTTTCAATGGAATTTTACAGCATTTAAGCAGTTAAAGCATTTTATTAACGAAGTAGAAAATGAGGAGATTAAAGAACTCTTCGAAGGACTCTCTGAAATGCATTATCAACATATGGAATGGATTTTGTCTATCTTAAGAAATGAAGACATCGAAGATGAATATGAGGAAGATTCAGAGGATGAATCCGAAGAATACTCAGAGGAGGACGAAGAGTCTGAAGAGGATGAGGAATCTGAGGAAGATGAAGAATCTGAGGGAGAAGAGGAGTCAGAAGAGTATGAAGAGGAAGACGACTCGGATGAAGATGAGGAGGATGATACCGATGAATCAGAATAAAGTAGAAAATCCAAAAACACCTTGTAAAGAAGGACTAGCTATGAATGATAAGGATTATTTAAATAGTATTTTAGAGCTCGAAAAGAATATGTCCAATAACACAGCGATTGCTCTTGATGAAGCTAGTAATGGGGATCTTTATGAAGAAATCTTTACGATGTTAGAAGATTTAAAAGATGCTGCTAGAGAGTGTTACGATTTAGCCTTTCGTTTAGGATGGTATTCCATTGAAGCAGCGGAAGAGACAAAAATAGAGGAAAAAATCACTTGCTTAGAGCAAGAATTACAAACTTTAGAAAGTGGAGAATAATCCACTTTTTTTATTTTTTTTGGACGTCGATACAATTTTTGGAAATAATTTAATCAGGAAGTGATGAAGTGAAATTACCTTTTGTGAAACAGAATGATTCCAAAGATTGTGGAGTTAGTTGTCTATTGATGATTATTCGCTATTATAAAGGGAATATTCCAAGAGAAAAATTAAGAGAACTAACTAAGACATCGAGGGATGGAACTACTGCTTATCATTTAATTGATGCAGCGAAACAATTACATTTTTCTGCGGTTGGAGTAAAAGGAGAAGTATCAAAATTAAGAAAAAAAGATTTACCTTGTATTGCACATGTTGTCATGGAGGGGAAGTATCAACATTATGTAGTTATATACAAGATCAATCAGAAAAAACTCTTAATTGCGGATCCCGCAAGTTCACTGAAAGTAATGTCAAAAGAAGAATTTAACAAAATATCTACCAATATTTTTTTACTTTTTTCACCCCGAAAGAAAATACCGAATATAGAAGCAAGTCATGAACTAAAAAACTTTTTGTTATCTGTATTGATAGCACAAAGAAAATTAATTGGGTTATTTTTGTTATTCTCTTTTGGTTATTTTACTTTAAGTTTACTAGGCTCTTTTCAACTTAAATATTTGTTAGAATATGTAATTAATTTTAGTTCTAAATATAATCTAATCTTTTATATTAGTCTATTTGTAGGAATTAGTATGATTAAGAACTGTTTTCAAATGATTCAGTTTTCTCTTATTCAAGAGATGAATCACAAAGTTGGAGGAAGTCTATACACAAAGGTATATGAACACATAACATCACTTCCTTATCTGTATTATAGAAATCATTCTACTGGGGAAATTATGACCAGAATTCAAGATTTAGAAAAGCTGGAACAAATCTTCCCAACTGCGTTAGTTCTTTTATTTACAGAAATACCATTTTTCGTAATTATTCTTTGTACTTTGGGATTGTCAAACAGCAAATTCATTCTTTTATTTCTTTTGTTTTTAATACTGAGTGGTATTTATTTTATGGTTTTACAGTCAATGGGCTTAAAAAAAATGGATACTTTGAAGAGAAAAACAGAGGAAATCAATTCTTATTTAACAGAGAGTTTTTTGGGAATTGAAACGATTCAAGCATTAAATTATCAATTTAAATTTCAAAATCGATTCTTAGGAAAATATCATTCCTATAAAAAGTGTCAGAAATCTTTTTTGAAAAATTGGAACATGCAACATACAATTGAAAATTTAATGGAAGAGTTATTCTTGATTGTGATATTGGTTATCTGTAGCATAGAAGTACTGGAGGGTTCTATGAGTGTAGGAGATTTGCTTTTCTATCATTCACTTTGTACTTATCTTTTAGAACCTGTAAGACATTTTTTGACGTTTCAGTTGGAATATAAGGAAGCACGGGATGCTTGGAATCGAATTGGAGAATTGCTCACGATTCCAAGAGAAAAATTACTACCAATTATGAAGCGAAAAAAAATGGAAATTAATCAGTTACAATTAGAACGAATCTCTTACAGTTATAATGGGAGAACAAAAATATTAGATTCTCTTTCTCTTCAAATAGAAGCGGGAGATAAGATATTAGTATACGGTGAAAGTGGTGGAGGAAAAAGTACACTTGCAAGATTACTTACTAGAATGATAGAACCAGAGACTGGACAGATTTTATTAAATGGAAACGATATTAAAAATTACCCACTTTCCTTAATTCGAGAAAAAGTTTTATATGTGCCTCAAAAGGGATACTTGTTTACGACAACAGTATTAGAAAATATTAGTTATGAAGAAGACATAGACACTTTGGAAAAAACACAGGACGTTGGGAAACTCTGCATGGTGGATGAATTAGTAAAGGATAAGTTGGAGGGTTATCATTGGATGATTGAAGAGAATGGGTATAATCTAAGCGGTGGAGAAAGGCAAAGGATTATCCTAGCTCGTTCCTTATTCAAGAGAGCCTTAGTCTATATTTTTGATGAAAGTTTCAGTGAACTTGATCCAGTGACTGAGCGGAGGATTTTAGAGAATCTATTTACTAGATATCCAGAAAAAACGATGGTAATTATTTCTCATAGGGAAAGAAATCAAGATTTATTTACGAGAAAAGTGTGTTTAACGGAGGGGCAAATCCATGAAGAAAATCGATTGGTATCATGAGACAGTGGTAGAAGATATTTCATTCAAAAAATATTTGAGTATTTTTTTAGTACTTTGTTTTCTTCTTCTATCAATTCTTACTATTAGAGTTGATAATAATTTACCAGTTCGCTTGATTAAAAAAGAGGATGGGTATGAAATATACCTTTTGGAAGAACAACTAAATCGGATTGAGTCGAACGGAGTTTTATTTACTCGTAAAAATCAATATCATTATACACTGAATCCCATAGTAGATCACCAGATGACTTTTGGGGAAAGCTCTTATTATTTAGTCAGATTTCAGTTTCAAGAAGAATGTAAGGAGTCTATATTATCTGGTAGAATTCAGATTTCTAGAAATACGATATTAGAACGAATGATTTCGTTATGGAAGGAGGAAGCAAAATAGAAAAATTATCACAAGAACACCTAAAAGAGGTTCATGGTGGAGGACTTTCCTTTTGGGTAGTTGGAGGTCTAGTTGCCTTAGGAGCTTTTCTAGTAGGAGTTTTTGAAGGTATCGCAAGACCAGAAAAATGCGGATAGGAGGAAGTATGCAGGAAGTAAAGAACCAAGAATTAGTTCAAATTATTGGTGGAGTTAGCGTTTCAGGAACTCTTATTAATTCGTTTTCAACGATTTTAAAGACGATTAGTTCTTTAGGGAGAAGTTTTGGCTCATCTCTTCGAAGAATAGCATCGAATACATTATGCCCACTATAATAAAAAAAAGACTCTTTTATGGGGTTTCTATTTTAGGGAAAATCATCATTCTATTGTTTAGCTGTTATCTTTTGAATTATTTACTCTTAAGTCTTTTTCAATTAGGAAGATACAGTGGTACTTTTCTTAGAATGCTGTTTTCTTTGGTAAACTAAAATGATTAGAATCAATCTTTGAGATTGGTTCTTTTTCTTATGTTTGATAGGAAATCGAATAAAAATCGAAAAAAATGTTGAAAAATAAGGAATAATGCGTTATAATCAAACATAGAAAAACGTGGAAGGAGGGGAAAATATGACACAGGTGGCAGTAAAAAATGGAAATCTAGAGTTTGCATTAAAAAAATTTAAACAAAAAGTTGCTAGAGATGGAGTCCCTTCTGAATGTAAAAAACGTGAAGGTTATGACAAACCCGGAGTAAAGAGAAGAAATGCAAAAAAAGAGGGTATCAAAAATACTCGAAGAAGAAATAAGGCAAGAAATAATAAAGACTAAGTTGTTTAGTCTTTTTCTAATATAGGGAGGATATAATGATAGAAAAATTAGAGAAAGATATGATTAATTCGCTAAAGAGTAAAGAAAAAGAACGATTGACAGTTATTCGTGAAGTGAAGGCTGCGATGAAACAGGCCCAAATTGACCAAAAGAAAGAAATTAATGAAGAACTATTAACAGAAGTTGTAAGTAAAGCGATTAAAACAAGAAAAGAATCCATTAAAGAATTTGAAAAGGGATCTCGTCAGGATTTGGTTGATAAAACAACTTTTGAAATCGAAGTGTTAAATGAATATTTACCAGAACAATTATCAGAAGAAGAGATAAGAAAGATTATTGAAGAAACTTTTGAAAAAGTGCAACCTACTTCTCAAAAAGATATGGGAAAAATTATGGGTACATTAACACCACTTCTAAAGGGGAAAGCCGATATGGGAGAAGTATCGAGTATTATTAAAGAAAAGCTAAGTAATCTATCATTTTAGAAAGATAGAATAGGAAGCAAGGATTCATGGTATGAATCTTTTTTTATTTTGA
This sequence comes from uncultured Caryophanales bacterium, assembly GCA_947564265.1. Taxonomy (GTDB): domain Bacteria; phylum Bacillota_I; class Bacilli_A; order RF39; family UBA660; genus Alloscybalousia. The sequence goes on from CANOBK010000001.1 coordinate 31,216, forward strand.
TCGAATTTATGATATAATAGGAACTTAAGAAGGCGAGAAAGTATGTCAGAAGAGATAACAAAAATAGAAAATAAAACTTGGAGAGAAAAAATAAAACTATCTAACCGACAAAAGAAAAAGATTTATCAAATGCTTGGAGCAGAGCAATTTCAAAAGGTTGTCTTTTTTGTCGAGGATGTAAGGTATAAAATGATTGATCGATTTTTTCCAAATATAAAAAAGTGGTATGAGGCAACCTGTGATAAGCAATATTTAGAAATGCAAAAAAGGTCGAAGAAAAAAGAAAATCAGAAATCATTATATGACTATCAGATGACAAAACTTGCTTTTCGTAAAGAACTTGCCTATAAACAGAATAGAAACTATCATTATAATCCTAATTATCCAATGAAATTCATAGAGTATTTAGAAAAAAATAAAAGGATTCATCAAATAAGTTTTCTAAAAAATGGTATTTTTCTTGTTCTTCTTGGACTTAGTTTTTCTTTTCTTAGTGCTATTTCACCAATTCTTTTCTATTGTTTAGTAGCGATTTGTACTGTAGGTTTAATCAAAGATTTTGCATGCATCAATTTGCAAAACTATAATCTTTGTCGTTTTCAGGAAGAGAAAATAAGGAAAAGATTAAATGAATTAGAAGCATTAAAGAGGCAAGAAAGCTTGGAAAAACTCTCTAAGGTAATAAAACCAGTATCTTCTGTCATAGAGAGACAGTTAGAGATTCCAAGCGTGGAACAAGTAATTCAGCAAGTGGAAACAGAGGAACAAAAACAACAGCTTCTTTCTTATGCCAAATGGCAATTAGATAATTTAAAGCAAATAAAAGAAAAACCAAAGCAAAAAAGAATTGGAGGAATATAATATGCATGTAACAAGTTTATTCTTAGAAAATTTTTTGGGTGAAACATCTATGTCCCTTGGGTCTATGATTCCCTCTTCTTCTGTATTAAGTAGTTCATTAACTACTACCGAGTTAAGTGCAACAGGAAGTAGCGTTACTGGGACGAATAGTATGGATGAAAATCCTTTATTAGGAACTAGTAGTATTTTATCAGCATTTACGACGGCATCTAGCGGATTTAGCGCTATGAATACTACCACTAAGCAGTTAGAACTAACACAAGCTTATATAGAATCAATGGATGAAAATGAACTAGAAGATTTTATTGTAAAGTTAGAACAAACACAAGTAGGAGAAGTGGTAGAGGAAACTAATAAATTTCAAAAGTAAAATCCTAGGAAACGAAAAAGGGACTACTAAAAGGTCTTTTTTTTTCATACATTAAATTAGGTGATACTATGTCTTTTCTAAGAAACTATATTTTGGATGAAGAATTTCAAATTCAATATTTAAGGGGTAAAATCAACATCAAAAACTATATAAAAATCAATTATATGGAGAATGAAAGAGTTTCTTTATCCTATTCTAAAGGTACTGTCATTGTGTATGGAACCAGTCTAAGAATTAAGAAATTATTAGATAGTGAAATCTTGATTGATGGGAAAATTGATTCAATCGAATTGAGAAGAGGAAATAATGCATAATTATTATGAGATAAAAATCACCGGAAAAGACATGAAACGTTTTTTAAAAACACTATATCGAATGAAGATTCAATTATATGAAATAGAGGGCGGAACTAACGATTTAACTCTTCTAGTAGATCAAGAGGGCCTTTCTCAAATTCAAAAAATTAAAACAATTTATCAAATTCAGATTGTGGGATATCATGGTCTTTTTAAAATTGTTTATTACTTTAAAAAATATCGTCTTTTTCTATTTTCTATGATGCTTGGTATTTTATTGATTAGCTTTCTATCTCATCTTATTTTTAATGTTCAAGTGATTCATGTAAAAGAAGAAATGAGAAATTTTATAACAGAGGAATTAAAAAAAGAGGGAATTCAACCATTCCGTTTCCAAAAAAGTTTCGATAGACAGGAAGAAATTGTCAAAAAAATTATTTTTAATTATCGTGACAAAATCGAATGGTTAGAAATTGAAAGGGTTGGAACAAAGTATATTGCCAAAGTAGAAGAGAGAAAATATTCGCCTTCGAATGAAGATTCAGAACCTCGTGATATTATTGCTAAAAAGGATGGACGTATCTTACAAATTGAAGCTTCTGAAGGAACAATCCTAGTTGCGAAAGATCAGTATGTAAAAAAAGGAGATATTCTAGTTTCTGGTCAAATTAAAAATAAGGATACTGTTATGGCAAGAGTACATTCAACAGGGAAAGTCTATGCCTCTACTTGGTATACTGTAAATGTGTCACTTCCGTATCATTATCAAGAAGAAATAAAAACAGGAAAGAAAAAAAAGGCCTTGACTGTTCGCTTCTTTTCCAAAAGTTGGTCCTTATTTTCTTTTGGTTCTTATCAAAACAAAAAAACCACACCTATTTTCGAAATAAAGAACCAATTATTACCTCTTTCTATTTCTTGGAATGAAGAGGAGGAAGTGAAAAAGACAGAGCAAGTTTATACCAAAGATTTGGCTACTTTAGAAGCTTCTTCTATCGCACGTCAAAAATTAAAGGATCAACTGGGTGACGATATTGAAATATTATATGAAAAAAGTTTGAAAATTACCGAAGAAGATAGTAAAATAGATATAGTAGTTTTTTTCACAGTAAAAGAAGACATTACAGCATATCAAAAAACAGAAGAAGAGGTACCTGAAGAAGAAAGTAGGTGATTTTATGATAACGCCACTAGATCATACCGTTAAAGGAGTTATGGAGTTTACCTGGCCTATGATTATTATCTGTACTTTAATTATCTCGTCTTTGAGAATTGCAGATATTCTTAAAAATAAAAAAGAAGTGGTTTTTTATCGTGAAATCTTAATGCTTTTTTTTATGATTTACGTTTTGTGCTTGTTCCAGATTGTAACCTTTGAAGATCCGTTGGTATCCTCTTACAGCAATCATTTCAATCTCATTCCATTAAAAGAGATTTCTAGATATTCAGTCGGAAGCAGACTATTCTTTAAAAATGTCATTGGGAATTTAGTGATGTTTATGCCTTATGGCTTTTTTGCTTCTTATTTTACAAAAATGGATAACAAGTATTATGCCTTTTCTCTTATCGCTTTCGCTTCTATTACAATTGAAACGACTCAGTTAGCGATTGGACGTGTTTTTGATATTGATGATATTATTTTAAATATTATCGGAGGTATGATAGGGTATGGGATTTACCGTTTACTAAGTAAAATTGGAGATTCCTTGCCAAAGGTATTTTTGAACAAATGGCTATTAAATGTATTGTCTTTAGTATTAACAGGGATTTTAGTAGGATACTTATGGATGGTGATTATATAATGGAGAATCAATACAAAATATTTAATGAAACAGAAGAAAATTTAGAGGAAGAAACAAAGATATTAGAAAAACTCTTAGGATTTGCTTGTCAAAAAGAAAAGGTTCAAAATGCAGAATTTAATATTATTTTTGTAGATCAGGAAACGATTCACGAAATCAACAAAAATTACCGTGGAGTGGACCGAGTAACCGATGTCATTAGTTTTGCGTTAGAAGATAACAAAACAATTGAGCTTGACAGGAGACTGTTAGGAGATGTTTACATTTGCATTGAAAAGGCACATGGACAAGCTATCGAATATGGACATAGTTTTTTAAGAGAACTTTGTTTTCTCGCAATTCATGGCTTCCTTCATTTACTAGGATATGATCACATGGAAAAAGAGGAAGAAGAAGTAATGTTTGAAAAGCAAGAAGAAATTTTAAATGAATTTGGGATTAAGAGAGGATAATTATGGAAAAGAAAAGAAAAAAAGATACTGGTAGTGTTTTTGAACGATACAGAAAAGGTTTTCATCATGCGATTGATGGAATTGTCTATGCGATTGAAAGAGAAAAAAACTTATTTGTTATCATGATTTTTATTCTTATTATTTTAGGACTTTGTCTCGCATTTCCTGTTTCCATTCCAGAATTGTTGGCTATTGTCATTAGTACTGGTGGATTAATGGCAAGCGAGATGTTAAATACATCAGTGGAAGCACTTACAGATTTAGTTACTACCAAGGAAGATCATTTGGCCAAAATCGCAAAAGATACCGTATCAGGAGCTGTTTTCTTATTTATCATTATGTTTGTTGCAGTACTAGGAATTATTTTTGTTCCTAAGATACTTGCGGTGTTATAGGAGGAATTATGTTAGAGAAATTAAAAGAGTTATCAAACCATTCGCAAAGTAAGTATTATTCCTTTCCTGTAAGTTGCATTTTAGAGTGCCAAGATGGGACTACGTTTCAAGGAGTAAATGTAGAGACGTCTTCTCCTGCTGCTGGAATATGTGCAGAGAGAAATGCCTTATTTCAAGCACTTGCTATGGGATATCAAAAGGAAGACTTTGTCCGTATTCATATCTATAGTAGAAGTAAAAACAATATTACACCATGTTTTATTTGCAGACAGGCACTTTTAGAATATGCAAAACCTGATTTAGAGATTATTAGTTATACAGATGATGGTAATACTGAAATATTTCATTTAGAGGAATTATGTAGTCATCCGTTTCAAGAGGAGGATTTAGCATGAAGAGTGGATTTGTCAGTATTGTAGGTCGTCCAAATGTTGGAAAAAGTACCTTGCTAAATAGTCTCTTAGAAACTAAACTAGCGATTACTTCAGATAAGGCAGGAACAACGCGGAATATTATTCAAGGAGTTTATCAGGATGATGATAGTCAAATTATTTTTGTAGATACTCCGGGAATTCATAAACCGATGAATAAACTAGGAAATATCCTAAATAAAAAAGCTTACTCTAGTACTGATAATGTCGATTTAATCTTATTTCTAGTCGATGTCAGTACAGGCTTTGGAAAAGGAGATCGGTTTATTTTAGAAAGAATCAAGGAAGAAGAAATTCCTATTATATTAGTATTAAATAAAGTTGATGCGATAAAAAAAGATAAACTGTTAGAAAAAATTAACGAGTATAAAGATTTATATAATTTCTCAGACATTTTCCCAATCTCAGCATTGAAAAATGATAATGTAGAAGAACTTTTAACTACGATAAAAAAATATCTTCCCAATGAAGGAAAAATTTTTGAGGATGATACATTTACCAATATTTCAACTGATTTTTATGTAAGTGAAATTATTCGAGAGAAAGTACTCCGTTTAACAAAAGAGGAAGTTCCTCATGCGGTTACTTGTTCTGTAGAAAAAATAGAATATGGCAAAGGAAAAGTAATTATTAACGCAGTGATTATCGTAGATAGAGATAGTTTGAAAAAAATCATTATTGGGAAAAACGGAAGTATGTTAAAACAAATTGGGATGGAAGCAAGGAAAGATTTAGAAGAATACTTTGGTAAAACAGTCTATTTAGAAAATTTTGTAAAAACGATTGATAATTGGAGAGATCGAGAACGATACTTAAAAGAATTAGGAATCGATGACATGGAACAAAAATAAAAAAATTTAAAAATAAATGTATAAAATTTAAAAAAAGAAATCACTATGATAATAGGTGATGAAAATGAAAGATATTTTATGGAATTTATTTAAGGAAACAGGAAAAATTAATTATTATAATTTATCAAAGCAAATCAAAGAGAAGAAGTGAAAAGATGAATTTAGTAAAGACGGAAGGTATTGTTTTAGGAGAAACGAATTACAGTGAATCAAGTAAAATTCTAAAAGTATTGACAAAAGACTATGGAATGATTAGTATAATGTCGAAGGGCTGCAGAAACATTAAAAGTAAGCTTCGAGGAGTCAGTACCATTTTTACTTATGGAGACTTCCATCTTTACTATAAAGAACAAGGGATTTCTACTTTAGTAGGAGTGGACTTAAAAAATACATTTTTAAATTTGCAGAAAGATATTTCTAAAATTAGTTATGCAAGTTATTTGCTGGATTTAACAGAGCAAGTCCTAAAGCATACAGAAAATGATTCTGTTTACGAGTTCTTAACTTCTACGTTAGAAAAAATAAACGAGGGATACAATACACAAGCACTTACCAATATTTTAGAGTTAAAATATTTGGATTTTCTAGGAATTCGTCCTATCTTAGATTGTTGCAGTATTTGTGGTAATCAAACTGACATTGTTACCATTAGTGCAGAAACGGGAGGATATATCTGTAAGAATTGTTACCATGGAGAAAAATTATACAGTGATAAGACAATCAAATTAATCAGAATGTTTTATTATGTAGATATATCTAAAATTACAAAGTTAGAAATCAAAGAAGAATCTTTAAAAGAATTAAATGAATTCATTAATGATTACTATGATAGATATTCTGGCTTATATTTAAAAAGTAAAAGTTTCCTAGAAAATATTAGTAAAATAGGATAGAGGTACAAGTATGAAAAAAAAGGATAAAAAGATATATATCATAAATGCAGTTATAGTAATTGCCATTTTTGCCTTGATTTTTATAAGTAAAGGCATTTTTCCGTTTGGGAATCATTCATTAATTTGGGGAGATATGCATGATCAAATTACGGCATTTTACTATCACTTTTATGATAGCTTTCGAGGGAATAGTTCCTTATTAATTGATTTTACTACGAGTGGGGGAGTAAACTTTTTTGGGATTCTCTGTTATTATATTTTAAGTCCTATTACGTTTATTTTATTGCTTTTTCCAAGAGAAAACATTTATTTGGCAGTTTCTATTGTTGTTGCTTTAAAGGTGTTACTTTCTAGTCTTACTTGTCTTTATTTTATTAGATATTACTTTAAAAAATTACCAAGTGCCTTAAGTATTTTTCTAGCACTTTGTTATGCTTTTTCTGGATATTGTTTATCCATGTATCAAATTACACCATGGATGGATATCATGTATTTATTCCCATTATTGATGATTGGATTTAAAAAGGTGTTAGATTTAGAAAAACCGACTTTTTATATTATCTTGCTGACTTTTTCCTTGATTTGTTGTTTTTATGTATCGGTAATGGTTATTATTTTCCTTCTTTTATCTGCTTATGTATATTTATTAGTTTATAAAGATAAGGAGGAGAGAAAAAAAGCGATTTTATCTCTTGGTATTTCGACCATTCTTAGTTTATTGATGGCACTTTTTGTTTTAGTACCATCTTATCTACAAATCTCTGTTTCTTCACGTCTGACATCTAGAATTTCAGAATTACTAAATTCAAGAACAGGACCCCTAACAGATAAATTATCTTTTTTTATGTTTGGTGGAATTGTCTATTTAGGAATTCTATTCTTGATAAAGTATCATAAGAAAGATTCTAAGTTTTGCCTTTGGTATCTAGCTACTTGTTTGATTGTTTTAATTCCTGTAGTAGTGGAACCAATTAACAAAATTTGGCACTTTGGATCCTATGCCTTTTTCCCATATCGATTTGGGTTTATTGCTATGTTTTTATTAATTGTTGGTGCATGCCGTGGATATTCCCTAAGAGATGCTTCTGTGAAAAAGAAGGTAGAGAACAAAAACAAAATGCCAGTACTCTCTATATTATTAACTATGATTGTTAGTGCTATTCTTATTTGTTTGACTTATCGATATTATGATAACTTTCAAATTGTACTAGATAAATTAACAATTTCAAAAGATCATCGATTACTTTTAGTCTTAATGGTAACCACGTTCCTTACTATGATTTCTAGTTATGCGATTTATGGATGGACAAGCACTTGGAATAAGGTTAGAATTTGCTGTATTGGGCTATTAACTTTGACACATATTACGTGCAATAGTTTCTTATATTTTGGAATTGATATGACTCAAAGAGAACTAATGAGTCAGTACGAAGATGTCTTAGAGCTTTCTAAAACCTATCAACAGGGAAACTACAATCGTGTAAAAAATATCACTTCTGAGTTTATGATGAATAGTGGGATGGTGATGAAGTACCATACCTTAGATCATTTTACTTCTCTAACAGACCGTAACAATATGCAAAGTTTAAAGGGGTTAGGATATTCTTCTATGTGGGTGAAAACATTCTCAAAAGGTGGTACTTTATTTAGTGATGCTATCCTGGCTAACCGTTATTTGATTTCTGATAGAACGATAGAAAATCCTTATTATCAATTCGTGGGAAAGTATGGAAGCTTAAATTTTTATGAATTGATCAAAAAGCCATCTTATGGATACTTAATTCAACAAAATGCTGATATTCAAAACGAATCAAATTCATTTGAAAGACAAAATTTAATGTACCAAGCAATCGACGGGAAAAACGATACGATTTTTACTTCTTTTAGTAATTGGAAATTTAATAACATAAAGGAAAGTAAGCAAGAAAACAAAATATTTTATAAAATAATTGATGAACATGCCTATAACTTTATGGAACAAACCATTTCCATTGATAAAAAACAAGTTTTATATTTAGAAATATTAAAAGACGTAGATAATAATATTAATCAAGATATTTTTAAGTGCTTTAATATTTATGTTAATGATCAATTATTGAAAGAACATGCGATGGAAGAAAATGATAATGGAGTAATCAATTTGGGAACTTTTGAAAATGAAGAAGTTAATGTTAAAATTGAATTACTTGGAAGTATGGAGTTAGATAACATCACACTCGCAACTATGGATTTAGAAAAATATGAATCCTTTGTAGAAAATAATAATGTGCCACTAAAAATTAAATTTCATAGAAATAAAATCTCTATAGAAATTGATTCAGAGAAGGAACAAATGTTGTTTATCCCAGTTTCTTATAATGAAGGATATCGTGGAAAAGTAAATAATAGAACAATAAAAGTAGAAAAAGTATTTGGAAATTTCTTAGGAATTCAATTAGAAAAAGGAAAGAATGAGGTTCAGTTTACTTTCACTCCACCAGGACTTAAAGTGACGGCAATCATCAGTATTGTTTCCTTATTCCTAACGGGATTCTTACTGTCAAAGAACTGGTATTCTAAATTGCTAGATATGAAATGGTTACAAAAATTTGCCAGTGTTTGCTATCATTTTATCTATGCTGTATTCTTTTTCGGAATTTATATTGGATTAACAATTGTATTTATTTTGTCGTACTTTATCTATTTTTGAGTTTGATATTGACAGATAAAAATAGAAATTGTAAAATGAATATTGTCAATGTGATGATGACCTTGGAAAAGTCGGAGCAATACAAAAAGAGAGATTCTTCTAGAATAAGTAGGGTGGAACCGCGGAATTTATTTCGTCCCTATCGTTCTAGGAGTTTTTTTGATTTTAGGAGGAAACTATGGAAAAGAAACAATTAACAATGGAAAAATTAGTAAATTTATGCAAACAATATGGGTTTATCTTTCAAGGAAGTGAAATCTATGGAGGACTTGCTAATACTTGGGACTATGGACCTTTAGGTGCTAGACTAAAGAATAATGTGAAAGATGCTTGGAGAAAGAGATTTATTCAAGAAAGACCAAATGCTTATGAAGTAGATGCCGCTATTTTAATGCATCCAAGAGTTTGGGAAGCCAGTGGACATGTTGCAAGTTTTTCTGACCCTTTAATCGATTGTAAGGAATGTAAGATGAGGCATCGCGCCGATAATTTAATTGATGATTTCGATGAAAATGCACATGCTGATGGAATGACACAAGAAGAGATGATTGCCTATATTAAAGAGCATAAAATCCCTTGTCCAAAGTGCGGGAAAAGCGATTATACTGGAATTCGTCAATTTAATTTAATGTTTGAAACTTATCGTGGAGTGACCGAAGATAGTAAGAATAAAATCTATTTACGACCAGAAAATGCACAGGGAGAATATGTTAACTTCTTAAATGTCAATCGTTCTATGAGAACCAAATTGCCATTCAGTATTGGACAAATTGGGAAAGCCTTTCGAAATGAAATTACACCTGGAAACTTTACCTTTAGAACCATCGAGTTTGAGCAAATGGAATACCAGACTTTCTGTAAAGAGGGGACAGATAGTGAGCTTTATCAATACTTTAAAGAATATGCGAAACAGTATTTTATGGACTTAGGTCTTTCAGAAGAAAAATTAAGATTTCACGATCATGAAAAGTTAGCGCATTATGCGAAAGAGGCTTGTGATATTGAATATCAATTCTGCTTTGGTTGGGGTGAAATTAATGGTACACACAATCGAACAGATTATGATTTGGGACGTCATCAAGAGTACTCAAAAACGTCTCAAGAATATTTAGATCCTGAGACGAATGAAAAATATATTCCTTATATTATCGAGTCAACGGTTGGATGTGATAGAGCAGTATTGGCACTTTTAGATAATGCTTATGAAGAAGAAACGTTAGAAGATGGAACGACTCGTGAAGTAATGCATTTTCATCCATTCCTTGCACCATATAAGGTAGCAATTCTTCCTCTTCTTAAAAAATATCATGGAGAAAAGGCAACAGAAATTTATCAGAAATTTTCAAAAGAGTTAATGACAACTTATGATGAAACAGGAAATATTGGAAAACGTTATCGTAGGCAAGATGTGATAGGAACGCCATATTGTATTACGATTGATGACAATACACTAAATGAAGGAACAGTAACTATTCGTGATCGTGATACAATGGAACAAATTACTTTGAAAATAGAAGAAGCAATTTCCTATGTTCAAGAAAGAATCAAATTCTAAGAAACGGAGAAATCCGTTTTTTCTTTTGCAAATCCAATTTCTTCTAAATGTGCCATAATAATTTTATAAATCCATTCAGGCTGATCTAAATAAGGAAAATGTCCTAAGTTTTGTAACACGATAAGTTCAGAGTTTGGAATTTCACTTTCCATCATTTTCCCATCACTAAGAGGTGTAGAAGGATCATTTTCGCCCCAGATTAGCAATACACGTGCCTTGATATCTTTTAAATAGTAAAAAAGATCAGTGTTGACTACATTTTGAAAGGTTGGCCTCATATTTTCTGGTAATGCTTGGTAGTCAGGAGATGCAAATTTCTGAAATAGATTCATTAAATATTCTGTTCTTTTTTTCTTAGGTAAAAACTTCCCAATACCTTTTAAAAACTGATACCACTTCCCTCGAAAAAAAGATTTCAAGGTGCGCTTTGGACGAATTCCTGCACTATCTAAGAAAATAAAGTTTTCATAAGAATAATGGTAATATCCACTAAGAAGGATTAAAATACGTCCACCAAAAGAATGACCAATAAAGACGGAATCTTCTAAGCCTAAATCTGTAATAAAGGAATGAATCATATCTGCATAATTATATATTGTCATCGAATGACTTGGAAATTTCGTATTCCCAAATCCTGGATAATCCAAAATATAGACCGTAGCAGTTAACGATAGAGAAGACACTAACGACTGAAAAGTAGGCCTTGTATCTCCCCAACCTGGAAGAATTACAATTGTTTTTTTATGGTCTCCGTGTTTTTCATAGTACAAAGAAATATCATTATAAGAATAAAACATGACTATCACCTAGTACAATCTATGAAAGAAAGTACGAATAGTTTCCAAAAAGGACAAGTTTTTAGAAATTTTGAATTTTTTTATAAAAAGGGTATGAAAATTTAAAAAGTATGATATACTAAAAGTGTCTAAGAGATGCGAGTAGGTCACATATAAAACCGACTAATATGACGATACGGGAGTCTTGATCAGTAGTCTGTGTTGAATGCCTTTCCTTATGGTAAAGGAATCCTAAGGATTACGTATGGACACCCACCTGTAAAAATGCAGGTTTTATCGCCGACTAATCGCTCTCTTGGACTTTTTATTTTGAAAAATAAAGAGTTGTAAAATGAGGTGATTTTCTTGCTGGAACGATTACAGTTACTAATAAATTCAGAAAATCTAGAAAGGGTAAAAAAACTTCGTGTATTGGTTGTTGGACTTGGTGGTGTAGGAGGTTATACAGTAGAGTCACTGGTTCGTTCTGGAATTTCTGAAATCATTTTAGTAGATTATGATACGATTAGTATCAGTAATAAGAATCGACAGATTATCGCAACAGATGAGACGATTGGAATGAAAAAGGTGACTGCTTTTCAAAATAGAATTGAATCAATTTCAAAATCATGTAAAGTAGTTTCGCTAGATACCTTTTTAAATGAAGACAATATTTCTCTTTTGGACCAATATTCAATTGATTATATTGTAGATGCTTGTGATACTGTTTCTACCAAGCAAGCATTGATTACTTATAGTATGAAACATAAGATTCCTCTCATTTCTTGTATGGGAACGGGAAATAGATTAGATCCTAGTAAGTTGGAAATTACAGATTTAAGAAAAACGAGTTATGATCCACTTGCTAAGAAAATGAGAAATTTTGTAACAAAAAGTGGGATCAAAGAAAAAATAACAGTTGTCTGTAGTAAGGAACATCCTATCAAAACAAACAGTAAAACAATTGCCTCTTGTAGCTTTGTACCAAGCGTAGCTGGATTATTAATTACCAGTCATATTATTCGAACAACGATTGAAAAAAAATAAAGTGTGGGAGAAGAATTAAAAAATTCACTTCCTGATGTTAAAATTCATTGTCATTATTATTGTTTTTTTTATCTATCTAAATTTCCTGAAGCTAGACTTGCAACAGGTTATATTACATTAGGTGATCAAAGATTACCTCATTCCGTTTTATTATACAATGGAAATGGGGTAGATTATATTATAGACTTAACCTGTAATTTGTTTATAAAGAGGAGTTTATATGAAAAAATAACTAGTTTTGAAATAGTAACCATCCTTGATCAGAAAACTTTAGAAGAAGATATGAAGCTATTAAATGATTTTTCCCTTATAGAGTTTGGATTAAAATTAAGGCCATATTTATTTTTTGAAGAAGAAATAAAAAAAGATTTAAGTAAAAATACATCGATTTTAATGAAGAAAAATTAAGTGGTTTTCCATTTTTTAATGATAAATATTTAGAAAATAAAAAATAGCATATTTATTTTAAATACACTATTTCATGAATGACTAGAAGAACCAATTTTAAGGGTTCTTTTTATAATTTCCGATAAAGTCCAATTACTTTTCCTAAAATTGTTACATTGGGTAGGATAATTGGTAACATAAAATCGTTTTCTGGTTGTAAACGGATATATCCATCTTCCTTATAAAAAGTTTTGACAGTAACTTCATTTTCTTCTGTCATCGCAACAACAGTATCCCCATTATTGGCAGTAGATTTTCTCTCTACAATAATAATATCTCCGTCGTAAATTCCAACGTTAATCATAGATTCTCCCATAACGCGAAGAGCAAATACATCCTTTTTTTGAGAAATAAAGTTTGTAGGGAGTGTAAAAAATTCATCTGGCATTTCGATTGCTTCAATTGGGTTTCCAGCTGTTACTTTTCCGAGAAGAGGAATATCTACTGATTTTTCATTTTCTTTCGCATACTCATTGGGAACTAGAAGTTCAATGGTTCTATTTTTGGAATTATCTTTTTTAATATATCCTTTTTCAGCTAACTTGTTCAAATGAAATTGAGTGGTGGCTGGGGAAGAGAGTCCAACGAGTTCTCCTAGTTCTCGAACGGTAGGTGGATATCCTTTTGAAGCTAGAAATTTCTTCAGTTCCCTTAAAATGACTTCTTGGCGTTCTGTTAATTTTTCCATTTGATCCCTCCTTTTAAATTCATCTTATCATAGCCATATCGCTTTGTCAAACAAATGTTTTAAATCAGACTTTTGAATTTGCCATCAATTCCTATTGTAAAGTTCTTGGTTTCTCAAGAATGGCTATGATATAATAAGAATGGATAGGTGAAAATATGAAAAAAGTAATTTTAGTAGATGGAAATAACTTACTATTTCGTAGTTATTTTGCGACCAGTTATACAGGAAATATTATGAGAAATTCGAAGGGATTTCCAACCAATGCAGTCTATGGTTTTATTAATATGATCAATAAGATTATTAATGAAGAGAAACCAGAATATATGATGATTGCCTTTGATAAGGGAAAGACTTTTCGACATGAAAAATATAAAGATTATAAAGGTGGAAGAAATGAAACGCCAGATGATTTAAAACAACAGTTTCCGGTCGCTAAGCAAATTTGTGAAGCAATGGGGATTCGCTATTTTGAAATTGATAATTATGAAGCGGATGATATTATTGGAACATTTGCGAAAAAGGTAGAAGAAAATCCTGAATTTGACGCTACTATTGTTAGTAGTGATAAGGATTTATTGCAGTTAATTAGTGACGAAGTGGATGTAAAATTATTAAAACAAACAGGATTTATTCGTATGGATCGAGCATTATTTAAAGAGACTTATAAGGTAGAACCAATTGGGATGATTGATCTGAAAGCCCTAATGGGAGATGCAAGTGATAACATTCCAGGAGTAAAAGGAATCGGGGAAAAGACTGCGATTCAGTTGTTAAGTGAATACCAAACATTAGATAATTTGTATGATCACATTGAAGAGATTAAAGGAAAAACAAAAGAAAAATTAATTGATGGAAAAGAAAATGCTTACATGAGTAAAGATATCGCAACAATTTATCGAGAAGTTCCTATTGATACAGAACTAGAGCACATTCGCTATAGTGGAATCGATGCGTTGGAATACGTAAAACTTTTAGAAGAATTAGAATTCTATTCGTTAATTAAAAAATTAGATATTAAAGAGGAGGATTTAAGACAAAATCAGGAAAAAGAAATTGAAGTAACAATTTTAGATTCAGTAAAAGATTTACATCTTCCACAGAAATTTGCTTTATATCTAGAGGTTTTAGGAGAAAATTATCATAAGGCGCCAGCAATCGGAATTGGAATCTATGGGGAAAATATTAGTTATTATATTCCTTTTGAACTTTTAAAAGAAAATCCGACTTTATTTTTGGGAGAAGAAGAAAAATCTACCTATGATCTAAAAAAACTTTTGTATGTTTTAAAGCGGGAAGGATTAGATATTAAAAACTGTAATTTTGATACGATGATTGCAGGCTATCTTCTCAATTATCCAATTAAAGATGACATAGCTCATTTAGCGAGAACTGGAGGATACCATATTCCTTTTTATGAAGAAACCTATGGAAAACGAGAAAAAGAAAAGTTGCCAGAATTAGAAGAAATTGCCAAAAGGACAATAGAAAAGGCAAGATATATTTATGAAACGAAGGATCAATTATTAAAAGAATTAAAGAATGAGGATGCTCTTTTATTATTTCAAAATATTGAGATGCCACTTGTCAATGTACTGAGAGACATGGAACAAACAGGGGTTCAGGTAGATTGTGCTTATCTTGAAAAAATGGGAGAAGATTTAGATCGAAGAATTGTTTCTCTAGAACAAGAAATTTTTGAGATTTCAAAAGAAAAGTTTAATATTGCTTCTCCAAAACAGTTAGGAATTATTTTATTTGAAAAGCTACAAATTCCGTATCCTAAAAAGGTGAAAAATGGTAGCTATTCTACAAGTAAGGATATTTTAGATAAATTGGCACCCGATTATCCAGTTGTTGCAAAGGTTTTAGATTATAGAATGCTAACAAAATTAAAAGCAACCTATATTACGGGACTACTTGGAGAGATTTTAGGAGATGGACGAGTTCATACAATTTTTAATCAAACACTCACTAGAACTGGAAGACTATCTAGTATTTCTCCAAATCTACAAAATATTCCAATTCGAACAGAAGAGGGAAGACTGATTCGAAAAGCCTTTATTCCAGAAAAAGATAGTATTATTTTATCGAGTGACTATTCTCAGATTGAACTTCGTATTTTTGCTTCTTTAGCGAATGTTGATAATTTGATAAAAGCGTTCCAAGAAGAAAAAGATATTCATGCGAAAACTGCTTCTGATATCTTCCATATTCCGTTAGAAGAAGTAACAAAGGATATGAGAAGAACTGCAAAGGCGGTTAATTTCGGAATTCTTTATGGAATTAGTAGTTTTGGTCTTTCTGAAGATTTAGGAATTGATATTCTTAGTGCGAAGGAATTTATTAACGGATACTTGGATACTTATCCAGAAATCAAGCAATATATGGATGAAACAGTGAAAAAAGCCTACCAAGATGGGTATGTAAAAACGGTAATGAATCGTAAAAGAACGATTGATGAATTAAAAAATAAAAGTTATTTGGTTCGTAGCCAGGGAGAAAGAATTGCTCTTAATACTCCGATTCAAGGAAGTAGTGCCGATATTTTAAAGAAAGCAATGATTGAAATATTTAATGAATTTGAAGACAAAGAGTTAAAGAGTAAAATGTTAATTCAAGTACATGATGAACTTGTATTTAATGTGGTATTAGAAGAAAAAGAGATTGTTACTGAAATTGTGAAAAGAATTATGGAAAATACTTATCAGTTAAATGTTCCTTTAGTAGTTGATATCGAAAGTGGTAATGATTGGTACGAAGCTAAATAGATTTTCCTTGTAAAAAAGTAGTTTCTGTTGTATAATACGAAACAAAAAATGAAAGAGGGAAATTACATGGAAAAATTAGAAATCACAGAAGAAAACTACGGGTTATATCAAAAATTATTACAAATTAGAAATGATGAGATAGACGCTAAATATTCAGGTTTATTCCAAACGATGGCGCTAATTGGTTTAATGCTAGGTTTCATTACTATATGTTTAGGTATGATTCCAGTAACGCATATTGCCTTAATGTTTGGTGATAAGTTGGGTCCTATTTTTTCTATCGAAAAGCATATCATTCATACTTGTGTAGTAGGATGTTATATAATTGCAGCCGCTACCACAATGTGCTTTGCTCCTAAGATTACCACTCGTCGTATTCGTGAAAAATTATTTCATAAAAAACATCCAAATCTAGATATTAAGATTAATACAAAAGAATTAAATCAAAAGTTAAAGGAATATAATCAGTTATCCAAAAAATCAGTTGACATTGGAAAAACGGAATCTGCTCATTTAAATGAGAAAGAGATAGACAGTGAATTGGCACAATGTGATGAGTTCGAAGAGAATCATAATCATCTAGAAAAACAGAAAGAAAAACATTTAGAAAATTACTCGGAAGTTTTTAAACAGATGACAGTAGGAGAGAAGCTTGCTTTTTTAAATCAAGAAAAAGAATTTTGGGAGCAAGTCGCAATCGAAGAGAAGTATCAGAATGAAGGAGAAGATACCACAGGTCAGGTAGGAATTGGTCGAGTACAGGATTCTAACGAAGATAAAAATAAAGTTTATCATATATAAGAATTGTGAAGTGATTTGAAATGGATAAGATAGAGATTAATGAAGAAAATTATGCAATGTATCAAGAATTTTTGGATATTAGAAATAATAAAGTAACGGCCAAAAATAAAAAAACATTTATTGGAGCAGTTGCTATCATTACCCTCTTTTCAGCTCTTGGGTTATTTGGTATTGTTAATATTACTATAATGGTTTTAGATGCAATTATTGAGCATAATGCTCCTGCCTTACTAGGGGCTTTTATTGAATCACTTGGTGTAGGTTCAGTTTGGTTATTTATGAGTAGAGCTCTTGATATAGTTGAATTTATTCAAACAAAAATACTTCATCGAAAGTATCCAAATTTAGATATAAAAATTGAGGAAAGTGAACTAGAGTGGGCATTAGAAAAGTATATTCAACTATCTAAAATCCTAACAAATCTTCAAAATAAGAAAGAAAAACATTTAGTTATTAATAACGATCGTTTTAAAAAAATGACAACAGAAGAGAGATTAGAATTTTTAAAGAAAGAAAAAGAATTTTGGGAACAGGTTGCAATCGAAGAGAAGTACCAGAGTGAGGGAGAAGATACAACAGGTCAAGCAGGAATTGGGCAAGTACAGGATTCTAACGAGGATAAAAATAAAGTTTATCACATATAAGAATTGTGAGGTGATTTGAAATGGATAAGATAGAAATTAATGAAGAAAATTATGAACAATATCAAGAATTTTTGGATGCTAAAAGTGGTGCTGCAATAGAAAATCATTCTATTTTTTGGTCTGTTGGAATTGGTTTAAGTTGTTTTATGATCTTTTTTGCTGGTATGACAGGAGTTGCCCTAATTATAAAACCTATCTATGATTCTTTAGTTGCAAGTGGCGCAAGTGTTGCAATTAGAATAGGGATTGAATTGTCTGGATTGGTAACGGGTGGATTAGGTTTCACCATCTTTTCTATATACAAATTTGTTACCTCAGGAATTCCACAAATTTTTATCAAGATTTTCCAGAAAAAATATCCAGATTTTGATATTCATATTGATGAAACAGAAGTTAAAAAAGAATTAGAAAAATATATTCAACTATCTAAGATTCCAGAAGATATTGAAAAAAAGAAATTGGATCACTTGTCTAATTATCAAGATATATTCTGCCAACTAACTGCAGAAGAGCGATTAGAATTTTTAAAGAAAGAAAAAGAATTTTGGGAACAAGTTGCAATCCAGGAAAAATATCAGGATGTTGGGGGAAATACAACAGGTCAAGTAGAAATTGTTCAAGTACAGGGTTCTAAAGAAAATCAAGAAAAAGTCTATCATATTTAAGAATAAGGAGTGTTAGTGATATGCCAGAAAAACCAGAAGTAATGACAGTTGCTAGAAAGTTAAAAGATCATTTAGTTGGAAGAGAATTCAAAAATGTAGAGATTTTCCATGATAATATTATTGCATATCCTACAGTACAAGAATTTAAAGAAAATATTAAAAATAAGAAAGTAGTTGACATAACAACCAGAGGAAAGTGGATTGTATTTGATTTAGGACAAGACTATTTATTAGTACATCTTAGAATGGAAGGAAAATTCTTTTATCGTACTCCTAAGGATGTTCGTGAAAAGCATGAACATGTTATTTTTACTTTAGATAATGGAGAACAACTCCGATACCATGATGTTCGTAAATTTGGAAAAATGGTTTTCATTTCTAAAGAAGAGGCACCGAGTCATAAACCATTTTCAGAACTTGGATTAGAGTTTTGGGATTCTAATCTAACAGATGCCTATTTAAAAGAACATTACCAGAATAAATCTCTTCCTATTAAAAGCTCTTTATTAGATCAGTCTATTATCACAGGAATTGGAAATATTTATGCAGATGAAATTTTATTTTTATCTCAGATTTCTCCTTTACTTCCTGCCAACCGATTAACAAAAAAGAATCGGAACGATATTATCTTCTATGCAAGGGAAGTATTAAATGAAGCAATTGAAGCAGGAGGTACCACGATTCGAAGTTACACCTCTGAAGAAGGGGTTCATGGACTCTTTCAACAACAATTAAAAGTTCATGGGAAAAAGGGAGAGCCCTGTCCAAATTGCGGGGAGATTATTTTAAAAGTTCAAATTGGTGGAAGAGGTACATATTATTGTCCAAAGTGTCAAAAGAAAAAATAGAAATATTAGGCATATTGTTTAATAATTATTAGATAATTTGTCTTTTTATTTGCATTTACATTGAATTGCAATTTTTTTTCTTAATTTATTGTAAAAAAGATGATTTTATGATACGATGTAAACCGTGTTTATAAAGGAGTGAAAAAATGAAAAAGACAAAGATTATTTGTAGTATTGGGCCTATGACTCAAACTTGGGAAAAATTTAAAGGTTTAGTAGAGGCTGGTATGAATGTCGCTCGTATTAATTTTTCTCATGCGACAATCGAAGAAAGAAAACTAGATGAAAGTTTGGTAGAAAGAGCAAGACGTGAATTAGGTGCCAATCTTGCGATTCTTTACGATACAAAGGGACCAGATTTAAGAACTTGTAATTTCGAAGATGATAAGATTGAACTTGTCGAAGGAAAGACGATTCGAATTGTAGAAGAAGATGTTATTGGAACAAGTGAGAGAATTTCATTAAACTATAAGGGCGTTTTAAAAGATGTAGAAGTTGGAATGTCAATTCTTGTAGATGATGGATTCTATAAACTAGTAGTCGTTTCAAAAGAAAAGGATGGAGTTACTTGTGAGATTAAAAATTCTGGAACCATTAAAAGTAGACGAGGTGTATGTATTCCAGGAATCAAATTAGACGTTCCTTATGTATCAGATAAAGATAAAGAAGACATTAAATATGCTTGTGACATGGACGGGGACTATTTAGCAATTTCTTTTGTAAATAGTGCAGATGATATTAAACAAGTGAGAGATTTATGTAAGGAATATGGTAAACCAAATATGCCAATCATTTCCAAAGTTGAAACACAATATGCGATGGATAATTTACAAGAAATTGTAGAGGCATCAGACTATATTATGGTGGCACGTGGAGACTTAGGAATTGAAACTGGGGTTGAAAATTTACCTTTATATCAACAAATGATGATTGATTGTTGTCATGCGAATGGAAAAGGTGTCATTATGGCAACTCAAATGATGTATAGTATGAAAACAAGCATTCGTCCAACTAATGCAGAGGTTACTGATGTTGCTAATGCTGTTTTGGCAGGATGTGATGCGATTATGACAAGTGATGAGACTACAATGGGACAATATCCAGTAGAAACTATTCAAATGATGACTTCTATTTGTGAAAATGCAGAAAAGATTACGAAATATAATCTTAGTGACTATAAATTAAAGGGAACAGAGATTCATAATACGATTGCTGAGTGTGCAGTCAAAGCAACAACTAGTTTGGATATGAAGGCAGTTGTGGTATCAACTTTAACGGGACAAACTGCACTAGATATTTCTTCTCTTAGACCAAATTCTATGATTGTTGCGACAGTAACAGATGAAAAGGTAGCGCGTAGCCTTGCACTTAAATGGGGTGTTTATACAAAATTGGTTCCTTTATATCATACGACTGATGAAATTGTAGCTGCAGGAATCGAGGCAGCTAAAGAAGTAATGAACTTACAAAAGGGAGATGCAATTACGATTATTGGTGGTTTCCCAACAGAAGCACATACCAACTTCCTAAAAATTGAAGAAATTCAATAAGAATCACTTAAGTTTCCAGAGATGGAAACTTTTTTTTCTAAAAAATTAGGAACTTTTGGACGAATTAGAATTTAGAATGGTATAATGAAAGTAGGTGATAATCATGGAAATTTTAGATCAAATTACAACGCCAACGCTTTTTGTTACAAGTAATCAAAGAAAAAAGCAATTATTAAAGAAATTATCTAATTGTAGGACTTTAGTTCCCGTAAAATTTATGACATTAGAAGAATTTCTTGAAAATTATTTTTTTAAAGTAAAAAAAGAGGCTTATTTTTATTTAAAAAAGAAGGAACAAAAAAAAATATCCATTTTAGAAGAAGAAGTTCGTTGTTTTCCATTTTTAATAAAAGAAAATTATCAGAGTAAAAATCTAACTTATTTAAAAGAACTTTTAACTGAGCTAGAAAAAGAAAATTTTCTAGAAATGAATCCTTTCTTCCATTCTTATTTAAAAACTGTTTCTATTATTGTTTATGGATATGATTTAGATCCTTTTTATCAAAGAATTTTTAGTGAATTGCAGTCTAAAATTATCAATCCTTCCTTTTTAGAAAAAAAGAAACCAGTCGTTTATAAGTTCCATGATATCGAAGAAGAGGTTGGTTTTGTGGGAGGAGAAATTTTAAAAAAAATTCAATCAGGCGTTTCCATTAATCAAATTAAAATTCTTTCATTATCAGAGGAATATCGAAATCCTATTCGTAGAATTTTTTCTTTACTACATATTCCAATTGAAACGGAACAAGATACAAAACTATCAGAAACAGTTCTTGGTAGAAGAACTTTAAAATATTTAGAGGAAGTAGAGGATTTAGAAGAGCTACAAAAGAAAATAGAATTAGAGTTTTCAAAAGAATTAGAAATTAATCCTGTTATATCGGCACTCAATGAATATGCGTGGTATTCAGGAAAACCGATAGAACTAAAAGAGTTTTTAGAAAATGATTTTAAAAAGATTTCTTTATCTAGGGAGCATTTAGAAAATCGAGTAGAGTGTGTTTCTTTAGAAGAGATTGATTCAAATTATTATTATTTCTTACTTGGTTTTAATAAAGAAAATATTCCAAGAGTATATCAGAATGATGATTTTTTATCAGATCAGGAAAAAACGGAATTGGGGCTTTTCACAAGTACTCAGAAGAATAAACTGGAGAAAGAACACTGGAAAAATATTCTTTCCTGGATACCACAACTAGTAATTACATACAAAGAAAAAAGTGCCTTTAGCAGTTGGAACCAATCTTTATTGATAGAAGAAATGCAGTTAGAAGAAAGAGAGGGAGAGTCTAGTTATCAGGATTCCAATCTTTATAATCAAGTGTTGCTAGCTAGATATTTAGACAGATTAAATAAGTATGGGGTGATAGAAAAAAATCTGGAAACGTTATACCATACTTATCCTTCTTTACCTTATATGACTTATGATAATCAATTTAGTGGAATTAATACAGATACTTTTCATTCTTATTTAAATCATAAATTATTATTATCTTATTCTAGTATTAACAATTTTTATAAGTGCGGGTTCCGTTATTACTTATCTAATATTTTAAAAATAGATCCCTTTGAAAGTACCTTTTTTACAGAAATAGGTAGTATTTTTCATCATGTTTTGGAACATTCTTTAGAACCTGATTTTGATTTTTCTTCCTTTTTTGAACAAGAAGTAGAAAAGTATCATTTTCAAGTTCGAGAAAGAGTTCTTTTGGATAAACTCAAGGAAGAGCTTTTATTTGATATTGAAGTATTAAGAAAACAAAAGGAGCATACATTCTTTCAAACTGAATTACACGAAGAAAAATTTTATCTTCCAATTTCCAAAGAAGATAATATCGAAACAACATTCATGGGGATTGCTGATAAAATTATGGTATTGGAAGACGGGTCAAATACTTATCTTGCGATTATTGATTATAAGACAGGAACATTACCAGATAATTTAAACAATGTAATTTATGGAATTGGGATGCAACTTCCAATCTATTTGTATCTTGTCAATCGAAGTGGTAAGTTTTCTTCTCCAAAAGTAGTAGGAATTTATCTACAGAGAATTATCAATAAAGAGATAAAAAGACAAGGAAAGAAGGATTATCAGACAGAAAAAGAAAATAGTTTAAAGTTAGTTGGTTATTCTATTGATAAAGAAGAATGGCTAGAAAAGTTTGATGATTCTTATCAGGATAGTAGTGTCATTAAGGGGTTAAAGAAAGGTCAAAATGGATTTTATCAATACTCTAAGGTTTTAAGTGAAGAGAAATTCCAAAGATTGGAAGATATTGTTCACGAAAAAATAATAGAGGCAGATCAAAAAATAAGGAAGGCAAACTTTCAAATCAATCCTAAGAAAATAGGAAAAGACTTGGTTGGTTGTGAATTTTGCCGATATAAAGATATTTGCTTTAGAAAGGAAGAAGATATTCTATTTTTAAAGGAATATAAAAACCTAGATTTCCTAGGAGGTGAGAAAGATGCCTAATTGGACAAAGGAACAACAGGAAGCAATTGATAAAGAGGGAACGAATATTATTGTAAGTGCTGGAGCAGGAAGTGGGAAAACCGCAGTCTTATCGGAAAGAGCTTTAAGAAAGGTGAAAGATGGAATTGATATCGATCGATTATTAATTTTAACCTTCACCAAGGCAGCTGCTTATGAAATGATGATTCGAATTCGAGACAAAATCAAAGAAAATGGGTTAGAAGAACAAGTAGAAAAAATAGAAAAAGCTTATATTACTACATTTGATTCTTTTGCCTTATCAGTTGTGAAACGATATCATTCGGTTTTAAATATTTCAAAACAGGTAAGTATTATTGATGAAAGTGTTATTTCCTTGATTAAGAAAGAATTTTTAGATCAAATTTTCGAAGAATTTTATAGAGAAAATGATTCTAACTTTAACCATTTAATTCATGATTTTTGTATGAAAGATGACCAGGAGTTAAAAGATTCTATTTTAAAGATTAATGAAAAACTAGATATGAAGTATGATAAACAGGATTATTTAAATTCTTATTTTACTAAGTTTCAAGAAGGAACTATTGAAAAAGATATTGAACAGTACGTAAATTTTTTAAAGAAAGAAAGGAATCGTTTAAGTTCAGAGCTAGATAAAATTCGCTTAGAAGTTACAGGGGATTATTATCAAAAATTTTGGGAAAGTCTAGCGCCACTTCTTGAAAGTAACACCTATGATGACTTTAAAAAATCTCTAGATCGTAAATTACCATCGCTTCCTAGAGGCTCTTCTGAAACAGTGAAAAAAAGTAAAGAAAGCATTAATAAAGTACTAGAATCTTTACGAGAAAAATGTATTTATAAAGATAGAGAGGAAATGATAGAAACGATTCTTTCTACTAGAGATTATGTGGAAGCAATGATTGAAATTATTTTCCGATTAGACCAGAAAGTTTTAAACTATAAGCGGGATCATGATGTTTTTGAGTTTGTTGATATTAGTAAAATGGCAATTCAAATTGTAAAAGAGTATCCAGAGATTCGAAAAGAACTCCAAGATTCTTTCGAGGAAATTATGATTGATGAATATCAAGATACCAGTGATTTACAGGAAGAGTTTATCAGATTAATTGAGAAGAATAATGTCTATATGGTAGGGGATGTCAAGCAATCGATTTATCGGTTTAGAAATGCCAATCCTTATATTTTCAAAGAAAAGTACGATCGTTATGCACGTCAAGATGGTGGTTATAAAATTGATTTAGTTAAAAATTTCCGTAGTAGAGAAGAAGTATTACATGACATTAATCATATTTTTGATCTGATTATGGATGACAATTTTGGTGGAGCTGATTATTCTTCGAGTCATCGAATGATTTTCGGAAACGAAGCTTACATCAAAGAAGGAAAGACGAATCAAAATTATCAAACAGAAATTTATGATTATACATATTCAAAAGATAGTGAGTTTACAAGGGATGAAGTGGAAGCTTTCTTGGTTTGCCAAGATATCAAAGAAAAAGTGGAAAGTCATTATCAGGTATTCGATAAAGATAAAAAAGTATTAAGAGATATTACTTATCAAGATTTTGTAATTTTAATGGATCGCAGTAGTAAATTTGAATTATATAAGAAGATTTTTGAATATGAAAAAATTCCTTTAACCATATTAAAAGATGAAAACATTATGAATCAGATTGAGATTTATCTCATTAATAATTTAATTGAACTGGTTTTAAAAGCATCGAAAAAAGAATTTGATACTGCCTTTCAATATGCTTTTTTAAGTATTGGTCGTAGTTATTTATTTGAGATGAGCGATCAAGAACTTTTTACTATATTAAAAGAAAAGAAATATTTTGATACTGAATTGTATCATCATTTAGAACCATTTTTTTCAAAAATTAAAACATTAGATATTGAAAATTTTTTGATACAATTAATTGATGAATTTGGATTTTATACAAAATTGATTCGAGTAGGGAATGTTGAACTTTCAACTAATAACTTAGAATATATTATTGAAACATCTTCCAATTTAAAAAAACTGGGATATACGTTAGAAGAGTTTTCTCTTTATTTAAAAAATACGATTGAGAGTGGAAGAGAAATTAAGATTCCTGCGAATAGTGGTTTTGGAAATCGAGTGAAGATTATGACTATTCATAAATCAAAGGGGCTAGAATATCCAATTTGTTATTATACAGGGCTTTCTTCTACTTTTAATGTAGGTGATTTAAAAGAAAAGATTCTTTTTGATAATACTTATGGAATTATTACTCCTTACTTTAAGGATGGTTATGGAGATACTATTTATAAGAGTTTATTCAAAGAAAAATTCTATTCAGATGAAATTAGTGAAAAAATTCGTCTTTTCTATGTTGCCTTAACAAGATGTAAAGAAAAGATGATTCTTATCGCAGATTTAAAAGAAGAGGAAAGTACAATAGAAGATGGAAAGGTAGAGGATAATAGACGACTTTCTTATCATTCTTTTTTGGAATTCCTAAAAAGTATCTATGAACAGGTGATAGAGTATAGAAAGGAAATTGATTTAACAAAAGTTCCTATGTCACAAGATTATAAAAAAAGAAATAGTAAGAATTTAGAAGAGGTAATCTCACCAAGTAGTGAAATAATTTCTGTTTCTGAAATTGAAATTCCACAAGAAATCAAAACAAAAGAAAAATTTTCTAAATCAGTACATGAGATCCTTAGTAAAGAGCAAGTTAAAAGTATAGAATTTGGAAAAGAAGTTCATAGGGTGTTAGAATATTTAGATTTTAATCACCCAAATTTTGATTCTATTGATTCGTGGTTAGCCTCTAAAATAAAAACTTTTCTTGATCTTCCTTTGCTTTCAAGAAGAGAAGAAGCGACAATTTATAAAGAATATGAATTTATAGAAAATAAAGAAGGAAAAGAATATCATGGAATTATTGATTTGATGCTTGTATATGAGGATCATATTGATATTGTTGATTATAAATTAAAAAAGATAACAGATGAAAATTATAGAAAACAATTAGAGGGGTATCAGTCTTATATTGAGTCGGTAACAAAAAAGAAGACAAACATTTATTTATATTCTATTCTAGATGAAAAGCTAACAGAGTTATGATATAATAGTACAAGTTTTGGGGTGAAATAAGATGAAGGTCGGAGTTTATACACTAGGATGTAAGGTGAATGCCTATGAAAGTGAATATGTAATTAGTCTATTTCAAGAAAAGGGCTATGAGATTGTTCCTTTTACAGAAGCATGTGATATTTATATTATTAATACTTGTTCTGTAACGAATACATCGGATCAAAAAAGTAGAAAAATGATTCATCAAGCAATTAGAAGAAATAAAGATGCTTGTGTAGTAGCGATGGGATGTTTTATTGAGGCTAATAAAGATATTCAAATTGAGGGAGTAGATATTTTAATTGGGAACAAAGACAAGAGTAAAATTGTATCTTTAGTAGAAAAGTATTTTGAAACTAGGACTGAAATTAGGAATCTTTATCCAGATTTGGGTACTGAGTTTGAGAATATGGAGATTCAATCTTTTGAGGGAAGAACGAGGGCTTTTGTCAAAATACAGGATGGATGTGAGAATTTTTGCACCTATTGTATTATTCCTTTCGTTCGAGGAAAGTGTAGAAGTAAAAGTCCTAATTTAGTATTAAAAGAGATTCATTCGTTAGTAAATCATGGTTATCAAGAAATTGTCTTAACGGGAATTCATACCGGGAACTATGGCGTTGATCTAGAGACAAATTTTGCTTCCTTGTTAAAAAAAATACTAAAAATTCCGAATCTTCATCGACTTCGTGTTTCTTCCATAGAGGCAACAGAATTAGATCAAGATGTATTAAAACTGTTAGAAAATCCAATTATTGCGAATCATTTGCATATTCCACTTCAATCGGGGAGTGCTGAAATTATGAAGGCAATGAACCGTAAATATAAGAAGGAAGAATACTTAGAAAAAATAAGACAAATTAGAAATATTCGACCAGATATCTCCATTTCAACTGATGTAATTGTTGGATTTCCAGGAGAGACAGAAGAACTATTCTTAGAAAGTTATCATTTTTGTCAGGAAATCGGCTTTTCTAAAATTCATGTTTTTCCATATTCTGTGAGGACAGGAACTGCAGCTTCTAAATTCCCAAATCAAGTGGATGCAAAAGTAAAAAAAGAAAGAGTAAAGAAATTAACAGAACTTTCAAATCAATTAGAAGAATCCTATATGAATCAATTCATAGGGCAGGAGGTAGAAGTCTTAATTGAAAGATCTATGGATGGATGTAGTGTTGGTCATACAAGTAATTTTCTACTAGTAAAAGTTTTGGGTGAATATCATCAAGGAGATTTGATTTTTGTAGAAATTTCTGATGTGAAGTATCCATATTGTTTAGGTAAAGTGAAGGAATCTTGTATGAATGAAATGGTCAAAAATGGTTCATTCTAATAGAAAAGACGGGGTTGATTACTGATAATTTGTTGACAAAAGATGAGAGTTCTTCTATAATGATAATAAGGTGATAGTATGAATAATCAAAATGGAATAAGTGATGAAAATGTTCAAGTTACAACTGTTGACGAAGTAGTAGAAAATACTGTGCCAGAGATGGAAAATTCAGTAAATACTCCTCACGATTTTTCAAAGATACAGGAATTAGTGGATCAATTGGAGAGTAAGATTCAACAGATTAGAGGACAAGGTCCTTCTTTGGAGTTAGCATCTGTATATCAAAAAAGTGTTCAAGATGGTAGCAAGAGACAAGTGGTAGCAGGAGAACTTTATGTTGGAAAAAATCCTACTTTGGCAAAATTTGTAGAGAAATCTCGAAAATCAGTTGTTCAAAAAGTAAAAAATTCTTTAAATGACACTGTAACATTCAATCAAGAAAACTTTGTTGGCGAACCTGCTTTTGAAAAAAAGGACAATATTATAAGAACGGATCGTTTTGGAGAAGACAAGTTTCCTTTAACAGAATTAGATGAGGTAGAATTAGAAGAACCAAAAAGTAGTCTCCCAGATCTTTCCCAAACAGCACAGATTGCAATTTCACGACCTCCATTAAAACCAGAAAGCATTTTTGATGATGAACCAATCATTGGTGAAGAAAAGGAACTGGCAGAAACAATTGGTGAGGGAGAAAGTCAAGCTGAATTGTATCAGAATAGAGGTAGAGCGGTATGATAAATAATAGTATAAGAGAATTAGAAGATAATGAGACATATGCAGTAATTGATACCATTCCTTATAATGATGGTACATATGTATATTTTTCAAATATTAAAGATGAAGATGATCTTTGTATTAGAAAACAATTAAAAAAGGATACAGAAACTATTTTAATAGGGCTAGATAACAATGAAGAAGTTGACTTTGCATTGCAACTTCTGGTACAAAAAAACTTAGAAGCATAATCTCTAGTATCACAGTATAGACACTTTAGAAATTCTAAGGTGTCTTTCTTTATGGGAATAGGAGGTGAGAATGTGGCATCTATCAAAGGAAATTTCAAAAGAACAATTTACCGTACAGAAAAGGGGTATATTGTAGGATTATTCAAAGTAAAAGAAATTGAAGGAGAAGAGTTAGAATTTTATTTGAATCATACCATTCCTTTTACTGGATATTTTCATGAGTTAAATGAAGAAGATACCTATATTTTTTATGGAAAGCTTGTAGAGCATGAAAAATATGGAGAACAATTTCAAGTAGAAAGATATGAACGAGTACTTCCAGAAGAAAAGGATTCTATTGTAGAATTTTTAAGTAGTGGTTTGTTCAAAGGAATTGGAGATAAAACTGCCCAAAATATTGTAGATTGTTTAGGAAAAGATACACTTACTATTATTTTGGAAAATCCTAGTAATTTACTTTTAGTCCCTTCTATTACAAAAAAACAGATTACAACGCTTCATAGTACACTCATTGAGTATGAGGCCAGTTATAAAACAGTATTAGAATTAAATGAACTTGGATTTTCGACGAAAGACAGTTTAATTATTTATAATAAATATAAAGTTCAAACGATTCAGGTTATTGAGGAGAATATTTATCGCTTAATGGAAGATATTGAAGAAATCACTTTTAAGAAAGTTGATATTATCTTTTTAAAGCAGTCTGTTTCTAAAAGAGATGATCCAAGAAGAATTATGGCATCTATTCTTTATACTATGGAAGAAGTATGTAATCTATATGGTCATAGTTACTTAGAAAAGGAAGAAATATTCAGTTATAGTGTTCGCGCTTTAGGAAATCCAATCGGACAAAATGATTTTGAAGAAGCACTGGAAACGCTTTTAAAAGAAATTAAAGTAGTAAAGCAGGAAGAAAAGTATTATCTTAAAAAACTTTATGAAGCAGAATCTCATATTGCGAGTCGATGTGGTTATTTAATGCGGAAGAAGGATGATTATGATAAGAAATTGGATAAGCACTTAGAAGAGGTAGGAAAGACATTCCAATGTGTCTATAATCAACAACAATTAGAAGCGATTCGGAATTCTTTTATTAAAAATTTGCTTATTGTAACTGGTGGACCTGGAACTGGAAAAACAACAATTATTCAAGCAATTTGTGAATTATATAAGGAAATGCATCATTTATCCCATGAAGGTTTAGTAAAAGAAATTGCACTTTTAGCACCAACAGGACGTGCGAGTAAGAGAATTAGTGAATCTACCTTGCTTCCAGCGCTTACAATTCATCGCTTTTTAAAATGGAATAAAGAGAATAATAAATTTGCAATCAATGAATTTTGCAAAAGTGATGCTAAAATTGTAATCATTGATGAGTTTAGTATGGTTGATACACTTCTTTTTGATAACCTATTAAAGGGACTTAGGTACGATACCAAGATTATTTTAGTAGGAGACTATAATCAATTACCAAGTGTTGGAACTGGACAATTATTAAAAGATATGATTGAAAGTGAGAAAATCAATGTCGTTTCTCTTCATGAATTATATCGTCAAAAAGAAAATTCCAATATTATTTCCCTTGCTTATCAAATTAATGAAGATTGTCTAGATCAAACAATTTTTAATCAGCAAGAAGACTTAACTTTTATTCCTGTTCCTAGTAACAACTTAAAACAAGAAGTTTTAGAAGTTTCTTCTCTCTATAAGAAAAAAGATCATTCTTTTCAAGTGCTAGCACCGATGTATAAAACAATGAATGGGATTGATCTTTTAAATGTAAGTTTACAAGAAGTTTTTAATCCCAAGTCAAGAAGTAAAAAAGAGATCCTTATTAATGGTATTTTATTTCGAGAAAAGGATAAAGTGATTCAACTTACGAACATGCCAGATGAAAATGTTTTTAATGGAGATATTGGTTACATAGAATCGATTGATAATGGTACTAAAAAGATTATTACCATTGACTTTGATGGTAATCTAGTTCGTTATACCAGTGCAAATTTCAATAAATTTAAACATGCTTATGCGATTAGTATTCATAAAAGCCAAGGAAGTGAATTTGATGTTGTTGTTCTTCCTATTGTCAAGGGATATGGGAAAATGCTTTATCGAAAATTGATTTATACTGCAGTTACTCGATGCAAAAAAAAGTTATATCTAATTGGAGAAATTGAAGCTTTAGAAATTGCTATTGCTAATAATGAATCAGATGTTAGAAAAACAAGTCTAAAAAATATGATTATTGAAAACATTGGTGTATAAAAAAATTAAATAAACCTCATAATAGAAATGGTATAGAAATATACTGATCATATTTTTAATAAAGAGGTGATAATATTGAAAAAGGGAAGTATCATCGGAGGAGTAGCAATAGGGCTTGCAGTAGCTGGATATGGTGCTTGGTGCATCTATAAAAAGTGTTGCCCTGAATGCGCAAATGATATGAAAAAAGATATGAAAAAGAACATGAAAAAAATGACAAAAGACGTAGAAAAAAGTATTGAAAATATGATGTAAAAAAGAGAGTAATCTCTTTTTTCTTTAGAATGATTTAGACTTCTTGATTTCATTTGATTATCTCATATAGGAATTGTATATCAGATTTTGGTATGATATAATCAATCTAACAATGATTGAGGAGAAAATGTTATGAAGAAAACAGGGTATCTGATTATCATATTAGCAGTTTTATGTGTTGGGATAGTAGCGATTTTGATGATGGTTCCATCAGATAAAGAGAAAATAAAAGAACATGAAAAAGAAGAAAAACCATCCTCTAGTGAACTGTACCTTAAAATCAATCCATTAGTTTGGTTTAATTTTAAAGTGGAAGATGATACTGTTACTGTGACTGATTATAAACTAGAAAATGATAAGGCTCAGGAGATTTTTAAAGATACTGATTTTAAGAATATGGATTTGATGGATGCTATTGAATTATATGGGGATAAAGTAGGGGAGAGTGGCATCGAGTTTACTACAATTTATGTCTGGACTACTTGGAACAATAAAGAATATTTTAAAAGTGAAAAATATAATTTAGATGTAACAATATTGAATCAAGAGGAATTAAAAGATGTTCCACAGGATATTCTACCAGAGCTTAAATATAATGAAAGATACTATCAAGTAGATGACGAACATGGATATAGTATTGTTTTCAAAGAAAATGGAGTTTTGGAGTATCATATAGACAATGAATATACAATTCGTTCCTGTGATGAATATGAACCAACTGATTGTTTTGACTTAACCTTTAATGATGAAATGTATGCGAATATGGCAAGTCTTCATCAGTATAGTTTAAATGGCAATCTCATAACGATTACTGGAAAAGAGGGAGAATTTTATCAAGGATGGTATAAAGCATATGATCAATGTGAGGTTCAATTTAATCGAATCAAATGTGATAATTATAATGCCTATCATGGTGATGTAGCGGAATACCAATATACAAGATATTATGAATTAAAGCACGAATAGTGTTTTAATTTGGCAAAATTTTATGTGTTTTCTTTTTTGTTTATTTTTTAAATAAAGTTAAAATTACTAGAAATCTTTCTCTTTTTTATGGTAAAAGGAATAAACTATGGTATAATTGAAAGTAACGGATAGGTGAGAAATATGTTTATAAAGAAAAAAGATGACGAATTGGACTATAAAAAATTAAATGAAGGAATTCGTGTTGGAGTAACTTTGTTAAAAATCATTCTTTTCTTAGGAATTGTAACTCTAGCGTATATCAGTATCAAATTAATGGCAGAATTAAAAATATTTCCAATTATTGGAAGAATACTAAAAATTATATCTCCATTTTTTATTGGACTTGTCATTGCTTGGTTATTTGATCCAGTAGTAAAGTCTTTAGAAAGAAAAAAAGTAAATCGTCCTTTAGGAATTGTCTTTATTTATGTAGTATTTATCGCAGTTATTGCTTTACTTTTATATATTATGATCCCTATGGTTGGTGATCAGTTGAATGATTTAATTGCCTCTGCACCTGCTTTCTTTAATGAAGTAAAAGATTGGGCGGATGGAATTTTTGAAAGTTTAAGCAAATCGACTGGTAATGACTTTGCTGATGTTCAAGAAAAAATCTATGAAGCGATTAATAAGGTAGGAAACTCCTTTACTGTTGGTCTACCTTCCCAAATTATGGGAATTATTAGTAGTATTTTACAAGGAGGATTAAACTTCCTAATTGGATTACTGGTAGGATTCTATATGCTCTTTGATTTTGGAAATGTAAAAGAACATCTATTAACTTTTATTCCTAAAAAGTATCGGGAAGATACAAGAGAGTTAGTAGATCAATTAAATGGTAATTTGCGTAGCTATGTAGCTGGAACACTTCGCATTATGTTAATTCTTTTCGTTTTCCAATCTGTTGCCTTAGGAATTGCTGGACTAAAAGCACCTATGGTATTTGGATTGTTCTGTGCTGTTACGAATATTATTCCTTATGTTGGACCATATATTGGTGGAATACCTGCTGTTCTAGTTGGATTTTCAATGGATCCAATGACAGGAATTTGTTCTTTAATTGCTGTTGTAATTGCTCAGGTTTTAGAAAGCTATTTCTTACAGCCTTTGGTTATGGGAAAAACAATGAAGTTACATCCGGTAACCATTATGATTGGATTGCTAGTGTTTGGAAACTTCTTTGGTATTATCGGTATGATTTTAGCAACACCAGTTATTTCGATTGCTAAAACAATTATTTTATTCTTTGACGAGAAATATTCATTAAGAGAGAGATTTAGTAATTAAGAAAGCAATAAAAGATGGTTTCAAGTATTGAAAACTCTCTTTTATTTTGATATACTTAATATGGTTTCAAAAATAAACATACAAGTAAAAAAACGAGGAAGAAGAGGAGTACTATTAGATGTTCTTTCTTAGAGAGTTAAGGGCTGGTGAAACTTAACAAAGAAACTAATAGGAAGCTACTTTGGAGTGAGAAAATCCGGATTGAAGTCCGTTATCAAAAAAAAGATCTAATGAGGATGGTACCGCGACAAATTTCGCTCCTGTTTAGGTCTTTTAATTTACATTAAAGGAGAATCGATATGAAATTATATTTGATTAGTGGACGTGCGAGAAATGGAAAAGATACCTTGAGTAAATTTATTCAAGAGGAATATGAAAAAAAAGGAAAAAGAGTGTGTTTTATCCAACTAATGAGACCTTTAAAATGGTTGTTACAGGATTATTTTGGTTGGGACGGGAAGGAAGAAACGAAGCCTAGAGAAAAACTACAGAAGATGGGAACGGAATTAATTCGTGAGCAACTAGGAATGCCACTTTACTTTATTGATCGTCTAACAGAAAACATAAAGATATTAGAGTCATATTTTGATGTTTTTCTAGTAACAGATGTCAGATTGCCATTAGAAATTGAAACTTTAAAAGAACGATTTCCTGAAGCAGTAAGTATCAATATTGAAAGAATAGGTTATCAAAGTGAATTAAAGAAAGAGGAACAAGTTCACTATACAGAGGTTGCTCTTTGTGGATATAAAAAATTTGATTATGAAATCATGAATGAAACGATTTCGAAATTAAAAGAAGATGTAATGAAAATAGTAAGTGAGGTAGAGAAGAATGAAGAGAATGAGTAGTACAGAGATTAGAAATATGTGGTATGAATTTTTTGAACAGAAGGGACATAAAAGAGTAGAAAGTGCACCTTTAATTCCAAAAGATGATAAGAGTTTGCTTTGGATTAATGCGGGAGTGGCACCACTAAAAAAATATTTTGATGGAAGTGAAGTTCCAGAAAATCGTCGGATTGTCAATGTTCAAAAATGTATTCGTACCAATGATATCGAAAACGTGGGAATGACCGCAAGACATCAAACATTCTTCGAAATGATGGGGAACTTCTCGATTGGTGACTATTTTAAAGAAGAAGCAATCGAATATGCCTTTGAACTTTTAACTAGTAAAGAGTGGTTTAATATTCCAAAAGATAAACTCTATTTTACGGTTTATACAGATGATACTACCGCTTATGAGAAATGGTTAAGTTTGGGAGTTTTACCAGATCATATTGTAAGACTTGATGGAAATTTTTGGGAAATTGGGGAAGGACCTTGTGGACCAGATTCTGAAATCTTCTTTGATCGTGGAGAAAAATATGATCCAAAGAAAGATGCCTTAGAAAAATTTAGACATGATGAAGATCAGGATCGTTATGTAGAAATTTGGAATAATGTATTTAGTCAATTCAATTCGAAAGAGGGAGTTCCTAGAGAAAAGTATAAGGAATTACCAAGTAAAAATATTGATACTGGAGCTGGTCTAGAGCGTTGGGCTTGCATCTTTCAAGGGGTAGATTCTAACTTCGATACGGACTTGTTTTCTCCTATTATTAAAAAAATAGAAGAGCTTAGTGGTGTTCTATATAATGGAGAAGCTTCTTTTAAAATTATTGCTGATCACATTCGTACCATTACTGTCGCTTTATCAGATGGAGCAATTTTTGAAAATGTAGGACGTGGGTATGTACTGAGAAGACTTTTAAGAAGAAGTGTTCGAATGGGAAAAAAACTAGGGCTTGAAGAACCTTTTATGTACAAATTGGTTCATACTGTAATTCAAATTATGGAAGAATCTTATCCAGAACTTAGAAATACGCAAGGAGACGTAGAAACCTTAGTCTATGAGGAAGAACAACTATTCCATAAAACTTTGGCTTCTGGAGAGCGTAGACTTTTAGAATTAATGGAAAAATCAAACAAAAAAACAATTTCTGGTGTCGAAGTTTTCAAATTGTATGATACGTATGGATTTCCTTATGAACTTACTTTAGAATACCTAGAAGAAAAAGGATTTACCACTTCTCGGGAAGAATTCGATCAATGTATGAGAGAACAAAAGGAACTTGCTAAATCTTCAAGAAAACAAGAAGCGAATATGAATATTCAAAATAAAGCATTACTTTCTTTTGAAACACCAAGCGAATTTCTTTATAACACCTATACTTCAAAAGGAAAAGTAATTGGATTATTCCACAAAGAAAAACAGGTGGATGTCTTAGAAAAAGAAGGATATGTTATTTTAGATAAGACTTGTTTTTACGCAGAAAGCGGAGGACAGGTCAGCGATACCGGAATGTTAACTAACGGCAATGTAAAAGCGAGAATTCTTAGTGTAATGAAAGCACCAAATGGCCAGAATCTTCACAAAGTAAAAATCTTAGATGGGAAAATGCAACTTGGAGACACTTTAAAAGGAACAGTAGATGAAGTTCGTCGCCATGAGATTGAAGCCAACCATTCTTCTGTTCATTTACTTCAGTATGCGCTTCAAAAAGTAATTAGTGATACCATTCATCAAGCGGGAAGTAAGGTAGATGAAGATTCTCTAAGATTCGACTTTACTTATACTGGAAAAATTTTGGATGATAAGGTAATTGAAACGGAAGAATTTCTAAATGAATACATTCAGCAGAATATTGATTCTAAAACAGAAATTATGTCTTTAGAGGATGCGAAAAAAACAGGTGCGATGGCATTGTTTGGAGAAAAATATAAAGATAAAGTACGTGTTGTTACGATTGGTGATTCAAAAGAATTATGTGGAGGTACTCATATTAAGAATACCTCTGAGATTGAAAGGATTTCTATTTTCAACGTAGAATCGAAAGGAAGCAATGTTTACCGAATTGAGGCTGTTACCAATAATAAAATAGAAGATAAGATGATGGAGGTCATCAAACCTTATAACGACGAAAAAATTAAATTATTAATGAAAGCTAGAAATATTATTAGTAAAGCAAAAGCAGAAGGAATTTATTTAGACTTTGATATTCAAATTGATAACAAAGAACCCATCAGCTATAAAGATCTTGTCTCTGAGCGAAATGAATTAGAATATACACAGGTAGAAGTAAAAGAATTAGAAAAAAAATATCAACAAGAAAAGCAAGCGCAAGCACTAAAAGACACATCAGTTTATGAAGAAAAGATTGAGAAAATTGGAAATACAAAGGTCCTTTTAATGCAGTTAAAAGATCAGGATAATACAATTCTAAAGAATATTATTGACGATTTATTAAACAAAATGGGAGAAGGATTTATTCTTTTTGCAAACTGTCGAGGAGAAAATGTCAACTTTATCGCGCGTAGTAACATCGAATTAAATGCAGGGGAAATTGTAAAAATGGCAAGCCAACTTTCTTCTGGAAATGGAGGAGGAAGTAAAACCTTCGCTCAGGGTGGTGGAAAAACAGTTGAACATATTCCTGAAATTTTTGATAAGGTAAGGGAACAATTACAATGAAAAATCTATATGTAATTGTATCTTCAGATAAGGCTACTCAGGATGTTCAAATTGAGAACATCCTCTTTTCCATGAAAGAATATGAAAGAATCGATTATGATTTGGCAGAAACACCGATTGAACAGGTAATAGAGGATTTAGATACCATTCCTTTATTTTCTAAGCGAAAAGGAATTGTTGCCTATCAAGCGATGTTTCTTTCAGCCGAAAAAGGAAAATCAGAAGTAGATCACAATTTAAAAGTATTAGAAAAATATCTTTCAAATCCAAATCCAGAAAATATTTTGATTTTAGTAACGGAAAGTATTGATAAGAGAAAAAAAATTGTATCTACATTACTGGAAAAGGCAACCGTATTAGAGAAAGAAATTCCTTTAAATGATATTTTAAAAGATAAAATTGATGACTATAAGATAGATAAAAAGACACTTGATTTTTTAATTGGTTACTGTGGGAATCATAATGAAAGAGTGCTACAAGAGCTTGAAAAACTAAAAACTTATAAGTGGGAAGAAAAAGAAATTACAATTTCTGATATCAAGGAGGTTGTATCTAGAAATATCGAAGATAATATATTTTCTTTAGTAGATTCTATTTTAAATGGGAATAAAAAAGATTCTTTTGCGATGTATCAGAATTTGTTATTGCATGGAGAACAGGCTAGTAGTGTTTTAAGTAAATTAGCAAACAAAATTCGTTTGATTTATCAAGTAAAGATTTTAGCAAAAGATGGTTCTAGTGACCAAGAAATCGGTAAAAAGCTAAGTGTTCATCCTTATCCTGTGAAACTGGCAAGAGAAGCTTCTTATAAGTATAGTGAAGGAATGCTTCTTGAGTATTTACAGAAATTAGCACAAGTAGATTTAAATATGAAACAAGGGAATACTGTAGCAGGACTATCCTTTGAAGTATTTATGGCAAGTATTTAAAAATATAGAAATTGAGGTCGTATTGATATGAGATTAAATTTTAATTATGCAAAGGAATCTCTCCCTATTTCCTTAGAAGAACGAGAAAAATTGGCGGAAATTAAGGAGAGACTTGAGAAAAAAGAAGCCATGTTGGATTGGCTAGATATTGGTACTTGTGTTTCTCAAGAAACTCTAATTCAAATCGAAGAACTTTCTAAGAAAATTCGTTCTTCTTGCGAGTTGTTTCTGGTGATTGGAATTGGTGGATCTTATTTAGGAAGTAAGGCTGTAATTGATGGAATCCGTCCTTACTTTTCAGAGGAAAAGCCAGAAATTCTATTCGCTGGATACCAATTATCAGCCAGTTACTTGGTACATCTATTAGAGTATATGAAGGGAAAAAAAGTTTGTGTTAATATGATTTCAAAGTCAGGAGGTACCTTGGAACCTTCGATTACTTATCAGAAAATTTATCAATACATGAAAGAAAATTTTCAAGACTATCAAGAACGAGTGATCATTACTACGAGTCCTCATCAGGGAAAACTAAGAGATTTAGCGATTCAAGAGAACTTGACAATACTTCCTATCCCAGAACAGATTGGCGGCCGTTATTCAGTTTTTACCCCAGTTGGTCTTCTTCCGATTGCAGTTTCTGGAATTGATATTCATCAATTATTAGAAGGTGCCAAGTCTGAAAGAAATTGTTTTGATGATAGTATGCAATATGCATTAGTACGAAAACATCTGGAAGAATCAGGGCGAGTCGTAGAAGCGATTACTTTTTACGAAGAAAAACTTTCTTCTCTTGCGTCTTGGATACAACAGATTTTGGCTGAAACTCAGGGAAAAGAAGGGAAGGGTATTCTTCCTATTATTAACCCGAATACCACCAATCTTCATTCCATCGGTCAGTACCTTCAAGAAGGAAGACCAATTGTTTTTGAAACGGTTATTCAAGTGGAAAAAACAGAAGATATTCCACTAAAAGAATATAAAATTACCATGAATGAACTGAATCATTTGGTGCTAAATCAAGTAGCAATTGCTCATAAGCAGGTAGCATTACCAAGCATTATTATTACATTAGAAGAATTAACGCCTTATGAAATTGGAAAACTTCTCTATTTTTTTCAACTATCTGCCGCAATTGGTGGTTACTTGCTAGAAGTAAATCCATTTAATCAACCAGGAGTAGAAGCTTATAAGCAGTTAGTAAATCAAGAATTGTTAAAAAGTGGTTAGGAGGAAGTTTATGATTAAGCAAGATGTCTTTGTGGAAGCAATCACTGAAACGATACAAAATCATCCTTTAACACCTAAAGATTTAAAGCGTTGGTTTTACGGAAGTATTATGGAGGGTGTGAATCTTCAATCCTTTACTAGAGAAAACGATGCCAGAAATAAAGTAGAAGGAATTTCTTCTGATAGTTTTTTAGCACTTACTTTGGAAAGTGTTGTCCATTTTTATTACTTGATCAAAGAAAAAAACGATAAGAATGAATTTGAAGAGGAGAGCTGGGATTTAATTCAAATCATGAAGCATCCTGAAATCAATGCCTCCCTTTATTTTAGAACCCATAGTGAAAAACTAATTCAGGCGATTGATATAGCTGTAAAGTATTTATACCAAATGGATATGATTCCTGATAATTTGACCCAGGAACAATCCATTCTATTAAATAAAGTATTTTCCGATATAGAGGAAGCAAAAGAAATTGATAAGATTAAAATCAATTATAAAACGATTAATTCTTGTATTTTAGATATTTTAGATGGGACCCAATTAAAAAATCAAAGAACTAGTTACTTAATAGATGGAAACTTATCTGCGGCACAAGATATTGGAAAGATTCGAACGAATCAAGAGGATTCTGTTTTAATTATGTCTCATCCTGAATTACCAGAATTTAAATTTTTAGCAGTTTCCGATGGAATGGGTGGAGTAGAGTATGGAGAAAAGGCAAGTAATTATACTGTTAAGAAGCTTAGTGAATGGTTTTCTTCTCTCCCAAAGCATTTTTATTATGATTCTACCCTAGTAGCTGAGAAGCTCAATGATAAAATTCAAGAAATCAGTCAAGAAATTTACAGCACATTTAATCAGGAAAGACTCTGCAGTGGAGCGACTCTAGTGACAGCTGTTGTTACCAAAGAGGATACTCTCATTTCTAATATTGGAGATTCTAGGGCATATGTGGTAAATGAAAGTGATATTACTTTAATTACTGAGGATGAATCTATGGCTTATTTATTTAGAAAGCAAAAAGGCGAAATAGAACAATCTATCTTAGATGATTTACGATTCGCAAGAAATGGTAGTGTAATTTTGCGTTGTATGGGAATGGAAAATGTAGGAGAACCGCAATTTTATAGTATTTCTAATCATTCTTATGATAAATTACTTTTATTTAGTGATGGCGTGACTGATGCGTTAGCTACCGATCGAATTCGAGTGATTGCTCAAAACACTTCTTCCTCAAAAATTGCCAATTTACTAGTGCAAGAGGCAGTCAATCAAGATGCTGTTCGAAAGCAAGGAGAAGATATCAATCATTATGGAAAAGTTGTTGCTGGTCATGATAACGCTACGGCAGCTGTATATGATAATAGAGAGTATAGGAGGAAGTAGAATGAGTGAAAAATTGACAATTTCTAATACTAGTGGCAAGAGTAAAGAATTAGATATTCTCTTTACTTTTGAGTCAAGAAGTACAAAAAAGAAATATGTTACTTATACTGATTATTCAAAAGACTCAGATGGTAGTATTAACTGTTGGTCTTCTATTTTAGAAAATGGAAA
This sequence comes from uncultured Caryophanales bacterium, assembly GCA_947564265.1. Classification (GTDB taxonomy): domain Bacteria; phylum Bacillota_I; class Bacilli_A; order RF39; family UBA660; genus Alloscybalousia. The sequence continues at coordinate 71,934 of CANOBK010000001.1, forward strand.
ATTAATTTCCATCGAAACAGAAGAGGAACTTCAATGGATTAATAAAATTCTTGAGACGATTATGGTAAGTACTAAATTAAAGTATCGAATCAATCAAACAGATTATAATTTAAACTAGAATTATAATCTGTTTTTTAGAATTTTCATTTATTTTGTGTTAACTAATTGTAAATTGATTTTGAAAGATTTGGTTGTCTTAGTAAACAGGCAATCCGTCTAAAAACGTTATAGATATAAGGTTAAAAATCGTCATAACGTATACGAATTTATCAATCGATTAAGATTTTATTTTTCTCAATTTTATTTTATTTCTACAGAAAAATTAAGAATTCTCTTTTTTTTATGGAAGAAGACTCAAAAATCAAGTATAATAAAAAGTAGAGAAGACATAATGATAACGAAGGGGGAAATGCTATGTCAAATACGCCAACTGCACATATTGAAAGTGAGCAATCACAAATTGCTAAAAATGTTATTATGCCAGGGGATCCATTACGCGCAAAGTATATTGCTGAAAATTTTTTGGAGGATGTTGTTTGTGTCAATACAGTTAGAAACTGCCTTGGGTATACAGGAACTTATCATGGAACACCAATCACAGTGTTTGCTTCTGGAATGGGAATGCCAAGTATTGGAATTTATTCCTATGAGTTATTTAAATACTATGGAGTAGAAAATATTATTCGTGTTGGGACTGCTGGTAGTTATAGTAAAGAAATTGAAGTTTTAGACATTGTATTGACTCAAAAATCTTATTCAGATAGTAGTTTTGCTTTGGTCCAGAATGGATTTCAAGGGGACTATATCGAGGCTTCAGAAAAATTAAATCAAAAAATTTTTGAGACTGCATTAGAAAAAAATATGAAAGTAAACAAACAAAATATTTATTCTAGTGATGTTTTTTATAATGATATTTCAAGTAAATTGGTAGAGAAATATGATTTAAAAATAGTAGAGATGGAATCTTTTGCTTTGTTTCATAATGCCAAAATTTTAGGAAAAAATGCGGCTTGTTTACTTACAATTTCTAATAATTTTGAAACGGGAGAAGAGACTACTTCTCAAATGAGAGAGCAAGGTTTTAAAGAAATGATGATACTTGCACTAGATTCTTGTTTATAAAATAGAATTTAAGAACATACTATAAAAGAGGTGAGACATTTGAACTATAAGAAATTAGATATGGGATCTTATCAATTACATTTGATTCCAACAGACCGTTTTAAAACAATTCTTACAAGAGTTTGTCTTAGAGATAAGATCGTAAAAGAAGAAATTACATTAAGAAATTTTTTAACTAACTTTTTAACTTATTCTACAGCTACTTATAAAACAAAAAGAGAACTTGTTTTAAAGGCACAAGATTTATATGCTGCTAATATTTATACAAAGACTTATCGTGCTGGAAATTATAATATGATGAGTTTCTATCTATCTATACTTTCAGAAAAATATACAGAAAAGGGTATGATTGAGCAATCCATTGCCCTTCTATCAGATATCCTTTTCAATCCAAATTTTGAAGATGATGAGACTTTCGAAGAGGCCTTTCACTTTTTATATAGTGCCATGGAAAATGCAATTCAAGGTCTAAAGGAGGACCCAACCCTTTATTCGGCTGTTCGTATGCTAGAAAATTTAGGAGAAAATGAGCCTTATTCTTTTCATGAACATGGATATATGGAAGATTTAGAAAAAATTAACCGTTCTACACTGATGGATTATTATCAAAAGGTGTTGAATCATAGTTTGGTTGACATTTATATCATAGGAAATTTCGATGAACAAGAAATGATAGAAATTATTAAAAAATATATGAAGTTTGAAACTTTTAAACGTCCCAAAGAGTCTCAAATTATTTTTCATGAAAAATTACCAAAGAAAATTAAAACGGAAAAAGAGAGTACGGAAGGAGCTCAATCTAAGTTATCTATTGGTTGCAAAATTGATAAGTTAAATGAATTTGAAAGAAATTATGTTTTAACCATTTATAATTTTTTGCTTGGTAATGGAAGTGAGTCAAAATTTTTTAGAATCATTCGTGAAAAGCATTCTCTTGCTTATTATATTTATTCTTCTTTAAACAAACTAGATCATTTGATGATTATTCGGGCGGGAATTTCAAAGGAAAATTTCAACGCTACTATGAAATTAGTAAAGAAATTAATGAAAGAAGTAGAAGAAGGGTCATTTACAGAAGAAGATATGGAGATTGCTAAAAATAATTATGTTACTTTCTTAAAGGAAATTGAAGATAATGAAAGTGCAATTATTGAGACTTATTTAGCAAGGGATTTACTAAACTTAGGGGATATTGAAGAAAGGAAAAAGGAAATTTTAAAAGTTACAAAAGAAGATATCATGAAGATAGCTAAAAAAGTAAAAATAGATACCGTTTTCCTTTTGGAAGGAGAGATGGAAGATGAAGGAAATTAAGTTAAGTGGATTAGATCAAAGTGTTTTCTTTGAAAAACTAGAAAATGGTCTAGAAGTTTACTTTATTCCTTATAAAAACAAGACCAATTATACAATGCATTATGTGACTAAATTTGGTTCTACCAATACTACGTTTTGTCCAATTGATGAAAAAGAGTATATTACTGTTCCTGATGGAATTGCTCACTTTTTAGAGCATAAAATGTTTGAACAAGAAGATGGCGTAGATCCATTCACTTTTGCTTCTAAATCTGGAACGAACTCTAATGCTTCCACTAGTTATAAAATTACAAGGTATTATTTCGAAGGAAGTAATAACTTTAAAGAGAACTTGGATTATTTACTAACCTATGTTCATAGTCCTTATTTTACAGAAGAAAATGTAGAAAAAGAAAAGGGGATTATCGCGGAAGAAATTAAACAGTATGATGATGAAATCGATTGGATTTTAGATGAAGAACTAAGAAAGTCTATCTTTCAAAAAGATTCTACTAGAATTGATATTGCAGGAACGGTAGAATCCATTAGTGGAATTACGAAAGATTTGCTATATAAGACTTATACTGCTTATTATCAACCAAGTAATATGATATTATTAGTTAGCGGTTCTTTTAATAAAGAGGAAGCTTTAGAAACAATTCAGAATAATAAAGCTCTCAATGCAGCAATTACTAATTATACAATTAAAGAGAAAAAAGCGAAGGAACCAGTAGAAGTTGCTAGAAAAGAATACAGTTTTAAATTCCCAATTGTAAACCCAAAGGTAGCTTATGGAATGAAGATCCCAGTCAAGGGAATTAAAGACAGATACCGTTTTAATCTTTACGTTGGAATGATTTTAAATATATTATTTGGATTATCTTCTAGATTTCGAGAGCGTATGAAGAAAGAAAAATTGATGACATCATTCTACAATGAAAGAGATTTTGTAGGAGATTATTTAATCATTAATTTTTATGCAGATAGTAAAGACGCAAAAAAATTAGTCGAAGAAATCAAGAAAGAACTCAAAACAGGAAATATTACGGAAGAAGAGATAGAACGACTAAAAAAAGTATGGATATCTTCTGAGGTAGTTATGGTTGATAATATTGCTTTAACACTTGATAATCTTTTAGATGATATTATCAGTTACGGAGAAATTATTCCTAATAAGATCGATTTGTATCGATCTATGAACCGAAAAGGGTTGGAAGAGATTTATAAAAAAATAGATTTTGATAACGCTAGTGTTGTTTATGTAGAGCCAAAAGAATCATAATTTTAACAGCTTGTACATACAAATAGAATAGGTGATTTCTATGAAAAAAAAGAAAAATATGATAACAGCTGGTTTATTGGTAGTAGTCTTAGGACTTACTACCTTTTTTAGTACACTTTGTAAAGTGGAACTTCCTAATGAAGAAAGGACTTCTCCTGAAGAAAAAAGAGCGGTCTTTTTCTCTTATATGGAGATCGAAAAGTATTTTCAAGGAGTAGGAGAGGAGGAAGCAAAAACCAAAATTCGTGAAATTGTTACTTTTTTAAAAGAAAAGAATTTTAATATGATTTTGCTTCAGGTTCGTTCCTTTTCGGATGCTATTTACCCATCAAAAATTTATCCCATGTCAAAAACATTGACCGGAATCGAAAATAGTGAATATCCCTTTGATTTTCTTGCTTATTTTATTGAAGAGGCACATAAAAGAGAAATTGAGGTTCATGCTTGGATTAACCCTTATCGAGTTCGAAATAATACTGATGTCCAATCTCTCAGCTTAAAAAATCCAGCATATGGATGGCTTGGGACTAATAAAGTGAAGGTAATAGAAAATCAGGGAATTTATTATAATCCAGCTTCTATCGAGGTTCAGGATTTAATCATTCAAGGAATTGAAGAACTGATAGACAACTATTCAATTGATGGAATTCATTTTGACGACTATTTTTATCCAGATGACACAATCGATCAGGAGGAATATCAGGAATATCAAATGACCATGACAAAACAGGAATTTCATTTAGCGCAGGTGAATCAACTAATTAGACGTGTCTATGAAACGGTAAAAAAGAAAGAAGGACTTGTTTTTGGGATTAGTCCTGAAGGAAATATCGATAATAATTATCAAAGAAACTATGCGGATGTTAAAACATGGTTAAAAGAAGATGGTTATATTGATTATATTATGCCACAAATTTATTATGGATTTGAAAATGAAGTGAAGCCTTTTGAAAGAACTTTAGAAGAGTGGAATGATTTAATTCAAAATGATGTAGTCTTACTACCAGCTTTGGCTCTTTATAAATCGGGATTGTTAGATCAATATGCAAAAAGTGGTAGTGCTGAATGGCAGAATCATACTGATATTATCAAAAGAGAAATTGAAGCGAGTAGAAAAATACCGAAATATCAAGGTTTTTCCTTATTCCGCTTTGGTTATTTATACGATGATACAGAAAATCAAAATTTAAAAGAAGAACGAGAAAAAATTTTTGAATTATTCAAATAAATATATCTTCTCTTAGAGATAAAAAATTGACAAACATTGATTCTTTATTATAATATATAGTAAATTTAAAGTTGATAAGAGGGGAATTTATGGAAAGTTTAGAATTGGGAAATGGGAAAAGTAAAGAACAAATTTATATGGAGGAGTTATATAGAAGAATTGGCTTTGATTTTGAGTTGTTTGATCTTCCTGTGACAGCGAGTAAAGAGGAGTATGATAGAAAGTATCAAATTAGTTGCCAAGAATATCTCGCTGGTAATCTAACTAGAGAAAAGTGGTCACGTATTGATAGGGCTTATTCTGTGTTATGCGACTATTACAAAAGGAAAGAACAAGAAGAAAGAGAAGAGGCAGATCGAAAAAATAGAGATGCGCAGTGGGAAGCAGAAAAACTTCGAAGACAAATAGATGCAAAATGGGATGAAGAATTAAGAAAAGGATCTCTATGGGCTACTTTAGAAGCATTACAGAAACAAGAATCTAGAATGCCTATCGAAAAATGTTGGGATTCTATTAAAAGGAAAATTTTTCTTCATTTAGGTGCTCAGTATGTAGAACAATATCAAGATTTTTTACAAGGTTTCTTAGAGTTATGGGATCAATTATATCAGGAAATATGTAGGGATGAATATGAAGAATGGGAACATAAAAATTTACAGACTTCTAGGTATCGATCAATTGGGATGGATGAATTAACTCTAGAAAGGTATGAATTAGGAAAATACTGTACATTATTCGAAACTTCCAAATTATTCTCTCGAATGATTCCAGATAGTGATGACTACTATTTTTTAAATGCTCATTTTCAATTGATAGCGAACTTTAGAGAAATAGAATATAAAATGGAATATCCTGAGAATTGTCCAATCTTCTCATTTTTAACTACCTCTCGAATACAAAAAGCCAAACAAGAATTTCTTGCTCGGTTTGATGAGGAAGTCAGGAATGGAATTCGAAAAAATTGTTTGGTAGATTCTCAAGAAATGCTTGAAGATATCCGAAGAAAATTGTCTTCTCATAATTCTCTTTTTCAGGTATCTGAGAAGAAACAAAAAAAGATTTCATCAAGTAATTATGTGCCAAATGACACTAATTTTTAATAAAAGAATAAAACTAAAAATAGGAGATCTTAGGGAACTCCTATTTTTCTTTTTGAATGGGAAACATGGCATATTCTAAATTTTCTAATATTTGTTGCGTTTGGGGAGGAAAACCTAAAAAATAAATAGAAGAAACCATTTTTTCATATTCTAGCATGTCAAACTTTTTCTTTGATAATGTTGTTACAATAGGAATCGATATTTCTTTTTTTATTTTATTCAAATATTTCTGTCCATTTGCACTAAATCCTAGAATCCGAATATATTCAATATCAGTAAATTTTTTTGCTTTCTCTTTTGTAAAGTCACATAAGATATGACAGCACATTCTTTTTAAACGATTATATGTATAGCGTTTGGTCTTGATTTCTTGAATAAAATCTTCAAAATTATTAGCTTTTTTGATTACTTTTTGAATTCGATTCTCAATTCCCTCATCGACTGTTTGATAAATAGAGAGGTCATCTGAAGAAAGAATCTTATATTTAAAAAAAGCAAAATAGGCTTCTTCCAAGCTATCTTTTTCTTTTAATAATTCATAGATAGAGTTAGGAACAGTTCCAGAAAAATCTCGATGGTCCTTAATTGCTTGACGAATACTAGTCGCACTACTGATTTCTCCAGTTATTTCTTTCTCATGAAAAGAATTCGTTCTTTGAATCGTTTTTGGAATGATTTTACTTTTTTGACGAATGATTTCTTTAATATAGGAAAGACCTAAAAGATCATTTGGAGTGGTAATGATATCTTGACTATTAAAGGCTTTGTTTAAAGCAGTTGGGTAGTTTTCTCCTTCCTTTAAATAAAGCGCTACCTTGTTTTGATATTCCTCACTAAAGGTCATTTGAGCAAGGGTTATTAATTTCTGAACATCATTACTTTCACTTCCAAAGTAGATTTTATCGACGCCTAGAGCATTTAAGATTTGGATGGCTCCTTTGGCAAAGAAATCTGCTCCTTGAGTAGCAAAGGGAAAAGGAAGTTCTACTACTAAATCAATTCCATAGTCAAGGCAAAGCTTTGTTTTTGTATATTTATCCAAATAACTAGGAGTACCACGTTGCGTAAAGCTAGTAGTAATCACAGCGATAATCATACAGTTTGGTTCTAGTAATCGAATTTGTTTTAAATGATACAGGTGTCCATAATGAAATGGATTATATTCTGCGATAATTCCAATGTTAGCCAAAATAACTCCTCCTTTTAAAATTTTCTTTATTATATCATGAAGAAGAATAAAATCGATAGAGAATTTCCTAGACGAATCAGGCCCTTTTTGATAAACTAGAAAATAAGAAGAGAATTATGTAGTTTTTTGGTGAGGGAATTTTATGGTGTTTTTTTTCATATTTTTGTTTTTAAATCTGTTATTTATTTTAAGTGATTGTTTTTATTGGAAAGAAGAAAAGATCAGTAGGAAAATAGGAATTAGACTTTTTACAAGTTTTATAATCGGAAATCTTCTTTTTTATTTAATGAATTTATCTACGATTCAAAAAAGTTTGGTAGAGGAGGGCGTTCTTTTTTCTATTATTATTATTTTTATAGAATGTGTCATTTCACTTGTTTATAGAAGAAAGAATGAAAAAAATAGGACAATATTTCATTTAGAAAAAATTGTAGTCATTATTCTTGGATTAGAATGTTTTGTTTTCTCTTATCAGCATTATATAACATTAGGTAATCAATCAAGGGAAATAAATGATTATAAAATAATAGAAAAAGTAGTTAATAAAGTAAACCAAAAAGGGATTCAAATTCCTATGAAAGATATCAATTTAAATAGTATCTATTTAGATGTAGAAAATAAAAATGACAGAATGACAACATGGAGAGTGTATGCCTATGATAAAGAGAGTAAGTCACATCAATTACTGAATTTAACAGATCATTATCGAGGAATTAAAAAAAGTTATTATAAAACTATCTACAATACTTATGATAGTGATTTTCTGTTTTTAGGACTTTATAAGGGAAATACTTTTACTGTAAATAAAATCATTCTAAACCCAGTGATACCTGTAGAAATTTCTATTTTAAGAATTCTTCTTTTAATCACTGCTTCCTCTTTTTTTTATCTTTTACGTCCAAGAATTCCATTATATAAAGAAAAGGTAAAAGATCATCCTAAAAAAGTAAATCGAATTTTAATTTTTTTCTTTTTGGGAATTAGTATTGGAACATTTATATTAACAAATATGAATCCTACATTTAGGAAGGGATTATGTTTTATGCTTCATTTTGATCATGCTGTTACTGTGAATGAGTATCCAATGTTAGCAGAATCAATTACGAAAGGGAAACTTTATTTAGAGGAAGAACCAATTAAGGAAATCAAAGACATCAAGAATCCTTACAATAAAAAAGCAAGAGAGAAAGCACTAGAAAATAGTAAAAAGTCATATTTATGGGATGTTGCTTACCACAATGGAAAGTATTATGTGTATTTTGGTATCGTACCTGTGTTGTTTACTTACTTACCATTTTATCTAGTGACAGGTCATCATTTGCCAAATACGATTGTAGTATGGCTTGTACTTACTCTTATTACAGCATGTTTTTTACTATTAATGAAACATATTATCAATCAATATACTAAGAATATAAGCATCGGTAGTTTATGTTTAATCTTATTATTTTTCCTATTAGGAAATCATTTTATTTTATTATATGCCGCGAAAAGACCTGACTTTTATTCCATTCCAATCTTATTTGGAGTTATGTTCAGCTTATTGGGAATTAATTGTTGGCTACGTAGTATAAAGGATAGTAAAAAGCTCAATAAAAAATACTTACTGTTAGGTTCCTTTTCTATGGCTTTGGTGGCAGGGTGTAGACCACAGTTGTTACTCACTTCGTTTAGTGCTATTTTTATATTTAAAGATTTTATAATGGAAAAAAGATTTTTCACAAAGGAAGGAATCAAGGAATTGTTTACTTTTCTCATTCCTTATATTGTGATTGCTATTTTTTGTATGTGGTATAACTATGCACGTTTTGGCTCTGTCTTAGATTTTGGAGCAAATTATAATCTTACAACGAATGATATGACAAAAAGAGGATTTCATTTAGAAAGAATTGGATTAGGACTTTATTATTTTCTTATTTCAATTCCAAGATTTAGTAATATATTTCCATTTGTTGAAATCCTACCCTTACATACCAATTATATAGGGATTACAATCTACGAGGGTATGTATGGTGGAATATTATCTATGACCCCATTATTGATTGTTGGACTTTTATTCTTTAAATTTAAAAATATTTTTAAGGATAAAAAATTATACAACTTGGTAATGTGGTTTAGTGTTTCTAGTGTATTAATTATCATAGCTGATACCAATATGGCGGGAATACTGCCAAGGTATATGTTGGATTTCCAGTGGCCTCTAGCACTCAGTACAAGTATTATTTTATTAAATATTTTTGAATTCTTTAGAAATGAAAAAGAAAAGATAAAAATCCTAAATAAAATTTTATATCTCATAGTAGTAGTATCATTAATATATAATTTTTTCTTATTATTTATGGATATCAGTTATTCTTTAAAAGAAACAGCACCCACACTATTTTATAAAATCTATTATATGATTCAGTTTTGGCTTTAATTATATATTAATGATTGAAAGTTAAAAATAAAATGATGGAAAAATATGTCATTTTGTGTTATTATAGATGAAATGGAGTGGGGAATATGAAAATATTAGTAATACAAAGAACAGCTGAAAAAGATTGGCATCCTAGTGGACAGATTTGGTGTGAGGATAGTAGAAAGCTTCAGGAATATTGGAGGGAGTATCAGAGAGAGCAACAAGTCCCTTTTGATTTAGAATTTGAATTTTTAAGAGGGGAAAATTTATGTTCTGTTGGTGGATGGACGCCAGAATTAAATTATTATTATCAAGAGAAAACTTTACTAGAAGAAGTTGATAAACGAATTCAGGAAGGTTCAATTGATGGAATATTAATTGATCCTATTCTAACAGAGGAAGAGGAACTAGACTATAAATCTTGTAATGTAATCCGTTGCGATACAGCGGAGGAAATTTATAATTCTTTTGCTAATCAAGTTCCTATTGGTTTTTCTGTTCCTATGGTTTGTTCCTCTTTATTTGAACGCACAAATCTTTATAGAATAGTTGTTGGAAATGCTACTAGGAATAATCTTACTATCACGCCTATTTTTCATTTATCTAAGTTTTCTATCTTTTATACTCCTATGTTCCGTTATTATGTAGAATCTAGCTTAAAAAACTTAGCAAAATCCAATCAAGATGCCGGAAGACAAAAAAGGATTGAAAAAATACAAGATATACTGTATAATGAATAAGCGGTGATGGTTCTATGAAGATTGATTTAACGGAATTACTAAACTTTGAAAAAAAGGAATTGTTCTTTGAAGAAATGATTTCTTTTCCAAACGATTATTTAGTAAATTCAGAAATTAAAGGAATTGAGCCAGTAACAGTAAAAGGAGAATGCCACCTTGAACAAGAAAAAGTTGTATTAATCGGTACTTTGTCCGGTAGAATGCAACTAGAGGATGCTATTAGTTTAGAATGCATTAACTATCCGTTTTCATTTGAATTTGAGGAATTTTTAGAGAAAATGCCAGAAAATAATGAAAAAGTTCTTGATATTACGGACATTTTGTGGCAAAATATTGTATTGGAAGTTCCTTTGAAACAAACAGAGGTTACAGATTTTACTAAGTATCAAGGGGACGGTTGGAAATTAGTAACAGAAGAGGAAGAAAAAGATACAAATAATCCTTTTAGTGAATTAGCGAATATGTGGGGAGAGGAGTGATAACATGGCAGTACCATTCAGAAAAGTATCAAAAACAAGAAAAAGAATGAGAAGAAGTCACAATGCATTGACAGCGGTTGGAACAACCAAATGTCCAAACTGTGGAGAAATGATTCGTCCACATAGAGTTTGTCCAGCATGTGGTTTCTACAAAGGAAAAGAAGAAGTTAGTAAAAAAGACGCTGAATAAGCGTTTTTCTTTTTTCTTTCGACAAAATAGGATTTCATAGAATTTTAAAATAGAACTAGGTGAAGCAAAGATGAAAGTATATTTGGACCTAGTTTTTTTCTTGAATTTTTTCTTTGATTGTCTGTTACTTTTTACTGTAAATATCGTATTAAAGAGAAATGGGAAAATAAGAAGAATCTTGTTAGGAGGATTAGTAGGGAGTTGCAGTACAATTTTTTTATTTTTCTCAATGACCTCCTTTCAATTGTTTCTTTGTAAGGTATTTCTCTCAGTGGCAATGATACTTGTCTCTTTTTCTTATATTTCTTTTAAAGAAATTATTATCAATCTATTGTATCTTTATTTTGTAAGTATTTTATTAGGAGGTTTTTTATACTATTTAAATTTAGAGTTTTCCTATGATGTAATCCATAATGTATTTGTCTCAAATCAACACCATTCCTATACATTCTTGTTGTTACTAATCGCGCCAATTATTTTATACTTTTATTGTAAACAAGGTTCTTATCGTAAAAAAAGAAATGCAAATCTCTACTGTATTGAATTGGTGGAAGGAAAAAGGAAATGGCAATATACGGGTTATTTAGATACTGGGAATCAATTATATGATCCTTATACCAAAAGACCTGTTCATCTTCTTTATGATCCTAGTTACAAACCTTCTAGAAAACAAAGAACGATTTATGTTCCTTATCAGGGACTTGGTGTAAGTGGTATCATTCCTTGTGTTTTTTTTGATAAAATGATTATTAATCAGGAAAAGGAAATTGTCAAAGTTTTAGTAGGTTTCAGTAAAGAACCATTTCAAATTGATGGGGTGTCTATGATTTTACATGGTGATGAAATTTTGGATGAATCCTAGGCTTCGACATATTTCTAGAAAAGTAATTTCTATAATAAAAACATCTATCATATATTAAAGAAAAGGAGGAAAATCATGATAGGAATATTGTTATTAATTACTTTATTTACAAAGCGACAAAACGCATTATTTTATGTGGGTGCGGTTGATCGATTACCAGAGCCTTTAAAAAAAGAAGAGGAAGAATTCTATATCGAGCTTTCTTGTGATGGAGATCATTTTGCTCGTGATCAATTGATTGAGCACAATTTAAGACTTGTCGTGTTTCTTGCTAAAAAGTATGAAAATACAAGAGTAGATTTAGAGGATTTAGTTAGTATTGGAACGATTGGTTTAATTAAGGGTATCAAGACATTTAGTAAAGACAAGAACATAAAACTTGCTACTTATGCTTCTAGATGTATCGATAATGAAATTTTAATGTATCTAAGAAAGAATAAAAAAATACGTACAGAGGTTAGTTTTGATGAATCATTAAGCTTTGATGCGGATGGGAATGAACTCCATTTAGAAGATATTTTAGGAACTGATCCAGATATTGTTACGAAGGGTTTAGAAAAAGAGACAGAGCGGGATTTGGTGATGCAGGAAATTAATAAGTTAGAGGAAAGAGATAAAGAAATCATCATGCTTCGATATGGACTCATGGGGCGAAAAGAAATGACACAAAAAGATGTGGCAGACCTCCTAGGGATTAGTCAGTCCTATATTTCGAGAATTGAAAAAAAAGTAATTCGAAGACTAAGAAATTTAGTAAAATGTTAATACTTCCATTATGGGAAGTTTTTTCATTTAAAAATTTTGAATTTAGTTAATAGGCCTTTATTTTATGGCATATAAGCAAATTTATAATTTAAGTTTACTACTAATTTACTACTTTACAAATACGAATTAGAAAAAACTTATATATTTAATTTATCAAGAAATCTAAAATAATGGGAATACATTACTTCAAATAAATGCTCAAATATGTTAAAATGTTTTTAGAATAAATGATTGGAGACATAAATATGAGTCAAGGTTTAAACTCTTTTAGAGATATAATATCCTATATTAATTCTCTAGAAAATGAAGAACAAATTAAAGAATTTGTAATGTCTAGATTAGAAGAATTAGAAAATAATTCTAAAAAAAGAACTATAGATAAAAACAATAATGGCCGTTTGATAGGGACAATTTCAGAAGGTTATATTAATTCAGATAGCCCTATTGTTACATCATATATGGTTGATCCTTTTTATATGAATGATGCAACAATTTATATAGAATTTATAAAATCTATTAAAGGTAAAAATTTAAATAATCCTTTACAATTTTTTCATGAATTACAAGATTTTATGATTGAAGCATTTGGCTTTAAAGGAAATCAAGCCATTAGGGTAAATGTTTACTTGCAAGAAAGAGATGATTCTCAAATATCAATAGCTGATTTCTATAAAAATAATTCTGCGTTATGTTCAGAGAGAAGTGCAGCAGTACAAAATTTAGCAGAGTTTTGTGGAATCAAGAGTTATTTAGTATTTGGTAAATTGAGTTCTGAAGGAAAAGAAGTAGAACATGCATTTAATATATTTCAAATGAAAGATGGTACCTTGGTTTTATATGACTCAACAAACCCAGTTGCTCTCAATAACGGATATGTTCCAGCATATTCAATTATTGGTAAAGAAAATATTTCTAATATAGAAAGTATTTCATTCGATTTTGAAGGTCTTAGTAAAATATATAACCAACCTATTCATTCAGAGGAACCATTAGATAGAAATTATACTACCTGTAATTTTTATTTGAAGAATGAGAGTTCCCAACTAAAATAGAAAATAGTTTTAAATAAATTGATTTGCTACATGCTTCATGCTACATAATAAGGGTAATACTATTCCTTATTATGGCGAAGACTTAGTGGCTTCGCCACTAGTCTCGCTCATAAAATGTATTTAATTACTATGTCATTAGGCATAGTAGTTTTTATATAAATATTTAAATATGTAAAAAATTAAAAATTTACTACTCTTTTACTACTTTTGAAAGCAAAAATATAAGAAATTATAAAAATATATGTAAATATCTTCCAAAATTAAAAATGTCATAAACACCTATAAATAAAGGTTATAAAAGCATTTAAGAACTTATGAAGCAATACTCATAAAAATACAATATTTTTCATAAAAAAAGCGATGATTATTCATCCCTTAAAAAATACAAATTTTTAAAATACGTTCTGTGTTTTTGAAGTTGTATTTTGCTACTTCTTTTAGTTTATCTGCTCCAAATTTTTCAACGATTTCTTCTCCAATTTTATCTACCGTAGGACCTGCACCTTTGGGAAGAGGGATATGAAGAGAATCGGAAAGTTTATCAAATTCTTTAATAAAGAGATAACGACTGATAATTGAAGAACAAGCAACTGCTAAGTTTTTATCTTCGGCCTTGGTCATAAAGGTAATACCACGTTGAATTTGAGTAGAATCCTTGATGTATTCATAATATCTTGCTTCTTTTGCAAACTCATCTACAATGATATAGTCATAGCTTTCTGTTACTTCTTGTACTAGTTGATATAGTACTTTATTGTGTAGGATTGCTTTAATCTTATTCATATTGTGATCATTTCCATGCCTTTCGTTATACTCTTTGTTGTTTAGGATAATGCTTTTATACTGAATTCGTTTAGCAATCTCAGGGGCAATTTTTAAAATTGTTTCATCGCTGATTTTTTTTGAATCTCGGATTCCCAATTTCTCTAGAAATTCAACATCGCTTTTCTTTACAAAACTAGCAGTTACTACGATTGGACCAAAATAATCACCAGTTCCAACTTCATCAGAACCAATAGAAGAACAGTTATGATATTTTTGGATTTTTTCTTTCTTTTCTTCTTTACTTTCACTTGTTTGCCCGTCGATTTCCTTCCACATTGTACTATCTACATCGGCACTGACTCCCTGAAACATAATCTTTCCGCTTTCGTACATAGTAATTACAGTATCCTCATCTTGTGCCTGAAATACTACATAAGGAATTACTTTATCCCTTTTCTTTCCCTCATAGTACTTCATCATTTTTTCTCTTGTCTGATCACTAACCCGAATAACTACGTTCATAAAATCCCTCATTTCTATGTCTATTTTTATTATACCGTAAAATTTTCAACTTTACCAAAATAATTCTTAAAAGAAATTAAAATATCATAATATTTGTGAAAAAATAAGAGAATGATTCATACAGAAATAATATATTTGATTTCCGTCAAACGACTTTAATTTTTTTAATTGTCTGTTGTAAAAAGGAGAAAATGTCGATATAATGAATAATAGAAAGAGAGTGTGAGAATAAATGAGTATTACTAATATTGTTGACGTTATCATTGTATTAGTGATTCTATTAAGTGGAGTTACAGGAATGAAAAGGGGAGGGATTAAGCAACTATTTGGAACTGTTGGATTTATTATTGTCTTAATTTTAGCATTCAATTTAAAAAATCCTCTTGCAGAATTCTTGAGTTTGCATTTGCCTTTTTTTAACTTTGGTGGTGCTTATCAAGGAGTTACGGCTCTAAATATCTTAATCTATCAGTTAATTGCTTTTTTCATTATCTTAGTAATACTAGAGGCTGTTTTGAAGGTAGTGCTGACAGTTACTGGTATTTTAGAAAAACTATTAAGAATGACTATTATTTTGGCTCTTCCTTCTAAAATCTTAGGATTTATTGTAGGTCTTGTAGAAGGATTCTTGGTTGTATTTATCATTTTATTAGTTTTACATCAACCAATGTTTAATATCAAAGCATTAAATGAAAGTAAATTAGCTGATAAAGTTTTAAAATCAACACCATTAATGTCAAATTTCGCGAATGGTATTGTTACTACAGTAAATGACATTTATGAAGTAGGGAAAGGTTATACAAATCAGGAAAATCCAGAACAATTAAACAAGGAAACGATTGAAATTATGCTAAAGCATAAGGTGATAACAGCTGATTATGTAGCTAAGTTAGTTGATGCTGGAAAAATTGAGATTTTGGGAATTGAAAATATTATTAATCAATATAGATAGGAGAATGTTTTATGGAACTTAAAAATGAAAATTTTAAGGAAGAAATCAAAGAAGGAATTACTTTAGTAGATTTTTATGCAACTTGGTGTGGTCCATGTAAAATGATGCATCCAATTATTGAAAAGATTGAAAAGGACTATAGTGATGTTAAAATAATTAAAGTAGATGTAGATCTTCATGAAGAGTTAGCAAGGGAATATGGAGTGATGTCTATTCCAACATTATGTTTAATGAAAAATGGAGAAATTGTCGAGAAAAACATTGGATTTACTCCGCAGGAAGAACTAGAACGCTGGTTAAAGAATCATCAAGAGGAAGGATAGTTCCTCTTTTTTTCTTTTTCGTTCATGCTTTTTTAAGAATTATCGTTGACGCGATAGAAAAAGTAGGGTACAATCGGAATACAATTTTATTCATAATATTAGATAAAATTAGAAAGGATGAAGCAATGAAAGAAATCATTAAGTCTAAAGAAAAAGGTAACTTGGTGGTAATTAGTGGCCCATCAGGTGCTGGAAAAGGGAGTGTTATTCAGGGGATTTTAAAAGAAGAGGATAATCTATGGTTATCAGTTTCAATGACTTCTAGAAAAATTAGGGGACAAGAAGTAGATGGAAAAGAATATTATTTTATTACACGAGAAGAATTTGAGAAGAAGATAGAAGATGGCGAATTATTAGAATATACGGAATATAGTGGAAATTATTATGGGACACCCCGTGGAAAAATTCATGAGCACTTAGAAGCAGGAGAAGATGTCATTTTAGAAATTGAGATTGAGGGTGCTTTAAGAATTAAAGAATTGATCCCAGAAGCTCTATTTATTTTTATTATGCCACCTAGTATGAAAGAGTTAAAAAAGCGATTAGAACGTCGTAATACAGAGACAGAGGATAAAATTATTCGCCGATTTAAAAGAGCATATCAAGAAATTAATGAAGTTACTAAATATAATTACGTTGTAGTCAATGATGAATTAGAAAAAGCAATTCGAAAAGTTCAAGCCATTTTATTAGCGGAGAGGTGTAGGGTTGATCGAATTGAAGAAGTCTATGTAGGGAATGAGGAAGAATTATTACATGAAAGCTTGGTAGATCATAAGAATCTTGTCAATCCAGAGAGTAAAATTTAAAAAAATAAAAAATTTTTTTCTTTTTTCTTGTTGTTTCACACAAAAGGAATTATACTTAAATAGAAAAGGAGTGAAGTAAATGTATTGTGGCGAGTGTGGAGCCAAGCTTGAAAAAGATGCAACATTTTGTAGTGAATGTGGCACTAAAGTAGAGAAGCCAAAAGAAAAAACACCACCCAAAGAAACGCCAGTAAGGCAAGTAACACCAAGACAACCGATGTCTAAAACAAAAAAGATAATACTCGGTGTGTGCGCTGTAGTTGTTGTAGTCCTAGCTTTAGGATACAATTATTTAAGCGAGAAATTTGGCCCAAAGGGAGTGGTCAAAGAGTATTTCGAAGCTGTGGTGAACAAAGATGTTGACGTTTTATATGACTTCTTAGATATTGAGGGAGATAAAACGTTTGTGTCAAAAGATAAGTTTAAGTCTGTCATGGAAAGTAAATTGAAATTTGCATCGGGCGGTATGCTTAATATGGATATTTCTAAGTATCAGATTGATAAAGTAATCTATGGTGACGGCAAATTAAGTGCTAAGGTTACAGTCAATTATACTTCTAAAAATTCTAATGAGGAAGCAACTACAACAGTCTATTTAACCAAAGGAAAAGGAAAGCAGTTTTTTATCTTTGATAATTGGGAATTAAAGGAAGGGTATGAGTCTATCTTAGTGAAAGACTATGAAATTAAAGTTCCAGCTGGTTCTAAAGTTACTGTAGATAAAATTGACTTAGACGAAAAATATTTGGATAAAGATAATTCTTCTAAGGTATGGGATGTTTATAAGATTCCTCAGATGTTTTCTTCAGAAATTGCTATCTCAGCAAATATTGCAGGATTTGAAGTAACAGATACGGTAGCACCAACTAGTTATAGCTATGCTTCTCATACGCTTTCCTTAGAACTAGATAATTTATCAAAGGAAGACGTAGAAAAGTTAGAAACACAGGTAAAAACGGATATTACAACACTATATCAGAATTTAATTGAGAAAAAGAATTGGGACGCTGTAAAAGATTCTTACAATTTCAAAGATGCCGATTTAGAGGAATTACAGGAGGAATATGAATCTTTATATGAAAGCGTTGCAGAGAATAGTAGTAGAACCTTAAAAGAATTTGAGGTAACTTCTATGAAAGTAAATGGCTTATCTTCTGAAGATGATGGAATGCTTCGAGTAGGAATTAAGTTCAATTATAATTATAAAATTGATTATAAGAGATATGATGATTCTATTGAAGAGAAGACAGGAAAAAATAGTTCAAATTCAACCTTGTATTATCAATACAGTGATGGTCAGTTAAAACTAGTAGATGCATCCTACTTAGTATCATACTTTTCAACATATTAAAATAAAATAAAAAAAGGAGTGAAAAAAAATGGCAAAATTTTGTACAAAATGTGGAAAGAAATTAGAAGAGGGAGAAGTTTGCAGTTGTACGAAGAAAACTGCAAAAAAAACGACAGTAAAAGAGGAAAAAGTTGAGAAAGCAGTAAAGGAAGAAACTACGACTGTAGTTGCTGCTACTCCAAGTCCAGCAAATGACTATGTAAATAATTACTTGGAAGTTGTAAAAGGAATTTTTACACATCCAGTAGATACCATGAAGAAGTTCGGAAAAGGTGAACATTTTACCTTAGGATTAATTATGATTGGTATTAACTGTTTAATTACAGTATTGTTTGTTTATTTAGGTTTTAAAGAACTTATGTCTAATTCAGGAGATTTTGCTTCATTGTTTGGTCTTGGATATGGCTTTGGATATGGCGATGTATCGATTCCAACAGAAGTATTAGTTAAAATCTTTGTTATGATGGCTGGGGGATTTGCAGGAACAGCAGCAGTATTATATGTAATGGCAGGCCCTGTATTCAAAACAAATGCAGATATTAAACAATTATTCTCATTGGTTGGTGTATGTTCTGTACTTACCACAGTTACAACAATCGTAGCACTAATCTGTATGTATATTTCTGCTAAGTTAATGTTAATTGTATTATTAGTTTCAGGAGTATTATATTTAGCTCATTTATACCATGGATTCTTAGTAACAACAGAGGTAGAAGAAAATAAGGTTGGTTATACTTATGTAACTGCTGTTGCTGTTGCAACATTCATCGTAGTATATCTATTACCTAAAATCTTATTCTAGTAGGTTGTAAGGGAACTACGAAGTTAGTTCTCTTTCTTTTTTATAGAGAGGAGTGAAAAATATGTTTTGTGAAAGTTGTGGAGCAAAAAATGATAAAGGAAATTCATTTTGCGAAAAATGTGGGGAAAGATTAATTCCGGTTGAAGAGAAACAAGAAGTAGAGAAAACTGTAAGAAAAGAAGTTAAAATGGATACTAAACTAAAATCTTCTAGAGAGATTGAACTTTTATTTGAGAAAGAAAAGTATCACTCTTATATTGGAAAAATTCAAAAATCTATTACGATGACTTATGTTTATTGGATTGGTTTTGGACTTGTTATTTCTCTTATGATTCTAGCAGGAGCAAGTTATCAGAATGAGATGAGCCACTTTGGGAGCCATGATAATGAGGGAATGATGCAAGTGTTTGCGATTATTCCACCTATTATTGGTTTCGCCATTGCGCACGCAAGAACACTAGAAAAGAAAATTAGAGTGCAGGAAATGAAATGGAGAATGGATTTTTATTCAAAGCACATTGACTAAGGAGAAGCATCTCCTTTTTTCTTTTCTTGTTTATCATATAAAACGGTAATTTCAGGTTGCCAAAAATAGGAAATTATGATATTATAGACGAGTAATTAAGGGGGAAAATTCTATGAAAAGAACGATAGAAATAAAGAACTTGAAATTAGGTTCTGCTAGAAAATTATGTATGGTAGGTACTAGCTTTGTTTTAATGGCAACTTCTTTAACAGGTTGTGGAGAAACAGAATTAGCTACAAATAGAATTGACAGTGATCGTATTGTCGATTTTAATGGGGAAGACAATTTTTTAGAAGAAGGAATTCAAAAAGTAGTCGAAGTTCCTGGAGAAGATTGGAATTTAGTAATTGAATATAGCGGTCAATTAGAAGATAGTGAGTATTGGACGATTACTGATAATAAAAAGCTTCACATGAAAATATATACGCAAGGACTTCCAGAAGGATATGAAGTATATATTAATGATATTCATGCAGATACTACAATTGTTGCAAGGCAAGTACAAATGAATGGGATTACCCAAGATACGATGGATGATGGAATTCATGGAACGCAACTTTTAGGATTTCCAATTAGCAATGATACTTGTTGTTATATTACGAATGCAATTGAAGGACAGAATGATGATTTTATTAGTGGTTCAGTCGTAGGATTCCGTAGTTATACCGAAGGGGAAGTATCAGAGAAAAGGTTTTTAGAATCTGACTACTTGAAAAAAGGCGTTGTTGCGAATCAAGTATCTTCCATTTTTGGCCTTCTTGTAAAAGGACCGAATGATAAGGAATTTAGAGCAATTGATGCTGATGATGAAATTAGTATTGCAGTCTATAATAGGGTAAGTTATGTTGAGGACAATGGATCTGTTTACGAAGTAGAGTATCAAACGGATGAAAACGGTAATGTAACAGCCGTGACTTATACACCAGGAGGATCTGTACAATCAAAGCAAAAAGTAAAAAACCAGTAATTTTTCTTGAATTTTAAAACAATCTATTGTAAGATAGTAGTAGATTCTTGGAAAGAAGAGTAATGAATTTTCTTTTTTTAGAGAGGATATGGTTGATGAAAATATCTATTAGAAAATTCAGGAAGACACTTTCTATTAAAAGAAACGTAGTTCTGCGTTAAAGAAGAAAGCATAAGTAATTATGGAAATAAGGTGGCACCACGAACGTTGATTCGTCCTTTGGAGTGTTGCCTTTTTATTTTCCAAGAAAAAGAAAGGAAGAGAACATATGATAACAAAGCAAAAAGGGTGTCATGATATTTATGGAGTAGAAGCAAAGAAATGGAACTATGTATTACATGTAATTGAAGCAGTATGCGAAAGATATAATTACAGTTTTATCCGTACTCCAATTTTTGAAGCTAGTGAATTATTTCACAGAAGCATCGGTGAAGAGACTGACGTAGTTAGTAAAGAAATGTACGATTTTAAAGATAAGGGAGACCGTGAGATTACACTCCGCCCTGAGGGTACAGCAGGAGTTATTAGAAGTTACATTGAAAATAAAATGTATGGGGATGCCATTCAACCAGTAAAACTTTATTATCATGGTACTATGTATCGTTATGAGAGACCACAATCAGGAAGGGATCGAGAACTTACTCAATTTGGAGTAGAAGTGCTTGGTTCTGATGATCCTATGGTCGATGCAGAGGTCATTTCACTTGCAGTGAATATTTATCGAATTCTTGGATTAAAAGGAATTAAAGTCAATATTAATTCTTTAGGAGATCAGGAATCTAGAGATAGTTATAGAAAAGCTCTAGTGGAACATTTTAAACCACATATCAATGAGTTATGCGAAGACTGTAAAGTTCGACTGGAAAAGAATCCGCTTCGTGTATTAGATTGTAAAGTGGATCATGAGTCAGAAGTGATGAAAAGTGCACCTTTGATGACTGATTACTTAAACGAAGAAAGTAAAAAAAGATTTTTAGCGGTTCAAAAGTATCTGGATTTATTAGATATTGAGTACGTGGTAAATCCGTCAATTGTTCGTGGGTTAGATTATTATAATCATACTGTATTTGAAATAGATGCAGATATTGAAGGATTTGGTAGTCAGAATGTTTTAGGTGCTGGAGGAAGGTACAACGGATTAGTTTCTCAATTAGGTGGGCCAGAGACTCCAGGAATTGGTTTTGCGATGGGACTTGGTAGATTGATGCTTGCATTAGAGAAAGAACAAATTGATCTACCAGTAGAAGATTCTATGGATGCCTTTGTTATGTATGTTTCGGATACAGAAAAAGATTATGCGACGACTCTTGTACAAGAGTTACGCATGAATGGCTTTAGAGTAGAAACAGAATATACAGGTAGGGGATTAAAAGGACAATTTAAACAGGCAGATCGACTAAATAGCAAATTCTTGATTTTATTAAATGATGAAGACTTAAAAGAAAATCAAATTAAAATTAAAAATAATCAAACGAAGGAAGAAGAATTAGTAGAGATTGATTACATTTTATATTACTTAGATGAACAACTTGCATCTTTTGAAGAAGACGATTGTGGTTGCGGATGTGGATGTCATCATGAAGAAGGACATGAATGTCACTGTCATGATGATGATAGTATTAGTTTTTAAAAGAAAGAGGAACAAGTATGAAAAAACATAAAAATGTAGAATTTAATATTAAAAATGTTGGAGAAACAGTTGTTTTAGAAGGTTGGGTTTCCAAAAAAAGAAATTTAGGTGGACTTGTATTTATTGATTTAAGAGACCGCTCAGGAATTATTCAATTGGTAGTAAGACCTGAACAAAAGGATTATGATTTAGCAAGTAGTCTAAAAACAGAGTCTGTCATTCGAGTAGAAGGAACTATTGTTGAAAGGGAAAGTAAAAATCCCAAACTTCCTACTGGTGAAATAGAAGTTATCGTTGAAAAACTAGAAGTTTTTAGTATGGCTCATGATCTTCCTTTTGAAATTAGTGATGATACAACTGCTTTAGAAGATACTAGATTAAAATATCGTTATTTAGACTTAAGAAGAAATTCCCTAAAAGAAAATCTAATGACTCGTAGCAAATTAATGCATACGATCCGTAATTTCTTTTATGAAGAAGGATTTGTTGAAGTAGAAACTCCTATCTTATGTAAATCAACGCCAGAAGGTGCGAGAGATTATTTAGTTCCTTCTAGGATTAATAATGGTAATTTTTATGCACTTCCTCAATCTCCACAGATTTTTAAACAGTTATTGATGATTGGTGGAATGGAGAAATACTATCAGATTGCAAAATGTTTCCGTGATGAAGATTTAAGAGCAGACCGTCAACCAGAATTTACTCAGGTGGATTTAGAGATGAGTTTTGTCGAAGAGGATGATGTAATCTCAACAACAGAAAGATTACTCGCAAAAGTTTTTTCTGAAATGAAAGGAATTGAATTAAAACTTCCTCTTCGTAGATTGAAATATAATGATGCCATTCGTGATTATGGTACAGATCAGCCTGATTTACGATTTGACATGAAAATTGAAAGCTTGAATGATATCTTTAAAGATACAGAGTTTACTGTTTTTGGGAATGTTTTAAAGTCTTCTGGAGAAATTGGGTGTATTGTTGTAAAAGATAATGCTGACAAGTATTCTAGAAAAGAAATTGATAAATTGACAGATTTTGTTAAGACCTATAAAGCAACTGGACTTGCTTGGTTAAAGTATTCAGAGTCTGAATTTGCAGGAAGTATTCGTAAAGTAGTGTCTGATCAAGAGTTAAAGAGATTAAAAGAACAGTTAAATATTTCAGAAAATGATTTAGTATTAATTGTTGCTGATAAATATAGTGTCGTAAAAACTTCCCTTGGAGCTTTACGTTCTAAGTTAGGACATGAGCTTGGTTTAGTTTCAAAAGATAGTTATGAATTATCTTGGATTGTTGACTTTCCATCCTTTGAATACAGTGAGGAAGAAAAACGATATGTTGCTTGTCATCACCCATTTACGGCACCAAAAGATGAGGATGTTGATAAATTGTTGACTGATAAGGCAAACTGTTATTCAAAGGCTTATGATATTGTAATTAATGGTCATGAAGCGGGTGGAGGAAGTATCCGTATCCATCAAGCGGATGTTCAAAAAAAGATGTTTGAAGCTTTAGGATTTACCTTAGAACAAGCAAAGGAAAAATTTGGGTTCTTCTTAGAAGCATTCGACTATGGAACTCCGCCACATGGAGGACTTGCCTTGGGATTAGACCGATTAACCATGTTACTGGTTGGAACGGAGAATATTCGAGATGTCATTGCTTTTCCAAAAACAGCGAGTGCTTCTTGTTTAATGAGTGAATGTCCAAATAGGGTAGATCAAAAACAATTGGATGAACTAGGAATTAAAATTAATAAAAATTAACAGATTTTCGAATCTGTTTTTTGCTTGGGAAAATTAAAAAATTCATTTTTCTCTTGCATTTCTATTCATTTTGTAGTAGAATAATGCATACCTTGTATAAGAGTCTGGGGAGTGTATATAGGGTCTAGGGGGTTGAATTGGATGAACTCATCATATATATTTGAATATTTAAACGAAAATGAATTTAGGGTAAAAGAAAGAACTTTACGAAAATATAATATGTTAGCGTATAAAGAACTTGTATTTAAGGATTATCCTGCTCTAAGAAATGGAAAATTTTTAGGAACTTTAATCACTGAAAATAAAAAAGAACAAACCAAAAGTTATGAATTAGAATTACCAACAGATGATTTGTTTAAAAAAGTTCATGGAAGTGTTAGATTACATTATACTGTTTATGAAAGTAAAAAAGTAGTTTTGTTAACCAACATTACACCAGATGAAATATTGGATGAAGGTCATCGTACAGAATTAACTACGTATAAGGGAGTAATGATTTCTAAAAGTAATCCACAGAAGGACATATTTAAAGTAAATCTGCTCAATATGTTAAATAAGTAAAATAAAAGCGTGAAAAATAAAAAAATATATTGCAACAACAAAAAAAATATGTTACTATTAAAAAGTCGATGGACCCTTAGCTCAGTTGGTTAGAGCATTCGGCTCATAACCGAACGGTCGATGGTTCGAGTCCATCAGGGTCCACCACTAAATATGCGGGTATGGCGGAATTGGCAGACGCACTAGACTTAGGATCTAGCGCCGCAAGGCTTGCAGGTTCAACTCCTGTTACCCGCACCAGATTGATAGGAAACTCGAACTTTTATGTTTCGAGTTTTAATATGCTTAAAATTATGATAGAATATTTATAGAATATCAAATTGACTTTGTCAATTTAGTAAACACACTTGTACATTGACATAATCAATGTGCATATTATAGGAGTATTTATATGGTAAGTGAAAAAATATTAGATTTTTATAAAAAAACAAGTGTATATACTGATTTGGGTTTATATGAGGTTTTATTAAATAACAAGGATTATCTAGAAATTGTAAGAAAAATAGAGAATATAAAATTTATTACCGATGGAAAATGGGATTGGGAACATGGATTAGGTCATTATAAAAGAGTTGCTGAATATGTGAAGAGGATATTATCACAATTAGGTGCCAATCAGAGATTAATTGACCTAGGAATGGTATCTGCCTTATTGCATGATATAGGATTAATAAAAGGAGATAAAAAAGATCATGCATTAGAGAGTAGTGTACTATCTATAAAATTTATGAAAGATATGGATATCACAGATCAAGAAAAAGAAATGTTGTGTCAGGCGATTCTCGATCATTCAAAAGGAAGTAGCATACAGTCTCTAGTTGGGTTAGCGCTGGTTTTAGCGGATAAACTAGATGTTACATATCATAGAACACAAAATTCTAGTATTCAGGATCAAATGAATAAAGAAATACAAAAAATTAAGCAGGTAGATATTGAAATAACAAGGACTGATTTGATAGTGGCCTATAAAACAATTAATAATTTTAACGTAAGTGTTTTAAATAATTGGAATAAGGCACTAACAATTCCTGAAAAGTGTGCTGAATATTTGGGAAAGAGATTTATATTTATAATTAATGATAAAGAGATCGATTATAGAAATTTTTTAAAGTTAGATAACTGATTAATAGTATCAAAGTATTTAAAACATGATATTAAGAACTGTAAGTTTGAAACTATTATAGAAGTGATTGATTCATTAGGAGACAGTTATGAAAGAAAAAGAAAATAATTTAATTGGAACTAGAGAAAACAAAAATTCAGTGGCAAAGCCATCTGTTGCAAGTATTCGCTTTATTAATCTATTAGGGTGTGGAAAATTTAGAAATCATCATGCTCATTTATGTTCTATTAGTGAGCGGGAGGGACTAGTACCAGACTATTCGGAAGAACAGGAAAAACGTGACTTAAAAAATTATAGATTCTTTATGAATTCTTCTGCTTATGATGACATGAAAGATGTTGAATCTGAAATGAGTAAAAATCAAAGGGAATTTTCTAATTTTGTTAGAAAAATTGGTACTTTTCATAAATCTGTAGAGAAAACAAAGTAAAATTAAATTTTTTTGAGCATATATTTTAAGTAAAAAAATAGGAGTTTGAGAAGTTTTTGAATCTTTGAAAAAAGTAGGACTTCTCAACTTTATTTTTTTGTGTTATAATCGAAATAATTGAGATAATAATAAAGAAGGGAAGTACAAAATGATAAATTTTAAGAATAAAATGGGGAAAACGCTTATAATTTCGTTGGCAATGTTGTCTTTTTCTACAATGCCAGTTATTGCTTTTGCTGAAGAAGAGCAAAGTCCAACACCTTCGGAATCTCCAACGCCAACGCCTACAGTTGAGCCAACTCCAACTCCGACGCCAACACCAACGCCTACACCTACAGCGGAACCAACTCCAACACCTACACCAACGCCAACTCCAACTCCTACTGCTAAACCAGATGATATTAAAATTACATTAAACAGGACGAATTCAACTGTGACCTTAGGAACGAGTATTACTATTAAAGCAGAGGTTACAGGTGCTGAAGGTGATGATGCAAAAATCAAATGGACATCTTCTGATGAGTCTGTTGCTACTGTAAACAATGGAGTAGTGACAACAAAAAAAGTTGGAACAGTGAAGATTACAGCCTTCCTAGAGAAAAATACAAAAATTAAAGCCGAATGTAAGATTGAAGTAAAAGAAGATAATACAACTAATACATCCAAAGAAGAAAAAAAAGAAGATCTAAATTTGAAATCTCTGAAAGTGAAAGGTTATACCTTAAATGAACCATTCTCTAGTAGTAAAACGGGTTATACTGTCGATATTCCTTATGAAGCGGAAGACATTACTGTTGAGATCGAAAAGGCTTCTAATAATACGAAAACCGAAATTAAGGGTGCGACCAATCTAAAAGTTGGTAAGAATACTGTTACTGTCACTGTAAAAGATAATCAAGGAAACAGTAAAGTATATACGATTACAGTAACTCGCGCTGCCAAAGAAGATAGTAAAGGAACAAATAGTAGTAATAAAGAAAATGATTCTAATCATAAAACTTCTAGTGTAACTTCTTCTATTCGACCAGAAAGTACTAGAAAAAATCATACTTTGAAATATATATTTGTAACGATTGGTTGTGGAATCTTATTTGCAATTGGTGGTCTAGGGATCTATTTCTATATAAAAACTTCTGGAAAAGATAAAACGGACAAAAAGAATCAAAAGAAGAAGACAAAATCAAATCCAAAAAAGAAACCTGTAAAAAAAGAAACAGTTAAAGAGGTAGAATCGATGGAAAAACCTGTAGAAAAAACTGTTGAAGAACCTATTGATACTCCTATCGTTGAAGTTACTCCAGAAGAAGTTTTAGGTCAAACAATTGAATTTACAGAAGAGAAGAAAGAATTAGAAAACAAAAAGAATACAAGTTCAGAGAAAAAAACACAATCTAGTGTTTTAAGTGATGTTGAAGATTTATTCGATGACGAGTAAATCTTTTCAATTACTTGAAAATAGTAGAAAAAATGATATAATATAAGAAAAAAAGAGGTGACTTTATGTTATTTAAAGGAAAAGAAATGACCATGGATGAGAAGATTATTAATTCTATTCGAAGTCTTGGGATTGATATGATTCATGAAGCGGGAAGTGGTCATCCAGGAATTGTCTTAGGAGCTGCGCCTATTCTTTATTCGTTATATTCCAAACATCTAAAAGTGAATCCAAAAGATTCCGATTGGTTTGACCGTGATCGTTTTGTTTTATCAGCAGGGCATGGTTCGGCACTCCTTTATGCAACTTTGTTTTTAGCGGGATACAACTTAAAATTATCTGATTTAAAGTCATTCCGTCAATTAAATTCTAAAACACCAGGACATCCTGAATATGGGGTAACACCTGGGGTGGATGTGTCTACTGGGCCTTTGGGGCAGGGAATCGCTTCTGCTGTTGGTATGGCTATTGGTGAAGAGTATTTAAGAAATTACTTTTCCAAAGAAGGAAAAAGTATGATTAATCATCATACCTATGTTCTTTGTGGGGATGGCGATTTAATGGAAGGAATCTCTTATGAAGCAATTTCTTTAGCAGGAACGCTAAAATTAAATAAATTAATTGTAATCTATGATTCTAATCAGATTTGTCTTGATGGAGAAGTAGATCAAACAATGACGGAAAATATTCCCAATCGTTTTAATGCCATGAACTGGAATGTTTTTATTGTACAAGATGGAGAAGACTTAGTTTCTTTAGATAGCGCAATAGAAAAGGCAAAAACTTCGATAGATAAACCAAACTTGATTATTGTAAATACAACAATTGGAAAGTATTCTAAGTTACAAGGTACTAACAAAGTACATGGAACACCGCTAGATAAAGATGATATTTTATCTATTAAAGAAAAAATGGGGGTTCGTGGAATACCATTTGTAGTATCAGGGGATGCTGCGGAAGCATTTCAACAAATGATTCATCAAAGAGTGGATCCGATTTACGAATCATATCAAAAAGCGAAAGAAACAATGGATGATTCCTTAAAACAGAAACTCATAAAATTAGAAGAAAAAGATAGTAGTTTGGATGATTTGAAAGTAACGTATGAAAAGCCAGAAGAAAATATGGAAGAAATTCGAGCTACAGGTGAAAAAATCCTAAATTCTTTAGCTAAGAAAAATCCTTTTTTAATCGGCGGTAGTGCAGACGTTGCCACTGCGACAAAGACTTATTTAGAAAACGGATTGGATTTTTCTTCACAAAATCGCCTTGGAAGAAATATTCGATTTGGAGTTAGGGAACATGCGATGGGTGCTATTTTAAATGGACTTTCCTTATTGGGATTAAGATCATTTGGTTCTACCTTTTTAGCGTTTTCTGATTATTTAAAACCTTCTATTCGTATGGCTGCTCTTATGAATTTACCAGTTACATTTATCTTTACTCATGATACTTTTAAACTAGGCGAAGATGGTCCAACTCATCAACCAGTAGAGCAACTAATTACTCTAAGAGCGACACCTAACTTAGAAGTGATTCGTCCAGCGGATGCCAATGAAGTAATTGGTGCCTATAAATATATTATGGCAAAAAAAAGTGGTCCTACTGCTTTGATATTAGGTAGACACAAATCCTTAATTCAAGAAACAACCAGTATTAAAGACGTTCAAAAAGGTGGCTATATTGTAAAAAAAGAAAAGAAAAATCTAGGGGCAGTGTTAATTTCTTCTGGAGAGGAACTTTCTCTTGCCATCCAAGTTGCAGATAAGTTAGAAGAAAAAGGATATGACATTCGAGTAATCAGCATGCCTTCTATTGAACTTTATCAAAAGCAATCTGCAAAGTATAAAGAAAACTTATTACCACTCGGAGTAAAAACATTTGTAATAGAAGCCTCATCATCTTATTCGTGGTATGAATTTGTGTACAATAAAAAATATTTGATTACCTTAGACCAATTTGGTCATAGTGCAAAAAGGGAAGACTTGGAAAAAGAATTTTCTTTTGATTTAGAATCTGTACTTACGCACATTGAAAATTTACTAAAATAGCGGAAAAACGACAAAGTTTTTTCTCTATTTTTTTTATACTCAAAATGGTGATTCTATGAGAAAGTTTTATATCTTTAAAATCCGAAAGGAGTACCAAATCCTTTATCAAGATTCTACGGAACCCCTTTATCAAATTCTAAAGTATCTTTACTCTTTGAAACCAGAAGAAAACAATTATGGGATTGAGCTTTTTAATCAACTGGTTCAGGTAATCGATAAAGATTTTTTAAATCGTCAAATCTTTATTAAATATCATGATAAAAGAGTATATTCAAAAGTTGGAAATACACATATTATCAATGATTTATATCGGGATGAAATTAGTACATTAAATATAAAACATAGCTATATTTTATTAGAATCAAAGCACAATACGTCTACCTTTTTTCATATTTTATCGAAAGAATCTGCACCATTTTTTATTTGCGATTTTAAAAATCAAGATTATTTTTGGCTATCCGAAGTAAAAACACTTGTCTAAAATTTCTTTTTCTAGTAAACTATTGAATACAGGAGATGATAGTATGTTATTAGATATAGTACAAGTTCTTGGTGGATTAATCGTTGGATTAGTCATTGGATTTCTTTTAGCAAGAAAATTTATGATGAAATACTTAAAGAAAAACCCGCCAATTAATGAAGAAATGTTAAAGTCTTTGATGATGCAGATGGGTAGAAAGCCAAATCAAAAACAAATTAATCAGATGATGAAATCTATGCAAAAGTATATGTAGTAGATAGTATTTAGAACTTTTTGAATAGAAAAGAGAGAGAAAGAGGAAAAATCTCTTTTTTCTTTTTCTATTTTTTGATATAATGTTATCAGAATAAAGAGGTGTTCGTATGAATTTGACAAAAGAGATCAAGAAGGAGATCTTTCGAGAGTATGATATAAGAGGAGTTTATCCTAGGGAAATTAATGAAAATGTAAGTTATACAATAGGAAAGGCTTATGGAACTTATATTTTAAAGCGTAATCAAAAAAAATGTATTGTAGGTCATGATAATCGATATTCCTCTGAGGAAATTGAAAATGCCTTAATTCAGGGAATTATATCGACAGGGGTTAGTGTTCTTGATTTAGGTTTAGTAACGACACCAATGTACTACTATGCATGTATCAAGGCAGGAGTACCAGCAGGAATTATGGTAACGGCAAGTCATAATCCAAAAGATGATAACGGATTCAAGTTTTCTTTCGATGAAAAAGGAAATGCGAAAGGACAAGAAATTAAAGATTTCTATCAATTCGTTATGGATGGAGATTTTATAGATGGAGAAGGTGTCATAGGATTCTATGATGTAAAAGAGGATTATTGTAGGTATTTGCTTTCTTCCATTCAAATTGGGGATCAAAGAAAGTTAAAAGTAATCATTGATTGTGGGAACGGAACAACTACTTTTTTTGCGCCTACCGTGTATAATGCCACAAAGGAAAAATTAATTGTTCTTTATGGGAAGAGTGATCCAACATTCCCAAATCATCATCCAGATCCATGTGTGGAAGAAAATCTAAAGGTTTTAAAAGATGCTGTTGTTGAATTACAAGCAGATATAGGAATTGCCTTTGATGGAGATGGGGATCGTGTTGGAATCATTAATGAAAAAGGGGAACATATTCCAGCAGATCAAGTTATGATTTTACTTGCACGTGACATTTTGCCAAATTCTTCTAATAAACGTGTATTATATGATGTGAAATGTACAAAAGCCCTACCAGAAGAGATTGAAAAATTGGGGGGAGAGGCAATTATCAGTAGGACAGGGAACTCTTATACTAAAGCAGGAACCAAAGATCATGACTGTATTTTAGGAGGAGAATATTCTGGACATATTTTCTTAAGAGATAAATTTTTAGGATTTGATTCTGGTTTGTATGTAGGTCTTCGTATTGTAGAAATTCTAAGTAAAACGAATCAAACTCTCAGTCAATTATTAGAAGGAATTCCTACATATTATTCAACAGAAGAAATCAAAATCCCTTCTCCTGATGAGAAAAAAATGAAAGTGATAGAGGATATTAAAGCATACTGTGAGGAAGCAGGATATCCAATGGTTACCATTGATGGCATTCGTATTGAATTAGATGATGGTTGGGCACTCATTCGTTGTAGTAATACAGGACCGCATATTACTGCTCGCTTTGAAGGAACCAGTGAAGAATCTAGAGATCGTTTAAAAGATTACTTCCTTGCATTAATTGATAATTTTAACGTTTAAAAGCAAACTAGTTTCTAATAATAAAAAGAGACTAGTTTTTCTATGGAAGAAAAAATGTGTTTTCTTTTTCGTAAGATCATTTTATGTAAAAATATAAGTAAACTTTGGTGTCAAAAAACGTCATATTTCTTTTTTTTGTTTTTTCTTTTTGGTATAATTACAAAAGGAGAGTGAAGGTTATGTCAGCAAAATATGATGCAAGTTCGATTAAAATCTTAGAGGGATTAGAAGCCGTACGGAAACGCCCTGGAATGTATATTGGTTCTACTGACAAAAGAGGACTTCACCACTTAGTATGGGAAATTGTCGATAATGCGATTGACGAAGCAATTAATGGGTATGGAGATTTCATTAAAATTATTCTTCATACCGATGGAAGTATTAGCATTGAAGATAGAGGAAGAGGAGTTCCTACTGGAATGCATGCTTCTGGAAGACCAGCTCCTGAAGTCATTTATACGGTACTCCATGCAGGAGGAAAATTTGAAGAGTCTGGTTATAAGGTATCTGGAGGACTTCATGGTGTTGGTGGAAGCGTTGTAAATGCACTTTCTAAATGGATGGAAGTTACGATTCGTCAAAATAAAAAAGAGTTTTATATTCGCTTTGAGCAGGGAGGAAAGGTAGCTGTTCCCTTAAAAGAAATTGGTACAAGTGGAAGAACAGGTACTACGGTACGTTTCTTACCAGATGATGAAATATTCTCTACAACTACATTTTCTTATACGACAATCTGTGAGAGAATGCAGGAATCTGCTTTTTTAATTAAGGGTCTTACCATCGAGGTAGAAAACGAAAGTGATGGGAGACATGAAACGTACTGCTATCAAAATGGAATTATTGAATTCGTCAAATACTTGAATGAAGGAAAATCTAAACTTCATGATGTCATTTCATTTGAAGGGGTAAAAGATAAAATTGAAATTGATATTGCGATGCAATATACGGATACCTATAATGAAAATATAGTTTCTTTTGTAAACAATGTAAAAACAGTTGATGGAGGAAGTCATGAAGTAGGGTTTAAAACAGCCCTTACAAGAGCTTTTAACGATTATGCTAAGAATAATGGCTATATTAAAGGAAAAGAGAAAGCTTTTGAGGGAAGTGACGTTAGAGAGGGTCTTACGGCAATTATTAGTTTAAAAATACCAGAGGCCTTATTGCAGTTTGAAGGGCAAACGAAAGGAAAACTTGGAACTCCTCAGGCAAGAACGGCGGTAGAGGCTTTGGTTGGAGAGAAACTTCAGTTTTATCTAGAAGAAAACAAAAAGATAGCGACTGAAATTATTGATAAATCTTTAAAAAGTAAAATTGCTAGAGAAGCAGCGAGAAAAGCCAGAGAAGAGGCTAGAAAAGGGAAAACAAAAAACCCAAAAGAGAGAGCTTTGTCTGGAAAATTAACACCTGCTCAATCTAAAAATAAGGAGAAAAATGAACTTTTCTTAGTAGAAGGTGATTCTGCAGGTGGTTCAGCAAAACAAGGAAGAGATCGGAAATTTCAAGCAATCTTACCACTTCGTGGAAAAGTAATTAATACAGAAAAAGCAAGAATGGAAGATATTCTAAAAAATGAAGAAATTAATACTATGATTTATACTATTGGTGCTGGTGTTGGTCCTAACTTCGCGATTGAAGAAGCGGAATATGCCAAAGTAATCATCATGACCGATGCCGATGATGATGGAGCCCATATTCAATGTTTACTCCTTACATTTTTCTATCGTTACATGAGACCGCTGATTGAAGATGGGAGACTTTATATTGCGTTACCGCCATTGTTTTTAATTAAAAATGGAAAGGAACACATTTACGCTTATACAGTAGAAGAAATGAAACAAATTACGGCAGGAAAGAAATGTGATGTACAACGTTATAAAGGACTTGGTGAAATGAATGCAGATCAATTAGCGGAAACCACGATGAATCCAGGAACTAGAAGTTTAATTCGTGTCACAATTGAAGATGCTCTTCTTGCAGAAAAGAGAGTAAGCGTATTAATGGGTGATAGTGTAGAACCAAGAAAAGCTTGGATTGAAGAAAATGTAGAATTCTCTCTAGAAGATGACTATGTGATTAAAAAATAGAAAGAAGGCGCAGTATGGCCAAGAAAAATGTAGTTCTAAAATATGTTCGAAAAAATAGCCTTCTACTCTATAATATAGCGATTCGTAGAACTGCTTCTAGAAAGAATATTGGGTTAGCAATTCGTCAAGAGCGTTTAGATATCTTAGAAACTTATGTAGAAAAAGCGCCAGAAAAATATCAAAAACCACCTCGTTTTAAAAAAATCGATTGTATTGATGCCATTTTAGAATATACCATTGATAAATATGATCATTTAAGGGATATTCGAAACGTAGTATATTTTGAGAAGATGGCAGAGGAAATTATTGCTAACAGAGAATATAATAGGGCATTACAGCTATATTACTTTGAAAAATTGTTACTACTTTTAGAATTAGATGTAAAAGAGAAATGTTGGGAATATTTAATGAGTCAAAAAGAAAAAAATTATCAAAAAATCATTCATCAAATTGATGATTATTACATTAGAAAAATTACGTGTTAGGATGTGAAATCATGAAAAAAGAAAAAGCGCCAGAAATCGTAGAGAAAATCTTTGATTATACATTAGAAGAAATTATGGGACAAAGATTTGGAAGATACTCTAAATACATTATTCAGGATCGTGCGATTCCTGATGTGCGTGATGGACTAAAACCAGTTCAAAGAAGAATTTTGTATGGAATGTATCGTGATCGAAATACTTATGATAAACCATATCGTAAGAGTGCCAAGACGGTAGGAAATGTTATGGGTAATTATCATCCACACGGTGATTCTTCTATCTATGATGCAATGATTCGTATGAGTCAATGGTGGAAACAGAGTACTCCTTATATTGACATGCACGGTAACAACGGTAGTATGGATGGAGATAGTCCTGCTGCTATGCGTTATACAGAGGCAAGACTTTCTAAAATTAGTAATGAACTCTTAAGAGATTTAGATAAAGATACCGTTTCTTGGGCACCAAATTTTGATGATACAGAATTAGAACCTACAGTACTTCCTGCTAGATTTCCTAACCTATTAGTGAATGGTACTTCTGGAATCTCTGCTGGGTATGCTACCAATATTCCTCCCCATAACTTAGGAGAAATCATTGATGCTACTATCAAACGAATTGATAGTCCTAATTGTAGATTAGAGACTATTATGTCAATTGTGAAAGGTCCTGATTTTCCAACGGGTGGAATTGTTGAGGGTATTAAAGAAATCGAAAAGGCCTATGAGACTGGAAAAGGAAAAATTGTTGTTAAATCCAAAACCGAGTTTGAGGAAGAAAAAGGAAAACTTTCTCTCATTGTTACAGAAATTCCATTTGAGGTAAATAAAGCTTTACTAGTACGTAAGATTGATGAAATTAGAATCGATAAAAAAATAGAAGGAATTTTAGAAGTTCGTGATGAGTCTGACCGAGATGGACTTAGAATTGCCATTGACTTAAAAAAAGATGCAAATCGTGAACTCATTTTAAACTATTTATTAAAAAACACAGATTTGCAAGTTAACTATAGCTTTAATATGATTGCAATCGATCATAGAAGACCAAAATTATTAGGAATTATGGATGTTTTAGATTCCTATATTCAGCATCAAAGAGAAGTAATTCTAAAAAGAACTCATTTTGACTTAGCTCATGCGAAAGCTAGGCTTCATATCGTTGAAGGTTTAATCAAGTGCCTTTCCATTTTAGATGAAGTAATTCGTGTAATTCGTGCTAGTAAAAACAAGACAGATGCTAGAGATAATTTGGTAAAAGAATTCGAGTTTACGGAAGAGCAGGCAGAAGCTATCATTACGTTACAACTTTATCGTTTGACAAATACAGATGTTGTTCAACTAGAGGAGGAGCTTGCCAATCTTAGAACAATTGTAAAAGGACTAGAAGCCATTTTAGCCGATGAAGAAAAACTAAAAGGTGTCATGAAAGAGGAACTTAGAAAAGTAAGAAATGAATATGCTACACCAAGAAAAACAGAAATTCAGGAGGAAATTACAGAGATTAAGATTGATACTACTGTTATGATTCCAAAAGAAGATGTTATTGTGGCAATTACAAAAGATGGTTATGTAAAAAGAACAAGTTTCAGAAGTTATCAAGCATCTAGTAATGATGATGTTTCTTTAAAGGAAACAGACTATATGATTGGTCTTTATGAGTTAAATACTTTAGATACTGTTTTGTTATTTACATCGTTAGGAAATTATTTATATGTACCTGTTCATACAATTCCAGATATGAAATGGAAAGAACTAGGAAAACATATTAGTAACTTAATTAAACTAGAAGAAAAGGAAGAAATCATTACGGCAATTCCAGTTGTTGATTTCGATAAAAATATAGATATTACTATGATTACCAAGAAAGGTATGATTAAAAGAACGCCTCTTAAGGAATTCCAGGTATCAAGATACTCTAAGCCAGTTTCTTGTATGAAACTCAAAGATGGTGATCAAGTTGTCAGTGTTTTTGAAACAAGGTTTGATGATATCTTCTTATCTACAACTGATAGTTATGGATTGTGGTTCTCTAAGAATGATGTACCAATTGTAGGACTGAAAGCTAGTGGCGTAAAAGCGATGAGTCTAAAAACAGATACTGTGACGAATGGATCTAATTTCGACGCTAATGTACACGAATACTTATTAGTAATTACAGATAAAGGAACGGGAAAACGAGTTAAAATAACAGAATTTGAAAGAAGTAACCGTGCTCGTCGTGGATTGCTACTATTAAGAGAAGTAAAGAGTAATCCATATCAGATTATTAAAACATATCCAGTTACTTCGAAAGATTTTATTGGGTTAAAATCTTCTACCATAAAATTCCTAAAAAACACGGAATTTCCAATTATGGATCGTTATTCTACAGGTTCTAGTATTTCTAAAGAAGAAATATCTGATTGCTTCTTGATGAACCAATTAATAAAAAAAGAACAATTGTTAAATAGTGATTCACCTTTTGAGAAAGAAGGTTCAGAAGAAATCTTAGATGAAACAGAGAAAACTAATGAAGAACTTGCTCAAAAAAGAAGAGTTTCATTGAAGGAAATTGATGATCGTTTAATGACGATTGATGACTTTTTAAAAGATTAGGAGAAGAAATTCTCCTTTTTAAATGTTTCGTGAATTCTTTCAAAGAAAACAAGAAAAAAGGGAGATTTTTTTAGTGATTGATTCATAAGATAGAGTAGGTGATGTTATGTCAAAAGAAACGTTTAAAAGATTTGTTAGGAGTCATCCGAACTTAGTTTCTTACGTAAATAGAGGGGAAACTACTTGGCAGAAACTATATGAAATGTATGATTTATATGGAGAAAACAATTCTATTTGGAAACCCTATTTCAATGAAACACAAACGAGACAGGTAACGAATCAGCAAATGAGTTCTAGAGAGGGGAGTAGTCAAACGACGATAGGGGATACCTCTTTAAAGGAAATTTTTAATATGATTAAATCGATGGATTTAGATACAGTAAAAAAGGGTGTTGATGGTCTTCAAAAAGCAGTCCTATTACTTCAGGATTTTACAACCTCTAAAAAGCAAGAACAATATCAGGCAAGACCTCTTTATCGGCATTTAGAAGATTAATGAATATAGAAACGCAAATTCAGATTCGAAAGAATCCTTACTTATATCATTATTTAAGAGAAAATACTGCTTGGTATAAAATATTAAACCGTTACCCAGAAGCCATTAAAAATCTAGAACAAGAAGCAAAAGATTATTACCATTTAAATCCGAGTGATAAAATTGATCAAATTAGTAAAAAAGTAGAGATGATTCGTACGTTCATGGATATGATTAATTAAAAATGATTCAGTTAAAAGCCAAAGAACTGGCTTTTTCTTTTGGAATTATAGAACTATACATTTCTTAGTAAAACTATGGTACAATAATAATAAATAAAAGATAAATCTATTTGATGAATCGAGGAATTGGGAATGCAAGAAAAGTTGGAGCTAAAATTAGAAGAATTAAAAGAATTGATTGTAAAAGATTCTATTTATCAAGAAGCAAAGGCATTAAGAGAAAAGTTACTCCAGGATAAATCTTTCATAGAACAAATCAGGAATTTAAAGAGTATGAAAGATTTCTATTCTATAGAGTATCGTACAAAAAAGAGTGAACTATATGAGAATCAAGATTATCAAAAATATCAGGAATTAGAGAATGAGATTTATCTGATGGTATTGGAGATTAATCAAGTATTAAATCAACTTACTGGAAAAGGAGTATGTCAAAAATGAAAATTATTAGTGGGTTATACAAAGGAAGAAAAATTACAGGGTACAATATTGAAGGTACAAGACCAACACAAGATCGTGTAAAAGAGAGTATTTTTGGGATGATTCAAATGAGTTTAAGAGACTCTATTGTTCTAGATCTTTTCGCGGGAACAGGTAGTTTAGGATTAGAAGCGTTAAGTAATGGAAGTATGACTTGTATTTTTGTTGATTCTAATTCAAAATGTACTGAAAATATCAAAAAGACAGTTGATTCCTTTCAAATATCAAATGCAGAAATTTATACGATGGATTATCAAAAAGCATTAGATCAGTTTCAAAAAGAAAAAAGAAAATTTGATCTTATTTTTCTAGATCCTCCCTACCGATATCAAAAAATAGAGGAGATTCTAATAGAATTAGATAAAAGAAACTTAGTAAATACTGGTGGATTAGTGGTTTGTGAATATGAAGAAGATTTTCTTAACGATGAATATCCTTCTTTTCAAAGAATCAAAGAGAAAAGTTATGGAAGTAAATTTGTTTCGATATATCAATATAGGTAGGTGATACGATGAAAATTTATTTAGTACGTCATGGGCAAACAGAAGAAAACTATGAAGGAAGAATGCAAGGAAGAAAGGATACAACTCTGAATGAAACAGGAGTTAGAGAAACGAAAAAATTAAAAGAGAAATTAAAAGAAAAGGAAATCGATTTGTGTATCACTTCTCCTTTAAAAAGAACTTGGGAAACGGCGATGATTCTTGTTGGAGATCGTTGTTATATTGAAGAAGATGAACGACTGATTGAACGAGAACTAGGAAAATTTGAAGGGAAAAAGAGAAAAGATTACGACTATAAAAAATATTGGGATTATCAGTTAAATAGTGGAGACAAGGAAGTAGAAAGAGTACAAGATGTTTTTAAAAGAAGCGAAGAATTCCTAATAGATATTAAAAAGAGATATAAAGGCAAAAATATTTTAATTGTCTCACATGGTGCAGTGATTCGAGCTCTTCATCATTTATTGAAGGAAACAGATTTAAAAAAGACCAAAAACTTAGCAAATTTCAAAATAGATAACACCTTTTTTGAAGAGTTTGAAATCAAAGAGACAAACAAAAAAAGAGAACTTTCGTAAGCTCTCTTTTTCTACTTGATTCTCTTTATACTAGATACAACACGATACTAGCGATAAAAGAACCAACCATAATTAAACAAAAAAGTATCGCAAAAAATTTGACCATCTTTTTATTCATTGTATCCACCTCTTTTACCATTATAATAGAAAAATCAAAAAAAGTAAAATTCTTTCATAAATTTAGGATTTTAGGCATAGAGTGGTGTAGGTGAATGAAATGTTAAATTTAAAGAAAGACAAGCTGTTAAATCAAAAAATACTTTATTTAATTCTAGGAGTTGTAATACTAATAGGAATTGGAACAGGACTTTTTTATCAGTTCTTTATTGGAAAAAACTTAAAGGCAGAAATCTTGGGTCAAATGAATGATTTCTTTACTTCTATTAAAAACGGTTCTTTAGATTTTCAAGGGACTTTGGGAAATTCCTTATCTTCGAATGGTATTTCTTTACTTATTATCTGGATTTTAGGAATCTCAATTATTGGAATTCCCTTTATTTTAATTCATTTATTCTTTAAAGCTTTTGTACTTAGTTTTTCATTTATCTCAATTATCGCAAATTACCACTTTAAAGGACTTTTTCTAGCCCTAACGTATATTTTCCCTCATCAAATCTTAAATCTCGTTATATGGCTTCTACTTAGCTTCTATGCGGTAGGTTTTTCTATTAAATTAATTCGAGTTCTCTTTTTTAAGAAAAATATCAGTTTAAAAGAACATTTTAAAAAATATACCAAGATTTTATTTATCTGTTCTATCGCTTTAATTCTTACTTCTTTATTAGAAACTTATCTGTGTCCATGGTTATTAAAATTCTTTTTAAAATAAATTGATACCAAATAAAAGAAGCCCGTTGCTTCATTGATAACTACTAATAAGTATGATAAAATATTTTTTAGATATAGTTATATTATTAGGAGTGGTATCATATGAATCCTAAAAAAATTGGGGCTTTTATTTGTGAATTACGTAAGTCAAAAAAATTAAGTCAGGGAGAACTTGCCCAAATGATTCCAATTTCACGTGAAGCGGTTTCCAAATGGGAACGTGGAATTTCTATTCCTAATTCAGAGACGTTGCTAATATTGAGTAATATTTTTGAGGTGTCAGTAAATAGTTTACTGGTAGGGGAATATACGAACAAAAATGAAAAAGAAAAGTTACAATCTCTTGCTTTAGAAATGTTAGATGAAGATAATCGGAAAAAGAAAAAAATCCAGAATTTAAAAGTACTTATATTTTCACTTTTTCTTGTTTTTACCCTTATATTTCTTAGTTACTATTTTCTTAATACATATAATTCTATAAAAGTATATATGGTTAGTGGATCAGGGAACTCTTTTTCCATGACAGATGGAATTTTTGTTACTACGAAAGAAAAAATGTATTTTAGATTTGGGGATTTTGCCTTTTCTGATGAAACAGATATAAAGGGTATTGAAATGTATTATCAGAAAGATGGGAAAGAAAAGACGATTTTTTCAAGTGATGGTTTCATCGGTATGATAAAAGATTATTATGGATATGATGCTTATTTTGAGTTAGAAGAATTAGATAATATTTTGAATAATGCTTATTTAAAAATTCAATATTCGAACAGTCAGGAAATTATAAAATTAGAATTTACCAAAGACTTTGTCAATAATAAATTCCTGTTTTTTAAAAGGCCTAAAGCAAGTGCTGAGAAAAATGATAATATTTCTAAAACTTCCAATGATATCATTGAAAAAATTTATAATAAGTTTGAGTGTGATCATGATGTGTGTACATTTCGAGTAGAGGAGGGAAATAGAATTATAGAGTTCTCTTACTTTGATATAGGAAGGCACTTAAACATATCAGAAAAAAATGAGAATGAAACAATTGAATGGATTTACTATATAGATGGGAATCTTTTGTATTATAGATCCTATTTGGAGGAAAATTTAACTGATGAACATGAATTGCATCTAAATGGATTAACAACCACAGATTTAGATTATAAATATTTTAAAGAATTTCAAGATAAATATATTTTGAAATATTTATCTTAATCTATATCTTTTTTATTGTAGAGGGTGTACTTAAATAGTACACTTTTTTTTGGGATGGACTTAACAAGTCCTACCAAAAATTTCCAATTTGTATTATTGTTAAGAAAAGGAGGGAAGTTTAAATGAAAAAGATTAGTATATTTACACTAGGAATTGCACTACTATTAGGTATTTCAACTTATGATGTTTATGCAAGTGAAAATTACTATACCAATCCGTTTGGTGTTTCACTAACAAAAGAGGAATATGAGTTTTTAACTATGATGTATTGGGATGGATATCAATCATTGATGACTGTATCAGATTATCAAGAATTTCAAGATTCCAAAGTTATGGATGGAGAGATTGATTTTAAGGAAATTAAATCTGATGAAGAACCAATGACAAGAGCTACTTCATTTACTGGTGGATCTAGAACATTGAAAATCTTCAAGTCTTGTTCTTCTGATTGTACGA
The DNA here is from genome assembly GCA_947564265.1 of uncultured Caryophanales bacterium. Classification (GTDB taxonomy): domain Bacteria; phylum Bacillota_I; class Bacilli_A; order RF39; family UBA660; genus Alloscybalousia. The sequence goes on from CANOBK010000001.1 coordinate 113,801, forward strand.
TTTCTGTAACTCTTACCTGGGATAGTCAACCTACTATCAGAAGCTACGATGTTATTGGATCATACTTTGACGGTACAACCTTAAAAAATACACCAAGTACAGTTATTGTTACTTCTGGAGTATCACAGACAGTCAATGATTTAAAGACGGCAAATAATGGAATTGGTAGTTCTCTTATCATACCTTTTGGTGCTAATGTAGTTGTTAATCAAAATTACAGAGTAGCCAAACAAGGTCATGTTTATGCAAGCTATCAACATGCTACTATTGCTACAACACTAGCTAAGAGTAAAGATTATACTTTTTCAAAAACTGGATATGGAAAAGTATTTAACTTTAGTGCAGGATCTCGTAATATCTATGATGGAATGAACGGCGTAGATATTGCGCTATAAAAAATTATTAATTTTTGTAACAACACAATTTTTGTAAAATACAGCTGGTTTGTAAGATTGTGTTTGTTATAAATAGAAAAGAAAAGGAGTAAAAATATGAAGAAAAAAATTATGTTAGCCATGGTATTTTGTATGCTATTGCTTGTAGGATCAACAAGTGTTTTTGCCATTCAATTTGGTACAGACTCTTATACAGTTCCAAATTGGGGAGGTTCTCACACGGGAATTGTTTATGTAGAGTGTGATGGCGGATTTGAAAGAAAATCAAGCTTTAACGTTACTTATAGTAATACTGCACTAAATAAAAGAGTTGCTCTAGCATCAGGTGAAACACAAATTAGTAAATGGATAGATGCTACACCACATCAATGGCTTTATCCAGTGAATGAATCTGCTGTCTATGAGGGCAGAAAATATAACTCCAAAGCAAAAAGCCACAATATGGAACCTACCAATAATACAAAAATAACTTATCAATTTAGTCCAGATTATTTACCATTTTGGCAATAACAATTAATAGAAAAAAATTTGGGTTTATGCTAGTTGCTACTTTCATAGTAGTAGCTAGCTTTACCTGTTATTGTTGCTCAAGTGAATTTATTACAGCATATGAAAATAAGGAAGCTGGACTAGAAGTGTTTTATTATTTAGAAGATGTTGGAGGATCATTACCAAACTATATTTTTATAACTTTTATGGCTGCTAATATATTCACAATTGACTTGTTTAAATCAAGAAAAAGTAAAATGAAAAATATGGAAATTGAAAGATTAGGATACAAGAAAGTATTTATTCAAAATATAAAGAGTATTGTAATAAGTTCTGCTATTTTTCGGATTGTTTGTTTTATAGCAATGATTTTAACTATTTCTGTAATATGTCATGGATTCCATTTTGATTTACCAAAAGAAACACAATTTTTATATCAGGATTTATATTTATATTCAAATAACCCAATGATTAGCTTTTTAATGTATATCTTTCTATCAATTGTTGGATATTCCATGTTTTGTCTACTGATATACATTGTAGGATATTTTGTAAAAAATGAGTATCTTTATCGTTGCTTAGGTGTGATTTTAGGAATTGTTGGACAAGTAGGTCTTGCAATGCTGACTGCTATATTTGGAACTAATGGATCTGTCGGATTTGATTATTTAGTAATTAATACAATGTTTGTGGGAAATTTACTATGCCCTAATATATGTAAAATAGGATACAAGCCACCAGAGATTAGTTTTTATATTCCAGTGATTTTAGCGCTTATTTTCTTTGGATGGGTTATTTTTAAGTCACTAAAATATATTTATAAAAAAGAATATAGAGAAGGAAGCTGATATAAATGGGGGTACTCTTTAGAAAAAGTATTGAGAAAAAGCAAATTTTGATTTTATTCATTTGCCTTTTACTTTTTCCTTCTATGATTCAAGATAAAGAAGATACCAACTTGCTTTTTATATTATTTTCATCCAATTATATTGCACTCATATTAGATACGATATATATTTGGATTCTCTTTACTAGAATTTCAAAAATAAACTCTGTTTTTGATAAGATAATTACTAGATATACAAAAGATGAATTTCTAAAAAAATATATCCTATATGCTATATTATCTAGCGTGATATATCTATTAATACTATACTTATCAATTTATGGTATAGTTGGATTAGATAAAATCTATTATTCTAGAGTAATTGCGTATTTTATTATACAGACCATCTACTTTGTATTTATAGAATTATTTTGTATGCTAAGTTTCGGGAATCATCAAAAAGATGGCAAAATGGTATTACCAGTTTTAATCAATTTAGTTTATCACTATGTTTTTGTACTTGAAATTTTAGTAAAGATATTTATAGGAGGTTAGGATGTTAGAACTTAAAAATATTAGTAAAAAGTTTAAGAACAATTTATTATATGAGGATGTAAATTTTGAAATTAGAGATGGAGAATTAATTCATCTATTTGGAAAAAATGGAAGTGGGAAGTCCACTTTGTTTATGATTATTTGTGATATTTTAGAACCAACTACAGGCGAAATTTCAAGAGAAGAAAATGTTAAGATAGGTGCAGTTATTGGAAATAGTGGATTTATTGAAAATGAAACAATTTTGTATAATTTAAAGTATTTATATAATTTAAAAGGAACATTTGATGAAGAAAAAGTTAAAAGTTTATGTGAAATGTTTTCCTTAGATTTATATAACAAAAAAAAATTAAGTACTTATTCTGTTGGTATGCGACAAAAAGTAGCAATTATTCAAGCTATTATGGAAGATCAAAACCTAATTTTATTTGATGAACCTACAAGAGGATTAGATGTAGATGCAATTGATGTATTTTTCAAATTAATAAAGAAATTAAAAAAAGAAGGAAAAACTGTTGTTATAGCATCTCATGATTTATATGATAAGCTTGATTATGATTATCATTTACTAATTAAAAATGAAAGAATAGTGAAAAGTAAAAAATATGAAAAAGTATAAAGAAATTCTAATTCTAATCGTAATGCAGATTTCAGTCTACCAGTTTGTAGGAAATGCAGAAATACTTTTGAATATCAAGTATTTTACAATGGACCGTGTTATTTATATAATGATTTCTATTTTGTTTAATTATTTATACTTGTATTATTTTATAGAACAATATTATACATATATTTTAAACCGTAATCATGTAATTACACGTTGTGGTATGAAGGAGTATTATAAACTTGTATTGAAAAAAGTATTAGGCACGATTGGAATTTTCTTTATATCTAATTTGATTCTAGATTATATTATCGTCAAAAAAGTAATATTTAGTTATCTGATAATTAACACGTTGTATTTTTTAATTTTGATTATAGTTCTTCCTAAAAAAAGAGAATATTCATTTGAACTTTCCATTTCACTATTGGTGACTCTTATAACCAAATATCTTTATTATATTTTTGTTTTATAAATTATGTAATAAAAGAATATGATATCTCAAAATAAAAGAGGGACAAATTTTATGTTATTAAATATGCGTAAAATTTGTTCTTTATTTTCTGGTAATTTTGACATTAAAATGAAAGGAGAAAAATATGAATTTAAGAGTAAAAAGATTGGGTATGATTTCAATTAGTGAATATGATTATATATTTCCCAATCCTAATCAAAGTAATCGATTAAAAATAAAAGAATTTAAAGAAAAGAAAAAACATATATGTGATTATACTTATAAAGAATGTATTTAATTTATAGACTTTATTCATGAAATTTGATAAGATAATAGCGGTGAAATTTATGAAAAAAGTAGTAATTGGGATGAGTGGTGGAGTGGATAGTAGTGTGGCTGCTATTCTATTAAAAGAGCAGGGATATGAGGTTATCGGTTTATTCATGAGAAACTGGGATACCTCTATTAATGGTGATATCTTAGGAAATCCTAATTTAGAAGATAATATTTGTCCTCAGGAACAAGATTATAATGATGCATTAGAGGTTTGTAAAAAATTAGAAATTCCACTTCATCGAATTGATTTTGTGAAAGAATATTGGGATAATGTCTTTGAATACTTTTTAAGTGAGCTAAAGAAGGGAAGAACTCCTAACCCAGATATTATGTGTAATAAGTATATTAAATTTGATTATTTTATCAAAGAAGCAAAACGCTTAGGAGCTGATTATATTGCGACGGGACATTATGCTAGAATTAAAGATGGACAGTTATTAAGAGCAGTTGATACAAATAAAGATCAAACCTATTTCTTGTCTCAGTTATCGAAAGAGCAACTAGAAAATGTATTATTTCCTATTGGTGAACTAACGAAACCTATGGTACGAGAAATTGCGGAGAAGTATGGCTTGATTACTGCAAAAAAGAAAGATTCTACGGGAATTTGTTTTATTGGAGAAAGAAACTTTCGAAACTTCTTAAAGAATTATTTACCAAATCAACCTGGCGATATTGTAAATATTGAAACAGAGAAAGTAGTAGGAAAGCATATCGGGCTCATGTATTATACGATTGGTCAGAGAAGGGGATTAGATGTTGGTGGTACAGAGGAAAGAATGTTTGTGGTAGGAAAAAATTTAGAGAAAAATGTTTTGTATATCGCAATTGGAGATAAAACTGATTATTTGTTATCAGATAGTTGCCTAATCGATACCGTTAATTTTAATACAGAGAATCGTCCTACACATTGTACAGCAAAATTTAGGTATCGAGCAGAAGACTATCCAGTCGATTTGGAGTACTTAGAAAATGGGGAAATTCTAGTAAAATATGACCATATCAAGTCTGTAACACCTGGACAAGCCTGTGTCTTTTATGATGGAGAACAGTGCCTTGGAGGTGGAATTATTAAGACAGTATGTAAAGATGGAAAAAAAGTTTGGTATATATTGTAAATAATTTGTAAACTTTACTACTTGATTTTTTACGTAAACATGGTAGAATTGAATTAGGAGGTTTGACAATATGAAGAATTTGAATGACTTGTTAGGGGAGTTAGGAATCTCTAAAGTAAGATTAGCAAAATATCTTGGAGTTTCGAGACAAATGTTATATAACTATTTGGCACAAGGTGATTTAGGTGAATGGCCAAAAGAAAAAGCCATGAAAATATTATGCCTTTTAGGAGTACAAGATATAAAAGATATTGAAACGATAAAAGTAGATGGAGAATATATTATCCAAGTAGAAAATCGTTTGAATGATGGTGTAAAAGAATCATCAGGAAAGGAAATTTTGGCAGACTTAAAGGGATTCAATAAAAAAGAACAAGAGTTACTAACGGATATTATTAATCTATTAAAAGAGAAATTAACGGATGATAAAACAAAAGATACTTATAATAGTTACCGTTACCTTTATCATTTCCTACAGTCAATGGAAACAAATAAGGAATTAAAATATATCCTAGCGTATATGTCAAAATCAATGGGATTTATCGATCATACAGAATATGTATTTAATGAGAATCAGCAGTTCATCTTTGAAAGTATTTTGTTTTCAGCTATGACTTTATATACCAATGGTGGTGCTTCTAGATCAAAAATTGCAGATACTCATAAACGATTTGTTCAAGAAATTGAACATAAAAAAGAAGAAAGATTATCTCGTACACAAGAATTAAATACTGCTAAGGTACAAGCATTAAAGGAATTAGGATACACAGAAATTAATAATGAAAATGCTAAAGAAGTACTAGATAAAATAGCTGAGATTCAATCTAGAAAAGTATAAAATAAAAATAGGGCTCATAAAGAGTCCTTTTCTCATGCTTTTTCATAGTATGGTATATTCTATTCAATTAATGATATTCTCCTAATCTAAGGGCATATTTAACCTTTTCAAGTATATTCTTTTGACTTGAATTTAAAATTTCAAGGCGACGTTCCTCTATACAAAATAAGAAAATAGATTCAATCGACTGTTTATGGTCTTTACCAAATCCTATACTATGCAGTTTTTTGAACACAAAAAAGGAAACGACAATTAAAAGCAGAATGGCCATGCCTTGAATAGTATAAACAAATGTAATTTGAGCTATATATGAGGTGATTGTGGCAATTAAAGTGGTAAAAATAAAGGACAAAATCGAATATAATATTGGAGCACTAGATTTTATTGAAATATTTCCATGATTTTTAATATTTAATATATAATAAGATATTTCTTCAAGAACAGACAGTGAATTTAACGAGGAATATTTGGACTTTAAAATTGTTTTCATGAAACATGGATATATATCTTCATAATATTCTTTTTTTCTTTTCTTTGATACCAATTGGCAATATAAAATTATATTTATTACAAGTATAAATATAATAAAAGTGATTGATATAAATAAATTACTAAATCTGAAAAAATGCATTAAAAGAGTAATTATAAGGCATTCTAAATCAACTATAAAAATTGCTGAAATAAATATTTTTACCTTTTTTGAAAGTTTCATGTCTTTAGAAAAATCATCAAAAAAATCATCAAATAACGCAATATTGGGATATATTGTAATTTCATTTTTTTATTCATAAAATCACCTCATACAACTATATAATATACTATATTGTAAAATTATTTTAAAGTATTGTTTTCAGTATTAGTGGTAGAGGGAAGGGGAGTAGTAGTGTTACTAATAGATGTAATAGATGGTTCTATTTCTTTTCTAATTCTTTGGATTACATAATTCTTCTCATTTGGATACTTAGTATAAAAAGTCATTAATTTGATACCAGCATGCTGACATATATCTTTAACTTTAAAATCTCTACGTTTTCTTTTGTTATTTTCATGGCTTGGATCATTAAGTTCTATCAGTAATAATAATGTCTTAAAGTCTTTAGTAAAAATAGCAAAGTCTATATTTCTAAATAATTCAGTTCTATATCTACTATCTTTCTTATCTATTATAGAAGCCAAATTTAGTTGAGGAACTATATTATAATCATTTTCTAAATCCTTTAATTTATTATAAAAATTAATTTCTGAAGGTGTCATAAAATTTTTTTGATAATAATTATATGTATTTTTGTTTGATATAGATACATCTTTCTCATTATTTTCTTTTAATTTAAATAAATTCAAAAACCATTTTATTATTTTATTTATCATATTAAAACTCCTTTATATTATATAATATTATAGATTATTTTTATTTCGTATAATTGATATTATGTTAACTTCTTAATTCTGATATTTTAAAATATTTATTTTTACTTCTCTTACATATTTTAATTATATTATACCATAAAATTATAAAAGATGTATTAATTTATATTCCCTGGGAAATAATAATGATACAAAATAGAATTTCATTTACTTATCATTATCTGCAGAATTTATTCATTATTTATTATTTAGTTATATCTATTAACGTATTATACTAAGAATAATTTAGGTTCTTTATAAATAATTAGTATTGCTTATACTTTCTTTGGATGAGTAATTATTAACCTAAAGGGGTTCTCGATTCCAATTAGAGCGTTCTGTTAAAATCTAAAAACTATTAGAATCCTATATTCTATATTTTATAAGTAAAAAAGGAGTTTTTTTGTATAAATAGTGTGTAGGGGAGTCATACTAAGAAAAGGAGGGATAGATATGAGTAAGAAGCAACATACAGAGAAAAGTAACAATCAAAATATAAAATGTAATGTTGAGTCATGTACACATCAAGATTGTGATCATCACTGCTGTACATTGAATGAAATTGAAGTTGGTTGTACTTGTGGATGTGATGAAGCTGTTGATAAGAAAGAGACTATTTGTAAAAACTTTAAATGTGATAAATAAAAAAAGGGGGATTATACCACACTACTACTCCCCTTCTCTTTTTATTATTTTTTCTAAAAATGCCTTACACCCTTGTTCAATTTCTTGATAGGCCACTTCAAAATTTCTTGTATACCAAGGGTCTGCAATGTTATGATTTTCAATCAACTTGCAGATTTTTTTCTTTGGATCAGATCCAACAATATGGATTAAGTCCCGAATATTGCTATCATCCATTCCAATAATATAGTCATAGTAGTCATACTCTTCCTTACAGAAAACTTGGGATTTATGAGTAAAATCATGAATCCCCTTCTCTCTTAGTTTTTGTTGAGCAGGTGGATAAATTGGATTGCCAAGTTCTTCTATACTAGTAGCTCTAGAATCAATTAAAAACTGTGAATCAGGAGATTGATTTTGTATGAGCCGCTTCATAATAGCTTCTGCCATTGGACTACGACAGATATTACCTAAACAAACAAAGACAATTTTTATCACTATTTAAGCTTCTCCAAAAAGCTTTTTCCTACAAGTAATTGTGTAGCACCAAAGTTTTCTGCGATAGTTGCTCCAATATCTCCCATGGATTCTAAAATATCTAACCTTTTTGGTTCTCTTAAGGTCCTACCAAAAATGATGACTGGAACGTTTTCTCTCGTATGACCATTTCCTGGAAAAGTTGGATCACAACCATGATCGGCCGTAAGGATTAATAAGTCTTCTGTATCGAGTTTATTAATGATCATAGGTACTTGAACATCAAACTCCTCAATTGCCTTTGCATAACCCTCTAAATCGCGTCTATGACCATAATCTTGATCAAAATCATTTAGATTACAAACGCAAAGACCAGTAAAGTTCTTATCCATTGTATCACTCAATTTATTTAATGCTTCTGTATTATTTCTCGCTTTCATCTTTTTAGAAATTCCATCTTCATCAAAAATATCTGCAATCTTTCCAATAGAAATCGTTGCATAATTATTTTCTTGTAAGAGATTAAAGACGCTTTTCGTAGGAGGTTTCACAGCTAAATCGTAACGATCGTTTGTAAATTTAAAGTTTCCAGGTTTTCCTGTAAATACTCGTGCGATAACACGCCCAATTTTTAATTCTTCTGTTGTTGTAATGCTTCTAATTTTTTCTGCATACTCATATAATTTTGCAGCTGGAATTACATCTTCATGAGCGGCAATATATAAATTTGATCCGTTAGAAGTATAGAGAATTAAAAAACCATACTGCATGTGTCTTTCCCCTAACTCATTAATAATATCCAACCCTTGGGCATTTTTGTTTCCAATGACGCGTCTTTTTGTTAATTGTTCAATTTGATCCAGTAAGTCTCTTGGAAATCCATTCTCAATAAATGATTTAAAAGGTACAAGATTTCTAACCCCTAGTAATTCATAATGTCCCGTTAATGTATCTTTTCCTGGATTTGTTGGTCTAGCAATGGTATAGTAAGCTTCTACATCTGGATTTTCTGCCATTGTTAAGGTATCCATAAATCCTAGTTTTTGTAAATTGGGCACAAATAAATTATATTGCTCATTAATATGTCCTAATGTATTAGAACCAGTATCTCCATAGTTAGCAGCGTCAACTGCTTCTCCTACACCCAAAGAGTCTAAAACTACTAAAAATATTCTTTTAAATTTCATATTCTATTCCTCATCCTTTCTTGGGTGAAACTTTTCATAATCGTTTCGTACTTGTTGATTCGAAATATGTGTATAAATTCGAGTTGTTGAAATATCACTATGACCTAACATTTCTTGAATTACCCGAAGATCTGCCCCATTTTCCAATAAATGTGTAGCAAAACTATGACGTAATGTATGAGGAGATATATTTGGATTTAAGTTTTTTTCTGCAAGTAATTTTTTTAACATTTTAAAAAAACCTTGTCTCGTAATTGGCTTGCCATGATTGTTTAAGAATAATTGATTATAGCGTTCCCTTTTCTCTAATTGATTTCGTACTTCTAAATATTTAGATAAGGAATCAATAATAAAGTCATTAATGGGAACAATTCTCTCTTTCCTTCCCTTCCCCATACAACGAACGGTACAGTTGACAAGATCTACATCATTTAAAGTTAAACTTAATAATTCGCTAATTCTTAATCCTGTTCCGTATAATAATTCTAACATAGCTTTATTTCGATAGTCAAATGGTGTCACTGTTTCTATATTTAATAGGCAATCTACATCTTGAACAGATAAGGTTGTTGGTAGTTGTTTTTGTAGTTTTGGGTGATCAATATTTTTAGATACATCTTGCTTTAAATCTCCGGTCTTAACAAAATACTTATGGAAATTATGAATCGCTGTAATAGAGTGAGCAATTGATTGAGGTTTTAGATTCTGACTATTTAAAAATTTAAGATATTCTGTAATGTCTTCATACTTAATATCCTCAATATTCCAAACACCTCTTCTAACTAAAAAAGCCATATATTTTGTTAATTCATTCTGATAAGAATTCTTTGTATTTAAAGTCAAATTTTGTTCTACAATGACATAATCTAAATATTCTTCAATCTGTTTTCCTAATTTCATATACCTTCCCTACAATCTTTCTATATTATAGCATATTTCTTTCAAAAAGTATTGTTTTTTGATAAAATATAAGTGGTGATGTCTATGAATAAACCTCTAGCGCTAAAACTTACTCCTACTACAATTGATGATGTCATTGGACAAAAACATCTATTAGGCGAAGGAAAAATTTTAAGAAATCTTGTTCATAATAAAAAGATTTTTTCTATGATTCTCTATGGAAAACCAGGAATTGGAAAGACGACTATCGCAACCGCAATGGTAAAGGATTTAGGAGTCCGTTATCGCTTTTTGAATGCAACAATGAATAATAAGAAAGATTTTGATACTGTAGTAGAAGAAGCCAAACTCTACGATGGGATTGTTCTAATTATGGATGAAATTCATCGATTAAATAAGGATAAACAGGATTTATTGTTACCACAATTAGAAAGTGGGCTAATTACTTTAATTGGGATGACTACTAGTAACCCGTACCATAAAATCAATCCTGCCATCCGTAGTCGTTGCCAAATATTTGAGTTAAAAGATCTAACATCTGATGATATTTTAGAAGGACTAAAAAAGGCGATTAAGCATCCGGATTTAGCGGGAATTAAAATCAAGGAAGACGCCCTAAAACATATTGCTGGTCTCGCAGGAAGTGATCTTCGATTTGCTTATAATTTACTAGAAATGGCCTTTTATTCCTCAAAGGATAAGAAAGTCACCCTAGATTTATTAAAAGATATTAATAGTAAGCCTGTTATTATTTCTGATAAGGACGAATCAGGTCATTATGATTTATTAAGCGCTTTTCAAAAATCGATTCGTGGAAGTGATGTAGATGCTTCCCTTCACTATTTGGCTAGGTTAATCGAAATTGGAGATTTGGATAGTATTTATCGAAGAATGAGTGTAATTGCTTATGAAGATATCGGTGTTGCCAATCCTGATATTGGTCCAAGAGTCATGGCAGCAATTCATGCTAGTGAATTAGTAGGTCTTCCAGAAGCTAGAATTCCCCTTTCTGAAATCATCGTAGAAATGGCTCTTTCTCCAAAATCTAACACAGCTCATATTGCTCTAGATAAAGCATTAGAAGACGTTAGAACAGGACGTTGTGATGATATTCCAGAAACAATTAAGATCCATTCTACCATTTATAAATATCCCCATGATTATCCTAACAATTTTGTAGTACAGCAATATCTTCCAAATAATTTAAAAAATAAAAAGTATTACATCCCAAAAGATACTTCCCCAAACGAAAGAATGTTAAAACAGATTAAGGAAAAACTAGATCAATTGAAAGAAAAGGAGGAGAAAAAGAATGGTTGATGGTAAAAAAAGAGCAGTTAGTCTCTGTATTCTAGAAACAGATACCGAATACTTGTTAATTCGCCGTGGAAAAGAGAAATGTGAAAAAGAGGATTGTGTCAATCAATATATCCCAATTGGTGGAAAAATTGAAGCATTAGAAACTCCAGAAGAAGCAGTTGTTCGTGAAATAAAGGAAGAAACAGGAATTTCAATCAAAAACCCAAGGCTAATGGGAGTGGTAACTGAAACTTCGCCTCTTCCTAAATATAACTGGGTTCTCTATATTTTTCTTGCAAAAATCAAAAAGCAAACCCCTAACCCATGTCAAGAAGGATATTTTGAATATGTTCTTAAGGAACATGTTACTAACCTACCAACTCCAGAAATTGATCAAAAAATTTATGAATATGTTAAAAGAAATCAAAAATTTATTATTCATACAATTTACAATCAAGAATTAGTACTTCTAAATGCATATGAATATCTAGAAGAAAAAAAGTTAAAATAATTCCATGCAAAAACCTCGTTTCTATTTTTAAGAAACGGGGTTTATTTTAATCCAGCCACTTTTTTAAGTTTAATTATATTGTTTTCATAAAGGCACTATTGGTAGAAGAAATTATAATGTTTTGTACATCTTCTTTACTCATCAATTTTTTTACTACAAATCCTTCTAAATAAGTTCCATCTAAAATCTGATTGCCGTCTAATAAAATATTATATAGATTTGGTAACTCAATTACTGCGCTTGGATTAGAAATACAGTTTCCTCTTAAATCTAATTCATTTAAATTTACTAATTTTGATAAAGGACTAATGTCTTCTACTTTTGTATGATTCACAATCAATACATTTAATAAATCTAACTTTCCAATTGGACTAATATCAGAAATATTAGGACAGTTTGTAATACTTAAGTATTCTAAGGAACTTAATTTTCCAATCGCATCAAGATTAGAAAAATTACAACTTTCCACGCAAAGACGTTTCATCGTTTCAAAACTTGATAAATATTTTAAGATGCTAGAATCTTCACAACCATCTAAGTATACAATTTGAATATCTTCTACACAATCTTGTTCCAAAGTACCTAATGTTTCTTTTAAGTTATCGGTAGAAATAAATTTATATGGCTTATTTCCTGCTTTATAAAAGTTCAAATTATATTGACCTGACGTATCACAAGAGATTACTAAACCAGTCACTTTATCCTCTAGAGGATTATTTTCCTCCTCTACTACTATTATGTTTTCTTCTTGTTTATTTTGGTTTTGTTCCTCTAATAGAAAATTAATAGCACGCAATATTTCTTTTTGATCCTCTTGGCAGGCCATTAGCGTTTCTTTTACATTTTCTATTTTTTCATCTAATTGTTCATTTTTTTCAGTTAATTCATCAATTTGTTCTTGAATTTCAATTTTCATTTGATTAAATTGTGTATTGGTATAAAGAATACATCCTCCCACCAAAAGCGCTGTAGTAACGTATTTTAAATTATTAATTTTCATAATAAATCCCTTCTTTTCTTTTATTTTTTTCTCTTACTAATTACTAAAACTCTTTTACCTTTCTTTTAAACCATGAAGATTGGCGATTGGCACTTTCATTTGTGTCAATTCCGTTTTCCTCTAGTTCAGTTACTTTCGTACTATCTATAATGTAATTACCAGTTACATCAAAATATTCTAGACTTGGTAAATCTACAATGGGACTAATATCACTAATATAATTATTAATTAGCACTAATTCTCTAAGATTCGTTAAGTTAGAAAGTGCTGAAAGATTAGATATTCTACTACCTCTAATTATAATGCTTTGTAGATTGTTTAATTGTTGTAATGCATCAAGATTCGTTAAATTAATACAAGTATCGCTATGGAAAATCTCTAAATTTGTAAATCTTTCAATTCCATCAAGAGACGAATTATCATTAGATATACAAGTAATTTTCGTTACTTCTTCTGGTTTTTTAAAGTTTTTTAACACTCTCAAATCAGGACAATTTTCTATTGTAATTTTTTTGTAACTATGATTGTATAAATAAACATCGTCGTTCAGATTATCTATTAATCCATAACTAACAACTTTTCCGTTATCTATTATACAGATATAATAAGCATCTTTATTATCTAGTTTATGGATGACAATCGTTTCGAATTCTTCTTCGTCTATACGAGATTCCTCAGTTATTAGTAAATCGTACAACCTATTATCGTATTCACGATTCGTAGCAATTTCTAATGCTTCTGAGTAATCTGTTATAAGTCCACGTTCAACAAATGGTTTAAATGCTTCTTCGTCTCGAATTTCATTTCCATGTAGATTAATAGTTTCTAGATTTTCTAAATGATAGAGCGGTTCGATATCTGAAATAAAATTATATCTTAAATCAAGGTACTTTAAATTATTTAGATTCTTTATTGGAGTAACATCTACTATATTTGTTCCAATAACAGCTAAGTTTTCTAGATTATTTAGATTACTTAAAGGTTGTAAACTAGTGATATTCATACAATTTTCAATACTTAAATCTTGTAAATTAGGAAAAGTTTGAACTCCATCTATATCTTCAATACTACAATTTTTAAAATAGAGGGAGGTGATTTTCTCCTTATTTGGAAAAATATTTAAAATTTCTGCATCATCACAATTTAGTAAATTTATAGAGTTGCATTTTGTATAGTTTAACCATGAAAGACTAGAACAAATTTCTTCTAAATTTTCCATTCTAACACTATAGAAGGAAGAACCATCTTCTGTGAGAAATTCTAGATAATAATTATCTTTATCTAGATTTTTTACGACATCAATTCTTACCGTGTTTAGACGTTCTCCTAGAATTGATTGATATGCCTCATATTCGTATCTTTTATCTTTTATTTCTCTAATTACTTCTTTTGCAGCATCCTTTACATAAATGAAAGCGGTATCGTCTGATAGGGCTTCCTCTAAACCAACGATACTTTCTTGCTCCATTTTTGGCTCTTCTTTTGCTCCGCATCCTGTTAAAGTTAAAGAAGTAGCTAATCCTAGAAAAGCTAAAGAACATTTGATGTTATTTTTTTTCATAATTTTCCCTCCAACAAAAGTAACGATATTATACTACAAAGCCATTAAAAAAGCAAGAAGATTTTCTTGCTACTACAAATTCTAGTTTTTTATTATTCAACTTTGCTTACACTGACAAATGAGCGATTCTTTAGTTCTTTATATAAAGTAGATTTTTGATATACTTCCTGATTTTTTCCCTTGCATTCTACTTTTCCACCCGATAAAACAATAATTCTATCTGCAATCTCCATCATTTCTGGCTTGTGAGTTACCATTAAAATCGTATGATCTGTTTTTAAGTCTAAAAGAATGGATAACACTTGATTGGTCGTTTCTGGATCAATATTTCCTGTAATTTCATCAAACAATAGAATCTCTGCCTTAGATAAAAGCGCTCTGGCAATCGCTAAGAGTTGTTTTTTTCCGTTAGAAAATACTGCGTCTTCTTCACTGACAATGGTATTATATCCTTTTGGTAGAGATACAATAAAATCATGAATCCCTACCCTTTTACAAGCTTCTATTTGAGCATTTTTGTTAGAATCTACTAGGTTTAGATTATCTCGAATGCTCATGTCAAAAACAAATGGTTTTTGATAAACGCCCGAAACATTGGAAGCATAGACTCGATTTGTATAATCGTAAATATTCACATTATCGATTAAGATGGTTCCAGAAGAGACTTTATGAAGTCGATATAATAAATTAAGAATTGTCGATTTTCCACTTCCAGAATGTCCAATAATTGCGTTAATTTCATTTGGATATACTTTGAAACTAACATTATTTAATGCTTTGACGTCTTTCACTTGATAACTTACCTTCTTAAATTCAATTAATCCGGAAATATAATCATTATCAATATCACCAAAGTCAAATTCTCTTTGTGGAAGATAATCTATAATACTTCGAATTCGTTGCATTCTTACCTTATAGTTATTCAAATTGAGTAAATATTCTAATGTTTGATCCGTTGCAGTTACAATCGATTCGAAGTAACTAATTAGTAAAACAAGTTTATCTAGCGTCATCTGTTTTCTAATGACCATAGAGGCAAAAATGAGATATAAAACAAATTTTGTGAAATATAAAATTCCTGGTAAGATACTATATCGTTTTGTCATATAATCTCTTTTTTCGGCGTATTTCTCCCTCCAGCATTCTCTTGTCTTCCATAATTTTTTATTAAGATTTTCCATTAAATTCAAGGTCTTTACTTGTTTTAAATTGGCAAGCATTTGATTTAAAATGTCTATTAGTTTGTCATCATATTTTCTTTGCCCCTCATAACATTTTGATACATTCGAGGAATTTGAATCCATTAGTAAAAAATAAAAGAGATCCAGTACAATAACTAACGCACCTACTAAGACACTGTAGTGAAGGAAAATAAAGAATAAAATGATGACTTTAATTAAATTCATGATTGCGCCAACAAAGGCATCAACAACATCTACAATATAACAGATATCAGTATTACAAACATCAATGATTTTTCCCTTAGAAATTTTTGTTAGAATATCATCATTGGAGGCAATTATTTCAAATAGATTCTGTTGAATGTTGATGTGATACATTTCTCCTAGTTTTTTGTAGGAGTAATGTTTCCAGTACAGAGCAAAAAAGTAAAGAAAATAAAAGAATAAAAATAATCCTCCATAGAGAAATACAAAATTCATATTCTCCTCTGTTACCATCGCAATAATTCCCGCAGTGGCTATAGGTGGTAGCAAACTAAAAATATGATAAAGACCTGAAGATATCAACATTAAAAAAACATATTTCCTACTTTGACCTTTAGTAATTACTCGAAAATCTTTAAAAATAGCTAAATAGTTTCGAATCATAACTCCTCCCTCTAGAAAAAGAAGTTCTTAAAATAGAACTCCCTTTCTACTTAATATTTTTATCGTATTCAATATCTGAAATTTCATATTTTCTATTTTCAGAAATTCGCTTCATAATCTTTTTTGCAGCATATCCAATAAATGCTAGAATAAAAAAGTAAAGAATCCCAAAAGAAGAAAAGGATGGGGCTGATTCTGTAAATAAATCAATTAGAGAAGCACCTACTCCCATAGAAGTAACAATCGTTAAACTGTCTAATGATTTCTCTGTAATAGAAGATTCTAAATCGTCAAATAATTTGGCTGCTTGATTTAAATAATTTTTCGTCATTGCCCAGATTTGTTGCATATAACTAACTGTATTTATCAATGTTTCATAACGATATCCAATTAAATCTAAAGACTCAATTAAATTATTATCACTCTTTGCAATTTTCTCTCTTGTTTTGATGTAGGTATTCATCTGATTAATTCTAGAGTCGATTAGGTTTACTGTTTTTCGATACCCATCAATCTTACTACTAAACGCAATAATATCTTTTCCTCTTACACTTGCGCTTTCTTTGACTTCATCAATCTTTTCCCAAATAATACGATGAAGGTTTAAGTAGCGGTGAAGTTGTCCTTTAAATTCACGAATAAAGATTTGTTCTTCAATATAGCGCTCTACCTGATGAGAATCATTTGTTTTATTATTAATAAAGTAATATTTATTACCACGGACGACATCATAATGTTTGTTCTTAAAGTCAAAATATTTCTGCTTATCTGTTCTACTTAACAAAGCTTGTATCTGATCTTCCTTTGCATTATTTAGTACGATAAAATAAGGATATACTGTCTCGATATTTGCAAGTTCTTTTGGAATAGGAGCTCCTAAACTGAATAAATAAGTTAAAGCAGGAGACAATTTTTTTTCATAATAAGCTGCTAGCGCTTCAATATCCTGAAATAAGGAGAATTCATTCACATTTCCATCATTTAAGACTATTAATCCATCTTCAAATATTTTAACATGAATCCCTGAAATGGTAGTAAGCATGATAAATTCCAGTCCGTCAATACCATATTCAACATTTACAAGTTCTAGATCGTCTTTCATCTTTTTTAATTTATTTTTATCTAATTTTAATTGTGAAGTGCCCTCTCGAACAAAATCGTAGATTTCAGATAATTGTAGAGTGGTACGTTGAAACCAACCACCAATATATATTTTCTCAATATTCATAGATCTATCCCCTTACTTCCTTAGAAAAAAATCCTGCATCGTCTAAGTGAAATCCATACTTCTTATAACAACTATGAGCAGGAACTCTCACATTGTTTGACCATAATTCCATCGTCTTACATCCGCGTTCTTTACAAATTTTTTCAATCTCTACTAGCATCTGTGTTGCAATATTATGTCTACGATATTCTTCCATAACGCAAACATGATTTAGGATTGCATAAGTATTCATCTTTTCATACATGGTATGGATAATGCTTATTTTAGCGTGTGCTACAATTTTTTCATCAACAATCCCTACTAAATAAATATTATTCGGATCATTTTTTGTTTCTTCAAATACTTTCATCGCATATTCAATTGGTGTAGCTTCTATAAATACTACATTACATAAATCAATAATTTCTTTTACATCTTCTTTTTGTGCTATTCTAAATTTTACTTCCATAAATACTCCCTCACTTCAAATCCCTAAGGATTTCTATTATTTATAATTTAAGTATAGCCTTTTTTTGTAGTGTTTGACAAGTACTTTTACTTTATAAGTGTAAAGTTTTGAGAACTAAAATAGGAAAATAAAAAAGCACGGCTAATAAAACTTAAATTCCAATAAAAAAAACCGTTTTGAAACGGTTTTATTCATTATTTTCAACAAATCGATCAAATTTTTTTATCTCATGATCATTTAAGTCTGTTTTTCTTAGTTCCTCGATAATCTTCTTTTGTTCCTTTGTTAATTTTTTTGGTGTAATAACTTTTAATACGATATACATATCTCCTTTTCTTCTAGAAGATTCATTGTGAACTCCTTTTCCTTTAATACGGTGTTTATCGCCCGATTCACTACCCTCTGGAATTGTTAATACGACATTTCCATATAAAGTTGGAATTTCTTTTTTTCCTCCTAGAATTGCATCTACCATTGTAATTGGGGTTTCTAAATAGATATCATCACCCTCCCGAATATAGAAGTTATGTTCAGAAACTGTAAACTCAATATATAAATCTCCGTTTGGCCCTCCATTTGATCCTGCAGAACCTTTTCCAGATAAACGAAGACGGTTTCCTGTATCTACTCCTGCTGGAACTTTTACTTCTAATGTTTTCTTTACCTTGATACGACCATTTCCATTACAATGGGTACATTTCTTTTTATATGTTTTCCCAGAACCTCCACAGTTTGGACAAGTAGTTTTGGAAAGAAAGCTACCAAAGATGGTCCTTTGTTCACTAGTAATGGTTCCACTTCCATGGCACTTATCACAAGTTGACTCATTAAATCCACCTTTTCCGTCACATTCTTCACATTCATCAATAATATCAATGTCAATTTCTTTCTTTGTTCCGTAAACAGCTTCCTCAAAGGATAATTTCATTCGGATTAGGGAATCATTTCCCTTCATTGGACGATTTCCCTTACTGCGTCCACCGAATCCTCCAAAACCACCAAAAATATTATCAAAAATATCCTCGTAATCAAATCCAGAAAAATCGAATCCTCCAAAACCGCCGGCACCACCAGCGCCTCCTCCTTGGAATGCGGCATGACCAAACTGATCGTATTGTTTTCTCTTTTCTTCATCAGATAGTACTGCATAGGCCTCTTGAATTTCTTTGAATTTTGCTTCTGCATCCGCTTCCTTATTTACATCTGGATGATATTTCTTAGCAAGTTTTCGAAACGCTGATTTAATTTCATCCTGAGAAGCTGATTTTTCAATTCCTAGAACCTCATAATAATCTCGTTTTTCCATTTTACCACCTTCTCTATCTATAATAAACTTTCATATTCTTTTATAATATCTTCAAACATATCTAATGCCTTTTCAATTACCTCACTACTTAGCATATCAACTCCTGCTACTCTTAATTCTTCAACAGGATCTAGAGAATCTCCAGTTTTTAAGAAGTTTAAGTAATCTTCTACCGCATTTTTTTCGTTATTTCTAATTCTATTTACAATATAGCATGCTGCAGATAGTCCTGTCGCATATTGATATACGTAGAAATTATAGTAGAAATGAGGAACTCTTTCCCACTCATAACGTATTTCGTCATTGACAATGACTTGATCACCAAAATATTGTTTATTCAGTTCATAATATTTATCACAAAGAATTTGATTGGTTAAAACTCCTGTTTTCTCATAAGTTGTAAAGGCAAAATCTTCAAATTCGCTAAACATTGTTTGACGATAAATGGTAGATTTGAATAAATCCATCATTTCACTTAAAATCGCTCTCTTCTCACTCTTATCCTCTAAATGATCTAACATATAATAATTCAATAACATCTCATTTACTGTAGAAGCAACCTCTGCGACAAAAATTTTATAATTACTATAATTATATGGATTATTTTTGTTTGAATAATAAGTATGCATAGAATGTCCTAGTTCATGGGCTACTGTAGATACATCATGATAGTTTCCTTGGAAATTTAAAAGAACATAAGGAACGGTATCATAACTTCCTGCTGAATAAGCGCCTCCCCGTTTTCCTTTGTTAGGATAAACATCAATCCAACGTTCCGAAAAAGCCCGTTTGATATTAGATACATAATCATCTCCAAATACTTTTACTACATCTAATACAATGTCTTTTGCTTCTTCAAATGTATATTTTTTATCATTTTGTTGTTCTAAGTTTACATAAGTATCATAAAGTGAGAAGTCTTCTAAACCTAATATTTTCTTCTTTAGCTCAATATAATGATACATGACATCCATTCTTTTATGAACTGTTTTAATTAAATTATCATAAACTTTGGGAGAAACACGGTTATAGAATAATCTTGCTTCCCTACTACTAGGAAATCCACGCATGCGGCTAATAGTAGAAACTGAAGCGATATGACCTTGAAGTGTTCCTGTTAGAGTCTCTTTATATTTTTCATAAGAATGGTACATCGTTAAGAAAGCATCTTTTCGAACACGACGATTAGAACTCTTATTATAAATTAAATAGTTTTCGTTATTTAATTGTACTTCTTCCCCTTCTTCATCTAAAATTGTTCCAAACTGTAATTCTGAATTACGGACTATTCCTGCAATTTTTTCACTGGCAGAAAGGGCAACCTGTAATGAGGATAATAATTTTTCTTCTCCTTCAGATAAAGTATAAGGTTGATTTCTAAAAATTCTTTCAAATAAAAGTCGATTTTTTGCTAAAGTTTTCTCTTCTTTCATCAACTCTTCAATCACAGAAAAATCTACGGTTAATAGTTCTGGCGTAAAAAAGGATGTTTTTTCAGAGTAAGAGGCCTCTAATTGATCAAATTTTCCTGATAATGATTGATTAGAAACATCTGAAATATCTTCATCATATTTTCTTAAAGCATAAGTTCCCAATTTACAAATTAATCGTTCTGCTTCTTCACTCTTTTCAAGAAAAGTTGCTAAGTTTTTAGCACTTTCTAATAAATGTCCTTTAAATGAAGCCAATTCTTCTATTAGTGAATTTACTTTTTGATAGTCTTTTTCATACTCCTCCATCTTTGAATATACTTTTTCTAAATCCCAAGTAAATTCCTTTTTTTGTTCACTACGTAATATTTCTTTTTTCATCGTATTATATTCTCCTCTTATAATAAACAACTAAGTCCTAGAATTTCTAGAACTTAGTTACTACTACAATCTTATTTTTCTTCGTAATCTGCTTCTTTTACATCTGACTCATTATCAGAAGAATCACTATCTGAATTATTTTCTGCTTGTTCTTTTTGAACTTGTTGATATACTTTCGTAGCAAGAGCCATCGCTTTTTCTGTTAAAGCTTCCTTTTTCTTCTTAATCTCATCGATATCCTCTTTCTCTAAAGCTTCTTTTAAGTCTTTGATTAATTCTTCTGCTTCTTCTTTTTCTTTGTCTTCTACTTTATCTCCTAAATCTTTCAATGCTTTTTCTGTTTGGAAAATCATTTGTTCTGCTTCATTTCTCGTATCAGCTTCTTCTTTTCTCTTAGCATCTTCCTCTTTATGAGCTTCTGCTTCTTTTGTCATTCTTTCGATTTCTTCGTCTGTAAGGTTTGTATTAGAAGTAATCGTAATTGATTGCTCTTTGTTAGTTCCTAAATCCTTGGCTGTTACGTTAACAATACCATTGGCATCAATATCAAATTTAACTTCAATTTGTGGAACTCCACGAGGAGCGGCAGGAATTCCAGTTAATTGGAAATGTCCTAATGTTTTATTATCACTAGCCATACTACGTTCTCCTTGAAGAACATGGATATCTACGGCTGGCTGATTATCGGCAGCAGTTGAGAATACTTGACTCTTAGAAGTTGGAATCGTTGTATTTCTGTCGATTAATACTGTCATAACGCCACCTAAGGTTTCGATTCCTAACGAAAGAGGTGTAACATCTAATAATACGATATCGTTTACCTCACCAGTTAATACGCCACCTTGAATCGCAGCTCCCATTGCAACAGCTTCATCTGGGTTCACTTCATGAGAAGGTTTTTGTCCAAGCTCTTTTTCTACTAATTCTTGTACCATTGGAATACGAGTAGAACCACCAACTAAGATCACTTTGTCGATATCCTTTGCCTTCATTTTAGCATCCTTTAAAGCTTTCTTTACTGGTTCTAGGGTAGATTCTACTAAATCGCGAATTAGGTCCTCGAATTTTGCACGAGTTACTGTCATATCAATATGAAGTGGTCCATCGTCCCCTTGCGCAATGAATGGTGCAGATACTTGAGTAGAAGTCATTCCACTTAAGTCTTTCTTTGCTTTTTCTGCAATTTCTTTTAAACGTTGCATTGCCAATTTGTCTTTTGATAAATCGATATCATTTTCTTTCTTGAACTCAGCAACTAAGTAATCCATTAAACAGTTGTCGAAATCATCTCCACCTAGTTTATTGTTTCCAGCAGTTGATTTAACTTCGAAGATACCATCTCCAAGTTCTAGGATAGAAACATCAAAGGTACCTCCTCCTAAGTCATATACTAAGACTGTTTGATTCTTATCTTGTTTATCAAGTCCAAAAGCAAGTGCTGCTGCTGTTGGCTCATTAATAATTCTTTCTACTTCAAGTCCTGCAATTTTTCCTGCATTCTTTGTAGCCTGACGTTGCGAATCATTAAAGTATGCTGGCACTGTAATAACAGCTTTCGTTACTTTCTCTCCTAGGTACTTTTCAGCATAATCTTTCATATAAGAAAGAATCATAGCAGATACTTCTTCTGGTGTATATTTCTTTCCTTCGATTTCTACTTTTTTAGAAGTCCCCATCAATCTTTTAATAGATGAAATAGTATTTGGATTGGTTAATGCTTGACGTTTTGCAGCATCTCCAACAATACGCTCCCCTTTTTTATAAGATACAACAGATGGCGTTGTTCTTCCTCCTTCTGGATTTGGGATTACAGTAGATGCTCCCCCCTCTAATACAGCGACACAACTATTGGTTGTACCAAGGTCAATTCCTATAATTTTACTCATAATTAATCATTTCCTTTCTCTTCGTTTTCACTAACTTTTTCTTCTTGTAATTGATCTACTTTATTTACTTTAACCACAGCGGGTTTAATGACACGCTCTTTATATTTATACCCTTTCATTAGTACTTCTAGAACCATATCATCTGGCTTTTCTGGATTGCTTTCAACAAGCATTGCTTCCATATAATTCCCATCGAAAGGATATCCGAGCGCCTCTATTTCAACAACTCCATATTTCTTTAAAATATCTCGAAATTGTTGGTTAATCATCTTAATTCCATTCTGAATCTTTTCCTCTTTTTCAGTTTCTGCTTTTACACTAGCGGCATGATCTAAATTTCCAATTACATTTAAAAGATCCATAATTAAATCTTGATTTGCATATTTTAATGTATTGGCTACCTCTTCATCTTTTCTTTTTCGATAATTAATCGATTCTGCTTGAGCATACATCAATTTATTTTGTAACTCTAAAATCGTTTGCTTGGCCATTGTCAATTCTTCATTTGCTTTCTCTTGACAACATTCTGAGTGTCCTTTTCCATGACAATGATGCTTTTTTTCCTCGTGATTTGCTTGGCAATTTGGAGTTTCATTCACGATTTCTTCCTGTACAACTTCTTTTTCTTCTGTTTTGTTATTCATGATCATCTTCCTTATCTTCTATATTCTCCTTGATAAATTCAAGAAGTGAAACTACTCGTTCATAGTCCATTCTCTTCGGACCAACAATCGCAATTGTTCCCTCCTGGGAAGGTGTACGATATCTTGTTTGAACAATGGTAACATCTTCATCCAATTTATTTTCTTTCCCAATATAGACTTTGATATCATTATTCTCTGTTTCTATATTTGTTAATAAATTAGTATCATCTAATTTTCCAAAGATGTTTTTGATTTTATCAATGTTGTTAAATTCTGGCTGTTTTAGAATATTATTTCTTCCTACAACATTGATATTTTGATTAGAGAAATCTTTAAACACTTGATAGAATGTATTATAGACAAGTTCATGTTCTTTCACATAACGACCAATAATTGGTTTTACCTCAAATTCTAATTTACTACTAACTTCATCAATTGGTGTTCCTGCAATTAAATCATTAATCAAATTAACAGCCCTTTTAATTTCATCTAAAGAAACATTTTTAAATGATACTTTTTTATGTTCTACATGTCCCTTGTCTGTAATTACAATCGCAATCATATCAGAACTGTCTAATGGAACTACATTCACTTCTTTTAAGTGATTTTCATGGCTAGCCTTTCCTAATACGATCGAAGTATAGGAAGTCATTTCTGCAATTAGTTTTAAGCTTTGATTCAAGCAATCACTTAGTTCTAACTCATTGTTCTTAAAAATAATTTGAAGTTTTAACATATCCTCGCCATTAATTTCCTTTGGATTCATTAAGTGATCAACGTAATATCGATATCCTTTTTCACTAGGAATCCTTCCAGAAGAAGTATGAGTTTTCTCTAGTAAATGAAGTTCTTCTAATGTTGCCATTTCACTTCGAATCGTAGCACTAGAACAATTTAGACGCTCACAAAGTAATTTGGACCCCACTGGCTTTGCTAATTGAATATAATTAATCACAATTAGTTTCAAAATTTCCTTTTGCCTTCCAGTAAGCATAAGCACCTCCTAGCACTACTTTATCTCAAGTGCTAATATCATTATATGCTTATGATTAGCAATTGTCAATATATGAGTGCTAATTTTATTCAAGTAATTTTATGATAAGAAAAACATTCTAAAATAAAAGCTGTGATGATTATCACAACTTAAAAATTAATATTGAATTACATAAGGATCTTGAGCGGTCCCACTTCCAATTACTAATGTCTCTCCACTTAACGTAATAACAGGACGAATACCAGCTCCTACGCTATCTTCTCGAAGTGTTTTATCATCCTCTTGATAGGAAACAAGACACAAATCCGAAAAGGTTACTCCTGTTAAATCCTTAGAATCAGTAAGACAATAACGATTTTGATTTCCACTACTAGTATATTGTTGCCTACTTATTAGAAAATAAGCTGCTGAGGTTTGGGCAATTCCACTAGGATTTTGATTAGTTGCTGCCTTCATACCATTTAAATCAGTGTAGTAAACTGTCCGTTCTGCGCATTTTATAGATTTTCCCATAAATGTACACCAACCAGAAGGATCTTCCGAATTCGTTGGATTTGTACCAATATGACGAGCCGAAATAGCAAATACTCCGTCTTTATAGGCAGCAGAGGCTGCATTCAGTGTATCATAGATATTGTTTATTCCTGTAAAGCCATAGATTGTAAATTGTGTAGTGACTTGAGAACTTACAATTTGTAATCCATAGTTTCCATTATTATATAAAACTTGCCAATTCCCTTGATAGCTAGAAGGAGAAATTGTCTGATCTGCATATCCGTTCCAAGATTTAGGACTCGTATATTTAGCAGAAGAGGGTTTATATACCACATAATCTCCCGGTTTTGCAACACTAGATAATTTAAGAGATAATGGTGGCACCAAAGTACTTTTTTGATTATAATATCCACCATTTTCTGCGTTATCATAAATATAAATATCTGCTAAGTAAATCTGGTTGTAATGACCAAAAGTTGATGGTGTAATATCACAACGATAGGCACTCTCACTAGAATCCCATACAGCATCAAAGGCTTGCCAATTATTATATCCCCCCTCCTGTGTAGAAACTTGGCACTGTACTCGACTGATTCCTGAAGGAGAATCTGTAATCTTCATATATAGAGGAACTAATTGACTGGTGGCTTTTCCCCAATAGGAATCCGCTAAAGTTGGTTGTATATTATTCATATGAACTTTTTGTGGAGGTGAAAGCTCACCTTCATTTCCAACGATATCGATTGCTCGAAAAGTTACATCATCGCTACTAAAACCATCAGGAGGCACCCAAACACTACCTGTCGTTCCATAATAGACTCCATTACTATAAATTTCATAATGATGAATTCCTCGATTATCGTCTGCCTGTAATTGGATTCTAATATTTGACTGCCAATCGGAAGAACTTGCACCACTTAAGTAAGTAACTGTAGTAACAGCCGGTGGTGTCTTATCTATTACTATTTTGTATTCATTTGACCATGGTCCTTTATTTCCCGCAGAATCGATTGCTCGAATGGAAAGCGTCCACATTCCATCTTGTGTAAATGCCCAAGGGTTACTAACCGCTATTCCATCAGTGGACTGATTAGATTCTGCATATTCATAATGATCAATTTTTCCATTGTCTTTAGCACTAAAATATAAATTCACATCGTGCCCAGTCCAATTTCCAGAAGAGTAACCACCTAAATCTACGGATGTAATACTTGGAGGTTCTGTATCCATATAGATTTTTTGAACATTAGAAAATTCCCCTTTATTTCCAGCCAAATCAACAGCTCTGAATGTAACATTGGAACTTGCAAAATTATTTGGTGGTACCCATGTTTCACCTGTTGTGCCATAATAAATTCCATCTTTATAAATTTCATAGTAGCGGATACCGATATCATCTGTTGCATGAAGTGAAATTTTAATGTTGTTTTGCCAATTGGAAGAACTTTCCCCACTTAAATAAGAAACGGTTGTCTTCGTTGGCGCATTCTTATCAATTTGCATTGGAAATGTTTGAACGATACTAGAATTCCCACTACCATCAACAACTTTTACTTGAAGTTCTCCCCATATCGTTTGTTGAATTGGAATTGTAACGCTATTTTTCTTAGTCTCATAAGTTGTCCAATTTGTTGCTTCTTTTTCCTTATAGTAAACTGTTTTAACTCCACTACCCTCTAAATTAGGATATCTTTTTCTACATTCACTTCCTGAAAGACAAGCATAGTCTTTGGCATTAATTTGAAGCATTAAATCCTTATTGGTAATAGTACCCTCATATCCTGAAGCACTTGTATAAGATAATCTAATAGATTCAATTACTGGAGCAACTGCATCAATCACCTGGACTGTTCTACTTAGTTTTTGAGAACGATAGGTCCAGTTGATCGTAGTACTACCGAGAACTTTTGTATCAATTGTTTTTGGGATGGCTTCTAAATTGTTGTCCACAACCTGAGACTCACTTCCCTTTTTTTCTATAACACGTGCCGTAGGAATCGTAATATCATTCCCCTGATTTACTGTTGCAGAAAGAGATCCATTTAGCTCAATTGTGTAGCTTCTTGCAACCGTACTACTTCCTGAGTATTCACACTGACTATCTTCAGACTGATATTTTTTTCCGCAGGATAAGCAAGTTAGGTAGTCATAATTGTTTTTCCCTTTTTTTATCACTGTTATCTGTCCACTACATAATTCTCCATCTTCATCCTTAGGCTCATCTATATAATGATTTTTTATTAATTCATCTAAAGTAATTACGACTACGCTGTCGATTTCTCTTGGAAAGAGACTTTTATAATCTAATAAATAATCTCTTCCTGCGGCAAGAATATCTGTTTCTAAACCGTGATAATAAGTACTTTTTCCTTGTTTTAGATATCTTCCAACCGCTGGTATTGCGATTGCCAATAATACTCCTAAGATCACTAAAGTAGCCAATAACTCAACTAGAGTAAAGCCCTTCTTATTTTTCACACTTCCCCCTCCATTCAAATCATTTTAATTTTATTGATTCGGATTGGATTGATTCAAAATATCCATATTACATGCAGTGCTCTCATAATTACTACATTTTAAGCAAGCAAAATAACTGTACCCACCTGTTTCAGATTCTTTGTTTTTTACAATATAAGCATACGAATTTTCTTCATCACAATATTTTTTTCTATTTTTAGGGTCATGAACTGGATCCATATAAGAGCTTTCTATTAATTCTTTCATCGTTAATTTAATGTATTCATTATCGTTTTGAGGAAACTTCTTGTCTCTACAAAATTCATTTCCACGATCATTGACACATTCAAGCATGGCAGTAGTTGCCGAATCTGTTAAATCTTTTTCGGCAGAACGATATGCTTCTTTTTCAGCAGAACGAATATAAGTATAATAGGCAGGAACTGCTAGTCCTATTAAAACAGCTAATATAACCATTACACTCAACATTTCAACTAACGTAAAGCCTTTTTTATTATTTAATTTCATGTCCATTGCTCCTATTCTATATGTTTAGTATATCATTTGTTTAGATAGTTTTCAAGGGAACAAAATTTTCTACTTCTCTCTCTGCTTTTTCAAAAAAAAGAAATTCCTAAGTATTATTAAGAATTTCGGTTACTAAAATATATTTAAAATTTTTATTTTTTTATTTTCTTTGTATTTTCACTTTTTAAAATATCACGAATTTCTTCTAATAATAAGGTATCTTCGCTCTTTTTTGCTTCTTCTTTTTCCTGTGCTTTTTCTTCCTCTTTTTTATGAAGGGCAAAAAGTTTATTCATCACTTTTACAATGAAGAAAATGCATAAAGCAACAATTAAGAAATCAATAACATTCTGTAAGAAGTTACCATAAGTTATTGTTGCATTTCCTACAGTAAGTTTTAAATTTTTAAAGTCAACACCTCCAATTAAAACTCCAATAATCGGCATTAAAATATCATCGACCACTGAAGAAACGATCTTCCCAAAGGCACTACCCATAATTACACCAACTGCTAAGTCTAAGACATTTCCTCGCTTAATAAATTCTTTAAATTCTTTTAACATATCCTATCTCCTTCTTCATTTTATAACAATATCATAACAAAAAAAGAAAATAAGAACAATTCAAAAATTTAAAAAGAGTGATTTCTCACTCTATTTCTCTCCTTCTTCCAACATCGTTGTAATAAAAATTCCATATCCCTTATCAGTATCGTTTACTACTACATGGGTAACTGCGCCAATTAATTTTTCATCCTGAATAATTGGGCTACCACTCATTCCCGCAACAATACCTCCCGTTTCTTCTAAAAGACGAGTGTCTGTAATTTGAAATAAGATATTTTTTGTCGCACTCGATTCATCGATTTCTAAGATTTCAATTTCAAAATCTTCTACTTGATTTCCTTTTATAACTGTACGGATACTGGCCTTTCCTTTTTTGACATCTTCTGGTTTACCAACTTCGATAGCGTCACTAGAGGAAATCTCACCAGTAAAGGTTCCAAAAATTCCACTTTCTTCGTTTTTCTCTATTTCTCCATAAATGTTATCCTGAAAAAATTTTGCCTGTTTTTCTCCTGGCGTTCCATCCCGACTTGGTGTAATTTCTGTTACATTAGACTCAAATATTTTCCCATCTTTTAACTCTACTTTTTGAAGTGTATTCTTATCTGCAATTTCATGTCCTAACGCACCATAAGTTAAAGTATTAGGATCAATATAAGACAGTGTACCAATTCCGTTAATTTGATCCTTTACATAGAGTCCTGTCTTATAAACTCCTGAGTCATCTTTCTCTAGTATAAGAGAAATATCTTCGTTCTTTCCACTTCGCAAAATGGAAACATTAATATTTGTTTCTTCTTTTACCTGATCAATTAGAGAAATCATCTCATCAATATTTTTTACTTCTTTACCATCGACTTTTGTAATATAATCTCCAATCTTAAACCCGCTTTCTTCTCCAATATAGCGGCTATTTACTTTATAAAAGCCAACAATCGTAACATACTTCGTATTCAGTTGAATCCCAACGTTTTCTCCACCAGGTATAACATGGGAAGAATATGCAAATACTAAAGATGGGAACAGTGTTAGAAGAATTAGAAGACTGATATGTAGTGTTTTTTTTAAATTCAAAAGTATCACCTCTTTCTTTTTTAAAAAATCGCTACATTTATAATATCGACAAAAAGAAAAACTTTATAGCAAGAAAAAAATGCCAATCAAATTGACATTAGAATTTTCCTCCACCACCGCCATGAGAAGCGCCAGAACTACCATGATGAGAACTTCCTCCACCACCGCTCGAGGAATTAGAAGAAATTCGAATTCTAGCAGTAGAAGTATGAAGAAAGGTATCTACTTTTTTTCCAAGTTCTAATTCTTCTTTCATTAAGTAAGTATCTGCATCATCCGCTAACATAATTTTTTTATATTTTTTTGTACAAAGCCATGTAACTAGTAATGAAATTAAGGTTGAGATAGGAATAATCCAAAATACTGGCACTTTTTTCTTACAAGTATAATCCCCATAAGAATTTATAATTTCACAACGACTCATGGACTTAGAAGGACCACGATCAAAATAATTTTCTGTTTCTCTTAAAAAGAGATGAACAGCATCATAGTAATCTTGATTGGATAAGTCTGGTGTAATTTCTTCAATCATTGAATCTACCCGAGAATTGTCAAATAAAATTTGACCATAGCCAGAAGTCGAAATATAGACATCTCTAGAGCCTAAGGAAATCAAAAGTAGAATTCCATCTTTTGAGAAATCATTATAATCATAAAAATCATCTGCATATTCTCTAGGAGTTCTAGAATCTAAATCTGGAATCGTAACAATTACAATTCCATAGTTTTCCTGTTTTGAAATTTTTTGTGCATACTCTTCTAGTTTTATATTTTCCTCTTCTTGAAAAAGTTCTGCAAAATCATAAACTTTTTTAGAAGAGTCCACATAAGGCGTTATCATTGCATGTTCTATTTGCTTGTCTCCAAGGTTAAACCGTTCAGGAATTCCATAGCGATTTTCACTCGTTCTTTCAAAGGTCACTATTTCACTTGCATGAACCGATTCCGTAAGAACCAAGAGAATGGTGATAAGAAAAATACCTATTTTTTTCATAATACATAGCCTCCAATTCCAACAAAGACTAAGATTATTAAAAGAGAAAGTACCAGGCTAAGAAGAATAAAAAATAAAATCACTTTTGATTTTTGAACAGGAATATCTCCAATCATTTTCCCAGTTTGTCCGTTCATGGCAAAAGGATAAATTTGATCTTTATACTTAATGTTTAAGAGCCAAACTGGTAATAAGACATATTCCCCATCCAAATTTGTTGGATTCATCGTTTTAGTTTCTATCGTATGTGAATTATAGGTTAGTCCTCTCTCTAAGCGTTCAATTACCGTAGTAGCCGCACGATCTACTGCTACGCTTTGAACTTCTTCTTTCGTCTGATCATACTTTTCTGCTAAAAAACCAGATAAATAGGCACCGTCGAAGGATACCAATTCTTTATAATCGAAAGGTTCAATTGAATTCATCAAAGCATCATCGAAATGCTTAGAACCATCGACTGGAATATCGTAAAAAGGAAATTTCCCTTCCCGTTCAAAATGATAAGTATCCCTTTTTGTATATTGATAATCACTTGTTATCCAAGTACTAAGGCGAATTCCCTTTCCTGCAATCGTTGCTTCTAAACAAAAATCAAATAACCAAAAAGGAATATAAATTCCCTGAATCTCTTGAATATTTTTAGAACTTGTAAATTCTTTAGGGACAAACCATTTTCTGATTCCCATCTTTTTAAATGCTTCAATTGCTTCTTCTTTGGTTTTCTTAAAAGGAAGAATCGAATTGGGAGTCAGTTCATTTTCTAAACGTTCATCAATTAAAGCAGTACTACGACAATAAACACAAGTAGTAGCTGTCGTGTGTTCGGAAACTAAAATATTCGCTCCACAATTCTTACAGGTATAGCCAGCAGAGGAGAAAGGATGTTTTTGTTTCTTTTCTTTTTCTGTTCGCACCTTTTTTAAATCTTGTAATGTGAAATGTGTTTTGCAATATTCGCAATCCCAACCTTTGGTCTTTGGTGAATAGCGAAGTGGCGCACGACAACTTGGACATTTTTGATCTGTTACATTACTTGGCATACCTTTCCTCCTACTTTCTTATTTTAGTTTACTATCTCTTCAAGAAAAAAAGAAGTAAATTTTACTACTTGTCTTCTTCTACAGCAAAATCTTTTAGTTTCCCATCTTCTGTTAAAATTTTATTAATTTGTTCTTCTGCACTTTTTAAACGAGAATCACAAGATTTCGCTAATTTCATCGCGTTAGTAAAGGAATCAATTGCTTCATCAAGTGGTACTTCTCCACTTTCTAATTTTTTTACAATTGTCTCTAATTCTTGCATATTTTCTTCAAAACTTTTTTCTTTTGCCATTTTTATTTCCTCCTATTTTTTTCCTGCAATTCCATTACTTGTGCTTGGACTATTCCATCTTTTACTTCTACTTCAAATAAGTCTTGCTTTTTTAAGTTCTTAATACTAGAAATAACTTTAGAATCTTTCCGAGTAATACTATATCCTCTTCCAATCGTCAATAATGGATTTAAAATTTCTAGCTTATTTAACGATTTCTCAAATCGGTGAATCTCCTGATTCAATGTTTTTTGAATTCCATAAGAGCCAGACTGAAGAAGTCCATCTAACCGCGTCCGCTGATTATATACAATTCCTTTCATAACTAATTGTAATTTCTCAAACAAAGTGTCTAGTCTTTGTTCTTTCATTTGATACATAGTAACTGGATTTTCTAAGACATAACTTTTTTGAAGAGAGGTTAATTTTTCTCGCCAACTGGTAAGTTCATTCTCCATTCCTTTTTGAAGGCGGAGTGTTAACTGATTTAAATATTCCAAAACGTCTCTCACGCTTGGTACCACCATTTCGGCAGCACCGGTTGGTGTTGGCGCTCTTAAATCTGCCACAAAATCAGCAATTGTAAAATCAATTTCATGACCTACCGCAGAAACAACAGGAATTTTAGAATGATAAATTGCGCGTGCTACTGCTTCATCATTGAAGCACCACATATCCTCAATACTTCCTCCCCCTCTTCCTACAATCAAGACATCTAAATCATACTCTTGTGCTTTCGTAATTCCTCGAACGACATCGGGGGCAGCAGTTGCCCCTTGAACAAGACTTGGAAAAAGAATGGTTTCTGTATGGGGCCATCTTCTTTGAATTGTTGATAAAATATCCCGAATTGCCGCTCCTGTTGGCGCGGTTACAATTCCAATTTTAGAAGGGATTCTTGGAATTGGTCTTTTATGTTCTTTCGCAAATAGTCCTTCCGCAGCGAGTTTTTTCTTTAACTGCTCGAACTGAATATAAAGATTTCCTACACCATCCTCAATCATTTCATCTACGTAGATTTGATAACCACCTGTTGCTTCATAAACACTAATTCTACCCGTTACTAATACTTTCATTCCATCTTCTGGTAAGAACTTCATTTTCGATGCAGAAGAAGAAAACATAACCGCATTAATCCTTGAGGTTTCATCTTTTAATGTGAAATAGTAGTGTCCTCTTGTATGTGCTTTAAAGTTAGAAATTTCTCCTTTTAAAAACACTTGTCTTAAGTTTTCATCATTATCCATTTTAAATTTAATATATCTCGTTAATTGAGAAACACTAATATACTTATCCTGCATAAGAAATCCTCTTACTTTTCCTGAGCATGATAAAGTTCATCTAGAATCGCATTAATCATCTTCGTCACTTTTTCATCAGAATATTTTTTCGATAATTCGATTGCTTCATTAATCGCAACGGCACTTGGAGTTTCTGTATATTCTAGTTCATAAACTCCAATACAAATAATTGCTTGATCTACTTTATTTAGTCGGTTCATTGGCCAACTAGATAGATATTTATTTGCCTTTTCATAGATTTCTTTTTTCTTTTCTAAAACACCATGAACTACCGTATCTACAAACTCATTTTCTATCTCTAATTGTTCTTTAATTAAAGCATTTAAATCATACTCAATTGAAGATTCTTCTAGTAAAAACACTTGATAAAGAACTTTCATCATAATTTCTCGTAATTCACTACGACTTTTCATATCACTTCACCTATTTCTAGTCTATCATACTAGAAAAAAAAAGTCACTCCAAAATGTGGCTTTTCTCATTCAATTATTTTTCTATCTTTTTTACGTGACCAGCATCAAATTTATAGATAACATCTGCTAAAGAATCAATATCTTCTTGAATGTGTGATGCAACGATAATAATTTTATTCTTCTTCTTTTCTTCTAATAGAATTTCTCGTAATTTTAGTGCTGTTTCTTCTTCAATTCCATTTAATGGTTCATCTAAAATCATAACGGATGGGTCCTCCATAAGCACTTGTGCAATTCCTAGTTTCTGCTTCATCCCAAGAGAATACGTACTATATTTTTTATCTTTTGCTTCATATAGATTTACTTGCCTCAAGCTAGTTTCTATTTCTTCCTTGCCAATTTTCTTTTGAATACTTGCAAGTAATTCTAGATTTTCATAACCTGTTAAATCCGGAAGAAAGCTAGGCTTCTCAATCAAAGCCCTTGTATTAGGAGGAAACTTTTTCTGTTTGATAATATTTTCTCCATCAAATAAAATTTCTCCCTCTGTTGGTTCATAAAAGGCACAAAGTAGTTTTAAAAGCACACTCTTTCCACTTCCATTTCTTCCTGTTAAACCATAAATTTTGCCACTTTCAAAGGTCATATTCAGTTTTTCTAAAACAAAAACCTTTTTAAATTCTTTCGATACATTTTTTACTTCAATTTTCATAAAATTCCTCCATTGATTTTTTCATAAATTTGAACAAATTTTTTTTGATACAAAACCGTAAGAATTAAAATTTCTATTAATAAGAAGATTCCTAAGAGAATCAGACTCATATTTTGAATCTCTATTTTTGAAGAGAAATAAGTAAGATACACAATAACAATTATGGAAAATACTAGGATAGCTGGTTTATAGATTCTAGATATTATATATCCTAGTAGATAAAATATTTGCGTTGTGAAAAAGAAGAAATAATAACGGAAAAACAGTTTTAGTTTTAATATATGAATATTATCTATTTTGTAATAATTATGTAGAAATAGAACGAGAAATAACGAAAGAAGTACAGAAAAAAGAAATAGTACCAGTCCAATTTCTAATACCTTTAGAACTAAAATTTTTTTCCGTTCTAATCGCAATAATATATTCTCTCCTGCCCTTTCTATTCCGCAAAAAAAGATTTTTAGTACGGAAAAGAGAAAAAGAAAATTGGTCAAAAAGTAGGCCGTTGTGATGATTGGATTCTGATAAAAATTTAATTTTGTTGGGAGGATAGCACCGATAAATTCTTCCTGTGAAGATTTGAAACCTATTAAGACAAGACTGATGATGAATAATAGAATCAAATAACTAAGAAATATTTTCCAACTGGAAAGAATCGTAGATTTTAAATCCATAATCAATAAGGACTTCATTGAATCACATCCTTTAATTTAGATAGAATGAGTTTTTGAATCACTTTTATAATCATACATAACAGAAAGAAATAGATCACTGTGTAGGAAATATCAACCCATAGATTCGCATATCCATAAGGAGAACAAACATTTAACATTAAAATAGGAAGGTAGCCAAACTCAGGAAGATAGACTATTGGAAAAAAATAGGCCCATACAAATAATAAGCAATTATGAACTACATTAATTATCGTCACCAATTTAATATTTATCTTATATAAGAGTAAGGTATTGATGGTGGAGATTGCTAAAGAGAATAAAATATAACGAATTGTTGTATAACAAACATAAGGAATACTGAAGCAATGGGCATATTCTATATAAATATTTTTAAAACTAGTAAAGTCAAAGAATAGAATCATTGTTAAACTAAAAAGTAATGTCATAATCAAAAATAAAAATGTTACCTTTAAATTCATTTTTAAATGATGATCCATCATTTCTTTTTTGTCTTGAAATCTTCCTATCAGCATTCGATTTTCTTTAAAAATATGAAAAACAGATAAAGTAATCATAAAAGTAAGAATCTCATGAGAAACCAAATAAGAATTTGTCTCAATGAGATAAGCAAAGTCAGCAAAAACACTCCCAAAAGATATTTCTCTAATCATACATACAACAAAGATCAGGGAAAGGAAAATTGACAATCCCAATGCCACTAAACTATTTTTACTTTCTAGAATTGCATTTAATATTGTTTTATCCCATTTTTCGTTCGACATCTAAAATCACTCTTTCCTTAGAATTATATATTCGTACTACAACAATTACTGAAATCATAGCTAGAGCAAAAATGAAGAAAGTAAGTTCTTTATAGAGAGGAACTGGCATTTCATATCCCCAATATTGGTTTAAATTAAAGATTAGGAGTCCATGAGAACTATGAAAAAGAAACTCGTAGATTTTTACAAAGATACTATTTAAAACAATTTGAATTCCAAGATATGTAATCATGGATAAAACAATATGAACTGCAAAATTTAAACTTTTCCTAATCCAAAATAAACTAATACTAACAAATAATATGCTAAGCATGATTAAATTCCATCCATACAAAAAGAAAAAAGGAATAAAGTGAATAATGTGATCTACTTCAGCAGCACGATAAGTATTAAATAAGGAATTAACTGTATCACTTCCGTCAAAATGACCGGAAATTAGATAGGAAATTAGAAAGAGAACTAATAAAAAAGCAGGAAAAATCCAGATATTTTTATATGCCCCTTTTAACTCTTTTTTGATATAGTCAAAATATTTTTCTCTTACTAAAAAATTACGATAAGCCCCACTACGATATTTTTTATAAAAGTGATAGCAGGCGGGAATCATGATAAATAAGGGTCCTATAAATTGTAATAAATAAAGATTCGTATTAATAATCATCCAGAAAAAAACAAATCCAGTTGACGGTTTTTTTACTTCTGTAACATCCTGAACAGTAGGACAAACATGTTTTTTTAAAGTTTCGTCCGCTTCCTCACTATGACACACTTTAATAATTTGGTTAAATTCTTGTCTTGTCTCTGTCACAAATTGGTTTGCCTTGATTCCACTTCCGATTCCCCATATACATAATATTAAAAAAGAAAGAATCGCAATCTTGTTACTTTTTAGAAACTTCTTCATAAGATACCTCTTTTACTTCCATTTAAAATTTGGGAGAGTTTTTATTTTTTAAGCGCTAGCAGCAGAATCTAAATACCAACGTCCATAGATATAGACAGGGTCTCCAAAGTAATTAGCAGAATACCTTTTCCCAGTCAATGTATAGGATCCTGTTACTGTACTTGCAGAATCTAGCCATAAGTATAAACCAGTATTTTCAATTGTTAACCAATTTGCATTTTTAACCATCATTTGAATTCTAGCAAAATCGGTTCGATTATCTCCAAGATAAGAATGATAAACTCGAACACCTTGATGTTCATTTGTATATTTTGTTCCTGTTGCGACACTTACTTTTGCAGCAGAAACTGGTAATTTGATATCCACAAATGGGATAAAATCATTCGTAGCAGCACTGACTCCTGTTAAGGCAAAAGCAAGGGCAATTGTGCATGTAAATAAACTAATTTTCAAATATTTCATCACTTACCTCCTTTCATCTATTTAAAAGCTTTTCAACTCTCCCACAAAATATAATTTTCAATTTCACTATATCACAAACTTTGTCAAAAAAAATGTATCAGGTGGGATTCAGTCGTTTTTCGGTGAAATTCGGTATTATTCAATTCGAAATATCAGTTATTTATTATCAAAAATGTTCTTTTAAAACAAAAAAGCAATTCCAAAATGAATTACTTTTTTTCGTTTTTGATTTCTTTTGTAATCTCATAAAGAAAGTTTAATGCTTCGATTGGAGTCATCTCTAGCGGGTTGATTTCATTGATTTTTTGAACAATCTCATTTTCAGAGGATGTCTCCTTTGAATCAAAATCTAGGAATAAACTCGTTTGAGTGAAGGTCTGTTGTTTCGTTCCCTTCTGTTCATAAACGGAAAGAATCTCATTGGCCCGTTCAATCAAACTAGTAGGAAGTTTTGCTAAGGAAGCAACATGAATTCCGTAACTCTTGTCAACGGCACCATTTTTTACTTTATGTAAGAATGTAATTTTACCCTGCTCTTCCATCGCACTGACATGGACGTTTCTTAAATTTGATAAATCAGAAGCAAGGGACGTTAACTCATGATAATGGGTAGAAAATAAAGTCTTTGCTTTGATTTTGTCATGAATGTATTCTAAAATCGCCTGTGCCAAGCTCATTCCATCATAAGTAGCTGTTCCTCTTCCTAATTCATCAAAGAGAATGAGACTATGTTCTGTTGCTTCACTCACCGCAATATTCGCTTCTTTCATTTCTACCATGAAGGTACTTTCCCCACTAACCAAATCATCACTGGCACCAATTCTTGTAAAAATTTTATCAAAAATTGGAATCACACAACTCTTACAAGGAACAAAGGATCCAATTTGAGCCATGATAATGATAATGGCAAGTTGACGCATATAGGTACTTTTTCCAGCCATGTTAGGACCCGTAATTAACAAAATATTGGTATCTTTTCCCATAGAGATATCATTCGGAACATAATCTTTTTTACTTACTTTTTCAACGACAGGATGTCTTCCCTCTTTAATTTGAATGACTCGTTCTTCCGTAAGAGTTGGGCGAATATAATTATTTTCTTCAGCGACCGTTGCCAGAGACAACATCATATCGACTTCCGCTAAAACCTTAGAAATTTGTTGGAGCCTTCCAATATACCCTTTTGCAATCCCTCGGATTTGCATAAATAATTGATACTCTAATTCAATAATTTTTTCTTCTGCTCCTAAAATAATATCTTCTTTCTCTTTTAGTAATGGAGTAATAAATCGTTCACAGTTGGCAAGAGTTTGTTTTCTATCATATCCAAACTCTTCTTTAATGAGGGGAATACTTCCTTTACTTACCTCAATATAATATCCAAACACTTTGTTAAATCCAACTTTTAAATTCTTAATTCCTGTTCTCTCTTTTTCATCATTTTCAATCTGTAAAATAAAATCCTTACTATTCTTTCGAATATTTTTTAACTCATCTAGTTCAGAATGATATCCAGGTTTTATTAAAGATCCTTCTCGAACAGTAACAGGAGCATCTTCATTAATTGATTTTTCTAGTAATTGATAAAGTTCTTCTAATACTTCTACATTTTTATCATAACCAATTTCCTCTAAAATCGCATGAATGGTAGGAAGTGCAGAAAGAGAATTCTTTAGTTGCAGTAAATCTCTTGCGTTTAAATTTCCATAACTAATTCTACTGGAAAGTCGTTCTAAGTCATACACTTTATTAAATTCTTCTTTTAATTCTTCCTTTTTAATGAATTCTGTGAGTAACTTTTCAATAATATCATATCGTCTTAGAATTTCCTTTTTCTCTGTCAGTGGGCTTTCAATATTAGCTTTTAAATATCTGCTTCCCATAGCTGTTTTCGTTTTATCTAGTAACCATAGTAAGGAATATTGACGGTCATGATTTCGAATTGTCTCTACCAATTCTAAATTTTTTTTGGTATGAACATCAAATAGTAAATGCTCATTTTCGTCCACCAATTCTAATTTTTGTAAATGAGATAAATCTCCCTTTTTCGTATCTAATAAATATTGAAGTAAAAATTTAACAGTCGTAGATAATCTCACATCTTTTATTTCTTGATAAATATACTGGTAATCTTCTCCCTCATAAAAGGTTTCTCGAAAAGTAACTAACAAATTATATTGTTCCCGAAATTGGTTTACAATATTTCGATCAATTTTATCATTTACAATAATTTCTTTTATATTTCTATTGATGATTTCTTTCGTTAATTTTTCTTCTTCATGATCGATTACCAGTCCATAAACGTAGCCAGTAGAAACATCAATGTAACTAATTCCATAACAATACTCAAAATCATAAATACTTCCTACATAATTAAAATCTCTAGAGTCAATCGCATCATCTAATCTCGTTCCTTTTGTCACTACCTGAATAACATCACGTTCGACCATTCCTTTTGTTAGTTTTGGATCCGTCATTTGCTCACAGATTGCTACTTTATAACCCTTTTCTATTAATTTATCTAAATAAGATTTATAGGCATGATAAGGAATCCCACACATAGGAACTCTCTCTTCTAAACCACAGTTTTTTCCCGTAAGTGTAAGTTCTAATTCGTGACTTGCTGTCATTGCATCCTCAAAAAACATTTCATAAAAATCCCCTAAACGAAAAAAGATAATGGTATCTTCATACTTTTCCTTAATTTCTAAGTACTGCTTCATCATAGGAGATATTTTTGTTCTATCTACTTCACTACGTTTCATACTACTACACCTTCTATTCATCCTGGTAAAAACCATTGAAGTCTTTATTAGTATAACAAAGAAACAAAAAAAAGAAAATCTATCATACAAGATTTTACATCTAGGACTTTAGATTTTCTAATGATTCTAGAGCTTCATCAAAAGTTTCTACTCCAATAATCTTAATTTTATAGTGATGTTTTTCCTTTTCTTTGATAGCTTCTTCATAGTTATCTCCTTTTGGTACTAAAAAGACATCTGCTTTTTCTTTCACTGCACCAGAAAGCTTATATTTTACTCCTCCAATAGGGCCTACTGTTCCATCCATTTCTATGGTACCAGTCCCGGCAATTTTTAGTCCATGTGTAATATCTTCTTTTACAAGTTGATTATAAATAGATAAGGTAAGAAGAAGACCACCAGAACTTCCCGCTTCATTTTTTGAAAAATGTAGGGTAATTTTAGGGTCTGTTTCATAATCAAAATCTGATTGAATTGCGACGCCAATGAATTTTTCTTCCCCTTCTTGATAGACTACTCCTGTTGCTTCCTTTTCTTTTTCTCCCCGCAGTACCAAAAAAGTAAGCGTATCTTGAGGGTTACTATTTAAAATAATACTTCGAATGTCCTCTAAGTTTTCTATTTTTTGTCCATTAATTTCTCTAATATCGTCTCCAATCTTTAACGTAGTATCAGCACGTTCATCAATATAAAGTACATAATTTTTCGTATTGGTAACCTCAAATGAACGATTTGCTTTTTGATAAGCAAGCGAAACAGCATTGGTATTCCCCGTATTTAAAAATAAACGATCTCTCATAAAAATATCTTCGTCTGTTTCAGAATCAGAAAGTGCAGAATCCGACATTGGAGAAAGTTCCCAACTTGGTAGAATTTTTGCCAAAATATAAGTAGGAAGTGTTGCTCTTAATTCCGAAACATAACACAAATGGAAATTCCCTTCTGCCTGATAACCGTTCGTAACTTCTACTCTCTCATCAACAGAAATTAATCCGCCACCGCTGTAAATATAATAAGGAAGTGGATATAAACAAACGGCAAGAATCACAAAGTAAAGACTAAGATATAAATATTGTTCTTTAATAAATTCTTTTATTTTTTCATATAGTTTACTAAACATACGATCATTCCTTCTATTAAATTATAACACAATTGGAGAAACTTTATGAAAAAAACAAATTTATCTTTATTTATAATATGTTTATTATCTATGATTACGATTCTTTTAATTACTTACTCGAAAGATGTAATTGAAAGTGTCGGGTTTTCAATTTCTATTTGGAAAGAAAATTTATTTCCCTCTCTTTTTCCTTTTTTTGTTGTTTCTAATTTATTGATTGAATATGGATTTATCGATTTATTAGGGAAATATTTTGGAAAGTGGATGCCAATCTTTTTTGGACTCCCAAAGGAATCTAGTTTTATTTTATTTATTAGTATGATTTCAGGATTTCCCAGTAGTGCGAAATATACTTCAAGATTAGTGCATGAAGGAATACTTTCAAAAGAAGAAGGAGAACAACTGCTAACATTTACTCATTTTTCAAATCCTTTATTTATTTTAGGATTTATTGGAACTACTCTTTTAAATAACAAAAAACTAGCTTTTTTACTGTTGTTTTGTCATATTTTTAGTAATTTAATGATTGGATTTTTTTCTAAAAAAGGAAGTTCTTTAGAAAAGGAAAAGAACAAAAAGAAATCCCAAATAAAAAAAGAAACACCATCATTTGGAAAAGCATTTTCTAAAAGTATTATGGATTCTTTAAATACAACATTCCTTTTACTTGGAGTCGTTACTTGTTTTTTAGTTTTAACGACTATTCTACAAAATTTAATTCCTATGAAAGAGAGTACTAAGATTTTAATATCTGGATTATTAGAAATGACACAGGGAATTAAATTTGTAGGAGGAATGAACATTTCTTTATTTTTAAGAGGACTTTTTATGTTACAACTTGTCTCTTTTGGGGGATTTAGTGTTCATATGCAAGTAGTATCGTTTATATCAGAAGAAAATTTAAGATATTTTCCTTATCTTTGGGGTAGAATTCTTCAAGTGATTCTTGCTAGTATTCTGTATTTTATTTGTTATCCATTCGTTTTTAGCTAAAAGAAAAAGAGTATTTCTACTCTATAATCCTAAATAAGTAATTCTAGCATACCCATCTCCGACATTACCATCGTTAATAGTAGTAACTCCATTACTTGGCATTCCTTGTTTTTTTGTTGGTTGCGTGGTCGAATTCCAAAGATACCCTTCTCCATCAATCATGGTTGTGTTCGTAAAAACATAGGAATCATATTCTGAATTTGCTTTATGACTAATACTATTGGAAACAGAATTTTGATTGATTGCTTGGCAACCTAGATGTCCTGAAATATAGGAAGATCCTCCTCCAGCTCCTCCATTACTACTTTGAGAGCCTGTATACCAGCCTCCGCCACCACCAGACTGTTCTGTTGTACTTCCAAAACCAAATCCACCAGTAATTGCAGAAGATATTAAATCAGGAACACTATCATATCCGTTTTTAGTTCCACCTAACACTTGAGTTCCACCACTTCCAATCGAGTGAAAATCGGCACTTGTATATCCTACCGATGACTGGAAAGATTCACTAACTCCATCATAGCCCCAAAGTCCTCCTCCAGATCCCCCGTTTCCAGAACCATATAATTTCTGATCCGCTTCGGAGGTTACATTACGATAGTTAGCACCACCACCACCAGCAGCAACCATAATCCTACTTTTTAAACTCTCAAAAGTATTCCAATTACCGCTTACTAAACGAACATCAGTAGCACCTCCTCCTGAGGCACCATAATTTTCACTTCCTGTCGCAACAGCTGCTCCACCATTATATCCACCTGTAGAATTGTTCCCTTGTCCACCAACATAAAAATACAACACTTGATTTTTCTTTAAGGTAATATAACCACCCGTGTAAGATCCCTTACCTCCCACATAAGAGCCTGCGTTTCCTCCTGAAGCACCCCATAGTTCAATGCGATAAGTTCCATCGGCAGGGGCAACGAATTCCTGTGCTTCTGAAGCAAAACGAAATTCAGTAGTCATAGCATTTGCAGTTAAAATATCGGCGTCAGAGGCAACAATATGAAGTCCAAAGTCTTGTTCATAATCAATATGCTCAATTGGAATATCAATAGAATAGATTTTAATTTCTGTTCCATCCGCTAAAACTGTACTATCACTCGATACAAAATTTTCGGTTGAAATAAAAATAGTTTGAAAATCAAACGCATGTCTTCCTGATGGAATCTTCTCAGGTAAGGTATCCTTTAAAACATATCTTTCATCATCATAATAAATGTATTTGTTTTCTAAAGAATCTCGGTTATCTTGCTCTATTTTAGAAATTGCCAAAATCTTTTCCGTTCCGTTTTTAAATACTAAATTCGCACAAGAAGAAAAACGACTCGAGTTGGTACTGCTTAGGCAACTTCCACCTTGATTGATTTCAGCAATACCGAATGTTAAAATATCATCCTGTATAGCTTTGGTTAGTGTATTTTTATAGGTTTGAAGTTCTAACTCAGAAAGTGAGTTTTGAGCCCTTAAGCGATAGTTCATAATGATTGCCATTAGTCCACTGACAATGGCCATTACAATTGCAAAGGTTACAACCACTTCAACTAAACTAAGACCATGATTATTTAACCTCTTCATTATTCTTTCCCTCCTTTTAATAAAGGCATTTATTGGATGACTTA
This sequence comes from uncultured Caryophanales bacterium, assembly GCA_947564265.1. Lineage (GTDB taxonomy): Bacteria > Bacillota_I > Bacilli_A > RF39 > UBA660 > Alloscybalousia. The sequence goes on from CANOBK010000001.1 coordinate 157,695, forward strand.
TCATAAGTTCCACCCTTATAACAAGTTGTCATCATTCCAGTACAAATGACTGGGCACTGCTTTGAAACACAATCTTTTGGAATGATTCCTTCATCATCAGGAACACAGCCACATTCCTCCGTTCCGCATTGATATTCATACCCTTTTAAAGCCGGCGTATATCCATGGTTTACCGTAAAATGAGTATGAAGTTTATTTCCATTTTTCTCTGTTAGAGTACAAGTTACTTCTTGATTTTTGGCACCTAGTGTTATGTTATTTGCTGGATTACATACTGTTGTCCCTCCAGAAAAAGAATACTGAATTTTTAGAAAAGAAGTAAAAGGATAATTCTCCCCAATATCTAATACCAAAGAAGTCCCATTCGCTTTCAAAGAAGCACTTGCACCAACATTAGAAAGGACATAGGTAGTTTTATAAATCCCAATATTTGCATATTTTGTTTGTGTGGTTCCATCAGATAACCGCACACTTCTAGTAATAAATAGACGATAAACTCCTATTGCTTTATTCGAAATATTAGATGGATTATAAAAACTCTCATTATCAGGGACGGTTCTTATATATTCTCTAAAATTACTTAAGCTGCCAGAATCAAACAGCACATTTTCTTTTACTGTATCTCTAAAACTCTTTCCAGATAACGGAACTGCTTCTGAAAGATTATAGCGTGTAATAAAAATCACATCATCATTTTCAATTTGTAAGTTTTCCTTCAATTTCGTACAATAAGAGGCATCCGTATAAAGATTACTATTTCCGCAATCAGAAATATCCGCATAAGTGGCAGTAGAAAGTAGACTATCAATTTGTTCAAAGGAAAGGTAATTTGTAACCATCTTACGAACCATATTTGCTGCATAAACACTGTCTAAGTCATCAAAATGACTTAATTCCTCATATTTTCCAATCATCGGAACAGAATTTCGATAAATAAGGATAAAAATCGTCATAATAAAAACAGCAACTATCAAAGTTTCTACTAAAATAAACCCCCGATTTCCTATTCTTTTCACAAAATCACTTTCCTTTTATATTGATTATCCTTAGAATTTATTATATAATAAAATAGTATAAAATACTATAGGGAATTTAAAAGAATAATAAGGGTGATAATAATGGTAAAATATGATGTAGAGAATACACCAATTGTTGATTTGGTTAACAATATTATTTTGGTTGCAGTAAAATCGAGAGCATCTGACATTCATTTAGATCCCTTAGAAGATGGTTTAAAAATCAGGATGAGAATTGATGGAAATTTACAGGATCATACAATTCTCCCAAAGGACAGTGAGCGAAATGTCATTACCAGAATCAAATTAATCTCTGGTATGAATATTACTGAAAATCGTCTTCCTCAAGATGGAGCCATCAAAGGAAGAATTGATAATTTAGATTTAGACATGCGTGTTTCTTCTCTACCTACAAATGAAGGTGAAAAAGTAGTTGTTCGTATCCTTGATTATAGTATGAGTTTGGAAGGATTAAATCGCTTGGATTTTTCTCCAACGAACTATCAAAAAGTACTTCGTATGACCCAAGTTCCTAATGGTATTATCTTAGTAACAGGTGCTACTGGTTCCGGAAAATCTACTACTACTTATGCAATGTTACAAATGCTAAACAAAGAAGAAACAAATATTATTACAGTAGAAGATCCTATCGAAATGAACATTGAAGGAATTAATCAAGTACAAGTAAACAGTGAAATCGGAATGACTTTCGCAGCAGCACTTCGTTCCATTTTGCGTCAAGACCCTAATGTCATTCTTATTGGAGAAATTCGTGATTCTGAAACCGCACAAATTGCAGTTCGTGCATCAATTACTGGTCACGTTGTATTTTCAACAGTTCATACCAATGATTCCCTATCAACAATTGAGCGATTAATTGATATGGATGTTGAACGATACTTACTAGCAACTGCTCTAGAAGGAATTATCTCTCAAAAACTAGCAAGAAGACTTTGTCCTCATTGTAAAAAGCTAAGACCTTCTACTTCCTATGAAAAGAAAATATTTAAAGACGTCTTAGATTTAACTATTAGTGAAATGTGGGAACCTGGAAAATGTGATCAATGCATCAATGGTTTTTTAGGAAGAATTGCTATTCAAGAGGTCTTGACTGTTAATGATGGAATTCGAGATATTATTAATAAACAAACTGCTGATAAAGATGAATTAAGAAAAATGGTATATGAAGAAAATGATACCATTTCTCTCTTAGAAGATGGATTAGATAAGGTAGCAAAAGGATTCACTACTTTCGAAGAAATCTATAAATTGATAGAGGTTGAAGATGTTATATCTTATAAAAGAAAAAGGCAGAAAGAAGCAAATATAGAGACACAAGATGAAACTCAATTGGCAAAGGAAGAAGAAATCCCACAAGCAGAGATGCCTTCAGAACCAATCCCAGAAACAGCAGTAGTTCCACCTGAAGCAGTCCCTGTTCCTACTCCAAATATTAGCGAGCAACCACAAGTACAACCTGAAATAACTTTAGAATCAGTGCCACTCACAAATGAAGTAGTTCCAACTCCAGTAGAAATTCCAGAAACTAGTACAGTAGGAGTAGAGCTAAATCCTGTTTCCTCAATTAATGAACAATCAGAAATTGTATTAGCGCCAGCGCCAGCACAAAATGAGTTACCTCCTACTCCTGAAGGACAATTAAATTTAACACCTGAACAAATAAATATACAGCCATCTACTCAAGAGATGCCGAATCAGGATACAGTTTCCGTAAATATTCCAAATTCAAACGATTTACAAACGGTAATATCAAATCCGCAGGAACCAGAAAAAGTAGAAACAAGTATCGAATTATCACCTGCCTTTGAGCACACACCATTATCAAGTGAAGGAAATCCTGTTGTAGTAGAGGCACCTGAACCAACACCCACTTTCGTAGAACCAAAAGACCCACAAGAAATGCTTGCAGATCTCAATTCGATTATTTCAGAATTAAAACAACCAGCTGAGCAGAACGCTGTAGAAACAACTCCATCAACTATAGATTCACCATCAATCCAAGAAAATACGACTCCTACGCTTACAATAACTCCACAGGAAATAACAAATGTAGAACCAGCTCAACCATTAAAAGATACAAATGAGATGTTAGCGGATCTTCATTCAATTATCGCAGGAGCAAAATCAGAGGATCCTTCTTCCCTTATTTAATTTTATAATAGACAACAAAAAAAATCCTAGGTAGATAGCTATCTAGGATTTTTATATGATTCAATAACGATTTACAAACTATGATATAAGAGTAATCAAATCAGTCTATTCAATTACAATTTTTAAAATTTCTGTATTGATTTCTTCAATAGATCGAATCTTCTCGTCCTCAACACAACTAATGGTATTCCAGTGATAAAGTTGTGATAATTCAATATAGGTTTCTTCTGATCGAATGAGATAATCATCATCCTTTTCGCAGTCATCACTGATTTCCCTTTTTTTCATTAACTCCTTCGTAAATCGGTATGGCATGTGTAAATAAAAAGTAATATCCGCTTTCGGAAGTTCTAACAACCAATATTCTAATTTATCAATCCATCGATAAAAATAGAAACGTTCATCCTTATTTTCAATTTTAGAACCCTGATGTGCCATGTTCGAACTTACATATCGATCTAAGATTACATAATATCCTTCTTCCAAATACTTTTGAATCTTTGGAAAATTATATTTTCGATCTGTCGCATAAAACAAGCAAGATATTTTTGGATCCACTTTTGTTGAACCCTCTGGAAACCAACTTTCACAGATATCGGTAGTTCCTTGAAAAGGACCTCCTACAATTCTACCAGTTGGAGTATCATACATAGGAAAGCCAACTTGGATTGCCTTTAATCCCATTGCTTGTAATTTCTTTACCAATAGATTGGCTTGTGTTTCTTTCCCAGAACAATCTGTTCCTTCGATCGCAATTAGTTTTCCCTTCATTGTATCACTCCTTTTCTTATCATGATTATACTACAACTTAAAATTTTTGACAACTTATATCGTACATTTATTCGAAAGTTTTTCTGCTATTCTATAAAATGGATAACAAAAAAAGATACTAACCGTTTAGTATCTAATCATCTATTATCCAATCACATTATTTTCTTCATCAAATTCAAGTAGAATACACTTTCTACTGGCCAAATAGTCACACATATGAACAAAATTTTGATATCTCGTCTTTGGCTTTGGTAAAATTTCTTCCTTGGTATAAGGATGAGTATTCCAAGGGCCCATATGAGAAGCGATAACATCGTATACGAACGTTACATCTTCTTCACTAAAAGATAATTCACTGCTCCTACTCTTTACATATTCACTGGCAACTAATGGATGATCTGCTCTTGTATATTTTTCTTTTGGATTTCCATACTTTAACCCATCATGAAGAATTAGGGATAAAAGCATTAAATCCTTTTCTCTTTCTGTATACTTATCACCAATACACGGGTCATTTAAAAGTTCTAATCCGATTCTAACTGCTGCTTTGGTATGACGAACTAATCCACCTTCTCCAAGTGCATACTTTGGATGATATTTTCCTGTAGAAGATGCTTCCAACTCAAAAAAATAATCTGGAAGACCTTCAATTAACTTCTTTAAATCTTCCTGATAATTTTTATTCTTAATGTAACTAATTTCTTTTTCAAATACCTTTATTTTATCCATACTACTCTATTCTCCTATAAAACGAAGCATGATTTCATTTGAAAGATACCAGTAAGAAAATGGAATATAATAAGAACTATTCGTTTCTTTCAAATATCCTTTTTCTAATAAATCTTGAATCTGGTATTTGCCCTTCAAATCACAACCATACTTCTTTAAAAATTTTTCTTTTGAGATTCCCTCTATTGTCCTTAATCCTAACATAATTTCATTTTCCATGTCAAGTTGTCGACTTAGAGTATCCTCCTCTTTTCGATAAGTTTCTCTTTCATATTCTTGAAAACTTTTGGTGTTTTCATAGCGAACATTTCGAACAAACCCAGAGGCTCCTAAGCCAAACCCATAATATTCTTGATTTCTCCAATAAGTAAGATTATGTCTAGAAGCATATCCTTCTTTCGCAAAGTTACTGATTTCATAGTGTTTATATCCATAAGAAGTAAGTCTTTGATGTATTGTATGATACATTCTAAAATCAGTTTCCTCAGAAATTGGTTTTACGTTCTGATTTTTTAATTTGGTATGATCTTCTATCATCAAAGAATAAGTTGAAATATGTGGTACATCTAGGTTAAGAAAGAAAATAATATCTTCTTCTAAATCTTCTTCCCTTTCAATTGGAATCGCATACATCAAGTCAACATTAATATTAGAAAATCCAACCTGTTTTACTAAAGAAATCACAGAAATAATTTCCTCTTTTGTATAAGGTCTTTCCAAGTATTTTAAAATTTTTGTATGAGAAGACTGAACTCCAATACTAATCCGATTTACTCCTTCTTTTAAAAAGAATTCCAATTTTTCTTTTGTAATATTTTCTACATTACATTCAATTGTAAATTCACAATCTTTTTTTCGTTTTAATTTCCTAAGAATCAAAAATAACTGTTCTAACTCACTCAAAGACAATGAAGACGGAGTGCCTCCTCCAATATAGATGGTTGAAAGTTCTTCTCCTTGATAATACAAATCAATTTCTTTTTCTAAAGCTATTAGGTATCTCTTACACCAATTTTCATGATAATACATTTTTGAAAAATCACAGTAACTGCAAATATGACTACAAAAAGGAATGTGAATATAACAACTTTCTACCATTTATTTACCTTTGTACCTTTCCTAGACTTTTAAAATATGCTTTTACTACCTGAATGGTATCTTCTTGATCCATTCCAACGGAAGAATAAAAAGAAAATAATTCTTGAATCTTTTCTTTGGTTTCCATACTCTGATAGGTAGGAGATGGTAAAAACGTTCCATAATGATCACAGGAAAATTCAAGTAAGAATAAAAGAATTTCTAATAAAAAGGAATCTCTATTTTTTAAATTTCCTATCTCTGTAATATCAGAACTCATCTCTTTCTCTTCTATTTTTTGTAAAGAGAGGTCCTCTAATTGAAGAGGACTGATAGAATTTATCCATTCCATATAATCAAGAAAACTTCCATCGATGATTTGTTGATAGGTATCATAATCCATCAAAGAAAAATCACTAACTTGAAAATCCATTTTATTTCTTTATCACTTTCTTTAGTTCTTTTAAGTCCTTATCCGTATAAAGATGCGCATGATTTAGAGTGAATCCGCCATCTTTTTCAAAAACTTCTCTCCCACTCTCTGAAAGTTTTGGTTGTAGTATCGATTCTGTTTTAGTAAATTTAATTGCATCTGCATTCTTTAAACAATAATCTGTAAGTTTTAATCTTTGAATTGGCTTGCTATCTTTATAGATTTTATAACCACAAACTCCTATACAGCATAGAGGTGCCATTGCAATAGTAGAAGTTTCTAGTGCAAAACTTGTACCTACACAAACAGACATAAGCACACTCCCAGTTTTATAAGTTCTTATTTTCCTTTCCCATTCAGGAAGCCTCTCTTCCATAATTGTCCGATGTTGATTATATAACCTTTCCTCCATCACTTTCATATTATGATCTGAATGGATACAGGTAGCTTCACTACCATCTGCATATTGAATTGTCATTTGATTCTTACTTTCATCCACTTCATAACAAGTTACAAAGTTATCATACCCCTGATAATTGTCCATTTTAATCCTCCATTTTTAAAACTGCTAGAAACGCTTCTTGTGGAACCTCTACACTTCCAATTTGTTTCATTCGTTTCTTTCCTTCTTTTTGTTTTTCTAATAATTTTCTTTTTCTTGTAATATCTCCACCATAACATTTGGCAAGAACATTTTTCCTTAGTGCTTTAATATCGGTACGAGCGATTACTTTTGATCCAATCGATGCTTGAATCGGAACCTCAAACATCTGTCTTGGAATTAATTCCTTTAGACTCTCTACAACTGCTTTTCCTCGATTATAAGCAAAATCTTTATGTACAATTGTACTTAAAGCATCGACGACTTCTCCATTTAATAAAATATCCATCTTTACTAAATTACTCACTTGATAACCAATCAGTTCATAATCGAAAGAAGCATACCCTTTGGTATAAGATTTTAATTTGTCAAAAAAGTCATAAACGATTTCAGAAAGCGGAATCTGATAGTGAATATTGACCCTAGTTTGATCAAGATATTCCATTCCAACATAACTTCCTCTTTTATTCTGGCATAACTCCATAATAGGACCAATATATTCGCTTGGTGTAAAAATATTAGTCTTAATATAAGGTTCCCGAATCTCAAAGATATTTGCTCGATCAGGAAGCTTACTTGGGGAGTCTACCATCACAATAGTATGGTCTGTTAGTTCCACTTCATAAACTACACTGGGAGAGGTTGCGATAATTTCGATACCGAATTCCCGTTCAATCCTCTCTTCAATAATTTCCATATGTAAAAGACCCAAAAAGCCAGTTCGAAATCCAAATCCTAATGCCTCTGATGTTTCTGGTTCAAATACTAAAGAGGCATCATTTAATTTCAATTTATCCAAAGCTTCTCTTAAATCCTCAAACTTAGAAGATTCAATTGGAAAAAGCCCACAGAACACCATTGACTTCATTGGTTGATATCCTGGAAGAGGTTCTTTACAAGGCCGTTTTACAAGCGTAATCGTATCTCCTACCTGAACATCTCTAATATCTTTAATCGATGCCGCAATATACCCAACATCTCCTGCGACTAAGGTTTGTTTCTTTTTTTCTTTTGGTGTTGTTACACCAAGTTCTGTAACCACATATTCTGCCTTAGTTTCCATCATACGAATGGTATCTCCTACAGATATGCTTCCAGATACTACACGACACGAAATAATAACGCCACGATAGGAATCAAAGAAACTATCAAATATTAACGCTTGAAGCGGCTCCTTTTCATCCCCTTTTGGAGAAGGAATTCTTTCAATAATAGCCTGAAGTAGTTCCTCAATCCCCTGACCTGTTTTGGCACTTGTTAGAATAAATTCGTCTTCTCTAAATCCAATCGCATCGATTAATTCTTTTTTTACACGTTCTGGATCTGCGTTTGGAAGATCAATCTTATTAATAACAGGAATAATCGTTAAATCATGTTCTAACGCAAGATATAGATTAGCTAATGTTTGTGCTTCAATTCCCTGTGCCGCATCGACTACTAAAAGTGCTCCTTCACAGGCGGCTAAACTACGACTTACTTCATAGGAAAAATCTACATGCCCTGGCGTATCAATCAAATGTAGTAAATAATCATTTCCTTGATACTGATAGAAAAGTTCTACAGCATTTAATTTTATTGTAATTCCACGTTCTCTTTCAATATCCATAGAATCTAGTGTCTGTTCTTTTAATTCTCGTTTTTCTAAGGCTCCCGTTTCTTCCAGTAATCGATCTGCAAGAGTACTTTTCCCATGATCAATATGTGCTATAATTGAAAAATTTCTAATATTCTCCTGTCTCATTCTTATCACCTTATTCATTGTACCAAAAAAAGACAAATTTAACATCTCTTTTTCATCATTTTAAAAGAGACAATTCATTGATGTTGCTTATTATAGCATAGAACGCTAAGAAAGTAAAAAGGAATCAGTTTTTTGATTCCTTTTCTAAATCTGCTTAATCTTCTAGCATTCCCTCTAGTTTTCCAAAAATAAAATTTAAAATATTTTCTACGGTTTGGCCAATTTTATTTGAAATTTTTAAAGAAGTTCTAGAAATTTGGTTATCATAGAGTTCCTCTTCCCTTACAATATAATTTTCAACATCAATCGGCCTTTGATTTTTTACATCATCCTCAAACTTTTCGATCTGCTCCTGGGTTAAAATCATTTGATTTCTAGCCTGATAATCAATGTAACCATTTCTTGAGGATACATAAAGTCCTAAAAATAAAAATAATAAAGTCATGCCAATAATACGAAGCCAATCCTTTTTCATTGTATCTCCTCCATATACTTATTTAGAATATCAGCAATTGCTTCCGCAGTTGCGAATACCTCATCTATTGTATTTTCAGTACCTCCTACTTCAATTAAAATTGTTCTTGGAGAAAAATCTTGATTGTAGATTCCATTTACTCCTTTTCCCTCTTTCTTATAAACCCCTCGACTGAGTCCTGGATAGTACTGGTTAAACATGGCATTTAACTTTTCTGTAAATTGTAAATTTTCTTGATAATTTTCATGTTCTAATCCCACAATAAATAAAATTCTAGCATAATTCTTCCCATTAATTGTCGTAGCGGATATCTTTCTATTTACGGAATCTCGGTGAAGGTCAATAAAATACTCTAGACTTGGATTCTTCTCTTTCGCATCCTGTAATAAAAGTTTTGTCACTTTGTAACTCGAAGCATAATTCCAATTATTTGCTTTTAGAAATTCGGATACATTATTCTCTTCTGCAATGGTAGGAATTCCTCGATCATTTAATTTTTCTCTTAAAATATAACTTAACATCATTACATTAGGTGTTACATTATATTGAGCAACATTCTTACTAGAATACTCTTCTAATTGGTGCGTATTATATAAATATACTTTTGGCAAAGAGATTTCTTTGTCAGGATAAGGATCTGGAACATAGGTACTAGAAGTGGATTGAGTAGAATTATCACTATCATTTTCAGAATAGTCCTGGTAAGAATAATTTCCTTTAAATATTTGAAATGGATTTTTTAAGTTCAAGGAAAAACCATTTTTAAAAAAAGTATCCCAAATTCTAGAAAAATAAAAGGTTATCGAAGAATTTTCTTCTTTCATAAAAAGATAGCGAACAAATTCTTCATTTGACATTTTTAAAGAAAGATTGATACAAGTATAAAAAAAAGATCCAAGAAATAGGAAAAGAAAAAACCAACGCTTTAGTTTTCTTTTTTTCTTTGATTGCATCTTTATACCCTTTTTTTTCAAATCCCTCACCTACTTTTCCTAAAGTATAGCAAGAAAGTTTTTCATTAATTGTCGAAATTTTTGTGGAGTGTTCGATTAATTCCATTCGCAATGATCGTTCCTAATTTCGATACAACAAAATCAACCTCTTTTGGTGTTACTACCATATGATATCCAATGGGTGTCAATACTTCAAAAATTAATTCTTGAAGCTCTTCTTCTGATAATTGTCCAACCTCTCCTAGGAGCGTTTCCTTTTCTTCTTCAGAAAGTTCTTTTTCATAATTTGAGGTATCAATCGAAGTAACAGGCGCTAGTTTATTTTTTCCAAAAAAATCTTTGTGATAACTAAAATGTTTCAGTAAGTACTGAATCGTATCACTGACTAAAACAATCGCATCAATGACAGTTGGAACACCAATTGAAATCACAGGAATTCCTAGTGTCTCCTTCGATAATTCCTTTCGTTTGTTTCCAATTCCACTTCCTGGTAAAATTCCTGTATTACTAATCTGAATCGTTTTATTTACTCTCGAAATGGCGCTGGAAGCTAAAGCATCGATTACTAAAATAAAATCCGGTTTTCCAATCGAAATTAAACTACTAATAATATCACTACTTTCATACCCAGTCATTGCCATAACACCAGGAATAAAGGATGCTACATTTCGGTAATCAGAAGACGGATTTACCTCTTCCATATCAAATAAATATTTCGTAACTAATACCTGTTTTACGGCCTTTGGTCCTAAAGAATCAGGAGTAGAATCATCATTTCCTAATCCTATGACTAATGCTTTTTGATCAAAGGAAATTTTCTCTTCTTCCAAGAACTCTTTTAAATACTTGACAAATGCATCTTCTACCTCCATGGCATTCTTTTTATCTGTTACATCCTGAAAATCGATTGTAACATATCTTCCTTTCTTTTTCCCAAGGCCATTGTTTTCCTCTTTTACTCGTACATCTGTGACATGAACTCCTTTTATTTGTTCTTCCTGTACTGTAATTCCTTCCATCTCTTTTGATGCCAGTAAATCTACTACTAAATCTGTACGAATTGCGTATTTTTTTAAATCAATTTCATGTTTCATAATCTCACCTAATATTATTTTTCCAAAAAATAGAAGTTTTATTTGCATTTTATAGAAAAATTTGTTAGAATTAAACTGTTATTAAAAAGTGAGGTGAAAATCGTGCCAAATATTAAAAGTGCTAAAAAGAGAGTTATTACAAGCAAAAAGAAAGCTGAAAGAAATACGGTTGGTACTTCCAGTATGAAGACAGCAATCAAAAAATGCGAAAAAGCAATCAATACAAATGAGAAAGAAACAGTAGATGTTGCTTTAAATACTGCAATTAAAAGAATTGATAAAGCTGTATCTAGTGGATTAATCCATAAAAATAAAGCTGCTAGAGAAAAATCTAGATTAACAAAAAAGAAAAATGAAATGGAGTAAAATTTTACTTCTTTTTTTTTGTCTTATTTGCTATAATAAGAATAAGGAGAATCACAGTATGAAGAAAATATTTTTTTTATTTAGTTTAATGGTAATTTTATTTATCTCTTTTTATTATAATGAGGAGATTGTTTCCTTTTTTGTAAATATATATATAGAACGGTATGGAAAAACTACAGTATTGGAAAATAATAACTATGCCTCTTCCAAAAATTATCAATATATTCAATTAACGGATGATTTTTCACCAAAAGATAAAAAACATCTCATTAATCTTTACTATACTGTTATTAATTCAGGAATGACCAATTTTACTTTCTATTGTCCAAAAGAATATAGTGATTGTATTTCCGATGTTGAAGATTTGTCAGATGATAAGCCTCTTTTGTCAAACATCAATAACTATGTACCTGTCTTTAATAGTTTTTCGAGTCTTAAAACAGTATTTGATACGCTAGGAAGGGTTACAATTAAGGTTTACCCTATTTATAGTGAAGACCAGCAAAAAGAAATTAATCAGATTCTAGACGAAGTAGAAAAGAAATATTTAAAAGAAACCATGACCACTGAAGAAAAGATTAAAGCAATTCACGATTATATTATTAATACTACTCAATATGATAAAGATCGAAGTGATAAAAAAGTTAAAAAGTATCATTCTGATACAGCCTATGGCGCACTTGTTGAACATAAAGCAATCTGTGGAGGATATGCAGATGCGATGAAATTATTCTTAGATCGAATGGGAATTGAAAATTACAAAATCGCAAGTGAGAATCATATTTGGAACTTAGTAAAAATAGATGGTGAGTGGTTACATTTGGATTTAACTTGGGACGACCCTCTTACCGATACAGGAGAAGATGTTCTAGAATATAGCTATTTCTTAATTACAACAGAAGAACTTCTTACCCTAGAAGCTGATCAACATAACTTTAATAAATCCGTTTATTTAGAAGCAAATTAAAAGGAACTTGGTTCCTTTTTTTATTATATAAATAATTGTTTTTTAATTCTCTTTCCTATGAATTGATTCTAAAACGGCATCAATTGTCCTTTGGAAGTTTACATAATCTGTTTCAAACCAATGGACTGAAAATTGATGATGAAAGAACGTATATTGCCTTTTCGCATAGTGTCTAGAATTCTTCTTAATTTCTGAAATTGCTTCTTCCTTTGTGCATTTTCCCTCAAAATAATGATAGAGCTCTTTATACCCAATTCCAGTTTGAATTGCCTTACTATAAATTTTTTGCCTATAAAGTTCTTCTACTTCTTCAAGTAATCCATCTTCTACCATTTGATCTACTCTAGCATCTATTTTTTCATACAACGTTTTCCGATCTGTCGTTAATCCAATCATGTAGAATTCATAGATTGGCTCGCTCTTTTTTTCAATTTCGGTTTCCCCGTTTCTATAACGATTGAGTAGACGAACTAATCGCTTACGATTGTTTGGATGAACAGACACTTGATCCGTATAAGTATGAATTTGTTTCAGTAATTCTTCATTACTTAGTTCTTCAAATGATTCTTGTGTTCCTTCTTCTTGAAATTGATAATCGTACAAACAAGCCCGTATATAGAGTCCTGTTCCTCCTACTAAAATGACATTCTTTCCTCGACTAGTAATCTCTTTTATTTTTTTTCGTGCATCTTTTTGATAATCATACACGGTATACGTTTTAGAAACATTGACGATATCAAACAGATAATGAGGAACTCCCTCTTTTTCTTCTTCTCTCACCTTTGCAGTACCAATATCTAATCCCTTATATACCTGCATACTATCGGCATTGATAATTTCTGCATTTAATTTCTTTGCAAGGGCAACACTTAGTTTCGTTTTTCCTACACCAGTAGGACCTACAATTACATAAATCATTTTCTACTCCTATTACATAGATCTCTTAAATAACTTTTCTAAATCATATTTTGAATATGTGATAATGGTAGGACGTCCATGAGGGCAAGTAAACGGATTTTCACAATTTCTTAAACGTTCTAATAAAACTTCCATGTCTTCTTTTGTAATATGATCATTCGCCTTAATCGATGCTTTACACGCAACTGTTGCTGCAACACGATGAACAAAACGTTCCATATCAAACGATTCCTTTTCGATAATAATTTCTATTATTTTTTGAATTGCGCGCTCTTCATTTCCTTTTGGAAGCCAAATAGGAACAGTACGAATGGCGATTGTTTGAAGTCCGAATTCCTCAAAAACAAATCCCATTTTTGTGAGTAACTCAAAGTTTTCTTTTAAAATCAAATACTCATTGGTAGGAAATTCCAATGTGATTGGAATTAATAAATCCATTTGGACAGGATTGGGATTACTTAATTGTTCTAGATAATATTCATAATTGATACGTTCATTCGCAGCATGTTGATCGATTAAGAACATTCCATCCTCATTTTCTGCGATAACATAGGTTCCATGAACCAGTCCGACTGGATACATCTGCTTAATTCTAGCTTCTTTTTTCTGTGGTAAAGATTTCTCTTCCTTTTCCTCTTGATTGAAATTGGTAGTTAGCGGACGATTCTCTTCTTGAACTTCATAAGAAGGATTTTGTTCAAGATTTAAAGTCATCTTTTCAAAGGCCTGAAACTCCTCTTCTTTCTTTTTTGCATCAAATTCCTCTTGTCTTGTTGGCGCATAATTCGTACTTATTTTTGTTTCTAGGCCTTCTACTGTCGTTTCTAAGGAAGCATCGGGAATTAGAGTTAACCGTTCCAGTTCCTTCTTTATCACTGCTTGAATCAATTCTTTTAAAGTATCCATTTTAGAAAACTTAATATCCATTTTCGTTGGGTGTACATTCACATCGATTAAAATTGGATCGACATCAATCTTTAAAACGACAATCGGATACTTGTCTGGTGGCATATATGTATGATAACTATCCGTAATCATTCGGATAATTTCATTGTTTTTAATATAACGTCCATTAATTAAAAGTGTAATGGCGTTTTTATTACTCTTCTGAATTTCTGGATAAGAAATATAACCAGAGATTTCATAGTCATCATTCTCACCCTGAATTTCAATCATTTTTTTTGTTACAGATAATCCGTAAATATCATGAATCACTTTTAATAAGCGACCACTTCCATCCGTATTTAATAGTACTTTTTGATTATTAGTCAGTACAAATTTAATTTCTGGATAAGAAAGCGCCATTTTGTGAACATATTCTGTGATATAAGAAAGTTCCGTATAAAGATTTTTTAAATATTTGAGTCGAACTGGAGTATTGTAAAACAAGTCTTTAACTAAAATACTCGTTCCTTGTCTGAGTTCCCCACTCTCTACAGAGAGAAAATTTCCTCCTGAAATATGAAGTTCCGTTCCACTTTCCCCATTACTCGTTTTTAATGTGACATCAGAAACACTGGCAATGGAAGGAAGTGCCTCTCCGCGGAATCCTAAACTATCAATGTGAAACAAGTCATCGATCTGTTTTAATTTACTTGTTGCATGTCTCGAAAACGCAAGCTCTGCATCTTCTCGGTCCATCCCGATTCCATCATCTGTTACCTTGATTTCTTTCACTCCAGAATCAATCAAATCGATATGAATCTCCTTGCTTTTTGCATCAATCGCATTCTCAACAAGTTCTTTAACTACATTCATACAACGTTCTACGACTTCTCCTGCGGCAATTTTATTTGCGAGGACTTCATCCATGACTTGAATCTTACTCATTACCTTCACCAACTCTACTAATTTTTTATTTTATTCATTTTCATTTAATTTTATCATTACCTTATCAGATTCATTTGCAATCGCATATTCCCAGTTTGCTGCAATTAGTTCTAATAATTGATTCATATCTTCACTTGTATAACTATCATACACCATATCATAAGTAATTAAGTATGGAGCAATATTCGCATACTTTAAAACAGAATTTGAACTTAACGAAAATGAAAGAGACTTGTCTGTTTGAATATCATAACAGCCTAGCGAACCAAACACAGTATCTTTATTATCTACAATAAACAACCTACTACTTCCATTCGTAAGTTCTTTTTCTACTAAATACCATCCCGCAACTTCATCATATTTTACTCTACCTTTTGCTTCTATTTTTCCATCATCTGTTGCCTCATAAACAAAGGATTTCTTTGGTCTATCTGGATCTCTTGCCCAACTGATCGCTAAAGAACCACCTACTAGTAGAGGTAAAAGAACGCTACCAGCAATTCCAATCGAGATATTTTTTACTTTCGGTTTCTTTTCTTCTTTTGAAACGACTTCTTCTTGTTTCTCTTCTTCCATAGAATTCATCTCCTTATGCGCTGTATTGTATCATAATTTCTTTAAATAGTCCATAAATTTCAAGGCTACATCGTGAGTTAATACCGTTTCTAATTCCTCTAACGAAGCCTCTTTCATCTTTTTTAAAGAACCAAATTTCTTCAAAAGTTCTTTTCTTCTAACTTCACCAATTCCAGGAGCCATATCAAGTAAGGACGCTAGGGATCCCTTACTCCGCATCGTTCTGTGATAGGTAATCGCATATCGATGGACTTCTTCTTGAATCTTATTTAGAAAGATAAATAAATTACTGTCCTTATTCACTTCAATCTCTTGTAAATCACTATTTACTAAAACACTCGTTTTGTGTTTGTCATTTTTCTTTAATCCGCAAATAGGAATCTGCAAGTGTAACTCATCTAAGACTTCTTTCGCAGCTGAAATTTGTAATTCTCCTCCATCGACAATAATTAAATCAGGAGCTTTATTTTCTTCCATTAATACTTTAAAATAGCGTCGATAAATGACCTCTTTCATCGCACTTAGATCATCTTTCACTTCTGTTTGTATTTTAAACTTCCGATATTCATTTTTATTGGGTTCGAAATGATCAAAAACAACCATTCCTGCGACATAGAATGTTCCAAATAAATGAGAGTTATCAAAGGTTTCAATTCTTTTTAAAGAAGAAAGTCCTAATAATTCTTGTAATTCCTTTTCTGCTTCTAGTCGATTTGTTTCATCTTTCTTAATATTCTCATAACGTTCATTTAAGAAGATTTTTGCGTTGTCACTGGCAAGTTCTACTAGCTTCTTAATATCTCCTCTTTGTGGGATAGAGGTCTTTACCTGTAAATATTCTCCCAACAAATTACCATCTACAACACTAGGTAAAATAATTTCTTTTGGTAATAGATTATTTTTTTCATAGAAGTGGATGATATAAGAAAGAAGTTCTTCAGAAACATTTCCCATCGATGTAAAGATATCCTGATGTTTTCCAAAAAGGAGGCCTTCTCTAATATAAAAAGTTACTACTGATAAATAATTATTATCCTGATAATAACCAAATACATCAAAGTTATAGTTTTTATTTAGATCAATTTTCTGCCTCGTCAGGGTAACCTCAATATCATGAAGCATTTCCTTGAGTTCAATTGCCTTTTCAAAATTTAAAGCATCACTGGCTTTTTGCATCTCACTCTCTAGTTTCTTTACTAAGAAGTCACTATTTCCCTTCAAAAAAGAAGTAATTTCTGAAACCATCGTCTCTAATTTTTCTGATTCTGGTTGTTTCTCACAATACCCTAAACATTCCCCAATATGATAATATAAACAAACCTCTTTTTTTAAATTCTCACATTTCCGAAGTGGATACACCCTATGAAGCATATTGACTGTCTTTCTAGCTGCCGTCACATTCGGATAAGGACCAAACAGCTTACTTTTATGTTTTTTTCGATTTACATTACGAACAATCTTTAATCTTGGATATTTTTCATTGGTTAGTTCAATATACGGATAACTCTTATCATCTTTTAAAAGAATGTTATATTTTGGATCATACTTCTTAATTAGTGTAATTTCTAAAATCAAAGATTCTAGTTCCGTTGAAGTCACAATATATTCAAAATCAACGATATCCGCAACTAACATTGCTGTTTTTCCTGTTACCGTTCCTGTAAAATAGCTTTTTAAACGATTTTTTAAATTTTTTGCCTTTCCTACATAAATAATGATTCCATCTTTGTTTTTCATTTGATAACTTCCTGGTTTTGTAGGCACTAATTTTAACTTTTCTTTGATATAGTTTTTAACCTCTTCACTCAAAGGTACCCCTCCTCTCCGATTAATACTTAAACTAGCTTTATTATATCACGAACCAAGAATGAAAAAAAGAGACAAAACAGAAGAAAAAGAAGCGTGAAAGTTCAAACATTTACATAAAATGAATTAGGAGGAAACCTATGTCTAAAAAAATAAAGTTAATCATTAGTTTATGTTTTTTAATAATTCTAGGAATTAGCTATTTCTTAGTAACTCGAAAACAAGAAAGATTGTATCAAGTAGAAACAAATATTATGGAAACTTCTTCCTATGTAGAAAGTGTTACCTCCATCATTACAAATAGTACCAAACTCAATCATATTTTAAAGAAACACATCGAGGAACAAAAAATATTTTTTTATGATTCTATTAAAAATACAAGTCACGTTTTTCTAATCGATCGTGATGAATTAAACATTGATTATAAATTTGAACTTTTAGATAACAAGACTTGGAGTGTCTCCCTTATGACTTCTATGACTGGTCCTTCTTTTACTTATCCTTATTATCGCATGGATTGTTGGACTTGGGATGTCAAAGAAAAAAAGGAATTAAACATTGAGAGTATCGTTCCCCCTACTCTAGACTTTTCTTCCATTCAGACACAAGTATTTGAAGAAATAAAAAAAGAGTGTGCTTCTTGTCTCTCCGAAAAATCATTTACCAAAATATTTACAGAGGAATTTAAAACATTTGAGATTAACGAAACTGGCGTTACCTTTTATTTCAACCCCTTTCTATTTGAAGATGATTATTATGATATTATTCCGATTTCTTTAGAAATTAATCATTTAGCTCTTTCCAAGGAGGGAAAGAAGAAGGAAGAAACAGTTACGAAAGTCCCCCATTCTCGAATTATTGATCCTGAAAAACCTGTAGTTGCGTTAACTTTTGATGATGGTCCTAGTCAATATACTGAGAAAATCATTAGAGTTCTTGAGGAACACGAAGTAAATGCTACTTTCTTTATCCTTGGAAATAAGGTCGTTGCCTATCAGGACATTCTAAAAAGGAGTGTTCAAAATGGAAATGAATTAGGAAATCATTCCTATAATCACAAATGGCTTAGTCAACTTTCTACGGGAGAACTCGTCGATCAAATCGATAAAACACAAAAGATCATTCAAGAAAGAATTGGGTATACACCACGATATCTTCGACCAACCTATGGTTCTGTTACGAATCGTGTTCGAAACAATACAAATTTAGAAATTGCTCTTTGGACTGTTGATACAAGGGATTGGAAAATTCATAATATCGATCGAATTGTAGAACGCGCGACAAAAAACATTGAAGATGGAGATATTATTTTGATGCATGATATTTATGAGCGCAGTATGGAGGCTCTAAAGGAAATTATTCCAGAACTTAAAAAGCGAGGGTTCCAGTTCGTAACTATCAGTGAATTAGAGGAAGTAAAAAAACTTAGAAAGCTACAAAATGAAAATTAGTTATCTAGTTCTAGGTGGCTCAACCAAATTTTCCTTGACTTTCCTTAACAAATATGATATTATATAGCACCAAGAAAGAGGGGAATATTATGAAAAGGTTAAGATATAATCCAAAAGTAACGATTGCCGCAATAGTATCCGCTATTTCTATTGTTACTACTGGATGTGGTGCTACTATTTCTGATAAAGAGGAACTAGAACAAGCAATTGAAAGTTTAGAACATGCTAGAGATGGACTGGAAAACATGAATAGCGTTCTAGAGTCTACACAAACTCAATTAGAGGAAGATATTCAAAGCTTAAAAGAACAAAAACAAGCACTGACAGAGGAAGTAAAACAACTAGAGGGAGAAAAAGATGCGATAGAAGCGAGAATTGATTTTCTCCAAAACCAAGAATTTGATATTGACAACCTATACGTAGTAAACTACTCCGTTCTTTATGGAGAAAATGATTATTATCAAGCAAAACCGTATTATCAAATTGCAACTAGAGAAAGTATTGAACAAATCGCAGAAGAATGTCCTTATCTAGCAGAGGGTGAAGACATTAATTATTGTATTAAGAAAGTTTTTAAGACGATAGAAAATACTGGTGATTACATTTTCTATGAGTCGCACATTATTGGTGCAGATCCAGAAACTAATGAAACCTATATTAGCGTATTAAGTAATAAAAAAAGCACTAGCGTAAATAGTATAGAAGCATTGGATCAAACAATGTTAATCTTAGAAAGTTTTATGGTACCACTATTTGATGTAATTCAGCAAAAGGATTACGCAGAGGTACTTACAAGAGAACAATTAATGGCAATCACAGAGGAAATGAACCAAGGGGATTATTTTGACAGTTCTAATCAATTAATTACGAAACGTTCTCAACAATAGAAAAGAGATTTCAAAACCGAAATCTCTTTTTTAATCTTTAACTCCTTTTACATCTTGAATTTTCTCTATGATATCATCATCAAAGAATTGCCAAGTGCATTTGATAATAATATAAGCTGGAAGTCCCATCATGATTCCAAGAATTCCAAAGAATCTACTAAAGAACCCCATACTGATAATTACTAGAACTGGATTTACATTGTTTGTTTTTCCATAAATATGAGGTGAAATCAAATATCCATCGACATTTGGGAAAATTAGAGTAATAATCAAGGTTGCAAGGCTCAACTTCCAAGAAATCGCAGTTGCTGTAATTACGGCGATAATATTGGTAATAATTCCTCCAAAATAAGGGATAACTGTTGTAAAACATGCGAGAAGTCCTAATAACAACCAGTTAGGATGCCCTACGATTCGAAATAAAATAGAATACTCGAAGAATTGAATAATCATAAAAATAGCAAGTCCATGTAGATAATTTCCAATTTCAACATCTAATTGTTTCAAATAACGATAAGCCTTTTTACTGTGCTTTCTTAAAAATTTCTTTACAAAAGAACGAATCTTTTCCATATCGACTAATAAATAAATTCCAACAATGAAGATAATCATTAAATTTGTTAGGAAATTTACGCTTTTTCCTAGAATATCAATGGTTCCAGTAGAAATATAAGTTCCCAGATCTTTAACTAAGCCATTTAAAGATTCTAGAATAGTATTTTCCAGTCCACCTAACTCTAAATCAAACTTTCCGTTGAAATTATTAATTACATCATTTACAAGTTTCGTAAAGGAAATCAACTGTTCATAAACGACAGGAACTGTAATCCAAACAAGTCCAACAATAATTAATAAAACAATCAGTACAACTGATAGGAGGGCAATTGGGCGCCTAACTCCCTTATCTTCTAATTTCTTAACAAACGGACGTAAGATATAAGCAAATATAAATGCGATAATAAATGGCATCATAATACTAAAAATCTTACGGATAAAACCACCCCAATAACCAGAAGTAATTAAAATTAAGTAAAAAATCAAAAGGCACAATAATATATTGACCAACTTATAGTTAATATGTTCTTTCTTCATATTCTCACCTCTCTAATAAAATAGTAACTGGTCCATCATTAATCAAACTAATTTTCATATCAGCCCCAAATTTGCCAGTTGCAACAGAAATCGATTCTGATAATTTTTGATTCCATAAATGATAAAGTTCTTCTGCTTTTTCTCCATTTAAAGCTTGAATATAACTAGGACGATTTCCTTTTTTAGTATCGCCGTATAATGTGAATTGTGAAATTGATAAAATTTCTCCTCCTACTTCTAAGATGCTTCGATTCATCACGCCATTCTCATCTTCAAAGATACGTAAGTTTAATACTTTTCGGGTCAACCATTCGATTGTCTCCATTGTATCACCTTCTGTGAAACCTGTCAAAAGTACCAATCCCTTGGAAATTTGTCCTATCACTTCCCCACCTACCTGACAAGAGGCTTCTAAACTTCGTTGTACTACAACTCTCATTATTTCATCAGCCTCTCTATTCTCTTTATATAAGGCAGTTTCTGAAGTTCTGCAAATATTTTTTCTAAATGTTGTAAATTTTTTACATATAAGTCTACTTCATAGATTGTATCATCTCCACGACTCATCGTTACAAATTTATCAATTCCTGAATCTAACATATTAATTTTTTGAAGCATTTCTATTAACTTATTCTCTCTTGTATTACAATGAATTAAAATCGTAGTCATATATTTATCCGTCGTATTCTCACACCAATGTACCTCTACATTTCTCCGTTCCAATACTTCCAAATTATGACAGTTACAACGATGAACACTAATTCCATTTCCTTTGGTAATATAACCGACGATTTCATCTCCCGGAATTGGATTACAGCAGTTTGCTAAATTTACTTTTACTTTATCTATTCCAGATACTAAAATATCGGTATCACTGTTTTTTACTATTACCTTCTTAGGGTGTTCTATTGGTTCTTCTTCTTTTTTAAAGATCAGATTTACTACCATCATCGCAGAATTTTTACCATTTCCAACTTCAAGATAAAGTTCCTCTAGACTAGAAATCTTTAAACTCTTAAATAGTGTATCAACATGTTCTGTCGTATAAAACTCATCATATGCAATTTTTCTTTTTCTTAATTCTTTCTCTATCGCTTCTTTTCCTCTTTCGATGTAAACTTCTTTTTCACTTTTCGTAAAAAATGCACGAATCTTATTTCTAGTCTGTGTTGATTTCGCGATATTGAGCCACTCTCTAGAAGGACCTTTTGAACTTTTCGATGTATTAATTTTAACAATATCATTGTTTTTTAATTTATAATCGAGGGGAACAATACTATTATTAACGATTGCCCCTACCATAGTCTCTCCTACTCTTGTATGAACTTTGTAAGCAAAGTCAATCGGAGTTGCCTCATGAGGAAGCTCGATAATATCCCCTTTCGGAGTAAAACAATAAATATTATTATTTAATACTTCATCCTTGACACTGTTAACGAAATCTTCTGTACTCATTTTATCTTCATTCAATTCAATAATTGATTTAAAAAACTGAAGTTTCTGTTCTGTTGTATTTTGCATTAAAACAGAAGCATCTTTATGTTCTTTGTAAGCCCAGTGAGAAGCAATTCCATTTTCTGCAATCTCATCCATCTCATAAGTTCGAATTTGAATTTCAAATAAATAACCGTCGATTCCAAATATCGTTGTATGAAGCGATTGATACATGTTTGGTTTTGGCATTGCGATATAGTCTTTAAATCTCTTTGGAATCGGTTTAAATTTAGAATGAATCAGTCCTAATGCTAGATAACATTCCTGCTCTGTATGAACTAGAATTCTAAGTGCTAATAGATCATAAATATCGGAGAACTTTCTTCCCTTATTCAGCTTGTTATAAATACTATAAATACTTTTTGCTCTTCCCTTAATTTCATGAGTAATTCCATGTTCTGTTAATAGATTGGTTACATATTTTAACATTTCATTTACAGTATTATCTCGCTCTACTTTGGTCTTATTTAATTTTTCTGCAATATCATAGAATACTTCTGGCTTTAAGTAGCGAAGTGATAAGTCTTCTAACTCGGATTTAATTTTATGAATTCCTAAATGATGCGCAAGTGGAGCCAAAATTTCCATTGTTTCTTTGGCAATTTTCCTTTGTTTTTCTTCTGGTAGCGCCCATAAAGTTCGCATATTATGAAGACGATCGGCGAGTTTTACAATAATCACACGGACATCTTCACTCATTCCCACAATAATCTTTTTATAATAATCGATTAAATACTCATTTTCGGTAGAAAAATTTATTCTTCCTAGTTTTGATACTCCATAGACTAGTCTTCCTACTTCAAGGCCAAATTTTTCGTCGATTTCTTCTTTCTCTACATCACAATCTTCTATTACATCATGCATTAAAGCAGCCATAATCGTTTCTTTGTCAGCATAAATTTCCGTTAAGATAATCGCAACATTTAATGGATGAATAATATAAGGTTCTCCTGTTTTTCTAAATTGTCCTTTATGACACTTTTCTGCGAAAATATAGGCCTCCCGAATCTTTTCTAAATCGTTAGGATCTGGCTGATATTTCTTCACCTTTTCCAGTAAATCTTCTATTGTATAAGTTTCTTTCATTGACATATTTCCATCTCCTACATTTCCTTCTGTTCGACACATAATGATAAAATATCATTTGCCATTTCTGATAATGAAATTTCCTTCATACTCTTCCATTTCGCATACACTAAGAAATTCCAAATTTCTTGATCCGTTACATTCTGTATCCCTGCTTTATTTAACTCATGGACTTTGGTTCGGAGTACAGGAATCATTTCTTTTCTTAATTTATAAAAATCTTCGTTTCCCATGCTCCTCACCTTCCTACTTTTCATTATATAAGAAAAAACATATTTAGAAAAGTTTTTGAGGAAAAGTTTTCTTTTATTTTACATAGACTTAAGCAAGAGATGATATGAATGAATAAAGAAAAGTTTATAAAATCAGCAATTATTCTAATGATTGGTGGTGCCATTACGAAATGCCTAGGGATGGTTATTAAAATTGTACAAACAAGACTTATTGGATTAGAGGGAATTGCCCTTTATTCTTTGATATTTCCAACATTTTCTCTCTTTATGAGTATGTCGCAATTAAGTCTCCCTACGACAATTTCAAAATTGGTCAGCGAAGATAGAAACAATAATAAGAAATTAGTTTTTTCATCCCTTCCTATTGTCTTTATAACCAATCTTATTTTAATGATTATTCTCATTTTTTCTTCTAAAACAATTTCTGGTTCTCTTTTAAAAGAACCCCGTTGTTATTTACCAATTCTATCGATCGCCCTCGTTCTTCCTTTCGAAGCACTATCCAATTTACTTCGAGGATATTTTTTCGGAAAAGAGAGAATGATTCCACATGTTATTAGTCATGTAATTGAACAAATTATCAGACTTATCTGTATTATTCTCTTTATCCCTACTCTATTAGAAATGGATTTAATTTATGCGGTAACTTTCTTAATTTTAGTAAATTTAATCAGTGAATTTTCAAGTATTTTAATTCTTTTATTGTTCCTACCAAGAAATGTAGAAATCAGAAAAAATGATTTTATTCCTCGTCATAAGGAACTGAGTCAAATTCTTTCTCTTGCTATTCCAACTACTGGAAGTAGACTAGTTGGAAATATTGGTTATTTTTTAGAACCAATCATCATCACGGGAATTCTTACTTTTCTTGGATATTCTAACAACTACATTTTAGAAGAATATGGAGTTATTAGTGGGTTTGTTATTCCTCTATTACTAATTCCTAGCTTTTTTACCAATGCTGTATCCCAAGCCTTAATTCCAGTCATTTCAAAAAGTTATAGTAAAGGAGATATCCCATATACAAAAAAGAAACTAAAGCAAGGTTTATTATTTTCTATTCTTGTAGGTCTTCCTGTTACCATTTTCTTCTTTTTCTTTCCAGGATGGTCCCTAAACCTAGTTTATCACACAAAAAAAGGAATTCCTTATATGAAATTCCTCGCCCCCTTTTTCTTATTTCAGTATATTGAAACACCGTTATCTTCCAGTTTACAAGCGATGGGAAAAGCAAAAGAGACTTTTACTATTTCTTGGCAAAGTGTCTTGGTACGAAGTATTAGTCTAATCTTCTTTCTCTGTTTAAAAATTGGGATGTGGGGATTCTTACTCTCCCTAATTGTTAATATTTTCTATACTATTTATAAAAGTCTCTTCTATTTACAAAAGAGTTTGAAAGAAGCTTAATTCCAAATACCAAACTTTCTTCCAGCACCACTTTTCTTAACTTTATGTGCTATACGAACTTGTTCTTGAGCGACTGAATAATTTGAAATTTCTCTGTCAAGGGTTTTATTAATTTCTCCAATTCGCTTACTAATACCCCTTTTTATATATTCATCTATACTTTCTCTTTGGACGGAAAAGTAATCATAAAATTCTTTACTCTTTGAAAAGAAAAGGAACGTCTGATCAAATAATTGCTCGATTTCTTCTAACCATTTGATTCTAAGTTTGGAATTCTTATCAAGTAAACTATGATAAAATGACAATTGTTGTTCTGGTAAATCCAGTGCATTCTCTTCTAAATATTCTTTCAAGTAATCAAAGACTTGCATTTCAACTGTTTGTCTCATTTTCCAATAGATAGATTTTGATAAAGTGATAATATCTCCCATTTCAAAATCTCTAGGAATAGAGTAATATAGTTCCTTTCTCATCCCAGTTTCTGGATCTATTTCTGTCCGTTTTTTTCTCTCAGTAAATATAGAAAAAAAGTAATGTTGATCAATTTCTAAAGCGTATAATTTTAATTTTTCTCTAGGAAAAGATAAAAATAAAAGAATCAATTGACTGTAAGGTTCAATTTCAGATACTGCTAGGATACGAATACTGTTTCGAAAACTTTTAAAATCTTCCAATGTTAATGCTTGATTCTCATAAAGTTCTAATAATTTTTGATAAATTTCAGAAAGAGACTTTGATGATAAATTTGATTCCTCTAAACTAACCAGATTCTTTGGAAAAGAAAACCCAATCTTTGTTTCTGAAGTATTATATAATTTCATAAGCATCTCCTATTATTTAATGATATCGTTTGTTTTTATTCTCTTTTTGTCGTTTTGCCATTATCGCATGACGTTCATTCATTTGAGATACTACATAATGTCTAAACACCTTGGTTTTCTCTTTTTCATAAGCAACAGATGAGTCTTGATAATATTGTTTCAGTGCATCACTAATTTTTTCTGGCAGTTTACTCCTTTGAACCATAAGAAAAGCTAAAACTTCAAAGTTAGTAATTTGCGAAAAAGTCTCATCAAATTCATCTATAATCTTTTCAATAAGACGTTGTAATAATTCATCATCTTCACCATATAACAGTTGCTCATAAGAATTAAAAATTTGTTCTGTCGATTGATGAAAGCTTTGAGCAAAAAAGTTACAGTTTCTAAAAATGATTGTATCAATCTTTTCTAAAATTTTCTGTCCAACTAGAACAATATCACCTGGTTCATAACTTCTTTCTGTCACTTGATAATATTCTCTTATTATTTTTCCTGTCTCTGGGTCAGTCTCTACAATTTTTTTGCGAACATCAAACAGATGAAGATCGAGCACTTGATTTAATTCTTTAATTAATGTTGGAATATTTTGGATATCTATTAATAAATTCTTCACAAGGTTTTGATATTCAAAAAAATCTGTTTTTCTTAATTTAGCTAAACTACAACGAAATTTTTTAAAATCCTGAACGGTCCAAAAATCTTCTGCAACATACTTAGAAATTAATAAATAAATTTTTCTTAACACTAAATTATCTGGGTCTTTTTCCGAAGAAAATGGCTCTCCTAATTTCATTGGAAAAACACCGCCTACTCTTTGCTGATTGAACTTCATTCCAAATCTTGTCAAGATAATCCCCCCTTTTTAATTCCTTCTATAATATCATATTTTTCTAAAAAAAACAATTAGTTTTCCTGTCAAGATTGACATTAGATAGCTTATTTTGATTTACTTTTCAAGGGATATTTAGTATAATACTTACGAAAAAGAGGGAGAAAGTATGTTTGGTGGAATTGGCGCTAGAGGCGGAAAAAAAGATAGAAAACAGACAATAAAAAATTTGAAAACAAAAGAAAGAGCAAGAGAACAAATAGAAAAAGAAAAAATATTACAACAAGAACAGGAAAAAAAGAGACAAAGAAAACTGGAAGAAACTATAAGAAAAGAACCAATCGTTCCTACACCAGAAAAAAATGAATCTAAAGAGGAATCCAAAAGAGTTGAAGAAAATCCACCAAGAAACATCACTATTCGAAAATTTGGATACCAGGAAGAAGAAGAAAACCAAAAAACGAAAAAAGTTAGCTTCAAAGAAGTGAAACAAGAAAAAGAAAAGAACATACAACAAGAAATAGAAAAAGAGCCAGTTCAAAAAAATCACGATTTAGAAGATGTTATAACAATCCTTAAGAAGTTAGAAGAACCAATCGAAGAACAGGAAAAACCTATTTCATTAGAAACACCACTTCCACAAGCAGAAATTTTAGAAGAACAAATTCAAGAAAAAAGACAAGAAGAAAAAGCAAAGGAAAAGACTCCAGATTTCAATCATGAAGATCAGATAAAAGTTGCTACTAGTTTGAAAGTAGAAGACAAAATCAAAGAGGAAGAAGTCTTAGAACTAAAGATTGCAGAAGAATTAGAAAGTTTATTGAAAAAAAACCGTTATGAATTAAAAAATTTATATACAGAATTAGAAGAAATAGAAAAAGAATCTGCTTATCTATATAAGGTAGGCGATGTTGAAGAAGCAATCGAGGATATTGAACGTCTATTAGCCTATTTAGAACAGATAAAAAAACAACTAGAAGTAATTAGTGAGTCTTACCATTTAGACGATCTTTACGCATTAGATGATACTTATTTTAAAGATTTAATAGAGGAATATAAAGAATACGTAAAAGATCAAAAAATAATGGATGAAAAAGTGAAAGATTTAAAACGAAATGAGGAATATACTTCTCTCATGAAAAAAATTTTAGAATTTGAACAAATGCAATTAGAGTTGGCAGAAACTTTAGAAGAAAAAAAACAAAAACTAGAAGAACGAGATTATGAGCTAGAAGAGATGCAAAATCAGTCCCTAGATATTGAGAAAATTAATCAAGAGTTAGAGAGTCTAATACGAGACTCTGAAAAATATTTAGAAGAAATACAAAACAAAGTAAATGAATCGGTAGAAATCACCAAGAGAACCGAAATTAAAATGCATTATACAATGGGTGTTCTTGCGAGAACCCTGCTTCTCTTCTCTCTTCTTAAAATGAATCCAAAACCGAAGGCCAATGCTGTTACTGCAGTCGAAGCAATGGTTGCTATCGACTTAATTCATAAACTATTAAATCCTAAGAAGGAAAAAAGAGTAATTACCGAATATCATTATCAAGATTATCGTTCCCTGATCCAAAATGCACTAGGAAACATAGATTCTATTTTTTACCTGATTCAAAATGGAATTCGTGAAATTCAAGACTTAAAGTCAACATTAAAGGAAGAATGGAAGGAATATGAAGATGTGTTACCAGAATATCAGGAATTATTTCAATCGATGGAAAAAATTGAAAAGGAACTGTTAGAACGTGAAGAAAATATGAATCGTATCAAAGAAAATATGAAACTGCAATTAGAAAAAAATAACCAAAAAGTATTAGAATATGAACAACTCAGTACAGAAAACAATTAGAGAAATCGAAAGTTTTCTTTTTTTTTCACAAAAACTACACATTCCCTAGTATAATAAAAAACAAGGAGGAAATACTCATGAAAATTCTAATCGCTGATGATGAACAAGGAATCCGGGAAGTAATCAAAGAATACTGTCTCAATGAAGGATATCAGGTGTTAGAGGCAAAGGATGGGATAGAAGCCTTAGAGATTTTAAAAAATCAGTCCGTTGATTTTATTATTTTAGATATTATGATGCCAAATCTAGATGGTTTTTCTACTTATCAAGAGATCAAGAAAACAAAGAATATACCAACCCTAATTCTCTCTGCTCGTGGAGAAGAATATGATAAGCTTTTAGGTTTTGAATTAGGAATTGATGATTACTTAACAAAGCCTTTCTCACCAAAGGAACTAATGGCTAGAATCAAAGCAATTTTAAAAAGAGTCAATCGAGAAATAGAGATTTTTCAATATCAAACTCTACTAATTGACTTTAAGGGTTATACCATTGAAATCGATAAAAAAGAAGTGAAAGTAACACCAAAAGAATTCGAAATTTTAACCTACTTAATCAAAAATCAAAATATTGCGATTTCTAGAGATCAATTACTTTCTAAAATTTGGGGATATGATTTTTTTGGAGATGACAGAACGGTAGATACTCATATTAAAATGTTGCGTAATAGTCTTGGAAAATATCGAGATTTGATTTTAACGGTGCGAGGATTAGGATATAAGTTCGAGGTACCAAAAGAAAATGAAGAATAGTATTAAAACAAAAATATGGAAATATTTCATTTTCTTTTCCCTCTTTATTTTAATTTTTCTTTGGACGTTTCAAATCGTTCTACTCCCCTCTTACTATGAATCTTCCAAGACAAAAGAACTAGAAACTGTAATCAATTCCATTTCTAAAGCTTATCACCGAGAGGAAAATCAAAATAATTTTCTTAATGAACTCTCTACGATTTCTTATCAATCAGGGGTTTGTATCATTCTTTCAGATACTGTTTCTAATATTGACTATAAAACAGACAGTTTTAATAAAAGTTGTCTTCAAGGGAACATTTTAAATAAATACAAAAATAGTTTTATTGAAAGTGGTCTACAAAAAGATAAACTGATTACGATCAATCCCATGTTTGAGAACAAAACACTGATTCATAGTTTAAAATTAGATAATGATACCTATGTTTTCGCAAGTTCCTCTCTCGTCCCCATCGACTCTACAGTATCAATTTTAAGAGAACAATTTATCATCGTAACCATTATCGTTCTTATCCTTGCTTTCATTATTGCCTACTTTATTTCAAAAAAATTATCAGATCCGATTGTAAAATTAACCAAGGCCACCAAAGAGTTTGGAAAGCAAAAAGATAATTCCGCTTTTGATATTGAGAATGATTTTTTTGAGATCACGGAACTAGCTGAGACTTTAAAATACGCCAATCGTGAGGTTGCTCAAACTGAAGAATTACGAAAAGAATTGTTGGCAAATGTCTCCCATGATTTGAAGACTCCCCTTACAATGATTAAAGCTTATGCAGAAATGGTACGAGATTTAACATACAAAAACAAAGCAAAAAGAGAACAAAATCTAAATACTATCATTGAGGAGACAGACCGCCTCAATCATTTAGTAAACGATATACTAACCCTATCTGTCATGGAAAGTAAGATGATGCAACTAGATTTAGAAACTTTTGACTTAAATTTATTAATTCAAACCATCCTAGATCGTTATCAAATTTTTGCATCCCAAGAAGGATATCATTTTATCTATGAAAATCAAGGAGCAAAAATGATTCAAGCAGATCAAAAAAAACTGGAACAAGTACTCTATAATCTAATTAATAATGCCATTCAATATACCGATGATCAGAAAAAAATTGAGATTAAAGTGAATGATAAGAAAAAAGAATGTATCGTAGAGATTAATAATTCAGGAGATCCAATTCCAAAAGAGGACTTAAAGAATATTTGGAACAAGTATTATAAGTCGGAAAAAAAGCATCAACGATCCCCAATCGGAACTGGTTTAGGCCTTTCTATTGTTAGACAAATTTTGGATCTTCATCATTTTGAATATGGTGTTACAAGTGATATCAAGAAAGGAACTACCTTTTTCTTTAAAATACCCAAATAACAACGTTTTCTATAAATGAAAAATCCATGATATAATAGTTTTGGTGATACCTATGAAACGAATAATCCAAAATAGTACTTCGTATCTTGAAATTAAGAAATCAAAATTCATTACAAAATTGTATTATGTCACAACATTAGATGAAATTAACACTTATCTTCAAGAAATAAAAAAAGAATATAAAGATGCAACTCACTATTGTTATGCTTATGTTATCGATGGACAAAAAAAATCATCGGATGATGGAGAACCTGGTGGAACTGCAGGAATACCGATGATGGAAATACTAAATAAACAAGATATCAATTATATTCTTTGTATCGTAATTCGCTATTTTGGAGGTATTAAACTAGGTGCTGGCGGTTTGATTCGTGCTTACTCAAATTGCGTAAGACAAGCCTTAGAAGAAGCAGAAATCAAAGAATTAGAGGCAGGATATCATATTAGAATTCAAACAGATTACGAAAAAGAAAATCAACTCATAGAAATTCTTGGAAAAGAAAATATTGTGCATAAATCATACTTAGAAAGCTTAGAAATAGAAGCATTAATTCCTGTAAACACCTTAGAAAAACTTAATCGTTTTGAAGTAGATATCATAGAAAATATATGGATTTAATTTAAATTTTTCTAATTTCACAAAAATTACATAATTCTACTCTATACTTAAAATTGTAATAACTATAAACACTCTCACCAATCGTAGTTATTATAGTTCCTTTCCCAAAAAGGAACTTTTTTTATTTTTCAATATCTTTATGTTTAATAATAAAAAGATTCTTTTTCCGATAGAATGCATAGAACACTTCCTGCAATTCTACTTTTTCTTCTTGTAACATTTTTAATAACCATTTCTCGCTTTTTGAGATTTCTTTCAATGTTTCCTCTTGAATTTCCCCATCTAAAATGACTGGCATAGGATATTCCGATACGAACTCTCCACTTTTTTTAAAAACACTCAAATTACCACTCGTTTCTAAAATTGCATAATCCACTTCTTCAATCGAACGGATATGTTGTTCACGAAGTTGAGTTAATAAATCGTCAATATTATATCGCTGTTTGATCATCTCTTTGAAATTGATAATCCCCTTTTTAATAATTACGGAAGGAACGCCATCAAAAGCATCCCGAACTTTGGCATTTTTTAAAGAATAATAAGCCATTCCTATTTGAATTAATACTAAAGATACGATCGGTATAATCGATAGAAAGATGCTTTCCTTTCTATTATCAATTGACATTGCTGCTAGTTCTGCGATTAAGATGGAAACAATCAAATCGACAATTCCCAGTTGTCCCACTTCTCTTTTTCCCATAAATCGATATAAGACTGTAATCAAAACATAAAATAAAATCGTTCGCTCTAAGACAATTACATAATCCATGTTCTTCACCTAATTCTATTATGTTTCAGAGAATAAAAATCTATTCAAATACATAAAGTATAACAGGTGATTTTATGAAATATAAAAAATATGGAGAAGCCTTTCTTCTAATTCTCGTTCTTTTGACTTTTTTTAGTATGTTGGTGACCCTTCTTGGTTATTTTAATATTCTATCCGAAAAGATAACACAACTTTCTATTTTATTTTCAACAATGATAACACTCTTTATTGGAGGAGTCTACCTTGGAAAAAAGAGTGAAAAAAAGGGATGGCTCGAGGGAATCAAAATTGGCCTTTTTATCGTTTTTCTATTTTTCTTAATTAGTTATCTAGGTCTTGATCAAGGAATTAATTTAAAAACATTTATTTATTACCTCATTCTAATCGCATCTTCTATGTTGGGAAGTATGCTTGGAATTAACCGAAAACAAGAAAATTAAAAGCTCTGTTCAAAGATTCCTAAGTCTTTGCATAGAGCTATTTTTTTACCTATTTTTATTTAAATATAATGTTTTGTTTCTTTCTAATTGTTCATACTGCTTTTTAATAGATTCTGGTTTATTTTTTGTACTTCGAACAAGTTTCAAATAATGTTCTGCTTGTTTTGGATAGTGATTTAATAGAAATACTCTGGCAGCTACTAAATAATAAAATAATCTTTCCTCTTCTTCGATTTCTAGTTCATTGATACACTTTTCTACATCTGAGAAATTAATGGTTCCGTTTGAATTACAATTCATAAAATCAATAATTTCACTCAGATAGTCCACGATTCTATCTTCTTCTGTTATGGCTTCTTTGATTTCTTGAGAGGAAATTTGAAAGCAATCAAAAGCCTCTTCATGATATTCTAACTCTCTAATAAGTAAATCAATTTTTTTCACTTCAGATGCGATATTTCTTTCATCCATAAAATCTAAATTCTTTTGTCGAAATATTATTTCTTTCTCTAATTTTTTAATTACCATTTCAAGATATTTTTCCCTAGATTTCATGGATTGATCATCATAAGCCTCAAAATTTGATAATTCTCGAAGGAGTTTAGATTTTTCTGCATCTATCAGTCCTATATAACTTCTTGCTAATTCATAGCGTACTTGCCAGTCATATGTATCAGGATAATATTTTAACAATCGTTTAGCGGCGATAGGAGTTTCCCAAAACTTTTTATCACAATATAGCACATAAATTAGATTTCTTAGTGCTTTATAATTCCAAGGCTCCACTTCTAAAGCTTTTCTAAAATAGGAGCTTGCTAAGCTATAATTACCGATTCTTTGTTCATAAAGACCATGATAGATATATGACCAAGCACCTCTATTCTGATAAAGGCGATCAAACTCTTCTATAGCATTACGAAACTCAGTTTCCTTAAGCGAACCCTTTAATGATTTCCTAATCTGATGAAATAATTCCTTTTCTAATTCCAGTTGTTGTGAGGGAACTCCAACATTTACGACATTTTTTTCTACTAGCGTTAATAAATTATAATTAAATACAATATTCTGTTTTTCACACAATTTTTTATATCTCATTAAATATTCTTTGGCAACGATTGGGTCCGATTCTAAATTTAAGTAAAAGCAATCTAAAAGTTCGTCTAAAGTGATTTCTTCTTGCTCTATTATTTTCTTTTCTTTTGGAATAGGAATTCCTACCTGTTCTTTTGTTTCTTCTGGTGGCAGTTCTTCTTCGACAAAATCATCTACTTCAGAATCATTTTCTTCTTCTGTTACTGGTTGTATATCTAAAATAGGAGTTTCTTTGGTAAGCATTTTTGTTAATAGCCATTTCCATAGACTTTTAGAAAGCTCTATAAACTCAGTTCCTTGCGTTTCTTCTAAAATTTGTAAAACCTCATCCAAATTTCCTTGTTCGATTGCCCTCATCATTTCTTCAGTTACAAATAAATTCTGGGATGACGTAACATTTTCTTCCTTTCCATCTACTATGTTTGATTGGTAGACATTTTTTCTTACCATCTTAATTTTTCCTTCTTCCAATAATTTATTGATACGATAAGCAGAAATTCCAAAGGTTGTAGTTAACTCCTTCTTCGTTATTTCTTTAGAAGAATGTAATAACAGTTCTATCATTTTATCTAGAAGCTTTCTTTTAGAAACGAAGAAGGAATCCCCTTCTCCAGAAAAAATTTCTAAATCTTGCAGTTTCTTAATTTCATCTTTTGAAATATCAAAATTTGTCATCATTTCAGAGATACTACATATTTTATTTTGATAATTCTTTAAATATTTTAATATTTCCATCATTCGTTCCATAAAATCCCCCTAAATTAAAATTTTAAACCTTCTCTTTATAATCTTGATAAAATCTTTCTCGGTACTCCAGAAGTTGATCTTTTTTAATAGCTTCTCGTAGTTCTTCTGTTAAACGGATTAAAAACCTGATATTATGAATGGATAAGAGTCTACCACCTAAAGCTTCATCCACATTGACCAAATGTCTAATGTATGCTTTCGTATAGTTTCTACATGCATAACAGTCACAATCCTCTTCGATAGGAGTAAAATCTTCCTTGTATCTTGCATTTTTAATATTTAATTTCCCATGACGTGTAAAAGCATTTCCATGACGAGCAATTCTAGTAGGTAGTACACAATCAAACATATCAATTCCACGAACAACACCTTCAATAATATCACTTGGTTCTCCGACTCCCATTAAATATCTTGGTTTGTCTTTTGGTAAATAAGGAATAGAATATTCTATCGCCTTATACATATCCTCTTTCGATTCTCCGTCATTAGCAACCCCACCAATACTATAACCATCAAAATCTAATTTTACGGTCTCGGTTGCAGAAAATTTTCTTAAATCTTCATATGCTCCGCCTTGTACAATTCCAAACAAAGATTGTCTAGGATTTGCATGGACTTTCTTTCCTCTTTCCGCCCAACGGAGGGTTCTTTCAATGCTATTTTTCATATACTCATAAGTTGCACTAGCTGGTGGACACTCATCAAAGCTCATGGCAATATCACTATCTAATTTATTTTGAATTTCAATACTTTTCTCTGGTGTTAAAAACAGTTTACTTCCATCTATATGACTTTTAAAATAAACGCCTTCTTCTGTAATATCCTTTGGTCTTGCAAGGGAAAAGACTTGAAATCCACCACTATCTGTTAAAATTGGTCCATGATAGTTCATGAATTGATGCAGTCCTCCTGCCTTTTCTACAAGGTCTTCTCCTGGCCTAAGCCATAGATGATACGTATTTGCTAAAATCACACCTGCATGTGCCTCATATAACTCCTCTGGTGTTAGCATTTTGACAGTGGCCCTTGTTCCAACAGGCATAAACATTGGTGTTTCTACGGTACCATAATTTGTTTCAATCGTTCCTAATCTTGCTTCAGTATTTTTTTCTTCATGTAATAGATTATATTTTATTTTCAATTTGAGTTCACTTCCTTATATTTTTCTTTTAGTTCCCCCAGTTTTTTGATTTTTTCTTGATCAATTTCTAATAGTTCCTCTGTTCCAGGTCTACATAATAATTGATTTAAATAAGATTCTGCATCTTCTACATTTTCCTCATCACAAGCAATTTGAAAAAGAATCGCTAAATTGGTCTTTGTTGGATAATGTCTTTTCTTTTCATAATCAATACTTGTTTTAGATTCTTCAATTTTATAAAGTACTTTCTCTCTTCCGTGTGCAATTTCTTTGGCAATCATGTATAAATTTCTAGCTTTATTTTCTTTTCCTAAAATGAGACAAGCTTTTGCTACTAAAATGTATTCTTCCCAAGTTGATCTTCCATCATATTTTTCTAACTTAGGTAATAATCTAATGACAGAATCAAACTTCTTTTGTTTATACAAAATTTCTAATAAAATTGCTATATAATGAGGATTCTCATATTGTATGTCCTTACAGTCCTCTAAATATTTCTTTGCCTTTTTAAAATCTCCTAATTTGGTATATACTTTGGCGAGATTTAATGGCACTACCTTTAATTCATCTTCTCCTAAGGCTTCATAATAGCGTAACATGCGAACAGCATTGCGATAGTCCTTTTTTACATAACATTCTTGATAAACATCAAATAACATTTGTTTAGAACGGTTTTCACTAGCATCTTTTCCAATATCAGAAATACGATTTTTCATACTAGCAATTCGGTAATAAATAGAACTGTAGATTCCCATTTCTTGGAATTGAATGGAAGCCTCCTCTAATATTTTTAAAGCCCTTCGATAATGACCGACCTGAATACATTGATTCACACTCTCATTCGTTTGATTAATCATATCTTGTTGTTCCGTGTTTAATTTATGGTAATGATAAATATCTAAATTGAAATATCTCATAAATCTATCTCCAACCTATAAAATTATTTTGTTTGATACATTTTTTTACTACGTTGATATGCTACAGCATTCATAATACGCGGTTCATCTTTCTTATTTTGAATATCATAAACCTTTCCAGAAATATAAGAAGATCCACGTCTATAAATAAATTCATCTCCTTCTTTCAGTCCATAAAGTACTATCCCAAGAGGAGTTATTCTCTCTACATATTCATCCGTCAATTCATCGCCGACTGCCTGATTGATGAATTCTACTCTCTTAAAAATTGTGCGATCTTTTTCAAAAAGCATCATACTAAAAGTAGAACCAACAGAAATTTGACTTTCTTCTTCAGGAGCTGTTATGATTCTGCTTTTTAGGAGATTTCGGATATTAGCAATTCTTGCATTTACTAAAGTCTTTGTCTGTAAATCTTCCCTTGATAATCCTAATTGATAACTTAATCGTTCTACTTCCTCGCCTAGTAATTCTACTTGACTTTCTGTAATTGCTAATCTTTTTGAATAATCTCCATTCACATCTTGCCCTATTAGATACTTTGCTTTCAATTCTCGAATTTCTTTTTCAGTAGACTCTGCAATTCTTGCCGAAAATTTGGTATTTCGAATAAAGGAAGGATTTTCCTTTTCATCCATTTGAATTTTTTCGATTGTTCCTGTAATTATATTGTTTGATTCTAAAAAACAAGAGAAACTTTCTCCCTCTTTTTTTCCTATTAAACTTTTTCCTAAGGGACTATTAGCAGTAACAGAAGAATTTGCCATATTACACCCAATCATAGAATCTATAAGTACAAATTCATCACTTTGCATATCATTATCGAAACGAACTCTAAACCTCGTTCCAATTCCAATTTCGTCTTTTTGTGGTTCTTTTACATATTCACTATGTACTAGTAATTCTCGATATTCTCTCAATTGCTCCATTTTCTGAAATAATGTGTGCTCTGCCATAGAATCTGTTACGTTAATCTCAATATCTTCTATACAGCGAGCACAATCTCGATTTGACAAATATTCATAAAACTCCTCTTGTAAACATTCCAATTCTGAAATCGATTTTCTTAAAAAACTTACTTGTTCTGGTATTAATATCATATATACTTCCCCCTAAATGCTTGATATTATACCACTTTTACTCTCTCTTATCAATTGTTTTTTTAATAGATTTAGTATTTAATAATCATACTATCTCCAAAAGAAAAAAATCGATATTTTTCTTGTACAGCTTGATGATAGGCGTTTAATACATTCTCTCTACCAGCAAGAGCACTGACCAACATTAATAGGGTTGATTTCGGAAGATGAAAATTTGTAATTAGAAAGTCAATCGCTTGAAACTCATATCCCGGATAAATAAAAATATCAGTAAAACCAGAACACGCTTGAAATCTTCCATATCGATTCATAATCGTCTCTAAGGTCCGAACACTTGTTGTTCCTACACTAATGATTTTATTTCCTCTTTTTTTCGTTTCATTTAAAGCAATTGCCGTTTCTTCTGTCATTTCATAATATTCAGTATGCATCTTATGTTCTTCAATATTTTGAACTGCAACAGGTCGAAAAGTTCCGAGTCCTACATGTAGTGTTACATATTCGATATTCACGTTTTTTTCTTTGACTTTTTCTAATAACTCATTTGTAAAATGAAGACCTGCTGTCGGAGCTGCTGCACTCCCTATATTTTTAGCGTAGACTGTATTATATCTACTCTGATCTTTTAATTTTTCATGAATATAAGGGGGAAGTGGCATCGTTCCTAATTCTTCTAAAGTTTCTAATAAGATTCCCTCATAAATTAATTCAAAAAGACGAATTCCTTCCTCTTTTTCTTCAATACATTTTGCCTTTAGTTTGCCATCTCCAAAATCAACAATCGTTCCTACATGAACTCTTTTCGCTGGTTTTGTTAAACATTCCCAAACTTCACCTTGAATATCTTTTAATAGGAGCACTTCTATTACAGCATGTGTCTCTTCTTTTACTCCAATCAAACGAGCTGGCAAAACTTTTGTATCATTTAGAACTAAAGTATCCCCAGGATTCATATAATCCAAAATATCAGTAAATTGGCGATGAACCACCTCTCCCGTTTTCTTATCTAATACTAGTAGTCTTGACGAATCTCTTTTTTCCAAAGGGACTTGAGCGATTAATTCTTTTGGTAATTCATAATCAAAATCTTCTAACTGCATATTTTCACATCTTTTCTTTTTATGAATGAACGATTTCCATTAATTTATAGTATTCGAGGCCCTGAATGTTTGTAATCATTTGTGTTAAAAACTCTGTTTGATGTGCTTGGTCAATCCCTTGCTTTTGATACTGCTTTGCCACATAATCTAAGAGTTCCATACGAACACTTTCATCTAAAGTCTTAGTTCGAACCGATGCAATTAACTCTGGGACACTGATCATGGAAATCAGTTGTTTCATTTCCTCTACTGTACGACTTTTAAAGAATCCCGTCAATAGAAAAACATATCCATCATCCAAAGCATCGGCATTTAATTTTCCATCCTCTAATAAACTAGAAAAAGTAAGTAGATAAGCAATTTTCTCTAATTCAGAAATTAACATATCATCTACATAAGAGATAAATCCCAAGATTCTCTCTCCTCTTACTTCATCTACTTCTAGTAATTTAGAAAGTGCATCCTTTTTTTCAGTTCCCTTATATTCCTGATTAAAAGATGGATTAGAATCAATTACCTGTTCGACAGAACTAACAATATCTCTTAATCCTTTTCCTTGAAATATTTTTGTACTATAATCTTTTTCCATAAATAGTCCTCCGATTTTTCTATGATTCAAAAATACTATTTTGATATTCAATTTTTAAATGCTCATAAGCTAGATGGGTAACAACCCTTCCTCGAGGAGTCCTTTTAAGAAACCCCTGCTGTAATAAATATGGCTCATAAACATCTTCTATCGTTGTTACTTCTTCTCCAATCACACTAGCGATTGATTCAATTCCAACAGGACCTCCATTAAATTTTTGAATAATTGCAAGAAGTAATTGGTGATCCACTTCATCAAGCCCTCTTTCATCAATTTTTAATCTTCCCAGAGCTTTTTTTGTAATTTCTAAATCGATAACACCATTTCCTTCTACTAAAGCAAAGTCGCGTACTCGTTTAAATAAGCGATTCGCAATCCGTGGAGTTCCTCTACTACGGGAAGCAAGTTCATCTGCCGCCTCTTTTTCAATAGGAACTTGAAGCACTCTAGATGTTCTCTCTACAATTCTAGATAACTCTTCATCCGTATAAAATTGTAATTTGCATATAATCCCAAAACGATCCCGAAGAGGAGACGTTAAATCCCCAATCCTAGTTGTTGCGCCAACTAAGGTAAATTTAGGTAAGTTAATTCGAATGCTTCTAGAATTCCCATCTCCCCCAAAAATAATATCCAATGCGTAATCTTCCATTGCAGGATATAAAATTTCTTCAATATAAGATGGCATCCGATGAATCTCATCAATAAAGAGCACATCATTTGGTTCCAGCGTTGATAGAATCGCTGCTAAATCTCCCGGCTTCTCAATACTAGGCCCACTAGCAGTTCTTAGATTCACTCCAAGTTCATTCGCTATAATATTAGCAAGTGTTGTTTTTCCAAGTCCCGGAGGCCCATACAATAAAACATGGTCTAAGGCTTCCTCTCTCATCTTAGCAGATTCAATGTATACTTTTATATTTTGTTTCGCATCCTCTTGACCAATATATTCAGAGATTGTATCTGGACGAATATTTTGATCCATAAAATCTTCTTCCAATTTTTCTCCTGAAATAATTCTATCATCCATATTAGGCACTCCTTTCTTTTTTCCTTTTTGTGATATCTTTCTCAAAATATCCCTCATTCTTACGATCTAATAAAAACTGATCAATTATAGGAGAGTGGTTTTCTCCTCCATATAAAATGAGTCCCCCTTCTTTTTTAGAAACAAAATGTAAGTATCCTAGATTCTCTAGTAAAAAATCATTACACGTTCCACCCTCTTGTAGGCAAGATTGGAAATCACTGATCAGCATAGGATTCTCAATCAGTAGCATATTAGTGATTGTCATATTGGTTACCCCATGACTTCCTCTTTGATCAAAACCAGTCGTTGACATCATCATTACTCCCTGATCTGTAATTACAGAAGAATAGAATCTTTTACTAGAAATTGGACGACATTTAAGTTCAGAATTAGAACATGGATTGATATAAGGAAGTTGCGCTAAATAATAACGATCCTGTAATGCATTCAAAATTGTCCTATACTTAATTGTACCATACATATCTACTAAATCAGAAATTTCTAAGGCAATTAAACTACCATTTCTATGAGCTAAAATCAAGTTATCATTCAGTAAAGGACCAACAAAAGCGTATTTTAAATAAAAAACAACAAAATCAAAATAGGGAGAAAAATTTTTATAGTCTTTGGCAAACTGAAAAAAGGCCTCTTGATTTTCAGTCCTTTGACAAATTTCTTTACAAAAATTTTGCAGATGGAAATAGTCAACCTCTATCCATTCATCTTCTGGGGTAAGAAAGCCTGTCATTTCTATCTCTCCTTTTATTTTAGTAATAATTTTAAAGCTTCTTTTACTTGATCTTCAATTGATAAATTAGCATCAACCTTTGGTAAAATCGTACGAACTTCTTTTTCTTTGTATCCTAAGCCCTGTAATACTTCTAATAATTCTTCATAACTATTAGAATGATCCATCGTATTTACGTCAATTGACAATTTTCCTTTTAAATCTAAGATAATCTGTTTTGCGAGTTTTTCTCCAATTTTTGGAAATTTTTTTAAGTATAAAACATTTTCTCGCTCTATCGCATCCATAATTCCAGAAATAGACCCTGTTGCTAAAATAGGAAGTGCCATTTTTGGCCCTAGCCCTTTTACTGCGATTAATCTTAAAAACAACTCTTTTTCTTCTTTTGTTTTAAATCCATAGAGGCTATGCTCGTCTTCCCGTATCTGTTGATATACATATACTTTATATTCTTTATTTAAATCAAAGGAATATGGATTTGGTGTATTAATTAAATAACCAATTCCCGAAACTTCTAAAAGAATGGCATTCCCTTCTACATCTGTTACTTTTCCAATCATATAACTATACATTATGTCACCCTCCACTACTATTAATAGTATATAATAATTTCTATCTTTTTCCTAGACCGAACACAGGAATTTGTCACTTAAAATTTAAAAATTGATTCTATCTAAAGAAATTCTTGCAAGTCTTCTCTTTAACAATAGAATCAATCCTGTTTTCAATTATCTTTTATTGATTATCTGGAATACTACCATCTTCCATGATTTGAAAATGGTTTCCAGAATCTAGATATAAGATACCTTTCTTCCCATCCAGTTTTTCTAAAACTTGTTCATAATAATTTATATTTTGGAATTTTGTTAGAGTTAGATAAACATAATTGCCATCATTCATATATAAAAGAAAACGATCTTTATCTTGTTCATTTGGAAAGTATGTAATCTCTGAGATTAAATAACGGATACTGATATCAATCTTCCCCATTTGTTTTAAAAATGTATCATACTTGGTATCAGGCACATAATTTAAAAGTCCCAAAACAGGCTCATTTAAATCTGTTTTAGAAATCTCGGTTCCATCAGATAAAACAAGCATTTGACTTTCTACTTTTTCAAAAAGTGGTTCATTTTCTTTCACTTCAATTTCAATCGTTCCCCAAAACTTTCTAGAGATTTTGGCTTTTTGAATCCAAGGATTTTTTTCCAAACTCTTTTCTAAGGGTTGGGCAAAACTTCGAATAAAACTAGGATATTCTTGAATATTAGCAATTTCAATAATCTCTTGATCTGTTAAATAACTATTTCCTGTAACAATAATATTTCGAATCGGTAAGTCTAAAATTATTTTTCCAGCAAAGCATAATACTACAGCAATCACTAGAAAAATGAAAACTGGCAACAAACGAATTCTCAGTTTTTTTGTTACTTTTTTATCCATAGTCTCTACTCCCAATTTTTAAATTCTTGTTCTACTTTTAAGTCTATATGATATTTATCCTTTACTTCTTCTTGAACAAAATCAATTAAATCTTTAATATCTTTGGCTTTTGCATTTTGATAATTCACAATGAAATTCGCATGTTTATCACTAATCATTGCACCGCCTTTAGTAAGACCTTTGTATCCCAAATCCTCAATCATTTTTCCAACATACATTCCTTCTGGATTTCGGAACACACTACCAGCTGAAGGATATTCTAGTGGCTGTGTTTGTAATCTACGTT
Source organism: uncultured Caryophanales bacterium (assembly GCA_947564265.1). Lineage (GTDB taxonomy): Bacteria > Bacillota_I > Bacilli_A > RF39 > UBA660 > Alloscybalousia. Next base: position 200,523 of record CANOBK010000001.1, read on the forward strand.
TTTTTCTTTCTTGGACAATTGCCTCAATTTCTTCTCTTTTTCCTGGCTTCAATTTAATCGTTGCTTCTAGACAAATATATCCTGGATGTGTCTTTAAAAAAGAAGTTCGATAATGAAATTGAAGTTCTTTATTTACCATTGTAATAATTCTTAAATTTGGAGTTAATACTTTAATAGAAGAAACAACATATCCCATATCGCTTTTATAAGCTCCTGCATTCATATAAACAGCTCCACCAATGGAACCAGGAATTCCTGTTGCAAACTCTAATCCAGAAAGCCCCTTTCTTCCAGCCATCATAGCCACCTTCATTAAAGAAGCTCCCGCACCAACAATTAATTTATTTCCTCTCCAGGTAATTTGGTTTAAATTATCTAATTTAATAATTACTCCTTGATACTTTCGATCACTAAATAAAACGTTAGATCCTCTTCCTAAAATCATATAAGGGACTTTCTTAACTTTTAGTTTTCGAATGAGTCGTACTAAATCTTCTACACTTTTTGGGAAAATCATCATCTTACAAATTCCACCAACTTTATATGTTGTATGTTCTTTTAGTGAAACATCAGTTAAGACTTTCCCATACTCTTCCTTCTTGATTTCCTTTAATAATTCTTCCATGTCTATTCTCCATCTATTAAAGTACGAATTACTTTATAAATTCTAGTAGCGGAGTCTTCTACTCCTAATGCCTTGGCACTCTTTTTCATTTTCTCATAAACCACGGTATCATTCAAGATAAAATCAATTTTTTCAATTAAAATTTCTTTTGTAAAATCTTTTTCTTCAATGATAATTGTTGCATTCTTTTCTTCTAACGCCTGAGCATTTTTTAACTGATGATTATGTGTTACATAAGGACTAGGAACCATAATACTAGGAAGTCCAATAGAAGTAATTTCTGCAATCGTAGAAGCTCCTGCTCTTGTAACAATCAAATCTGTCTGTTTTAAAACACCAAGCATTTGATCTAGATATGGTACCACTTTTACATTATTGGGAATCCTATCATTTTTAAATTGTTCATAATAAGATTTTCCTGTTACTATGATAACCTCATAGGATTTTTCTTTAAACACAGGAATCATTTCTTTTAGTTTTTGGTTTATGGTAGTAGAACCTAAAGAGCCCATTACAATTAATACTAATTTTTTATCTTTCGATAATCCTAATTCTTTTTTTGGAACAATCTTTGCATTTAAGATTTCTTCACTTCTAGGATTTCCAGAAAAGAATACTTTTTCTTTTGGAAAATACTTTATACTTTCTTCTAAAGAAACACCAATCTTATCTGCATATTTTGATAGAAATTTATTAGATACACCAGGAATTGAATTTTGTTCATGAATGAATGTTTTATATCCTAATTTCTTGGCAGTTGATATCACGGGTGCTGTCACATATCCACCCACACCTAATACGATATCAGGATGAAACTCTTTTATTTTTTTCTTTAAGTCTTTTACACTTTTTCTGTAGTCTTTTAATACTTTAAAGTTTCGAAAAAGATGCTTACGATCAATTCCTGAAATAGAAATTGGAAAATAAGGAATTCCTTCCTTTGGAATGATTGTATGTTCCATTCGATCAGTTGTACCAATATATAAAAATTCACTTTCTGGTTCTTTCTCTTTAATTTTATGAATGATGGCAAGAGCAGGATAAATATGTCCTCCTGTTCCTCCGGCACTAATAATAACTTTCATTCTACCACACCCTATGTTTCATTATAACATAAGTATATGTCTTTTTCTACGATTTATTAAGATTCACTCTATTAAAAGTGTATAGTTTTTTTACTTATAAATTTGATAGAAAAATGTTAGAACGTGGAATAAAAAAGTTTCTATTGACAGATTCAATTAAAAATGATAAAATGAATAACGTTGCATGTATAGCAATATTAGAAGTATCCTATTTTGTGATGCTTTTTTATTTGCACCAATGAAAGAGATTTCAGGAATAATTAAGGAGGTATATCATGGAACTATTATCAGAAGATAGAATTTCAGATGAAAGTTTACTAAACAAGATTGATTGTTTCTTGGAAAGTAAGGAAATCTATCAATCAGCCAGCCCTACATATTCAGAGTTTAGTCTTTTTATAGATATTCAATATCTTAAAAAATTGCAGTTATTATTAGGAAAGAGTATAGAAGTAAATACATACTATTTAGGAGAATCCTATTACACAAATACAAAAATCATATCAGAATCTTATACTGTTTTAACTCCAATGTATTTAAAAAGAAAACTAAAACAATTATCAGACAGTTTAGAAAGAGTAAATAGTACAATGCAATCCCTTTTAAAACAAACAGAAAGTTACTCTCAATTAACTGATCCTAACAATTGGTTCGAATGGTGGAACGAATATGTAGAAACTTTAACAGAGGTAGAATGGGAATATATTTCAGACTGTAGAAAACACTTGAAAGAACCAATTGGAATACAACCTCAGAAAACACTAGTACAATTTGTGATAGAACAACAAGAAAAATCAAGAATACAAAGTGAACCAACAAGATCAAATCAAAAACGATATAAAGAAGTTGCCTCTGCATAAATAAAACGATAGATGAAGGAATCCCTTCGAAAACTATCGTTTTTTTGTTTTCAAAAATATTTTATTGAAATCAATCTATTAAATAACATATAATGTTTCAATATTTTCTTCATAGATACCATTAATAGCATGTTCACCCTAGGATGTAATTTATACTAATAGTCTCATTTCTATTTTTCTGAAACAATATTATAATAATTTTATTATGACCTTAGATTTTTTACAAATCAATTATAATCTTAAATAACTTTATTTAAATAGTAATCATATATTTTATTCATTATTATAGGTATGTTACTAATATATATTTTATATTGCTCCTCATGTGATGTTTCTTTTGTTGATTTATTCTCGTTTGTTGGAAAATCAGAGATTCCCTTAATTATTAATACATCTACCTTATTTTTTTTACAAACAAAGGCAATACTTGCTGCTTCAGTATCACAAACTGTTATATTATTATCTTTTAAAATTGTATAATCATTCCACATAACTACTGGTTTGTCTTGTGTAGCAATAGTTCCAGTATTATACTCAATATTCAATTTTGATAAATCTATTTCTACATTAAATTTAGTTTTAATTAATGGTTCTGTTTCTCTTACAGTACAATCTGTTTGAACAGCTAAACTGGGAATAACAATATCATATTGTTTATAATTTGTATCTATCCCTGCACAAGTTCCTACTACAATTATTTTGTTTAAATTGAAATGATCTATCATATATTGTGCAGCAGCACTGGAGGATGTTTTCCTAACGTTACATCTATAAAAGATTACATTCTTATCATTTATTTTATAATAAAAATATTCTCCATATGGATACTCCTTAGTTTCGCTAATGCAGTAATATTTTTTTGTATTAATCCATTCATTTTCTTCTGCTATACTTATTCCAATCATGGCACTATACCTCCAAATAATGATTATATATATTTATATTATATTTAAAAAAAATATTATTTTCAATAAATTTTAAACTCGTCAACAGTTGAATGATAGTTTCATTGTACTTCCCTATTTTTTATTTTAAAATTTAGAATAACAAAAAAAATACTATAACTGTTTTTTTGTCATCACAGAAAAAAGTTTAAGTTTTTGAAATTCTATTAGTAAGAAATTATGTAGCTAAAAGATTAAAAACTTTACAGTTTTTCATTTATAAAGGTATTCTGTTTTACTTTTGAAATAATAATTTTATCTTTATAATATAAAGGTAAAATTATTTCCCGGGAAATTTTTTTTATACACAAAATGACAATCTACTTTTAAAAATTTTACAGTTATTTTAGGAAAATTAACAGCTTTCATAAAATTATTTTTCTAGACTGCTTTACTATCATTAGAATTATGAATTTGTTTAGACTTTTTATTTTAAAGCCAAGTAAATCAACGGTTTTACAAAGAATAAATCTATTTTTACTATTTAAAAGAAATAATCAAAAAATTTTTACATTTTTCTTTTACAATATTAAAAAAGAGAATTGCATCCTGATAAATTAGGCAAAAATTACTTTACGTATTATAGGATATGTTTACATTAATAACTTACATTTTCTTACACTTTTTATTTTTCTTCTAGTAATTCTTTATCAATCAATTTTAAATTATAATCTAACATTTCTACATAAGATCCGTTTGTGATTGTATCATTTATCAGTACCTTTTCCCTTTCTTTTCTATCCCATTTTATTTATTTAGTGAATCTTGGAAAATTATATTTTATTCTTAGAAATACTAAGTAAGATTCCAATACTAATGATGGTAATTAATAAACTACTTCCTCCATAGGATAAAAATGGTAAAGTGACACCTGTAACTGGAATTAAGCCAATGACAACCATTAAATTCATTACAGTCTGAATTAAAATTTGAAAAATCATACCAAACGCTAGATATTTGGAAAAATTATCAGGAGCTTTTAGGGCAATCTGAATTCCACGATAAAGAATGGTTAAAAATAAGAAACTGACAATCAATACTCCTAGGACACCAAACTCTTCGCTAATAACAGAGAAAATAAAGTCCGTTTGAGGTTCTGGTAAATAAAACTGTTTTTGTCTTGAGTTTAGGAAACCTTGTCCTAGTAGTCCTCCAGGTCCAATCGCATATAAACTTTGAATGATCTGAAAACCAGTTCCTAGAGGATCTTTCCATGGGTCTAGAAAGGAAATAATTCGGTCCATTCGATAAGGAGCGATTGCGATTAATCCAACAATCCCAAATACTCCAATTCCTCCCAAAACAAGGAAAAATCTAAAATCTACTCCTGCGATGAACATCATAGCTAAAATACTAACTACAATAATCATACCAGTACCAAAATCCGGCTGTAGCATGATTAAACCAAAGATCAGAAATAAAACACCAAGAATCGGTAAAACACCTCTTTTGATTTCTTTTAAGTACTTCTCATTCTTCGTTAAATATTTAGCCACGAAGATAATTAAACCAAGTTTCGCAAATTCACTAGGCTGTACTCCAAAAGAGCCAATTCCAAACCAACTCTGACTTCCGTTTCGGACAGTACCAATACCAGGAATCAATACCAAAACTAATAATAAAAGACAAATCCCTAAAATTAGATTTGCCTTTTTATAGTATAATCGATAATCGATTTTTGCGACTGCTAATAATAATACGATTCCTATTCCGATAAATAATGCTTGCTGTTTCACGTATTTAAAACTATCGTGAAACTTGTATTCTGCCCAAATAGACGATGCAGAATAAATCATTACGAGTCCAAATAATATTAAGATAAGTACGGCAATAAAAAGAACAAAATCAAATTTTCTACTTTTCATTCGTAACCTACTTTCTAAAAAAATTAACTATAACCATACACCAAAGAAAATACCACCCATAGCGAGAACTAATCCAAAAGTCCAAAATAATTTTACGATATCTCTTTCTTCCCATCCTATTTTTTCAAAATGGTGATGAAGCGGAGACATTAAGAATAATTTCTTTTTAAATAGCATTAACCAGATTACTTGTAATATCACGCTTAATGTTTCGATAATAAAGACTCCTGCTACTACTGCGAGTGTTACCTCACGATGGGTTAAAATCGCAATGGCAGCCATAACTCCACCAAGAGCTAAACTTCCAGTATCTCCCATGATAACTTTCGCTGGGAAGGTATTATAAACTAAATACCCTAAAAGAGATCCTACTAAGATAAAAGTAAAAATACCCATATCTTGGAATCCAACCACCATAGAAATCAAACTAAATGCAATAAACGCAATGGCAGAAAGCCCACCAGCTAGACCATCTAATCCATCTGTTAGATTAACGGCATTCGAGGCACCAACTAGTAAAAAAAGAATAAATAAACCATAAAGCCAGCCCATTTCAATATGGATACCTAGGGTTCCAACAATCAGTGCCGTCTGCCCACCATTTTTCATATACATAAAGAAGAATATCAGGGCTATTACAATTTGACCAAATAACTTTTGAAATTCAGTAAGACCTTCGTTATTATGTCTCTTAATACTCAAATAATCATCTAAAAAACCAATAATTGCATATCCGACAAAAACAATCAATACAATCCCTAAATTAGAGGTATAATCCATCTTATTGAAAAGTAAAAGGAAGAAAGTTGCCAGTAAAGTTGGAAGAATAAAGATAAATCCACCCATCGTTGGAGTCCCCTCTTTTTTCTTATGATTTTCTCCTACATAAATGCTGATTCTTTGTCCCACTTTTAATTTCCGAAGTACTGGAATTAAAAAAAATCCTAGAACGACAGAACCTAAAAAGCCAATCATAATTGCAAACATTGCTTTTGTCAGAAGTAGCATATTGTTCATCTGAATCACTCCTATTTATTTATAACTATCCATTATTTAATTATACTATAAAATCATATAATTTATTTTATATTGGAAAAATTATACAAAACTTTACATCCATACTTCTTTATTTAAATATATGTTATTTTCCTTTATGATATACGATATAAATAGGAAAATAAATTACGTAATCTCATAAATAATTTCGTACATAAAAAAAAGACATCTTTAAAATGTCTTTATATAAGTGTTGCAATCAATATTAAGAAAAATCCTATAAAAAAGCCTGTCACTGTCGCCTTTTTATATTCAGTATGTCTTACCTTTGGAATTAATTCCATAATAGAAATATAAACCAACATTCCAAGCGTCATAGAAAGTGAAATTACTTCTACAAGGTGAACTATCTCATGAATATGGAAAACGTTCATAATCAGTCCCCCTAAGAAGGTAGATAGCGAGATTCCTAAAAGAATCAAACTTGTCTTTCCCTTTTTCTTATTATATTGGTAAAATGTAGAAGCAATGACCATTCCTAAAGGAATATTATGAAGACCTACTCCTATTCCTGCCATAATCCCAGCTTGAGGATCTGTGTTATATAAAGTATAAATGGCGATTCCCTCTACAATGTTATGAATCACAAGGGCGATACTCGAAACAAAACCGATATGGTTTAAATTACGATCATTATCCTCCGTTGTCGTTGGATCATCCTCATGATCTGGAATAAAATGATCCAAAATTCTTAAAACTAGGAATCCAATCGCAGCGCCAAAAAGTAAAATTAGAATATTCATCATGGTATTTCCAGTATCAACTGCTTCATAGGCTTCTGGAATGATATCAAAAATTAATAACATTAAAATCACACTTAATGCCATCGCAATCGAAAACTCTATGAATTTTCCATTGTTCTCAAAGAAAAATACGATGAAAGCTCCTACGATAATAAATAATCCAAGTAATAGTGTTAATATTAGTCCATTCATTAAAATCTCTCCTATTTGAATAGCGTATATGCAATCACGACAATTCCTAATACTATACGGTACCACATAAATGCCTTAAAGTCATGCTTCTTAATATATTTTAATAGAAATTCAATACAAAGTAATCCAGACATAAAAGCAACGGCAATTCCAATGATAAAAATAGATAAATTGGCTTTGATAGCTGCCATCGTAACCTCATCAAAAACACTGAGTACTACGGCCCCAAAAACAACAGGGGCAGATAGATAGAAAGAAAATTTTGCAGCTTCTTCTCGTTTTAAATTTAATCCTCGGGCAGCAGCAATTGTCGTACCACTTCTGGAAAAACCAGGAATTAAAGCGAATACTTGACTACATCCAATGAGAATCGCATCCTTCATTCCCATCTCTTTGAAATTTTTTGTTTGCTTTGAAAATTTATCTGCAAGATAGATAATGACTCCCATTACAATCAAAGCACATGCGATTAAAATAAAATTCCCGCGAATTGCATTTTCAATTACATCTTCGAATAATACACCAACGATAGCAGCAGGAATGGTTGCTACTACAATGTACCAAAACATTTTCCCTTCTTGTGTTTTTGCTCCTGTCGTAACCCCTTTTATTACCATAGACCAAAAGTCATGGAAAAAGTATAAAGCAATCGCAAGTAAAGTTCCAAAATGAAGTGCAATATCAAACGCAAGGGCTAAATCTCCTGTGATGACAGAAGAACCAATGCCAAACAAATCTCTAAAAATAATTAGATGAGCACTAGAAGAAATTGGTAAAAATTCTGCAATTCCTTGAATAATTGCTAAAAAGATAACTTCAATAATCATTTTTCTCCTCCTAATTTATACCCAATAAAACTTCCGATTATAAGGAATATTATACCTATGATAACTTGTGGTACTGAGAAGGTAATCGTTCCAATTTCATGATAGACAGAAACTGGAATTGCGATAATACTAGAAAGAATAAATCCTAATACTCCAAAATAAGTTTTTGTTTCATATTTGTGAAGCAAAAATTCAATCAGTTTTGAAATCAAAACAATTCCAACTAACACTCCTAGTCCAAAGAATCCTAAAATAAGACAGTTCGAAAATAAATGATTAAATTTCGTTAAATCTTTAATCGTATTAACAACTGGTAAGTAATATCCAAGTAACATTAAAACTAAAGAACCACTCACTCCAGGAATGACCATGGTTGCCGCTGCAATTACACCGACAATAAATAATAAAATATAGCCAACTACTGAAACATTAGATAAATTTACTGTTCCGAGTCCACTTCCGAATAGTTGCTCAGAAAAAGCAAGAACCATCACAAGAGAAAAAGTAAGAAGAGCAATTACATAACTGGAAATTTGTTTTGTTTCCTTTTTTCCCTTTACAAATCCTGTTAGCATCGGAATTCCTCCAAGTACTAATCCCATAAAAAATAACGTAGTTGGAATTGGATAATGTTCAAAGCTTTCGGAAATAACATTGCTCATACTAACAATTGCTAAAACCATCCCAATAAAAATCGGAATTAAAAAGCGCAAATTTTCTTTTAACTTTCCAAAAAAGTGACTAATTGCACCAATAAATTGTTCATAAATTCCTAGAGTCAGTGCAAGTGTTCCTCCACTCACCCCTGGAATAATGTTAGCAATCCCCATAATAAACCCCTTGATTATTAATATTACAGACTCCATTTTTTCACTCCCTTTATCATCTCTACCATTATAACATAGTTTAGTTTAATATATTATTTTTTTTCACTATTTATCCAAAAAAGCAAAAGAAAAGGAAGATTTTTCTTCCTCTTAGTGAGTTAAATCCATCAGTACTGGAACAATTTGTTTCTTTCTAGAAACCCAACCATCTACATAGTGACCTTGTGGAACATGATCTAATTCAAATACTGTTTCTATTAATTCTGTAGCTCCTTTGCTATAGAAAACATAAGATCCATTTTTAATAATATCCGTAATAATCAAAAGAACAAAACGATATTCCTTGTCATTTGAAATCTGGTTAATAATTTCTAAATACTTTTCTTTATTTTCCAAAATTTCCTCGAAATTTAAAGTAAATACTTGACTCACAGCAAACTTTATATCATCTTTCTGGAACACTTTGATATCCGTGGTTACAATTTCTTCTTCCGTTCTTCCTTTCAAAGAAGTACCAGCTTTAAACATTTCTAACGCATACTCATTGTAATCAATTCCAACAATTTTTGCCAAATTTTCAACTGCTTCTTGATCTAGATCCGTTGTAGTTGGAGAAGTTAAAGCTGTCGTATCTGATAAAATACCAGAAAGCATCAATCCAGCAATCTCTCGTGGTATTTCAATATGATTTTCTTGATAAAGCTTATGAATAATCGTATTGGTACACCCTACCGTCATAATACGAAAATCAATGGGATTACTTGTCGAAATACTTCCTACTTTGTGATGATCTACCACTTCAATAATTTCTGCCTCATCTAGTCCCTCTACACTCTGCTCTACTTCATTATGATCAACCAAAATTACTTTTTTCCTATTTTTTTCTGCAATTTCAGTAATACGAATTAGCCCTTTACATATATTGTTCTTCCCAATAATTGGATAGTTGTTATGCTTTAATTTAGAAGTTTTTGTCAAGAAATCATCATAGTAATAATCTTCATTAAAAGTAAAGGGACGGATATTTTCATTTAGTGTTCGAATATAATTACTTAGCCCAATAATCTTTGCTGTGTGAAACGTACTCTTTTCCGTACGAATAATATTTACATGATTTTTCTTAGCAATCTCTAAATGTTCTTCTTTAATCGATCCATTTCCAACTAAAATGATTAGTTTGACACCACTTTCTACTGCATACTCAATAATACTATGACGATCTCCTACGATTAAAATATCATCTCTTTTTAATTGAATTGTATTTAAGATTGTCGTACTACGATAAGCAACTGCCATAATCGTTCCATAGATTTCAGAATCGAATTTTAGAACTTCTTCCCCTTCTAAAACATTCAAAATGTTCTCATAAGAAGTTTCTAGTGTATCAATATCTCCTCGTATTAAACTATTAATGATTCCTTTTACTGTAATTAGTCCCACAAACTTTTGTTTTTGATCAACTAATGGTACACCAGTAATTGATTTTTCTGTCATGTAATCATAAGTATCTTTAATTGAGGTACATTCATCTAGGAAATAATCTTTATGATAATTTAAATCCTTTAATTGTAATTTGACATCATCTAATAATTGTGGTGCTTTTACATGAAAATAATTGAGAACAAACTTTGTCTCATTTGATAAATCACCCAGAACTCTAGGTTCTGTATTCATCCCTAATTTATTTTTTAAATAAGATAGAGAAATCGCACTAGTCACAGAATCTGTATCTGGTTTTTGATGACCAAATATATATATTTTATCCATTATTACTACCTCCCCTTAGAGCTTTTTCCATTATATACCAAGATCATAAAAAAATCAATTTCTTTCGTAACGATTCAAACAAAAAAAGTAGAGATTTTCTACTTTTCAATAAATATTTTTCTTGTAACGAAATTCCAAACCATTACGATAAAAGTAGCTACTAGTTTGGTAATCATATAATAGATCTGTAACAAATCTGATCCCACATACATGACGATTTGATTAATTCCAAGTCCAATCACACTCAAGATTACGAAAATGATAATCTCCTTTGCTGTCTGTTTTTTTGTTACATCAAATACCCAATAAATACTTAATATATAATTAAATATTAAAGAAATAATGAACGAGATTACAGAAGATATTAAATAGTGAATTCCTACAAATTCAGTTAAGACATAAAGGATAGAATAGTCAATTAGAAAAGCCCCTCCACCTACGACTCCAAACTTTAAAATTTGCTTCACTAATTTCTCATGTTTTTTTAATAATTCTTTCATTCTGCATTCTCCATGCGTTTCATTTCGTTCATAATCAGTTCATATAATTGCCGATGTTTCTTAGCAATCACTCCTAAAATAATTCCTGTAATCCAAAGAAGTAAGGCAACAATCAAGAAAATGCCTGAAACAATTAAACTTGGAAATCTAGGAACGAGTCCTGTTTCAAAATATTCTAAGAATACAGGAACTCCTAAAATCAAAGAAACAAGCAAGAAAAGAGCAGCAAAGATTCCAAAGAAAATCCCCGGTTTATATTCTTTAAAAAGAGAGGCAATTGTTCTTAATACTTTAAATCCATCCTTATAAGTATTTAATTTCGAAACGCTTCCCGTCGGACGATCCCGATATGATACAGGAATCTCTACTAATTTGTAGTTTTTATCTACCGCATGAATGGTCATTTCTGTTTCAATTTCAAATCCTTTAGAAAGAACAGGAAACCCTTTTACAAATTCATAACTAAATGCACGATATCCCGTCATAATATCTTTAATTTGATTATCAAATAATTTATTGATAGAATAACGAACCAAACGATTTCCTAAATTATGAAAGGGTCTTTTATTTTCCGTAAAGTATGTAGAAGAAAGTCGATCTCCAATGACCATATCCGCTTTCTTTTCTAAAACCAAGTCACACATTTCTCTGGCGTTTTCTGCTGGATAAGTATCATCCCCATCAATCATCAAATAACAATCTGCATCAATTTCTCGAAACATGGTTCGAATCACATTTCCCTTCCCTTGACGATATTCATAACGAACAATTGCGCCTGCTTTTTTGGCGATTTCATCTGTATGATCCTTAGAATTATTATCATAAACATAGATATCTGCTTCTGGTAAAGCCTTTTTATAGTCTTTTACTACTTTTTCAATGGTTAGACTCTCGTTATAACATGGGATGAGTACTGCAATTTTTGATTTATTTTTTTTCATAATATACCTCTTTCTTTTTTAAAACATATTGAATCACAAACAGTAAAAATGGAAGTAAAAATATATAAGGCATCGCATAGCGGAAGTAACAATTAACAGGAGAGGCCACACAGATTAAAACAGATGCCAGGGAGGGAGCTAAAACAATAAGAAGTTCCTTCCTTTTATATTTTATTATAAAATAAGTCAGTAGAAATAAAATCCAAGTACAAAACCCAATGTTACTGATTAAGCCAATCCCTGGAATATAGGGAAAACTAACCCCATAATCAGAAAGTACTTCTCTAAGACCAGAAAGTGAGTTATAGTGATAATCTACTAAATCATTCTGTGTGATTCGATCATCATATTTATAATAGATATACCATCTTGTAGAATTCGGATAAAAGTATCCATAAACATTATTCATGGTTGCCTGTAGATAAGTATCTGGATGTTTTAGGAGTCCGTGAAACCAAACCTTAAAGTATTCTTTTAAGTCTTTCGATGTTGCTTCTTTTTTAAATTCATTTTTGACTGGATCTGCTTTTACAGGATCATATCTCTCTTTTAAATCATCATACCCAAGAACTTTATCAATTGCTTTCTTTTCTTTTCTTGTTAAAGCATCTTCGTGTTCCACTACATATCTTGCGGTTTGTTGGAAAGGAATTGATAAAACTTCACGAATACTACCATCACTAATTCCCATTCCTGGAATCACAATTTTGGTAATTGCGAAGTAAATTCCTAACGAAGAAGCGAAAATTACACCAAGTTTTTTCCGATCCATTGATTTCATTAAGAAAATAAATGGGAAAGATAACAGTACTACATAAATTCCATTATTTCGAAATAGCATTAGTAAAACAATAAAAACAGTATTTTCTAAGACTTGGATCCAAGAAAGTTTTTTATCTTTATAAAAGAGAAATAAATCTAGTAAAAACATGGTATATAAAATGATAAGACAAGTATAGAGAGTATCCTTTACTCCTGACATTGCATAAAAAGGAAACATCGGAACAAGTGCGTAAATTCCTAATAAAACCAAACGAACCCCATTTGGCATATTTAGTTTCTTTGTATAATAAATTGTGTAAGATAAGGTACTCGCTAATACGATAGTTTGAAAAATAGAATAAATGAACAGTCCGAAGTTGTCACTACCAATGAGTCTTCCTATTTGGATAGCCCCTCCCAGTAAAAAGGTATGAATCACTGGATGATGTGTTGTTAAATTTACTTTTTGACTTCTTTGAATGACCCAATCAATGTATTTGGTATGCTCATTAAAATACATCTTGATTTGAAAAGAAGGATCTGGAGATAAAATAATTGGATAAAAAGCAATCATATAGATTCCCCAACATATTAAAAGGACTAAAAGGCTTGTACGAATCGGATGTTCTTCTAACGTTTGCCTAAATTTTCGAAAAAAGGTTCTTCTCTTCCCCTTCACTTCTGGAAACTCAAAATGATTCCAAATCGTTTCTAGAAAATCAATCGCTCTATAAAATAAGAAATAGTACCCAAGATATAGAAAAACAGAAATCCCCATCATCTTTAAATTTCCAAACACTAGATTCCAAGAATCTACTTTTAAATAACTATACCCAAATAACATAAAGAAAGAAAATAAAAGTGCTAAAAAAGTCCCTCCACGGTCTAGTTTTACTTGTCTTTTACTATACATAAAATAAAATAAGATTAAAAGGATAGATACTGTATAAAGCTCTACTTGAAAAACATTATGATTCGTAATTTTATTTTGATAAATTCCAACAACATTTAAAGTAAATGCTAGAGTCGTCAATAAGGCTTTTACTAGATCTTTTACAACTATTTTCTTCATTCTGACACCTCTCTTCCTATTGAAACGAAAAAACTCTCTAACTGAGAGCTAATCTAGATTTTTCTGTAATTCCTTTAAACTATTTAAGAAATCAGCAGTCTTTTGAAGGTCTTCTTCTGAACTCCTACTAATTTCTTTTTTTACCTGAAGCTCTTCTTTTTGAATCCCATAAACAGGGGAAATAATCGGACTACTTTTAAACTCACTTGCTTTTCTTTCTGGTTGTGAATGACTCATTTGTGGTTGTCCTTTTTCCAATTCATTTTGAACAGGTACAACTTCCTGTTCTTTTATTTGCTCCTTCACTATCGTTTCATTTGTTTCATATAATTCTTTTAAATTAATTGGAATTGTATCATCATTGATGTATTGTGTTTTTTCATTCGAATCATAAAGTTCATCGAATTTTTCTTTTAATTCCTTATAACTGATAATTGCATTTTGTTCTTGCTCTTCCTCAAACTTTGCATATTTATTTAATTCTTGCTCTTCTTGTACTGCTTTTTCTAAGGCCTTGGTAATTTCTTCCACTTCAATCTGAGCCTGTGTTTTTTCTAACTCATCTTCTGGTTCTATTTCTTCTTCATTGAAGGAAGCGGATTCAGTCAAATTACTCGTTGAAACAGTTTCCCTCATGGATTGATGCTTCTCTTCAGAAGAATATTCTTCTTTTGAATTAGAAATCGTAGTCACTTCCTCCATGATTGCTTTAGATGGTTCCCCTAATGAAACACTTTCTTTCTTTTCCGTTTCTTCATAAGTGGTTAACTCTTTTTCTTCTTCTATTACTTGAAGTTCCTTTAGTCTCTTCTTTAAGTGTCTACTATGAAAAAGAGCTTCTTCCTTCTTTCTATGAATTTTATCGACAATTAATATAATTACAATTAATATAATTACAAAGACAATTAGTCCATAAACCAAAAGTAGTCCTTGATTCACATTTGTCTCTATCCCATTTAAAAACAATTCCATGTCTTACTTCACCTCATGCTAAGATATCGAACAACACTCATAATAAAGATTGACGCAGTTTCTGTTCGAAGAACGCTCTTTCCTAAAGAGACTGTTTGAAAACCACTACGAATGAATTGTTCTTCCTCTTCTTCTGTAAAACCACCCTCTGGTCCTACCACTACTATCATTTTAGCACCTTCTACTATATTTGATAATAGATTTTTAATATTTTTTGTATTTTCGCGAACTGTACACAACAGTTTGACATCATAATCCTCTAAACTTAAAAGTTCTGTCACCGTCATCGTTCCTAGAACTTTGGGAATCATCGTTCTTTTTGATTGTTCACTCGCCTCTTTCACAATTTTTTGCCAACGCTCTCTCTTTTTATTCTCTTTTTTATCAATCTTTACAACACTTCTCATCGCTTGAAAGGGAATTACTTGATCAATTCCAAGTTCTGTAGTCTTTTGTAAAATCAAATCCATCTTTTGTTCTTTTACTAAAGCTTGTGCTAAGGTAACAGAAATTGGTAATTCTTGAGATTCTTCTATCTCCTCTACTACTTTTGCTACAACGAAAGGCTCTAAACAAATAATTTCTGAAATATAAGTTTTTCCATTTGAAACTATCTCAATTTGATTTCCTAAAGACATTCTCATTACTTTTAGAATATGGTAACTGTCATCTTTACTTAGGGTAAATTGATTCTCTATTTTTTGTTCTACAAAATATCTCTGCATGCTCTTCACCATATTCATTTTACATAAAACATACAAAAAAGTAAACCAATTAAACTTAATTTTCCTCCTCTAAATAACTACGTAATACTTCATTCTGTTTTAATAGGACCTTCCCTTTTTCTTTTTCTGCATATACTTTTCTTTCAGAAATTCCTAGTTCCTGTGCTAGTTCTTTCGCAGAGACTGAATGGATTCCATCTTCATCATACCATCGATCCCAAATTTTTCTTTGTACCAAAGGAAGGGATTCTAACGCCTTTTTATAATCGTCTAAGAATTCTTGAAGAATCACTTCTTCTTCTACACTTCTTTCTGGTCCTCTTTTAGAGTCTATTTTCCTTTCTGCTAGTCCCATTAATGTTTCATCATCGCAATAGATTAATTGAACATAATTCTTTATTTCTTCTAAGGTTCTAGTATCCCATTTCTTTAGTCTTTGTCTATTACAATCTTGTAATACATGACTAAGCGTTAATTTATCTTTTAACTGTTGATTTCTACTAAAGATCCCTTCATTTTTTTCCTTTACAATTTCCTTTACTTCTTCTTTTCTTTTATTTAGTTCCTCTTCTATCTCATTATAATTGGAAACCATCACTTTCATACTTTCAATCTCTTCTGATAAAATATCAAATGCTTCTTCTAAGGTATATCCATCAGGACCCTCTTGGAATGTATATCCTGAAATACAGATTCTAGATTCACCATTATTTTCATGCAAAAGGTTTAAATCTCTACGAAAAACAACCCGATTCAGATTCTCTTTTTGGGCACGATCATAATCTTTTTTCAAATGGTTTCTGCCATCCTCTAATGTCTCTATAAAATCTAATATATCTTCGGATGTTAATCTTCCTAGAAAGTCATCAGTATAAAGTTCTCCCCAATCATAGAAATCATCATCATCATAATTATCATTTTTAGGAATAGCAGAACCGTTCCAATAATCTTCATATCGATAGGAAAATCTTTCTAAATAATCTTCTCTTTCGTCTTGGTCTACGAAATTAACATCAAACTTTTTGATATATTCCTGTAAAAAACTAGTTCTTTTTTCTAAACTACCATTTCCCCACAAACGATACCTACGTTCTTTTAACATCTGATTGGTTTCCCTTATTGATCGATTAATTTCTTTTAAAATAACGGATTCTTCTGGTAAAATCCCAGCATTTTCTTCTAATAAACGTTTTTCTGTTTTTAAATAGGTATCTACTTGATATAATCTCATAATATAAGTTTCTAAGTATTCAAATAATATAAAAGCTGAAATATCACTTTGTTTATAATTTTTCTTTTGAGAAATTAAATAAACCAGTTCTCGATCTTCATCAGTGATTAAATTTTCAATCTGCCCTTCTCTTAAATATCTTTCAAACACTTGGAATATCTCTTGTACCTTTTCGAAGGCATTTTCTCTATCTTTTTTTCGATATGTTTTATTCCAAACTCTTTCTGTTTCTCCTAGATTTAATACTTCTTGGTTATGATCTAAGATTTTTTGATTTAAACGATATAAAGTAACGCTTGGATTTTTTAAAAGGTCTTCTAATTCAAAAATTTTACCAGATCCCCTAAATACTTCTTTTTCTAAAAATGATTTTAATATGTGCATCCGATCTAATTCTATTTCTAAATTAACCTGTTTCTTTCTTTTCCTTTTTGATAGACGAATTTCTCTTTTAATGCGATTCTCTATACATTTACTAGCGTAGGTTTTAAAGGATGCCGTTCCTCCTATTACATAATAATGACAAGCTGAAAGAAGCCCTTCACAGGCAATTTGAAATAAATCATCATAATCAAAACGATATTGTTGTTTTACTTTATAAAAATATACTCTCGCAAAATAATGAGCAAGTCCCACAGTTCCTTGAAATATTTGATTTCTTAAAGCCAAACTAGGATACTTTCTAGAGGAACGATATCTTTTCGTTGTAGCGAGTAAGAGTTGATCCTCTGTTCTAGCAGTTTTCTTCTCTAAGTCTTCTATTTTTTCTTTTAGTTCTGCTATTCGATCGATTCGTTTGTCTTCTTCAGGATCTTTATAAATTGCGCGCAATAGTTTTTCTTCAGCGGATAGAGATGTTTCTTTTTCTAATTGTTCTTTTAATTCTCTTAATTGATAGGCATAACTCTTTTCAGTGATTCCTTCTTGTTCATATAAAGATTCAATTTCTTCTTGAGATAATTTAATATAAGAGTCTAGTTCTTGATAAATTTCATGAATTTCGGTCTTTCTTGTTGCCACTATTAAACCTCCTATCTTACTATCCCCTTAAAAATTCTTATCATTTATTGTAGTATAAAAACACTTCTAAGTCCACCCATTTTTTAAGAAAAGAAAAAAAGAAAAAGTGCCGAGGCACTTAATCTCTAAAACGATATAAATATTATTTTACTTCAGTACCAACTTTTTTATCACCAGTACTCTTATTATTAATTAAAATCATAAATGGATAAAGATTCGCAGTAGATATTGATTGAAAAACTCTATCTACCAACTTTTTTTGTCTCTTACTTCATTACCATTTATATCATATATTCTGAGTCTCATTATTTTTTTTCCTATGCTACGATACCCAAATATAGTATCTTTTCTTAAAAATATATTAAATACTGCAATAGATACTATTATTACACAGAATATATAACTCTCCAAATATAATGAAATCTATGCATGTAGATATCAATCTTCCAATTTTTAATTTCATAATTTCTACCTCTAAAACTGTCTCAAATAATTTTCTTTCACTAATTACCTCTTTATAGGTCGAATTGCTATTAAAATTTATACATACATTTCTGTCCTAGTATCGTTTTCTCTAGTTTTAACTTGATATTTTATATTCTTTTCTTTTAAATTTTTCATAATTATATTCCATAGATATTCTGATTTTATATAAAATTCAATATAACTGTTATCATAGAATAGAACGATCAATTCACAGTCACTTTTCACAAAATCATCATAAGTATCTATATCACTCTCTTTGGCATTTTCGGGATACAATTGGGCATTTAAAAAGTAAACAAAATAATTTCCCTTATCATGAATTGCCTCTTCAAACTTCACTCCTTTAGATAAATATGAACCTAATGTCATATTTAAATCGTCTTCATAAAATATTTCTTGCTGTACGATATTCCAATTATATTTTTTAGAATCTATTCCTTTTAATAGATCATAAAGTATTTTTTCGTAAGTACTTTCAAAATTAATCTCTATTCCTATCATTAAAAATCACCATAACTTCCAAAACAAAAAATACCAGAGTACTTAACTTTTATTATTATAATCTTCATAATACAATTCCTCATATGGAGTAGGAACAAATTTATCCTCAACAAATTCAATGCCTATTGATTTTAAATACTCATACTCTTCTTCATTTTTACAATAGATAAAACAAAGTTCTTCATGAGCTATAGAATACAACCAACAATATCTATCCTTAAAAAATGAGATATCTTCTGGATATTTTGGATTAAGCCAAGCATATAAATCATGATTTTCTAATATATATTCTTTTAATTCTGGAGTTGTTTTAAGAAAGATTATTTCAAACAAGTCATCAAATCCTGGTGGATCTTCTTTTGCAAATCCACATTCCTTGTTTCCAACTTTCGTAAATACCCAATGTCCACCATTTCGAGTTTTAAGTACGTATTTTCCGAATTTTTGTTTTAATTTTGCAATTGTGTTATTTAGACAGTTAATTTTATTATCATCAAGTCCATCTTTTCTAAATACAAGCATTATTGTATCACATTCTGAAAAACTATATTCTATTAATTTATGATATATATCATTTGTTATTGATCCTTTAGTTAACACTAATTTCACCTACCTTTAAATCTTTATCAATTTTGAAGTTAAACATTAAAATCAGTTTAAGCGAAAGAAAAAGTGCTGAAGCACTTAATCTTTTCGATTATAGTCTACATAATATACTTCATCTTCCGAAACTGGCACAAAGTGATCCTCAATAAATTCAATTCCAATTGATTTTAAATATTCATATTCTTCTTCATCTTTACAATAGATAAAGCATAGTTCTTCATGGGCAACCGAATCTAACCAGCAGTATCCATCTTTAAAGAACGATATGTCTTCTAGCATAAGAGGAAAACACCAAGAATATATCGCATTCATGCTTAGAATATCCTCTTTCAGTGATTCTGTTAATTCTAAAAAATAAGTAGTATCTTGATGAATTTTTTTATTGAGAATCACATCATCATATATATACTCTTTTTGATAAATAATATTTTCTTTATACTGATCTAACCACTGTTTAGTTGTTGCATCATAGTAAGAACGACCTATACAATCACTTAAGAAAATTTTCCTATATTTCTTCTCTACCTCTATTAATCCATTGCCATGCCTAGTACAAAACTCCTCATCAAATATATCTTTATTATATAAGAATTTTGCATAAATTTCATTTAAAAAATCATCTGAGTATTTATTTACAATATCTTGAATTGAACAATTTTCAGCTTTCAAAATAATATTTAATACCTTACTAGTAATATCAGGATGTTGATTATGCCATTTTCTTAGGGAAACAACGTCACTTTTTGTCCAAATATACTGCATTAATTTTATATACGTTTTCCCTTTAATCTCTTTGTCAACTCTCATATTTTCCTCCTAAGTGCCAAGATAATACCAAATATGTGGGTGATGTGAACCGCCCCACGGATGATAATGCGGATAATATCCTGGTAATTTTTTATGTTGATTATCGTGATAGAATGTTGTTGGCCAATTTAAGGCTACTTCTAATGCATCCTGTTGTGTGTCACACATCACATCATATCCAAATGATACATGATAATATGATTCTTCTATTGTCATTCTTACTACATCGTTTTTAAATCTATCTATATGAGCCTCAGTGCATGGCTTAATTTCTTCTTCCTTTGGCGCATATTAGATCACTCGTATATTTATAATATCTATTGGGCTTTCTCTGTCAATAATCAACTATATGTAAAATTATTTAAATAGTTAGTTGTTATGAATCTTTTATACCATAGAAGAGTTATATAAATAATTGCTCAAAGAGGACTATTCTACCTTCATGTATTATTTTAGAGGCTGATACTCCTTCCCATTAAATGTAATAGTATAATTATCATCAACCAATTCATCTATTATCCCAACATATGTATATGCTACATAATCTGAAACCATCTCAAAATTAGTTGAATAAGAATCTGTAATAACATTAGTATCTCTCTTTGAATGACTAAAAACAATAGAGGAAATATAAACTCCTGTAACGTTCTCTTCCTCTATTTTGTTTATAGTTATGGAACCACAATCCTTATAATTAGATGTTTTACCTCTCCCATAGTGTAAAGCATCCGTTTTACCAAGATTCCATCCACTTTTATCATGAATAAAATAAACAAAATCAGAGATACGTGATGAGTCTTTTGTAATTTTTTCATAATAAATAAATGCATAAGAATCCTTGGCATACTTTCTTACAATAGTAGCATTAGGGAAGTAATATTTAAAGGCATCATCTAATGTTTTAAATCTATTTCTTTCTCCAAGCGGCAATGATATTATAAACAAAGAAAGGGCAACTGCTATTACCGATGTTATTATAACACTTATTTTATTCTGTTTATTGATTATTTTAAGAATCAAAATTCCAATAAACAATAAAATGATCCATGCAACCAATCCTATAATTATTCTTAATATATCGTAATTCATTATTGACACCTCCATTAAATATTTATGTTCCAATTGGGATTGCTGGGAAAGACGGTATTGCAGGTGAAATTCCTATTGCTGGCATTCCATAATGAATGCCTATATATGCTAGAGCAGGGATTGCCATATTTATATTAAATCTTCCATACAATGTTTCATCTAAGCCATCTCCTAAATTTGTAGTAGTGCTTACACCAGCATATAAAGAAAAGCCATGCATTCCAAAATCAAAATTATTACTAGTAACACCATTTTTATTTTTAAAACTAAAGTCAACTGAATTAGATGAAAAATTTAAACTTGCAGATTTATTTCCTATGTCTACTTCAATTCCCTTACTATCCCCTACATTAATTTTTATTATACTATTTTCACTACCAATTATTGGTTTAGATACAGAAGTAGTTGTTCCATAGGTTATACCAGTATCTAGCAAACCAACCAAACGCTCCTTGGAATCACTAGCGGTAACATTTACACTGACAATATAATCAAGAGTATTTTTTATATTTTTCCCTACGGTTGAAGCAATATTTTTTACTACTTGTTTAGCTTCTTTTGCTGCTATTTTTGCTATTGTTGCACCAAGGAGTGCACCTACTGCTGCTGCAACTCTTCCATCTAAATCAATTAGGACAACTGGACTATTACTAACATAAGTATATAAATTATATCCTAATATATCCTGATTAGCTCCTAAAATTCCATCTGCATTCAAGAACCTATACCATGTAGGATTGTAATACCTACTATTTAGATAATATAGATCTGTCTCTGTATCATAGTAGTATCCTCGATATCTTAATGAATTTATGATTCCAATATGAGTTTCCTCTTTAATTTCATTTTGATTTTCATCTTTGATACTTAATAGCTTTCCCCAAGAGTCATATTCATAAGTTACAATTTGATTGTAATCCTGATCTAGAATTCCTATAATATCCCCTTGTAGATTCTTTAAATAGTAGTAAGTATTATCATGATACTTTAATCCCACTAACCCTGTTAAATCATAGAGATAATAAATGGTATCATTTCCTCTTTGTTCATAGATGGTACTACTATTCTCTAGGTGATATTTCGTTACTATTCCATTGACACTTTTCTCTTCCCTGATTCCATCTTTATTGTACCTATAACTGATATTTAAATTTTTATTGGTATCCATATAATTCTTTAAACTTCTACCATTGATCCAATCCATGGTAATAGAGTCTCCAATACTTAATGGATTTCCAATTGCATCATAAGTAATTTCTTGATCGTTAAATTTTGTTAATTGGTCTTCCCAATCAGGGTTGTTGTATTGATAAGTATCTGTCGCTATTATATCATTAGTTTCTAGATTTTTGGTAATTTTTTCTAGTAAATTTCCATACCATTGTCAACCAAAAGAAAAAGTGCCAAAGCACTTAATCTTATAATTATTATAAATTGCTAATACCATCTATTAGTACTTTCATCGCCAATTAATACATGGCTCTTCTAACGTAATTGTTCTATAATATAAAGCATTTTTATTTTAGGAAAATATACTAAAAATAATTGATCATCACGATGTGCAATTTGATAATACCAATATTCATCAGAAAAATTTATCATATATTTTTGTTTAATCACTACTTCATTTAATTCTTTCAAAATTTTAGTTTCTATAGCAATATTTTTTTCTTTTTCCCAATTAATAATATCCAGTTTTTTCATTTTTCGATTGGAGTTGTATTTTACAACGGTATATGTAGCACATAGTGCATAAGATTTAGAGCATGTATCTGATTCATAAACTATCTTATCTGCACTTGGTATTTTAATTCCCCAATTCATTTTTATTGCAAAAAATGGATTTCCAAAAGTACTCATATATATAAATACTAATATAACAATAATAAGTAATATCTTCAAAAATTTTTCTAGCATTTTCTCCACCTCGTATAATATTAAATAATTTTTATTAAGGACAAATATTATAATCAAAAGTAATAGTTACATCATAATTTTGTACTACACCCAGGAATTGATCACTCCAAGCCAGGTTATTTCCAACAGTAAATATAAAATTTTTTATAATATCATTCTCACTAAAATAACCACCACTATAATCAAAATCATAACGATCTGTAATGGTTACATTAAGACTTGCACATCCATCATTCATAGTACCATTAATCATTACATGACTTCCATGTAGAGATCCATGTAAATCAGTAGTAGTCTCAAATTCGGTCCATTTATCAAAATTTATATTACCATTCAAGGAATTATCTATAGCTTCATTAACAATTTCTGTGAAGGTACTATCATTTTTAATTTGATTAACAATCCTAGAACCGTCGGTATAGGTTAAATCCGAGGGATTATTTTGAATTGAATGATTTAACATTTCAGCCGACGTCTTCATACCAATGGAATCCAATACATTTACAACTTGTTTCCATATCCCCCTAGCAGCATATTTAAGAGGTGAAAGAGCGACATCTACCGTTTTATTTACAGCCTTTTTAAAATTATTTACAATTCCATTAATGAATTTACCAAAATGCCCACTTTCATCTATAAAGTTAATTGAATTATTGTAAGCATACTGATATAAATTATTTCCTAGTATTTTATTATTTTGAATAAGCATTCCATCTGCATTCAAGAACCTATACCATGTAGGATTGTAATACCTACTATTTAGATAATATAGATCTGTCTCTGTATCATAGTAGTATCCTCGATATCTTAATGAATTTATGATTCCAATATGAGTTTCCTCTTTAATTTCATTTTGATTTTCATCTTTGATACTTAATAGCTTTCCCCAAGAGTCATATTCATAAGTTACAACTTGGTTATAGTCTTGATCTAAGATACCTATAATATCTCCTTGAAGATTCTTTAGGTAGTAGTAAGTATTATCATGATACTTTAATCCCACTAATCCTGTTAAATCATAGAGATAATAAATGATATCATTTCCTCTTTGTTCATAGATGATACTACTATTTTCTAAGTGATACTTTGTTACTGTTCCATTGACTCTTTTTTCTTCCCTGATTCCATCTTTATTGTACCTATAACTGATATCTAAATTTTTATTGGTATCCATATAATTCTTTAAACTTCTACCATTGATCCAATCCATGGTAATAGAGTTTCCAATACTTAATGGATTTCCAATTGCATCATAGGTAATTTCTTGATCGTTAAATTTTGTTAATTGATCTTCCCAATCAGGGTTGGTGTATTGATAAGTATCTGTCGCTATTATATCATTAGTTTCTAGATTTTTGGTAGTTTTTTCTAGTAAATTTCCAGAATTGTCGTAAATATATTCAATTTTTTCATTCGTATCGTAATTTTCTTCTTTGATTAATTCATTATAATCATCATATTCATAAAAGTTTAGGAGTTTATTATGGTAAAAAATATGTGTGATATTATTAAGCTTGTCATACTGATAACGATACTCATTTTCTCCATTTCTGATACTTTTTACTAAATTAGAAGTTCTTTTTCCTTTTTTAACATACTCGTACTCAGTTTGATAAGTATCATTGATTTCTTTTTTCTTTAATCTTCCCAAATTATCATACTCGTAATTTACTTTCTGATCATCTAGTTTTGTTTGTGTTAGTTCACTACTTCTATTAAATTTATTTTCTACAAGGTGAATTTGATCATTGAATTGATACTTCTTATTCGTAACATTATTATCTTTATCATATTGATAATTGATTTGAAAATCAGCCTTGGTATATTCCTTTACCCTGTCTGCTTCATCATAGGTATACTTTGTAGTAATTGGTAATACTGGATCTGTATCTCTTCTGATTCTTTTATCTTCTGATATAATCTTCGCAAGATTTCCATTACTATCATATTTAAAATTATGAAATTGATCCATTCTTTCTAAATAGCTCAATCTATCAAACTCATCATATGCGAAGAATACTTCATCTTGATTTCCATAAACCGTTGATTGTAAATTCCCATTATTTGGTTCATAGTTATTATAAACTAGAACAATATGATCTCCAATTGATACTTTTTTCGTATTTAAAAATTCATCATAGGTAAACTTATATTCTTTATTCCCTTGTACTATTTTTTCTAAAAGATTCTTATCATTATAAGTATAGTTTACTGTTTTTTTGCCTTGTGTTACTGAAGTAATTTGCTTTTTCTCATTATAAGTATATCTTGTTGTTTGCTTTTTGGCATTCGTCATTGATTTCGTTAACCCAGTTACTTCGTCTGTATCATATTCTGTTCTATTTAGATTACTATCTGTTACACTCGTTAAGAATTTTCCATCCTCTGTATAAGTAGCTGTTGTTTCCATAAACTCTTCTTCTGGTATTTCAAAATAAAATTCAAAGTTTGGATCATCAACTATTAAAGAAGTCATTTCTAAAGAGGTCCCATTTGATTTTACATAGCGATTTCCTGTTTCTGACTTCATATAATAACTACCATTTTTATTTTCTTCTAAGATAAATAAATTGTTACTATCACTGTCATTTAAAATTACAGCATTACTTAAATATTCTAATGAATAAGTAGGAAGAATAGAATGTATAATTTTGAACTGATCTCCAATTCTTTTTACGTCCCATATTGTATTACTACATGTATCACTTTCCAGAAATACATTACTATATTCCGCTTTCAGATACTTTTCAGTACCCCTGCTTCTAATCTTATAGGTTCCTGTTGTTAGATTGATATTTGCGGATAACTCTGGGTCTACAATTGGATAAAAATTGGCAAGTGGATAGTCAAACCTCTTACTAATCTTTGTTGAAATAGGATTTCCAAAAGAATCATATTTTATTTGATTCGAAATTCCTTCTGATGATATTGCATTTACAACACGATCTGTTACTACTTGATCATACTCAAATTTGAATTTTTTCCCTTTTGGTGTTGTAGCTTCAATTAATTGATTATTCTTATCATAATTAAATGTACTACGAGCATTACTAGTATCATTGGTACTAATTAAGTTACCATAAGTATCATAATCATAATAAGTAGTATTTAAATCTTTATAGAATGAGAGATTCGTAAGATACATTTCATTAAATTGATTTGCGTGATAAAAATGTATCGTAATTGATTTATAATCGTAAGGAGCAACACTTTTATAATTTAGAAATTGCCATTTCTTATTTGGAATAAAAGTTCCATCTACTATGGGATATTGTTCTTGCGTTTCATCGACTGGTTCATACTCAATACTAATATAATTTCTTACATAAAAGCCATCACTAAAGATTCCTTCATTTTTAAGCCAAAAGGATATATCATATAAATCTCCTGCCACTCCCTGAATTGGAAGCTTTTTACCTACAGATTTAGAATTACTTAAATTAATTTTTAAAGCTGTATTTTTATTATCATGAAACTTAACTACTTGATAAGTATCTGTTTTTGATGCATCAATTGGATCAAGTAACCAATCAGAAAGTCCATTCGAGAAATCTGAATTTTCAACAATATTATAGTGGTTAGCGACTTCTCCCTCTTCTAACTGAATATCATCAATATAAGTAACGCTTTCCTCCCCAAATAGCATTCGAAAAGCCAACATAGAAGAAGCCTCTGGACTATAATAAATTGATAAATCTTGACGTTTGAAGTCTTCTGATTTTTCTATTATTTTACTAGTTTCAATGATTCCGTTTTCACCATAATAAAATAATTGTAAAGTAAATGGTTTATCATTTTTAAAGTATCCACTAAAAGTGTAATAGTCTGCCTCTTCTATCTCTATGATTGCCTGACCAATCATTGGTCGATTTCCCCTGCCAACTACTTTTAAACTTCTATTTCCAGAAACGGAACAATCGGTAGAAAAACTCATTTCAATTTCTCCTGCATTTTGAAAGTAATCCATATCTGTTTCAAAACTACTATTTTTAATATAGTTTTTGATATATTTAAACAGGGATGTCGAATTTAATGGCTTATTTTTTTCATAATAACGGTCACTCGCATTTTCACTTACGGTATAAAAGGTAGAATAGGCATGATTTAGGTCTTCTTCCCTTCCTAGCGTATTACTAGATATTTTATTACCACTAGAATTAAATAAAATGGTATTCGTTCGATTCTTATTATCAATCATACTCGTTTCATTGAATCCATACTGAAATGTTAGGGATTTTCCCAATGCTTCGTTTAATCCATACTGTGTGATTTTTTTAATACGATAAGGGATTTCATCATAGTATTCATAAATCACTTTTGTATCATTCACATCTGTAATAGAGGAAATAATATTTTTACTATTATAATCAAAAGTAGTGGTTCCATTCTGTGTTGTAATATAGTTTACTTTATTATCCGTAATTCCTATCGTAGATTCTGTAGATGAACTCATTACTTTAATGATATTATTGGTACTATAGTCTATCCTAATTTCTTCATTACTTGAATCTATTACTTTTATGATTTTATTATTTTCATTATAAGTAATTTGGATTTGATTCTTAGAAACATCTTCTAATCCTTTTAAAAAATATAATTCATCAGTTTCTTTGTTTTTAGAAAAAATCATTCGATTTTGATATTTATCAGTGATAATGAATTGATTCCCCTCTTTTTCTAATTTCAACATTAAACCATCTTCATCACCACAATACTCTCTTGTCTCATACCAATTATCTTCGTCATAATTTGGATTTAGAATATCATCAATGGTCGGTTCTGTTTTCCCAGGTTTTAATACACGATGTTTCTTGTTTTGAAAGTAGTGTGTTGTCCCATCTCCATCGACATATTCATAATATTGATGATTATCAATCATTATTTCCTTTAAAGTTTGGCTTAAATTAAACTGAAATCCATTCTTTTTTACTATAACATCATTGGTATTATAGATTAAACTGAGTGTCGCAGGTAACTGACTTCCAATGGTAGACGCTAGCTTGAAAACACCAACTAAATTACCATTGTAGGTATTACTATAGGTTGTTCCATCCGTAAATGATTGAGACTTATAATCATAATAGTTTTCTAACCCACTTTGATTACGATAAGCGATTGTTAATACTGGCTCTGGATTGGCATTTTCTATGCTGTGATTTTTTGAATAGAATGCTGGATATGCTTCATCAATATATTCTTCTTTTTCCGATTTGATTAGAATTCCATAATTGGGAGTATCTTTGTACCAATGTTTCACTAAGTCTGTAATGTCACCATATGGATTACTAGTATATTGAGGAATAATGACTCCATTTTCGATTCTACTTCGATTCACAAACTGAATGGCATCAATCCTTTGATCATAGTTATTACTCATGTTTTCCCAATTCGCAGTTTCCTCTGTCCAAGGGGCCGTGACTCTATGAATTTCAATTATTTTTGGTGTCTCATTTCCAGTCGCACTTATTAAAGGATAACCACATAATGTCAGGGTAGCACCAATTACTTCACTACCAGTCCCAATTTCTGGTAAATCAAATTTAATTAACGTTCGATTGATTCTATTTTCTCCATTTACTTTTTCTACTCCTGCTTTTAATACGGGTTCTTTATTTCGGTCTACTCCTGTATCTCCTGGATAAATATAAGTATCATAAACATTTCCTTTTTGACTTTGATTGGTAATCGTTGGGTCAATTCTTACTGGATATTTCACTTCTCCAAAGGTTAACCATTCATGATCTAGTTGTAATCCAATTTCATAACCTTCTTCTTTTTCTTCTAGGGAATAGAAAATATCATAATTGGTTTTTCCTTCCCTATCTTCCATATAAGGAGTATCGATTGTGAATATTACTTCCTCTCCTTTTTTCGCAAGAATTTGATTTTTGTCTAAACTAAGTGTTAGATTCGTATTCACGAAAAACGATAAATCTCTTCTACTTGATTCCTGATTCTGTAAGATAATCGTTTCTTTTACTTTAGTTGGAAGGGTTTGATATTCGATATCAATCCCTTCTAAAATGTTTTGATAAGAGATTTCTGCTTTCTTTCTTGTTTTCTTCGCTGTTACATTACTAGCTTCTTTTAATTTCATTTCTAAGAAATCGTCTCCCTTTTCCATTCTTAAAAATGAGTCTTGGGTATTCTCTTTATAAGATACTTGATAATCATTCTTTCTATTTTTATAAACTCCCTTTCTTTTTACTAAGCTGTTATCTATTTCTTCATAGTTTCCATTTTTTAAGTAATGAACATCATCTGGATATACCCTCGCTACTATCGTTCCATCTTCTCTTAAAAAATGTTTCTCTTTTCTCTTTCTCTTAGAGATGATTTCTACTTCTTTCATACTTCACCTCTAAGATACCCTTTTCCACATATAAACTGCGAGATATGGTGGCATATTATTATGTGCCTGACCACTTCCAGAGTTATTGGTGGTTCCACTAAACGTATGTTGATGCCAGCCCGCATCATTCGTTATTTGCAGTCCATAATGATGTGCACTACTTGTAATTGGGCGTGCTGTATCACTTGATGCTTGATTACTAATCTGTGAGCGCACTTCCATCGTATTACCAGTATGGTTATGGTTACCGTTTCCAGCTGTTGTTCCACTAAATCCATGGGCATGGACTGGTAAGTTTTCTGTAGTTAAGGTAACACTTGCGCTACCACCTATAGTACCATTTTGATAGGTATTCCCTGATGCTAGTAAGAAAGTATCTTGGATTCTTTCCCAGGTTCCTCCAAATGATACTTCAGGATTTAAATTGTTTACAGACATATAAATAGAACCTACTGGATAAATTAAATCAATCACATCTTGATTTGGTGTAATTTTTTTTGTAGTGGTAATACTTTTTACTGTTAAATTTCCTTCTCTATCTAATTCAAAATTATTACTTTTCGATGTAATACAGGATACATTGAAATGATCTACTTCTAGATTTGTATTTTCCCCCTCCTTCGTAAACGCATTTACGATATATTCATTTTCATTCATCTTTTTTTCCTTCTTTCTTTTTTATTTTTGATAAGAAGGCATAACTATATTTTAGATGCATAAAATATAATGACTACAGAATGAAAGGTTATTTTGGGAGAGGTAACCTCAATTCTTAGTTCCCTTCTTATCTATTTGTGTAATGTTCGAACTATCTACACACTAATAATATATGAAGGGTTAGAATAAAGGATTAGGTTGTTCGTCTAGAAATCTTATCTTTTATTCTTTTTTTTCTAAGTTCATAAGAAAAACAATCAAAGAATAAACTGAATTAGGTGATGTACATGTTTACTAAAAAAATTGATGCGAAAATTAAAGTTATTTTTTTAATTATTGTTCTATTATTTGTTTTTATTATTCTAAGAGTGGTTTATATACAAACCATCGATTATAAAAAACTTTCTTATTTAGCAAGTGATTTATGGAGTAGAAATCTTCCGATTGAGGCTAATCGGGGAAAGATATTAGATAGAAATGGTGTTGTTTTAGCCGATAATTTAACGACAACTTCTTTAGTTTTAATCCCAAATCAAATTAAAGATAAAGATGATACTAGCCAAAAGCTTGCGGATATCTTAGGGGTTACGAAGAAAGAAATGGATACTCATGTAAAAAAAGAAACTTCGATTGAACGAGTTCATCCAGAAGGAAGAAGACTCTCCTATGAAATAGCGGATCAAATTTCTAGTCTTAACTTGCCTGGTGTCTATCTTGTTAAAGAAGCGAAAAGATATTACCCTTACGGAAACTTTCTATCCCATGTATTGGGGTACGTTGGAATTGATAATCAAGGACTTTCTGGACTCGAACTTCAATATGACGAATATCTAACAGGAGAAGCTGGTGCGATTAAATACTTTTCAGATGCCAAAGGAAATCAATTAAATCTATCTGATATTTATGTCGCTCCCACTGATGGAATGAATCTTCAATTAACCATTGATTATAAAATTCAAATGTCACTAGAAAGGGAATTAGAAAATGCGGTCAAAGCTTTTAATCCAGACATGGCACTCGCAATTGTAATGGATCCAAATACGGGAGAGATTTTAGGAATGAGTTCTAGACCTAGTTATGATCCCAATAATTATAAGGATTACTCGATGGATACGTTAAGTAGAAATCTTCCTATTTGGGCTTCTTACGAACCAGGAAGTACTTTTAAAATTGTGACTTTTTCAGCTGCCTTAGAAGAGAATTTAATGGATATGGAAAATGACCACTTTTATGACTCTGGAAGTGTCATTGTCAGTGGCGCAAGAATTGGATGTTGGAAAGCAGGAGGACATGGAGATCAAACCTACTTACAAGTCCTTCAAAATTCATGTAACCCTGGGTTTGTAAAATTAGGACAAATGCTTGGAAAAGAAAAGCTCTTTTCTTACCTAGATTTGTTTGGATTTGGTGAAAAAACAGGAGTGGATTTAAATGGTGAAGGAAAAGGAATTATTTTTAATTTAGATCGAGTTGGAGAATTAGAGCTTTCTACCACTGCCTTTGGTCAAGGAGTCAGTGTCACACCCATTCAACAAGTAACTGCCGTAAGTGCTGTTGTAAATGGTGGAAATCTGTATCAGCCTTATATTGTAAAAAACTTCTTAGAACCAGAAACAAATACCGTTATTAAAACAAATGAACCAAAATTAATTCGAAAAACGATCAGTGAAGAAACCAGTAAAAAAATGCGTTATGCCTTAGAAACGGTTGTCGCCTTAGGTGGAGGAAAAGCTGCCTATATCGATGGATACCGTGTCGGTGGAAAAACAGGAACTGCTCAAAAGGTAGAAAATGGAAGATACTTAGTCAATAACTATATTATGAGTTTCATGTCTGTTGTTCCAGCGAATGACCCAAAAGCAGTTTTATATATTGCCCTAGACAATCCAAAGAATACTGCCCTGCTTTCCAGTTATACAACGACACCAATTGCTAGAAGAATTCTACTGGACATTATCGATGCCTTAGGAATTGAAAAACAAGAAGGACAATTAATCAAGGATTATACTTGGGAAGACAAAGTATACTACCCTGTTCCTAATGTCGTTGGAATGGATGTGAAGGATGCCAAAAAACAATTAGATAAATTTGAAATTGAATACACAGGTTCTGGAACAAAGGTACTCTATCAATCACCAAGTGAAGGAGAAAGAGTTCCAGAGGGAACAACCGTTGTTTTATTATTAGGAGATGAATAAAAGAAAAAGGAGGATGATCAGGCGATCAATTCTCCTTTTGTAATATAACTATATTCTGGTGTCTTTGTTGCAATCATCAGATCTACTAAATCGGCGGTTTCACTCGTATAGTTTACTTTTACATTCTCTGTTACCTCATAAGCGGCTTCAAAGAACATTTGATAGTATCCTACATCTGTACCACAGTTGATATTAATGGTTGCATTTAATAAATTATAACAGTACAAGAACATATTATTTAAATTTCTAACACTGTTTGTATTAATGATTCCTGAGATGGTCTGTAATTGATAACATTCGTTAAACATACTTTGCATATCTACTACTTTACTAGTATCGGCATTACTGAAATCTATACTTACTAATACATAGCAACTGTCAAACATAAAACTCATATCTGTTACTTTTGCTGTATTAAAGCTACTAGTATCTAGATTATTTAACGCAAAGCAGTAAGCAAACATATAGGTCATATTTTCTACTTTGGATGTATCAAAGTGACTTACATCTAAATATGGTACTTGACCACAGGAAGCAAACATTGCGGCCATACCTCTAACATTTGAAGTATCAAAACCACTGACATCTAATGCAGTAATACTACTACATCCATCAAACATATTATTCATGTCGACAACTTTAGATGTATCAAAATGACTGACATCTATTACTGGCACATTTCTACATTGTCTAAACATAACAGACATATCTGTTACATTGGCTGTATCAAAGCCACTAACATCCAAGTTAGTCAGTGCACTACAAAATGAGAACATATTAGCCATACTAACGACTTGTGACGTATCGAATTTACTAACATCTAAGGTTGTTACAGAACTACAGTGATCAAACATTAAACTCATATCTCTTACTAAAGCGGTATTAAAATTACTGACATCTATCACAGGTAAACTGCTACACATAGCGAACATCTGATTCATATCAATAACCTTTGAGGTATCAAACTTACTAACATCGATACCTGTAAGATTTTCACATCCCAAAAACATTAAACCCATATCAGATACCTTTGCAGTCGTAAATGTATCTGGATTAATTTTCAAATCTACCAAACTACTACAGTAGGAGAACATTCCTCGCATTGTACTAGCATAGGAAGTATTAAAATTACTTAAATCCAAACTTGTTAAAGCATAACATTCCGAGAACATCATGGTCATATTATCAAATGTAAATGTAAAATCAAACCCACTTAAATCTAATTCCTTTAATTTATAACAGCCTGCAAACATATAACTAACATCACCATACGGATTTAATTTTCCTAAATTTATTTTTTCTAAACTGTGACAATTAAAAAACATTTTACTCCCATTTAACTGTGGGTAGGTTTTTTTAAAATTCGATAAATCTAATTCTTTTAAACTGGTACACTCTTGAAACATAGACCTTACATCAGCCAAATCTCTAATATTAAAACTGGATAAATCGATACTTTCTAAACTGGTACAACCAAAAAACATTAAAGATGCAGTTGCTAATCTTAGAGTATCAAATGATCTTAAATCTAAAGTTTTCAAACTACTACAATTTCGAAACATACAATCCATATGAATTACTGCTTTATAATAATTTTCATTCTCCGCATGATCTACTGCTGTCTTAAAATGACTTAAATCTAGTTCCTTTAAACTACTACATCCATCAAACATCTGCGACATATCATAAGCTTTTCTAGTATCAAAAAATTCTAACCCCTCGATTGCCTCTAATTTAGAAAAATTAGCAAAAAGTCCAATACAAGATTCATCTCCTGAAATAATATTTCCATCTGCTTGAATATAAATCGTATATGTTTCTCCGTCTTCATTAGAAACAACTCTTCCTATCACAGAGTCATTTTTTTCCCTAGAAATATCAAAGACTTCTACTTCACTATGATGGGAATGGATATAGTCTTCAAATACTACTTTTGTCGTATCCTTTTTATACTTCCAGATTTCATCATTATATTCTTTATATTCAGATGAAGAATGATTAGTTGCTTTTAGTTCTCCTGTCAATTTTGGATTCAAATTTCCATCCATTGATTTAACAATGGATAGTTTTGTCCATTCTGCTTCTAGAATAACATCATGCTCTGGCATTTCGAAATATCCATCATTATGTTCTAAACCAGTACTAACAATCTTCCATCCAGTAAATTGATATCCAGAACAACTGATGTTTTCATCACTGATTTTTACTGGTTCTAATGGACGATGTTTGGTTGTCTCTGGTCGATATCCAACACTACAATCTGTTGGTGCATTGGCATCGTAAATCACTTGATAATGAGAAGATAAAGCTGGTGTATCATTACTAGAAACTGTTTCTTCTACACTTTCTAATTTGTAGGAAACTTCTTCTTTTATATTGGTTGGATAAATTCCTTCCCCATCATGAAATTCTGGCTTTAAATCGAGGTTAATCGTTAATTCATGATTTTCCCCCGTTTTAAATGATCCTAAATTCCAAGTGACTTTTTGAATTCCTTCTTCCTCTACTAACTTCACTTCACCAGTAGATGCTTTCATACTGGAAACCGATGCTACTGAAAAATAATCAAAGTTAATCCAATCGTTTAGTTCGAATGAATCATAAGATACGGGAAGTTCTGTTGCTCTTATCAAAACAGATTCTATATCCGTTAAGTTTGCCATATACTGTGCATCACTAATTTTCTGAATAAATGGTAACAATTTATCAGCGGCATCAAATTGGATTCCTTTAATCGATAAAAATGGATATTGACTCTTTAAATATTGATATTCAAAGTATTGATTGGGACTTCCTTTATCAGCATACCCATCCGTAACAAAAACCACCATACATTCTCTATCTTCTTCTGCTTGATAACTCCAAAGTAATTTATCTACTTTGACAAAAGCATCATAGTGATTTCTCTTTCCTCCTATTTCCGCAGAAAGAATATCTCTAGTAATTAGACTAGCATTATTACTAAATTCTGAAACAATTTCCGCTTCGGTTCCAAATCCAATCACTGCTACTCGATTTTCGCTATCCTCTAATACTTTATTTACCAAGCTATAGGCAGCTGATTTCATGTATAGCATTCTGTCTCCTGCCATAGAATCAGAAAGATCTAATACTAAAATAATATCTCGATGTTTACTATTTACTTTAGAAACCGTATCTACATTAAAGGTAATTTTGGCTGTATTATAGGAAGTCCACTCTGCTTTCTTTGTTACCTCAAAACTTCCTGGTTCTTTTTCTCCGTAATTCAAACTTTTGGATGTAAATGAAATACTTTTTACTGGCTCTGTTAATGCATAAGAACTAAGTAAAACGCCCGATAGAATTAATAAAAGGCTTACTCCTACTAATGAAAAAATTAAGAATTTTGGCTGATTTTTATGTATTAATTTTTTCACAATGATTCACATCCCTATTCTCTTTATATATTATTTATTATACCTATTTTGCCTATTTTTTGTCAATATAAATACAAAAAAGAACCTTGATTAGACAATTAAGGTTCCTTTCGTTACATTTGATGTAGCTGATTTCGTTGTAAGCATTCTATCTACTAAGCTAGAAGATTCATTTGTATAGTTTAGTTTTAGGGATGCACCGGTCGCAGTTGCTGCATCAAATAGCATGTTTTCATATACGGTTGTTGGTGTAGAAGAAATATTTAATGTTGCATTAATATGGTAACAATACTGGAACATATTCTTCATATTATTTACATTTGCTGTATCAAAATGATCTAATTTAATCGTTGAAATTTGAGTACAACTATCAAACATATAACTCATATCTGATACATTACTTGTATCAAAGCTACTCAAATCGATGGATGATAAACTCGTATTATAAGCGAACATATAACTCATACCCTTTACTAAAGAAGTATTAAAATTCTTAAGATCCAGACTTGTGATTGCCTTACATCCAGAGAACATTGCTGTCATATTGGTTACTTTTGCTGTATTAAAGTTACTTACATTGATACCAGAAATGGCCGTACAACCATCAAACATATAACTCATATCTGTTACATTGGTGGTATCGAATCCACTTAATTCTACTCCAGTTAACTGTTCACAGTAAGCAAACATATAACTCATGTCTGTTACATTCGTAGTAATAAACCGACTGACGTCTAAACTTGTTAGTTTCCCGCAAGAAGCAAACATTGCAATCATTCCTGTTACTAAAGAGGTATCAAAATGACTCACATCCAGACTTAATAAGTTTCTACATCCATCGAACATATTATTCATATCCATTACTTTTGCTGTATTGAAGTGACTAACATCTAGTGCTGTTAAACTGCTACACCGTCTAAACATTACGGACATATCAGTTACATTCGAAGTATCAAAACCACTGACATTTAAGGCTGTTAAGCTACTACAACTTGAGAACATATTGGCCATATTCGTTACATTGGATGTAACAAAATGACTCACATCTAAAGTCGTTAAACTACTGCATCCATCAAACATCATATTCATATCATAACATCTAGCAGTATTGAAATTCGTAACATCTAATACCCCTACTGCTTTACAGTTATAAAACATAAGTGCCATATTGACTACTTTGGAAGTATCAAAGTGACCTACATTAATTACTGGTAGTTTTTCACAAGATGAGAACATCTGTCCCATATCAGTTACATTTGCTGTTACAAAATTACTGATATCTAAAGTCGTTAAACTTGTACAGTATGCAAACATACTACTCATACTAGTTACATTTGCTGTATTAAAGTTACTTAACCCTAAACTTTGTAAACTGTAACATTCATTAAACATATTATTCATATCGTTTACATTCGTGGTATCGAATCTACTTAAATCTAATCCACCTAATTTGTGGCATCCAGAGAACATAAAAGACATATCTACTACTCTAGATGTCGTGAATGTATCTAAATTTAGACTTACTAGATTTTCACATCCTTGGAACATTCCTTTCATCATGACAACGGAAGGTGTTTGGAAACTAGAAAGATTAATACTTGCTAAATTGGTACATCCCTTAAACATTTCAGTCATTAATAGCACTTTAGAAGTATCAAAATGACTTAAATCTAAATTTACAAGGCTAGAACATCCAAAAAACATCTTTGTCATTTCTGTTACATTGGATGTATTAAAATGACTTAAATCCATCGTTGTTAATTTTGGACAATCGGCAAACATACTTGCCATATTGGTTACATTGGATGTATCTAGAATTCCTAAATTCTCAACTGTTTGAAGATTTTGGAATCCGTAGAATAAATAAGCACTCATTGGATTCGCATAAATCGTTCCATCTCCTTGAATATAGGCAGTATGCGTTCCATCTCCGTTCGCAACAATTCTTGCAACAACGGAACCATCTCCTCTTTGTGAAACATCAAAGCTTTCTATCTCACTATGGATGGAGGAAATTACATCTTGGAATACAATTCTACTAATAGAAGGCTTATACTTCCATAATTTTTCATTATACGCCTCTGATCCTACAGACTGAAGAGTAGAAATTCGTTTTACGTTAATTAAACCATCTACCGTTTTAGCAATCGACATTTTTGTCCACTCTGCCTTTAATAAAACATCCGTCTCTGGCATAATGAAATATTCTTTGTTATATTGTTGTACATTTGGAGTTACAATCTTCCATCCTTGAAATTGATATCCCTTACAAGTTGGTACATTATCACTTACTTTAATCATATTTAATACATGAAAGGTTTGTGTTTCAGGTGTTTCGCTTACACTACAACCAGAAGGTGCATTGGTATCGTAACTTACATCATAATGTGTCGCTAAAATTGGTGTACTATTACTAGAAACGGTCTCTTCTACATTTCCTAATTTATATTGGACTGCTTCTTTCTGATTTGTTGCAAAAAAGCCAACATCTTTCTGATAATCTGATTTTAAATTTAGATTAATCGTTAATTTCTCTTGGGTACCTGTTTGAAACGTATCCATATGCCAAGTTACCTTTTGAACACCATCTTCTTCTGTTAATTTAACCGTTCCAAGAGAAGCTTCAATACTAGATATGGAGGCTGCTGTAAAGTAGTCAGGCTGAATCCAATCTATTAATTCAAATTTATCATAAAGAACAGAAGTACCGGCAACTTTTCTTAAAACTTCCCCTAAATTACTAACATTTGCAACATACTGATAATCACTAATTAATTGAATAGCAGGAAGTGCCTGATCTCCCATCTCGTACTGAACTGCTTTAATTGTTAAATAAGGATATTGTGTTTTTAGATAAGCATATTCTAACAATTCATTCGGAGTTCCCTTATCCGCATATCCATCCGTTAAGAAAACAACACTACATTCTCTTCCCTCTTTTTTCTCATAAGTACTTAAAAGTTTTTCAACTTTCCGTAATGCGTCATAATGATTAGTTTGTCCTTTATTACTAAGCAAGTTAATATCTCTTGCTAGAACTCTCGGGTTGTTACTAAAAATAGAAACAGTATCTGCATTTGTTCCATAGGCAATTACTGCAATTCGGTTATCAGTATCTTCTAATACTTTATCAATCAGATTGATAACCTCGGCCTTCATGATAGCTAGTTTTTCTCCTTCCATAGAATCAGAAAGATCTAAAACAAGAATAATATCACGATTCTGTGTATTTTCTTTCGCAATTGAATCGATTTCAAATGTAATTTTTGCTTTATTAAGAGCCACCCACTCTGCACTTTTTTTCACTTGAAAACTTCCTGCTTCCTTTTCTCCATAGTTTAAATTTTTTGAAGTAAAGGAAATACTTTTAATAGGCTCTGCATACGCATAAGAATTTAATAAAATTCCAGCACCTACTAATAAGAAGCTGACACCTATCATTGCCAACAATAAAAACCTATTTTGCGTTAATTTTTTCATAATGCATCACTCCTAGTTTCTACTCTATTCTATATTAATTATAGCTACGATTTGGTATATTTGTCAATAAAGTTACACGAAAAAAAGAAAGGTCTTTCATTCCTTCCTATCAATTTTTCTAATGTCTATGCTTCTGAAGCAGTCACTACAACGTTACTCTTATCCCCTAGTAAGTTTTGCCAAAAAGTTTTTGCGCTTGTATCTTTTACAATGATCTTTGTAATTGCTTGGTAATTGGTGATTAGATTTTCTTTTCCTGTTACTTGATCAAAGACTGCATTTCGAATATCTAACGTTTTGAGTGACCAACAATTACAGAACATATTTGTCATATCTGTAACCTTGGAAGTATCCATCTTACTTAAATCAACGGATACTAATCTCTGACAGTTTGAGAATAGCCAGCTAGCACTAATTAGAGCTGGTGTTTCGAAGTTAAGATTAATACTGCTTAAATTAATACAGTCTTCGAACATATAATCCATTCTCTGGACTTTTAGAGTATTGAAATTACTTAAATTCAAAGTTGTAAGACCTTGCGCACCTTGGAACATGTTATTCATATAAAGTACATTACTCGTATCAAAGTTACTAACATCTAGCGATGTTAAACTTTCAGACTCAAAGGTAAACATATATTCCATATTTAATACTTTACTTGTATCCCATTCACTAACATCAAGTAGAGCTAATGATTTACAGTAAGCAAACATAAAATCCATCAGCGTTACATTTTCCGTATTCCATTTACTAACATCTAACACTGTTACTTTTTCACAGAAATTAAACATTCCTGAAAGTGTCGTAACTTTAGAAATATCGAAATTACTGACATCTAGAACTGTTAAATTTTTACAATGCCAAAACATATAACTCATATCGGTAACATTCGACGTTTTAAAATGGCTAACATCTAGAAGGCTTAAACTCTCACATCCACGGAACATTGCACCCATATCCGTAACATTTTCTGTATTCCATCCACTAACATTTAGTGCTGTAAGCTTACCACAATCATAGAACATTCTGCTCATATTTGTTACTTTTGAAGTATCAAAACTACTGACATCTAATGTTGTTAGTTCTCCGCAATAAATAAACATAAACTGCATCAAAGTAACATTTGAGGTATTAAAACTATGAATATCTAAAGAGGAAAGCGACGTACATCCATTAAACATCATATTCATATCCGTTACATTTTGAGTATTAAAATTACTCAGATCTAGACTTCTTAACTTACTACAGTTATAAAACATTAACTGCATATCCGTTACTTTAGAAGTATCAAAATGATGAATATTCAATTCTGTTAAACTTCCACAAGAACCAAACATGAAAGACATATCGGTAACATTCGAAGTATTAAAACTACTTAAATTAAGACTTGCTAATGCCATCAAATCTGCATTGTATCCACCATAAAACATCCCTTGCATATTCGTAACCTTAGAAGTATCAAAATTACTTAAATCCAGACTGATCAAGGAAAAACATTGGGCAAACGTATAAGCCATATCCATAACATTAGAAGTATTAAAGCTACTTACATCTAAGGAAGTTAGGCTACTACAATGAAAGAATGTAGAATTCATACTTCTTACTGATGAGGTATCAAAGCCTGTTAAGTTCAAGTTAGAAAGGCTTGAACAATTATAAAACATTTGTGGCATCTTGAGTAGTTTTGGAGTATGAAAGCCACTCAAATCTAAACTAACAAGACTATGGCAATTAGAAAACATTTGCGACATAGAAGTAACCTGAGATGTATCAAAACTACCTAAGTCTAAACTTGCTAAGTGATTACAATTGGAAAACATTGCCTCCATATTAGAAACCTTCGCTGTATTAAAATGACTAACATCAATACTTACTAGATTTGGACAATCCGCAAACATAAAGGACATATTAATAGAATTTGTTGTATCTAAAATACTTAAGTTTTCAATTGTCTCCAGTTTCGTAAATCCAGCGAATAAAAAGGCACTACTACTACTTGTATAAATGGTTCCGTCTCCTTGAATATATGCTGTATGAGTTCCATTCCCATTTGATACAATTCTAGCAACGACAGAGCCATCTCTTTTTTCTGAAATATCAAAGGTTTCTACTTCACTATTATGTGAGGCAAAAACATCTTCAAATACAATTTTAGAAACCGATGATTTATACTTCCATAATCGCTCATTGTAGGAAACACCCTCAACACTTTGAATAATAGAAATCCGTTTTGGATTAATGGCACCATCCATTGTTTTCGCTATTGAAAATTTACTCCATTCTCCTTTTAGAGAAACATCTTTCTCTGGCATTTTAAAATATTCTTTACTATAGGTTTCAACATCCGGTGTAACAATCTTCCATCCTACAAACTGATATCCTTTACAAGAAAGCTTCTCCTCATCTATTTTCACCAATTCTTTTACGTGATATTGTTTCGTGTTGGGAACAGATGGAATACTACAACCACTCGGCTCATTTGCATCATAACTAACCTCATAGTGAGTTGCTAAAACTGGCGTACTGTTACTAGAAACGGTTTCTTCTATATTTCCCAATTTATAATGAACTTCTTCCTTTTCATTTGTTGGAAAGAGCCCCACATCTTTTTGATAAGATGATTTTAAACTTAGATAAATTTCCAATGTTTCGTTTGTTCCTGTTTGATAGGAATTCATCTTCCAAGTTACTTTTTGTTTTCCCTTTTCTTCTACTAATTTTGTTTCTCCAAGAGATGCTTTAATAGCAGAAACTGTGAAATAATCAGACTGAATCCAATCTGTTAAATCAAACTCATCATAACGTAGTGAAGAGGAAACTGCTTTTTCTAAAACGTCTCCGATATCACTGGTCGTTGCTGCATATTGATAATCACTAATTTGTTTTAAGAAAGGAAGAGGCTCTTCTCCCATTTCATATTGAACTGCTTGAAATATTGTATAAGGATATTCCTCTTTTAAATAATTGTATTGAATGATTTCATTCGGATTTCCTTTATCTGCATATCCATCCGTCACAAACAAAACAACGCAGTCTCGATTCCCTTCTTTTTGATAATGATTTAAAATTTCTTCTACTTTTACTAGTGCATTATAATGATTTCTTTGACCCATTAAAAATTCTAAATAAGTATTTAGTTGAACCTCTAAAACACTAGGCTCATTCACAAAATCTGAAATGATTCTTGCTTCTGTTCCATATGTAATTAAAGCGACACGATTCGAAGTATTGGTTAACAAGTTTTTTGCCAAAGAGATTGTATCATTTCTTAATTTTTCTATTTTGTCTCCCTGCATAGAGTCTGAAGCACCTAAGACCAATATTACATCTCGATTTTTCGTATCATCTTTTCGAATACTATCCACTTCAAATGTAATTTTTGCTTTTTCTGTCGATGTCCATTCTGCACTCTTTTTTACTGAAAAGCTTCCAGGATTTTTTTCTTGATAATTTAATGTTTTCGAAGAAAAAGAAATACTTGGAATTGATTCCATTATGGAATAGGAGTTTAAAAAGAGTCCAAATACTCCAGCAATGATTCCTAAGCAAATACATCCTATGATTAAATTTTTATGTTCTAACTTCATTAAACCATTCATAATC
The DNA here is from genome assembly GCA_947564265.1 of uncultured Caryophanales bacterium. Classification (GTDB taxonomy): domain Bacteria; phylum Bacillota_I; class Bacilli_A; order RF39; family UBA660; genus Alloscybalousia. The sequence continues at coordinate 243,631 of CANOBK010000001.1, forward strand.
TAAGGCTCCTATTCTATCTATAACTAAATTATACCCCCCCCCCCACAGTTTTTGTCAATTGTTAACTTTTTAGGGTATCATATATTTTGGTATCACTCCATTTTTGCTGATATGGCAAGTACTTTTGAACTTTTAAGATTAAAAATAAATCAAGGATGATTCACTTTGTCCTTGATTTATTTTTTATTGATAATAAAGTCTTTAAGTAAAGCTTGGCTTTATTTGCTATCTATTATTAAGCAAGTTTAATATATCATGGTATTTTGACCTATTTGAAGGAAGTCTTGAAGCCAAAGAATATTGTTAAATCAATATTCTTCTTCATCAAGTTTTACTAAAACTTCTCTTGGTTTTGAACCATTCGCGGGACCGATAATTCCACGTTCTTCTAATAAATCAATAATTCTTGCTGCTCGATTATACCCTAGACTATATTTTCTTTGTAGTTTAGAGGCACTCGCTTGTCCTGCCATAATTACATATTCAACAATTTCGTTATATAATGGATCTTCATATTCTTCTGGCGCATTTTTTACATCATCTACACTAAGTCCCCCTTCACTAGAGGATTCTCCTAAATTCATAAATCTTTCGTCATATTGCGCTTTCTGTTGAGAAATTGCCCAATCACAAAGTTTTTGCAAATCCTCATCAGAAACATAGGCTCCCTGTACACGAACTGGCGCATTTTCTCCCATTGGTAAGAATAGCATATCTCCTTTTCCAAGCAATTTTTCTGCTCCAATTTGATCTAGAATGGTACGAGAGTCAATACTAGAAGATACAGCAAAAGAAATTCTCGATGGGATATTTGCCTTTACAACACCCGTAATAACATCCGTTGAAGGTCTTTGTGTTGCGATAATTAAGTGAATTCCTGCGGCACGAGCCATCTGTGTAATTCTCATGATAGAGTCTTCCACTTCTTTACTTGCAACCATCATTAAATCAGCAAGTTCGTCGATAATTACAACAATATAAGACATATGATTTAATTGTTCTTCTTCTGGTTTTTCTTCATTTTGTTTATCTACCCATTCATTATAAGTTGAAATATTTTTTACTCCCTTTTCACTAAAAGTATCATACCGGTCTTCCATCTCTTTTACAATTCTCTTTAATGCGTCATTTGCTTTTCTAGGATCTGTAACTACTGGTATTAATAAATGTGGAATACAGTTATACATACTAAGTTCTACTTTTTTTGGGTCTACTAAAACGAGTTTTACTTCATTTGGTTTTGTTCGCATTAAAATAGAAGCAATAATACAATTGATACAAACAGATTTACCACTACCAGTAGATCCTGCTACTAGCATATGCGGAGTCTTATCAATTTCACAGAAAATAGAATTTCCCATGATATTTTTTCCAAGGGCTACTAATAATTTGCTATTCTTTTTATTTTCAGGAATAGAATCTAAGATTTCTCTTAATCCAACAGCACTAATTGTATCATTGGCAAGTTCAATTCCGACAGTACTTTTTCCTGGAATTGGTGCTTGAATACGAACATCTTTTTTCGCTAAAGCCAAAGATATTTCACGGTTTAAGCTAAGGATTTTACTTACCTTTGTTCCAGAAGAAATCTCCAATTCGTATTGCGTAACACTAGGTCCTACATTTACTTCTACAACTTTTGCGATAATATTAAAATCTTTTAATACTTTTTCTAACTTGATAATATTCGCTTCAATTACTTCATTGTTATTTCCTGTTTTCCCCTTCTTTGTAACAGAAAGTAATGATAAGGATGGCAATTGATAATTTCGATTCGTATTATCATTAATTTTTACTTCTTTTGGAGCTTCTCCCTCATTAGAAATACCTTCTTCTACCTTTTCAGGTTCTAAGGCAGTTTCTTTGGCATGCGTTAATTCATCAATACTATGAATTCGTATTTTACCATCTTCTTTTTCTACCTTAGCTGGTTCTTCTTTTTCTAATTCTTCCTTAATAATAGAAGAGTCATTGACAATAACTCCTGTATCTTCTAAACTTGGTTTCTTCTTCTTTTTCTTAAACGGTTTGGTAAAGAAGGCTACAAAATCAAAACCAGTTAGTAAGGCAATACTTACCATTAAAAATAAGATGGATACAATATAGGTTCCTTCTAGTGCGAACAGTTTATAAAAAGATACACTAAATATCGCTCCAATAATCCCAGAACCTTTTAATGTTAGTGCTGTATCATCTATAATATGTTGAAAATTTGCAACCAAATTATCAATGGTTAATTGGAAAACCATTAATACATCCTTTGAATTGGCTTTCACATAAGTAGTATGCTCTAACACTAGTAAACCTATGACTAAAAAATAAAGTCCAATCATTCTACCTGTCAAAAAATTGGGGAGCTCCCTTTTATAAACCATATAACATCCCAAGCAAAAGGTAAAAAGCAATAGTACCTGATACCAAGTACCAATTAAAAACATCGCAAAACTCGCTCCTAATTCTCCAATAATTCCAAGGGGCGTAGGTACAATACTTAAAATGGATACTACAATAAGAAAAAGTCCAATGACTTCATTCCAGTGTTCAAAATGTTTTTCTTCTGATTTTTTCTTTTTCTTATTCTTTGCCATAATTTATACACCTCTTATATCCTAATTTCATTATACCGACTTTTTATAAAAAATAAAAGTTTTTATCAACGATTTTACATTAATAATTATTTTTTCATCAATGTAAAATACCATAAAAAAATAGAACTCAACGTTCTATTTTACACTTCCAAATCTTGAGAATGGAAATAAGATGAAGGAGGCTTTTCCTAAAATATCCTCTTTCTCTATCACTCCGAAACTACGACTATCTAGAGAATCCGTTCGATTATCTCCCATAACAAAGTAATTGTCTTTTGGAATTTCTTTTAATCCAAATAAACTAAGATCAAAATCATACGTAATTTTATTAGAGTGTTTATCTTCTACTTTCTCTCCATTAATGTAAAGGACATTATCTTGATAAGAAATAATCTCTCCAGGTAGGCCAATCACACGCTTAATTAATTTTTGATTTCCAACCTGAACAACGACAATATCAAATCTCTCAATTGGATGATTCAAGTATGTAATTTTATCTAATACCATAAAATCCCCATCTTTAAGGGTATCTTCCATACTACGTCCATTTACTAAAACTGTTCCAAATGCAAACTTTTTAATAATCAAAATAATGATTAGAATGATTAAATATGGTAGTAGTTCTTTTGTATAATGAATTATTTTTTCTTTCATAAGGCAACCCCAATAAATAAAAGAAGACTGTTAGTCTCCTTATTATTTATCTCTTCTTTCTTTGATTTTGTATTGACCAACTAAACCTCTTAAGAATGTTAATTTAGCACGTCTTACTTTACCCTTCTTAACAACTGTAATTCCAGCAATTTTTGGAGAATGAATTGGGAAAACTCTTTCTACTCCAATTCCAGAAGACATTTTACGAACTGTAAAAGTCTCAGAAACTCCTCCATTTTTACGGGCAATTACAAGTCCTTCAAACGCTTGAATTCTTTCACGCTTTCCTTCGATGATTTTAACATCAACACGAACAGTATCTCCTACGCGGAATTCAGGAATGTTAGGATTCAATTGTTTTTCGGTAATTTTATCAATTACATTTGCCATATACGATATCTCCTTCCTTGTTTTTTCCGGTAATCATATCTTTCCATATTGATATAAATTAGACATCGGATTACCAACGTCTTAAATTATAACAATTCTTTTTAAAAATTGCAACTATTTTCTAGCATTTTTACTAACATTTACCAAATTACTGACATTGACGGTCAGAAGTGGTTGCTGTGACTGTTTGGTAGGTATTACCTGCTTCAATTTCTGGTGCACTTGTTAAACCAATATAATTACTGATATCAGAACCACTCACATCTAATGTCATACTTGCCCTGGTCACTTTAGGAGTGGCAACAGCCCCATTCTGTGCAATCTGCATACTAGTGCTGATGGCACTTAGATGTGTGCTTCCTTTTCCAGATGTTTCATTGTAGCCCTCTTGATAACTATTTTGATTTTCCTTTCCAGTACCAACTATTTTTCTACCATTTACCCATGCAATTTGTCCTGCACTTAGAGAGTCAGCTGTTACAGTCCCTGGTGTTAATTGACTTAGCGGTGTCGTTGTTATTAACATATTTTTTGTATAATATCCGCTTAAAACATTGTAACTTTCTCCTGGATTTAGAAATTTATCATTCGCTTCTTGCACTTTCATTGTACCAGTAATCATTTTTCCATTTACCCAAGCTGTTTGTCCCTCTGTAATATCACTTTCAGTAGCAGTACCATTTGTTTGATCAGCTAAAGCATTTACTATAATTTGTCCTCTACCATTATGGTATCCCTGTGGAATCGTATAACTCTCTCCTGCATTTAATGTAATAATCTCTTCCGCTTGATTACGCATGGTACCAGTTAATATTTGATCATTTGACCAACCGGTTTTATTGAGGGTAACTTCCCCTTCTTGTGCGGTTCCTTCCCCACTACAAGCACGAATTACCAAAGTATCTGCTGCTGCAAATACATCCATCTCTGTATTCGATACATAAATAGAATCTGACTTTTGATTGGAAATCACAAGACTTAGGGAAAGAAGAAAAAGAGATAATAAAATACCAAATCGAATCCATTGTTTCTGTTCTTTCATAAATACGCCTCCTAATCAAAATTCATATAAGAAATCATAATTTGTGGCCGTGTTTCAGGCATGTATGGTATTTCATCTAACCTTGCATTTTTCTCAATTTTAATTGTCACTGTCACACTATTATAAGGTGTAATGTCTATTACTTGATTTGCGCTTGCCGTAATGGTTCGATTCGTAGACCCAGAGCAAGCAAGTTCAATACTGTAATTATCTACGCTTACTGTATTGATACTTCCAATACTTAATTTTGTGTAATTAGTTGTTGCTACAGTATAGGTAAATGTCTGTGTTTGAACTCCATCATAGATAAATTTAACAGAAGACTTCATATTGGAAAGTTTAGCAGTACAACGATTATTTCCATCTTCAACTCCCTGTTGATGCCATGAGTTTTTATCAGCACCAGTTCCAACAACTTGTGTTCCATTTACCCAAGCTGTTTCTCCAAGAGGAAGGTTATCTGCAGTAGTATTCCCCTCTGTTTGTTCAGCAATCGTTTTGACTCGGATTGTTTGTTTTCCATCATGATATCCTAAGTTAAGAACATAATTGTCTCCGGAATTTAAGGTTTTATTTCCTTGAGATGAATTTCTCATAATCCCTACGACTTTTTCTCCATTTACCCAAGCACTTTTTCCTGATAGAATTTGATCTGATGTAGCAGTTGCACTCGTATTATTCAGCATACTACTTACGGTAATTCTACCCTCCCCATTATGATAACCAACTGGAATCGTAAATGTATCTCCAGGATTGAGAGCTCTATTAATGGCACCATTATCAGTCATTGTTCCTGTAATTTTTTCTCCATTTACCCATAGAGTTTTCCCCGCAACAATATCCTCTGCTTTTACGGTTCCACTTCTACCATTACAGGCACGAATAATTTGTGCTTCTTGAGAAGAAACATTCCCTAAACGATCTCTTATATAAACCGTAAGGTTACTATTCAGTGGAAAATCCCAAGAACTATTAGACGACCAATTTACTCCATCAATCGAATAAGTATTTCCTAATTCATCGATTCCTACTCCAACGTCCTTTACATTATCAACGGATACCGAAATCAAATTATTCGCACTAATTTCATTTTCATTACTTTTTAATGTAAATGTTGGACCAAGACTATCTGTTCGAACTAAATGTCTCATAACATCACTGACGTTTTCCCCCTTATCTACTGCCCTTACAAATACATTTCCAACATAATTTGTATAAGTTTGGGTATGATCATCAATCTTTGTCCAATTAATAAAATCTATGCTATACTCAAAATAGTCAATTGGATAGTTATAAGGGCTACTGGCATTATATTCGCCATAAACGTATTTTGTCCAGTCTCCCTCAGTATAAGGAACTCTCCCACTCTCACCATCCTGATATAGTTGATAATTTACTTTAAAGCTGCCATTCATACCTTTACAAGATAGTGGAATTGGATCTGACTCATGAAGTACTTCTCCAGATATATCTTTACAAGTTAAATAATAGTTATAATTATAACCATCACGCCCTCTTTTTTCTAAAATAATATTTCCGCTACACTTCGTATTCTCTTCTTCAATTAAATCCTCTTGTAAAAGAGCAGAATAAGGAATATTAAAGCAAGAAGAATCTGAGCTATCTAATTCTCCACGATAGTTTTTTGCATAAAGCTTGGCAGCTTCATGAACTAGTTGCTGATGATATTGATACTCCTTTTCTGCACTATTATACGTTAAATTTCTAAGAGTCGGTATGGCAAGGGTAATAATTAATCCAAAAAGGACAATTACAGTCAAAAGTTCAACTAATGTAAATGCTTTTGTATTATTTCCTTTTCCCATACACAGTCTCCTATTCTATTTATTCATTATACCTCTCAAATGGTATCCTTGACAAGACAGAAAAAAGAAAAGAGGAATCAGGTGATTCCACTATAAAAATCACTAATTTATAAAAAGTGGGAAACTATTTATAAAATTAACTGTGACTAATTATATTAATAACTACCAACTACCTCTTATAGTACAAGAAGTATCACTATCCACATTATTATTTTTTACTTCAACATAAATACTACCGCTATAACACATTTTATTTCCTAGTGTATATCCATTTGTACATGAACCACTAATATTTATACTATCAGGAGCTGCGCATGCAGTATATAGAGGATATAAATCTACTTGACCATATTTAATACTGCTAGTACCACTTTGGGTTGTACGAGGCACAATTACAGTATACGATACTTTATAAGTCTTCGCTTGCCAATTCGCAGAATAATGCTTATTTCCAAAGCTTCCTAGCTCTTTTGAAGTATAGCTTAGTTCATTAGATGAAAAAGTAATACTTTTGATTGGTTCCGTGGCTGAATAAGAATTTAAAAGAATGGCTACAACTCCAAGGATAATTCCTAAACTAATTTCTCCTATTACTAGATTTCTATTCCCTATTTTTTTAATTTTTCTCTCATAAGTTACGGCTCCTATCCTATCTATAATCCAATT
>CANOBK010000002.1 GCA_947564265.1 uncultured Caryophanales bacterium
TCATTATTTCCGAGTTGTAATGAGTAATATCCATTTCCTGTTACTTTGGATGAGGCACTATTTGCGATTCCTTCGATAATGATATCTGGTATCTCATACTGAACGTTAATTAAATAATCATAAGGGAGAGAAGGATCTTCTGCCTTCGTTACCTTACTTCCCCTGTTATTTGTCACTTCTTTTAAGGTTAAATCATCATTTTTTAATCGCTCAATTGATAATTGATAGACTCTGTCGTCTCCCGCTTCACTCGTTACTACAATGTCAAACTGATTACTTCCTGTACTTAAAGAATACACTCCATTTCCTGTAACAATTGCCCCACTATATTCTGGACTAGCATTAATTTCTATCTGAGTAACATCATTATTAACTACCACACTATATTTTAAATTTTCTTTATCAAATGTAGGAGTTAAAGAAAGTTCTTGATTTTGGTGTAAAATCTTCAAACTATCCAGGTAATTATTCTCATTTAATTCTTTTGTTACATAAATATGGTATACCCTATATGACTTATCTTCAGCAATACTTGTGATTACTATTTCATTTTTACCTTTTACTATATTTAAGTTACCAGCCATTTTATAAGTAGTAGTGTCTACAAATGTCTCTACATCTACATCTAATTTAGTAACATCTTTTGGTACCGTTAAAAAATACTCTGTCTCATCTTTATCGAATGTTGGACTAAGTTCATATCCATCTATATGTATATTTTTCAAATAAGAGTTATCAGATTTTTTTCGAATAATATTTACTGTATAAATATTCGTTGATTTTTTATCACTACTAGTTACTTCTAATTTAATTTCATTTAAACCAGTATTGAGAGAAACTGTTCCTGGATTGGTTACCGTTGCTTCAGGATTTTCAGGAATAGCCTCAATTGTAACTTCATCAATCTCATTTTCTACATTAATTGTATAGTCCCCTAGAACTTTATTAAAGACTGGATTTAATTCTAAATTATCTTCTCCATGCCTTACTGTCAAACTTTCTAAGAAGACATTACTATCATGTGAACGATATACATGTAGCATATAAACTTTGGTACTTCCGTTTTCTGCGGTTACTGTGATAATACAATTATTTAAACCTATTTTTAGATCCTCATTTCCCGAAATATCAACACTTGCCTTATCGCTTTGTGGAACTGCAATTACATCATATCTCGTATAATTTCCATCAATTGTTAAAAAATATTCAAAAACATTTGGTTCAAATTCAAACGGAATTTCAGGATTTTCCGTTTTTAAAGTTTCCAAATAATTATTTCCTGTCATATCCCTATTAATTCTATAAGTATAAGTAATAGAATATTTTTCATCTTCACTCGTTGTCGTTATTTCAAAAGTATTAATTCCACCTACCAGTTCATTCGTTTCCTGTTCTTCACCATCTACAATCTTAACTATCTTTAATCCCTGATATTCACTATTTAATTCAACCTCAAAGTCAACATGATCCATTCTAAATGGAACTAATATTTCATATAAAGCCGTATCTTTATCAAAAGTATAGTGACAATAAGTATCTAGTTCACTACATAAAGAATTGTTAAAGTTTGTAATTCTAATATTATCTGGATAAGGATAATCCGATTTTTCTCTTGTTATATTTAAAGTATAAATTCTAGTAGTTCCATCTTCTGCCGTTACAATAATTTCTTGTGTTTGTTCTCCTGGTTTTGTATTATAAACTCCCGTTCCTACAATTGTTGCTTTTTCATCCTTTGGTGTTGCATCAATTTTTAGCTTAGTGATGTCCTTAGTCAAATAAACATCATATTCCTGTGTAGATGGTTCAAAGTTAAGTTCTACAGCACCATCGTTTAAAACAATTGTATCCAAATAGTTATTAGCAGAAACTGATGATAAATGGGTAATTCTCACATATCCGCTACCTTTTTTTGCGTATTCACTGATTGGTTCACTATCTACATTCATTGTACTAATCGTTTTGGCACTTACGATGCTAGAGTCCATACAATCATAACAGTACATTACTTTATCTTTTAAAAGAGGATTTCCAATATATCCAGACCCTCCAGAACCACCAGCAGCACAATTACCACCGTTTTTGAAGCTAGAACCTCCACCTCCGTAGAAGCCAGCGCCTCCACCTCCGGCACCATAGGTTCCACCAGTTTTGCTACCACTTGGCGCAGATCCACCATAACCGAATCCACCATTCGTAGCATCTGAATCTCCTCGTTTTCCACCAGCAGTTTGCGTTCCACCAGTTGAAAGATAGCAACCACCTTTTCCATTATTTCCTTGGATTCCTCCACCGGCTCCACCAGCGTAGTTAGATTCACTGGCACCACCACCAGCAGCAGCAACAATTAAAATATCGTCTAAATCTGCAGAAAGCGTGGATAAAAGTCCTGTTTTCTTGGCAATATGGGTAGCACCTCCACCACCACCAGCGGCATTTTTAGTACCTCCCGCCTGGTTTTGACCATTTCCACCACCATTAAATCCACCTGCACGATAGGCTCCCTGTCCACCAACGCCAATATAGATTGTAGAATCTCCTGCTAGAATAGTACTACCAGTTGAATAAGCACCATAACCACCAGTATCAGCTTTTTTCTGTGCGCCTTGAGCTCCCCATGCTTCTAGTTTATAAACTCCTGAATAAGGAACCACAAACTCTTCAATTTTTCCTGTATAACCAGTTTCATAAATATATCCAGCTGCTACATCTTTTCTAATTAAATGAATCTGATAGATAGTACTCTCGACACCTTCTAAATCTACTTGAATTGTAATTAAATCATCTTCTTCTGCAACATACTTATTTCCAATAACCGTAACAGTTGCTCCCTCATAGCATGGAACTGCTATTAACGGAAAAGTAAAAACATTATAAGTAATTTCTAAGTTATATTCTAAAATAGATGAACTAAAATCAACAGAATAGATTGGATTATCAAAAGTTATACTTCTTAATTTTGTACTTTTCTCCCTAACAAAAGTTAACTTGTAAGCACTTGTTTCTTCTTTATTTTCACTAATTACTAAAATCTCAGCATTAGCAGTATTTCCAGTAAAATCTAGAATTCCATCTCCACTTACAGTTTGATTCTTATGACCAAGAATTGGTTCAATATTTATTTTAGTAAAAACAGCTGGAACTACAACTTCATATTCCATTGTCTTTGGATCAAAGTTTGCGATTTCTACACCATCAATTTTAATACCCTTTAGATATTTATATCCACTTGCTTCTCTCGTAACATTAATCGCATAAATTCTAAGTTCTTGTGCTTCATTTACATAAGTAATTAAAAATCTATTTTGCCCCGTTGCAACATCAAAGGTACCTGTTCCAAAAATAGGAATATCAATATCATTGATAAATGCATCTATTTTTATTTGATCCAAATCGTTTTCAACTACTAAGTTATATTCATAAGTATCTGGATCAAATGTAAGAGGAATTTCGCCATCATTTAAAGTAATACTTTGAATTTCTTCAATTTTATCAATTAAGGTAATTCTAGCATATCCATTTCCTGATTTTGGAACACGACTAATGGCAATTTTACTTGACTCTGTGGTACTCACTGTTTTAGTACTTTCTTCTGTTGATTCTGTACAGTTGTAACAATACATCGCTTTATGTGTTAGAAGTGGGTTTCCAATATATCCAGATCCTCCGGATCCTCCACCAGCGCAGTTACCACTAGTTTTGAAGCTAGAGCCTCCACCACCATAGAAGCCTGATCCTCCACCTCCAGCACCATAAGTACCTGTTTTATTACTTCCGTTAGGAGCATTTCCTCCATAACCAAATCCACCATTCGTAGCATCAGAATCTCCTCTAGAGCCACCTGCTGTTTGAGTTCCAGGAGTTGAGAGATAACATCCTCCACTTCCTTTATTCCCTTGGATTCCTCCACCAGCTCCACCAGCATAGTTTCCTTCACTAGAACCACCACCAGCTCCAGCAACAATTAAAATATCATCTATATTTCCTGAAAGGGTCGATAAAAGACCAGAAACTTTCGCAATATGAGTGGCTCCACCACCACCAGCGGCAGAATTGGTTACAGCACCTGCTTGATTTTGACCGTTTCCACCACCATTATATCCTCCAGCACGATAGGCTCCTTGACCACCTACTGTGATATATAAAACTTCATCTTTTTGTAATTCAACAACCCCAGAAGAATAGCCTCCATAGCCACCTTTTCCTGCTACTTTTTCTCCCCCTTGTGCTCCCCACACCTCAAGTAAATATTTCCCATCTTCAGGAACAACAAAGGTCTGTTCTGTTTTAGTATAATCAAACCCACCCTTTTCTCTTTCATCTACACTATTACGATTAATTTTAAATATGTATTTTCCGTCATTTTTACCATTCTCTTTGACAGTAACTATGATTTTATTTTCTCCTGGAAGTAAATTTTGATTATTAACTTCATAAGTCACTCCAGAATTCAACCCTATGTTCTCAGTAATTCGATTCACACTAAAAGGAACATCTATTTCATAGTAATAGATATCTGGATTAAACTCAAAATCAATCCCCTCAAATTCTATAGTATTAGCCTTAGCTATATTATAAAGAGGCGTAAAATTGTAAATAGATATGTAACCTTCACTATCCATAAGAATCATAGTATGAACTTGATTATGAATTAGTGATACTTTTCCATCTCCACAGGTCATAACCAAATCATCACTCTTAACAGTTACTAATTTTTCTTGTTCTGCTTCTTCTAATAAAACTAAATATTCATAATGATTTTCTCTAAAATGAGGACTTATTTTTAAACCATCAAAGTTAATTTCTAAAGCATTAGCGGATGTTAAATCAACAATTAAAAAAAATAATAACAAAGAAAAATATTTTATTATTCTTTTCATTATTTCACTTCCCAACCTTTTTTATTTTCATGAAAATCAATTAAAATCAACTGCCGCAATATTTTTATGTTACACTTTTATTTCATACCCTACTCTAATTCTAACTATCATTATATCAAAGAAGTCGACAATTTACTATTATTTTTTCAAATTTTATCACAACTTTTTCATAGAAAAAAAGAAAGGATTTTACAAAATCACCTTTCTTTTTTACAGACTGTTTTTTCATAGTTTTTTACCTTCTTTTAAAAAAGTAGAAAAACATCCAAAGTATATGCAAACAGCTGGATAAATGAGTACATGTCCACTTGTGAAAGAAATTAGCAGTAATAAAATTGTCGCAAAGATTGCTTCTATTTTCATACATTTCCAAGGCATCCAAACAATAAATACAACTACAAAAAAGAGTAATCCAAAGACACCATATCGAAATAATAGATCAAAGAAATCAATTTCTACCATTTTTACTTCATAATCTGAAATTCCAATCCCAAGAATTTGCTTTACAGGAGATTGTTCCTTATAGTAATCAAAATTATCTTTTAGAAACGTTAATCGATCATTAAACAGAACACGATTCATAAAGTCATAAGAAACAATATTAGTTACCTGAAAAAAATCTTGCTGAATTTTCATATTCTGATAGGTTCTGGTTCTTGTAAATAAGAAACCTCCTCCTAAAAGAAATACAACAGCCAATAAAACAATCGCACTTTTTACTTGGAGACTTCGATCAAGAAAAAGAAATTTTCTTTCTAGATACAAAAAGTAGCATAAGGTAAGTAAAATCCCACCCAGTAATACTTTAGTACCAATTAAAAGACTTACCCAAAAACTAAGAATAAAAAGTAGGATTAATGGAAGATATTTCTTTTCCCTTTTTAGATAGGTTCCTACAAAGAATAATAAAGAAACTACAATCGCACTGAATTCATTGATAGAAGAAAATAATCCCTTAAATCCACTCTTCCCATCTGTTTCTAAATAGGCATCAGCCCCAAAACCAAATAGATAAGAACAAAGGAAGATTCCCAAGTAAGTAAATAGAACAATTTCAAGGATACGGTATTTATCTCCTTCCCAAGAATAATTTTTAAAATATAGTAAAAGCATTGGCAAATAAAGTAACTTTAAAGTAGCTGACAAACTACTGAACATTCCTTGTTTGAGAAGGAAAACAGAATAGAAAAACAAAATTCCCCCTACTCCAAAAATCAAAGCAAGTTCTTTAAAACAATTTTTCCTTTTCATTAATTGAATGAAAAGAATACCAAAGAACAATGTTCTAAGAATCACACTGAGAGAAAATGTTCCACCAATATTTAGGAAACTTGCAACATCCAGCCATGGACCTAATAGAAAAAAGATAGAGATAAAATCTAATTTACATTTATTTTTCATCTGATATCACCTGATAATCTACCATACCATAATATGCCTTTTCAGAAGTAGTTCCCTCCACAAGTTGATAAGAAACACCATAATCTTTAAAGTTATAGACAATTCCATGGTACCCATGAACATCTAAATAAATTTCTTTTTCTTTTAAACTACTTAACTGTTTATGGATCTTCAAACTATTAGAAAGAACGTAATAACTATTTCCTAAGAGTGGTAACAATGTATTACCGACAATGAAAAGAATAAAGATGCCATTTAAAAGTTTCTTATTATTTTTCCCATATTCAAATAAAATATAAATACCCACAATAATAAATAGATAGAAATGTGGTGTATATCTAGCCCACCAACTCTCATTCATCACAAATAACAAGAAGGTCGTAACTCCCAATGTAAACAAAATTCTAGTATCCTTTTTATATTCTTTATAGTAAATAACTAAAATTAAAATACTAATACAAAGAAGTCCACTAAAGAACACACCAAATCCACTAATTCTTAAATCATAAGATGTTGCAGGAACTAGTTCTGATTTAAAAACGGTAAAAGGTATCTTTAAATCTAAATGATCATTCTCCCTTAAATTATTTGTTTTAGAAAAAGTGGAATAAAATAATTTTTCAATGGGAGTCATAGATAAAAATTTTTTTGGTTGTTGATAAGTCATAATATCTTGTTTTCCTTCTCCATATAAAGGAAAGAACGGAGTTTTATGATCGATTGTATTTTTTACATACGTTGGGTATCCCAATATAATCAAACTTAGAATAAATAAAGGAACAAAGATAAATACGAGTTTTTTAAATACCAGAAAAAGTTTTTCTTTTTGCCAAGCAAAATATAGTTTTCGACACATAAAGAAGAAACTAAATACCAGTAAGTATCCAAGTCCATTAAATTTTAAATTAGCAAGTAAGAGAAAGGTAAATCCATAAAAAATCCAATCTTCTACAGATTCTTTTTTATCTAACCGAAGTAACAATAAAATTGCTAGGAATAGATAAATGCAAACTAAGAAGTCATTATAAAATGTGTAAAGTTGACTAGCGGTAATTGGATTAATAGAAATAATCCCTGCAAAAAGAAGAGATTTCACTATCCCCCATTTTTCATAAAATGTAAAGAAGATAAATAGGAATAAAACATATAAACTTAAAAAGTTCATCGCTTTTGCGGATTCAATATTTCCAGTAAAACTATAAAGATTAGCAGCAATAATCCAATTAGCCTTTGCATAATGATCTGTCCAAATACTATAGGTGGTTAACGACTTACTATCATCTAACCTTCTCTCAATGAAATCTTCACTTGATTCATAAATAGGATTGAATCCCTCCTTAAAAACACCAATCGCATCTTTGTGATAGGTATCTCCATCACTTGATCGATCAAATAAAAAGCATGAAATAAGAAGGGAGAAAAAAATAACACCTATTGATAATACAATGGTCTTGAAAAACTCACGCAAAGGAAGTGTTTGCTTTCTAATATGTGTATGTAAAAAATGATAGAAAAGACAAGCTCCAAAGAAATATAAGATTACATTCATTCTAAGAATTGGAACTCTCAAAAAAAATAAAATGCTTGGTCCAATAAAAAGAAAAACTAAAAAAATAAAAATTAAAATGCCACTATCTTTGATATTCTTTATACTCATAACATCCTCCTAATTTCTTAAATATTGGTCTGTTTTTTGAATCTGATTGACAATTCCATGATAACATTCTTTAACTGTAAAATCATAAAGTCCCGAAATTTTAAAATCAAAATGTTCTTTTTTATGTTCTAAATAAACTGTTTTTAAATCACTAGATTCCTTTCCGCTCGTATAAACAACTTGTGGTCCCATAGAATAATAAGCAACACTACGACACAGTCCAAAAAGAAAAACAATCGTTAAAATTGAAAATGATAACTCATAAAAGTTTCTTTTTCTAATACTTAATTTTTTTAAAAGATAACATGAAATTATTAAGAATAATAAACTAAGAAAAAAGTATAAAACAAACTCTTCGCTCATGGACTCTATAAGACTAGAAAATGAAAATTCAAAATGATTGAGGGATACATACTTTCCACTAACTGTAAAAGAAACCGATTCTAAGCAAGTAATCAAAGAAAATATTAAGAAGAAGAGAATAGAAACAATTCTTCTAGAAAGACCTTGAAACATGTAAATAACCCCAATTAGAAGAAAAATCCAACTTAGAGAAAAGAAACTATTACTAATCCAAAGAGAAAAGTTCTTCGTAAAAGAAATCCCTGCAATTTTCATCAAATAAGAATTTAATAACCAAAAAGAAAGAAAAATACAGATAAAAGATAAGATTCTTTGTAAACTTTCTTTTGTCAACTGAAAAGACTTCTTTTCTTTGTTTTGTATCATATCATCACCCCTGATAATAAAAGTATATCATACTACGATTATTTTTTATAGAAATTCGACACTTTTTCATCAGAAATCTTTAGTTTTTTTTCTTTTTCTTATTGTTTTATTATATAATGAGAATAAGAGGTGGTAACGTGGAAGAACAAAGAGAATTCACAGAACAGGAAAAATTAGAGAAGCTAAGAGAAATTGAAAATAGAAAAGAAGAAATATTGAAAGAAGGCTCACTCGATGAATTCACAGGGAAAAATAAAATATGGAAAATTATCACTTATTTTTGCCTTTCTCTAGCACTCGTTTTAATGATTAGTTATTCCATTCAAACAGTGATTCAAAGTGAAAGTTTAGTCACTCAACTTACAAATATTATCGGAACATTTATCCTTACCATTTTTACCGTTTTCTTCATGTTCACTAGCCTATTCGCAGATAATAAAAAAGGAAGAGTATTTGTAATTATCGCATCGATTCTACTTTCTTGTTATAGTGGTTTTAATTTATTAGTTGGTGCCGATATTATCCATTTAGGAAACCAAGTTGTAGTAATCGATTTTTATAATAAAGAAATCTCTGAAGTAATCGCTTGGGCAGAAGAAAATGAAATTTTTATTAGTCAAGTCTATAAAAATAGTGATACCATTGAACAATATCGAGTAATAGATCAGGATGTAAAAGCAGGTACTTCCATTAAAAAAATTGAGAAAATTACAGTGACCGTTTCAGATGGACCGAATCCAGAAAAAGAGACGAACTTACCAAATATGATTGGTTGGGACGTTGATAAGGCAATGAGTTATATTGACAAAAATCATTTGACAAACGCAAATATCGAGTTTGATTTCCATGATGAAATAAAAAGAGATATTGTTTTTTCACAGAATATCGAAAGTACAATGAAACGAAATGAACCATTAGAACTAAAAGTATCCCTAGGAAAGAAAGATGAATTCAAATATGTAACGATGATTGATCTTACAGGAAAGGATGAATTTCATGCAACAACCTGGTTAAAAAGAAATCGAATTGCCTATGAAATCCAGTATGGATATAGTGATTCCTATGAGGAAGGGATTGTGATTAAACAAGAAGACAAAAAAGGAAAAGTTATGGATGTTACTAAAAATGCAAAGACTACAATTACTCTAGCTAGAAATCACCAAATTACAGTTCCGAATTTTGAGGAAATGACTTCCACCAAGATTAATAGTTGGGCAACTGATAATAAAATAAAGATTATTTTTAAAGAGGAATATGATGAGAAAATTGCCAAAGGAAAAGTAATTGAGTCTTCTAGATTAAAAGGAGACACCGTAGAAGTTGGCGACACTATACAGATTACTATTTCCAAAGGACAATTATATATGATTAAATTTACCAACATTGAAGAGTTCGTAACGTGGGCAAATGAAGAAGAAATATCTTACAATATCGATTATCAATTTAATTCAGAAGTAAAAGCAGGACAACTAATTTCATCTTCTCATAAAGAAAATCAATTAGTAAAAAATACAGATACAATTAATTTAGTAATTTCACAAGGAGGCACGACAAATGTTCCAAATTTTCAAGGAATGACCAAGAATGAAATTACAGATGCTTGTAAGAAAGCTAATCTAATTTGTGAATATAAATATGAATCTAGTCAAACAATAGAAAAAGATAAAATAATTAAACAATCAATGCGTGCTGGTAGTGAGGTTCCAGATAAGACAACAGTCACAATTACTCTAAGTAGTGGTAATTAATAAATAAAAGAATGTTCTTAAAAAGTCAAAAAAAGTAGCCATTAGAGCATTCTTTTCTATTTGGCTACTTTTTTAATCTATTTTATTATCTTTTACTTTGGTGTTTTCTTTTTGATTTTCATCGGTAGAATTAGTGGAAATTTCTTCTGTTTTCTTTTTTGAAGTTTTCTTCTTTGGTTTTGCTTTCTTTTTTTCTACTGGTTTTACCTCTTCTACTACTGGAATAACTTCTTCTTTTTTCTCTTCGGATTCTGCAGGTATCTCTTCTTTCTTAGAACCTAATATATCTAAAAAGTCGTCATCTACAATCACTGTATTCTCAGATGGGTCTATCTTAGGAATTTCCACTGTCTTTTGTAACTCGATTGGTTTCTTAAGTTCCATCGTTTTTTGAAGATTCATTGTCTTCTGTAAATCCATTGTCTTTTCTAAGTTGTCATTCTTCCTTTTCATACCACTCTTTCTTGTATATACTAAAATCAAAATGACAATGGCAAGAACAAGAGAAAGACCACTCAGGCATGCGATTACAATTTTATGTTCATTCAGTTTTTCCTTGTATTCCTGTTCTATTTTTTTTGCTTCTTCCTCTTGATAGAGTTGTAAAGTTTTTTCCTCTTTATCATATACATACCAAGCTTTTTTTCCACTATCTACTCTCAAACCGTAAAGATAAATAAAATTACTTTTACTACTGATTTGATACCCTTCATACTCTTCCTCTCCTAATTTTACCGTAACTTTAGAATATTTCTTAAATCCTTCTTCATTAGGTAGAGAAACAATTGTGATGTTAGAAGATGTTACTGGTTGATATTTTGTATAGGATTTTTCCTTTTCATTATAGATAGCAAGAACAATTTTTCCTTCCTGATTTCTCAAACCAATCAATGTAATTTTAGATGTTTCATTATAAAAACCAGGAACTTCAAAACCATCAATTTCTACTTTGGTATCCTCAAATAATTCTGGTTTCTGTAAAGAACTTGCCTTTTTTACTACAGTATAATCATTTCCATTCATTTTAACAGAAATGGGATTATTATCCTTTACATTGACATTGATTACATAAACTCTTTCATTTCCAGTCTCTGAAGTAACCTTAATTTCAAAACGATTATCGCCTTCACTTACTTCTTTCTCACCTATTCCATCTAAAGATGCATAAGAATCTGCTTTTCCTGCATGAATCTGAATTTTTTCAGTTTCAGCTGGAACCTCTACACTATATTCTAACTGATCTTTTGAAAACTCTGGAGAAAGTGTGAAACCTTCGACAGATAAACTTGATAAGTAATTGTTTGTTGATTTTTCCCTTGGCTTTACAACATTAATGGTAATTGATTTACTTCCCGTAAATTTCTGACCAGAAGTTGATGAAACATCTAATGCGTTTACCGTAATGGTAGCAGTTCCTAAAGACTTTGCTGTAAATCGA
This sequence comes from uncultured Caryophanales bacterium, assembly GCA_947564265.1. Taxonomy (GTDB): domain Bacteria; phylum Bacillota_I; class Bacilli_A; order RF39; family UBA660; genus Alloscybalousia. The sequence continues at coordinate 11,854 of CANOBK010000002.1, forward strand.
TAAGATTTAGATCCGTTTTCAATCCATTCACTTGAAGTTCCACCAGATAATACATTTCCATTAGAACTAGTAACTGAGAATCTTCCAATGAGGTCAGAAGCATTAATTGTGATAGTAACACTTCCTCCTTGTGTTACAGTTTTGGTAGAAGCTGAAATTCCTAATCCAGCCGCCAAAACTTTTGAATTAAGAAAAATAAATGTAAACACAATAAGAGTAATAGTTCTCACAAAGAATTTTCTCATAATTTCTCCCCTTTAATTCTGAATTACATGATTAGTTCCCATAATATAATTTTTGATATTTACATAGTCAACCGCAGAAATAACACCATCTCGGTTAACATCTGCTGCAAGAGAATTTGCACCATTTAAAATATTAGAACCCATAATATGATTTTTAACAAGTACATAATCTACTGCTGAAATTAATCCATCTCCATCTACATCTCCATAAATAACTATGCTATAAGTCTCTTGAAGATTACCAGATTGTATCACAACCGTCGTCCCTGTTCCTATTTTATCCGAACTGAATGAGACAATGCCACCATTCGCTTCTAATTTAGCCTTTACATCTCCAAGAGCTACTCCCGGTTGAAATCCAAAAAGCATTCCATTTTCTATACGATATCCTGCCTCTCCTACAATCTGAGAAACTTCTTTTGCAGGAGGTGGGGTCGGCGTTGGTGTTGGATCTTGACTAGGATTTGGATTTGGAGTTGGAGTTGGTGTAGGTGTAGGTTGTTCTATTTGATTGGTTCCTGTATTCACTTTTGTAAAGTAAGCAGCAGGTACATATACTTTCATTTGATCCCACTTGTATTCAATTCTTGGATTACTTTTGGAATCCCCAATATATTCTAAATTGTTGTCTAAAGTTGGATCACTTGAAACCTGATACCATTTTGTATTTCCATTTACAGCTGGACCATCCAATTCTCCTAAAATAACAACAGAAGAATTCTTGACTTTATATTGATAGTAAGAACTAGAAACTCGATATCCATCTGGACTTTTTTTAGCATAAACCGTATTTTGATAATCATTATTTAATACTGCAATCGTATAAGTATTATAATCTTGGAACCCATAAGCTTTATCTAAAGCATAATAATGAGCTGCTGCCTTCTCTCCCCAATAAGGGTCAGAAGCATATTTGACATTTAACCCCACTTGCTTATTTCCAACTAGTGCACCACGATATCGATAATCTCCTGGTTGAACATATCCATAGGCTAACCAGCCATAAGCATAATTATAAATACAATCTTCTACAGATAGAAAAGTATCAGCAGAGATTCCAGGGGAAGCATCTACAGCATTCAAACCAAAAATATTATTTTTCTTGATAGAAATATCGCTAGTGCCATAAGCAGATTCATTAATACCAATAGCAAACATCAAAGCCGCATTCACCCCATATTTTTCTTGTGCAGTGATAAAGGCATCCCCCGTATTTGCCATTTTTCTATCTCCATAACCACGATTTGCGATAAATTGATTTAAGTTTGCTGCATTATAATTCGTTTTTGTACGGAAGTTTAAATATTGATAGTAGTTATAATAAGGTTCATTCGCATTAACCGCTCCAGTAGTCACACCTGCTTGATAATCTCGAATCATAGTTTTTAAATCGGTATAAAAATATTGTCCATCATAACTATAATAGTTTCCTGGTGAAACCATAGTTGGCTTTTTTCCAATTACAATGGAAGAAGTTGTCTTATCTCCATAAACATTTGCTGGAATCACATGAATGATTTCCGAAGAAGTAATCTGATAATAACTTGGACTTCTTACCCATGAAAGCGGAACAATATCATAAAGTTGATTCTGACCTTTACCTTCGTATTCATATCGGGCAATATATCCTACCACTCCACTTACTTTGATTTTAATTCTTCCAGTTCCAGGATCCATTCCTAAAAATACTGCATCATCTGTATTTCCACCACGAATATAAGTAAGTAAGGTACTCAAGTATACATTCCCATACACATTGGTATATCCTGCATTTGTATTTTGATCATAATCAACTAATGCATATTTCGCATCAATAATCATTCCATTTTGTACAATGGCTAAATTATCATTTGCCGTAGCATTCATTGCTTGTTTTGCTTCCTCATAAGAATTATAACAAGCAACGGTTTCTAAAGAACCATCCTCTTTTGCATTTGCAAGTTCAATAACTGGACAAACATTTCCACGATTTCGAACTTGTGCGGCAGATAAAGCATTTACTTCTGTAAAGGAGAAAACGACAAATAATACACCAAAAATTTTTAATACTTGTTTCATTTTTTCCCTCCTTTATGAACTTTTCAACTACATTATATCAAAGAATAGTTGAAAACTCAATTTTCGATAAAATATTTATAATGGTTGACATTTTTTTCTTCTTTTTTTTGTCAAATTTTCATCAAATATTTACTTTTAGACTAGAAATCAAAGTTTTTGGTTATAATAAATTTAGGGATGGTAATATGACAAAAGTAAAAAAGAAGAAGAAATTGAAATTAAAACTTAATAATATATTTGTACTACTAAGTATTATAACGAGCCTACTTTTAATTTATCAAATTAGTCAATTAGGCCCAATAGAACCAGTCATTCGTGGTATTGTAGTTTTAATTCTTTTAACAATCGATTTTATTTTCTTTTATTATAAGAAAAATTTAAAAAGATTTCTTGCACTTTTTGTAATGTTTGTTTTTGTCTCAATTAATCTATTCGCAGCTAACTTAATTGGAGAAGCATACGGTTCTTTAAACTCTATTAATAAAAAGAAAATTACTTATAGTTCGTATCTAGTTGCCAAAAATGATAGTACAGTGAATACCATTGAAGATGTCACAGAACTAAAAATTGGTATGCTAAACGATACACTTTCCATTGACAACTATATTATCGCCAAAGAACTAATTGAAGAAAATAAATTAGACAAAGATAACACAATCCAAGACTATGATGATGTCGCGATTATGCTACATGACTTATACAATCACACGATTGACGCTATGCTAATATCTAGCAATTATAAAGAAATGTTTTCTACTACAGAAGGTTATGAAAATATTGCAGATGATTTGAAAGTAATTGCCAGCAAAGACAAAGATGTAGACAAAGATGAAATAGAATCTGTCAATACCGAAAAATCGGTTAACAAACCATTTACAGTTTTATTAATGGGAGTAGATAGTGAAAAGGATGGACTAAAGAAAAATGCTTATGCAAATGGGGACTCCTTAATTCTACTTACTTTTAATCCAGATACCTATAATACAACAATGATGTCAATTCCAAGAGATAGTTATCTCCCTATTGCGTGTAAAAACAACAAAAGAAACAAACTAACTCACGCTGGCTGGTATGGAACTGAATGTATGATGCAAACAATCGAAAATACTTTTGATATTAACATTGATTACTATGTCAAAATCAATTTCAAAGGTGTTGTAAATCTAGTAGATGCACTAGGTGGGGTTGAAGTAGAAGTACCAAAAAGATTATGCACCGACGATTCAAATCGACAAGGAACTATTTGTATTGACAAAGGAGTTCAACTACTAGATGGAGAACATGCTCTAGTATTCGCAAGAAATCGTTATGATCTTGCCCAAGGGGACATTGATCGTGGTTACAATCAACAAACAATTATCAAAGCCATGATTAACAAAATGACGACAATTCGAAATATTAATACCATTCTCGATATTCTAGAAACTGTTTCTAATAATTTAGATACAAATCTAACAACCAACGAAATCCTATCTTTTTATAACGTATTTAAAGAAATTATCACATCTACCAACTATCAAGATGGAGATGCACTTAATATAGAGCAATTAAGATTAAAAGGTAGTGGTAAAATGATTTATTACTCAAATCTAAAACAGAAACTATGGAATTATATCCTAGATGAAGATAGTATTGAAGAAGTTAGTAAAACAATGAAAATTAACTTAGGACTACAAGAGCCAGAAATGATTAAATCGTTCCATTTTGAGCCCTAAGGAAGTATTTCCCTCCCTAATTAATATTATTTATAAAAAGGGAGAAATCAACCAAAAAAAATACCTAAAATCAGGTATTTTTTATTTTCTATTTAACTTTCTTCTGTAATTTCAACTAAGACAAGTTTATTTTCCTCGTGAACAAAGAACAGTTTGAGCTTCGTAGGATAATCTAAATCCTCGACGTATTCTAACTCAACTGTTACAATAAACCCAGAAGAATCAGAAAAATCACCCTTTGTATATTCAGAATTTGAAACCTTTAAAACTGTTGATTTATTTACTTCTGGTAATCTTTGATTCCGCCTCTGATTCGTATTATTTCTAACATACTTATAAACAGTATTAGAGGCTTCCTCTTTAAAACGTTCCTGTAAACTAGAAGCAACAAATTGAATGCCACCAATATCCCGGTTTGTCAATTTATTATTCAATGTATAAAAATCAATGGTAAACAATTGGGCAAGTAATGAAACATATTCCCTCTCATCCACTTTGGAATCAGACAATTCCTTTTCTAAAAGTTTATAGTATTTTTTGTAAAGTCTTGTTGTATTACTATTTAGATAATACGAATAATCGTCCATTTTTGATACTACTGTAATTCCACTCGACTTCGAGGTAAAAAATTCACGATAAAAGTAGTAACATCCACCAACTGCTAGTCCAAGAAGTAATAATAAAAACATAACAATTAAACCACTACTTTGACCCTTTTTAGAGTCCTTTTTTTGATTTACTTTCGTTTTCTTATTCATTATTCAGCAACCTTTTCTTCAATATAGTCTGACTCAGATTGAACTGCTTCCTTTTCCTTTTTTATTAAGTCAAAAACAATCAGTGAATTAGAAGCTTCCAGTAATTTTTCTGCATACTGTTGACATTCTACAATATACTCTTCTGAAATAGCTTCTTCCTTTAATGGAAGGAAATTTCCTTTTTGTGTATTATAATAAATTTTATTGGTCATCCAATTTCCATTTGGGAAGACTACAATATTATCATCCGTTGTATTAAAAATATCTTTCCCTAACTGATACTTATTATAGAAACCAAACATGTTCCCTAACGTTGGCATAACATCATACATTCCCATAACCGTAGTAATTTCTTTGTGTAAAGACTCTTTTGTTTCTTTACTATAAATTAAGAATGGAACTTTTCTAAGTAATTCATATTGGTAACTATCTACTTTATAGAATCCTTCTGTTTCCGCTGGTAATGTTGCATCGTTTTCTTTATCATAATTGAACAAACGATTATAATCTGCCTTCGGCAAACGAGCATCATGATCTCCATAAAGTACAATTACTGTATTTTCCATCAATCCCGCTTCTTCTAATCCAGTTAAGAACTCGCCAAGAGCCTCATCTGCATAGTGAACAGATTTAAAGTAATTTCCTAATTTTGTTCCTTCCATATAAGGATATACAACTTGTTCTACTTCCCCTGTCTCTTCATTAATAATTGGATTTCCCTCTTCATCTAGAGCATCTTCCTTAATATCTACCGCAAAATCCCCATATTTATCTACATCCGCAAATGGAGTATGATTCGTAAGCATTAAAACAGTTCCATAATATGGTTTTCCCTTTTTATTAATTTCTTTAATCTTCTCAATTGATTGTTTAAAGAATGATTTATCCGATAATCCAAGGCCAATGACCTCATCGATTTCATAATCTTTTTTACTATAAAATCTATCATATCCTAAAGATTCATGCATAACGTTACGATTCCAATAAGATCCATTATTCGCATGCATACTGAATGTAGAGTATCCCTTTTCTTTTAGTAATTTAGGAATTGACACATAATCACGATTAAAATAACTAACAAAGGCTGTTCCTGTATTGGTAGGCATCAATGATGTATTTAAAGTAAATTCACTATCACTAGATGTCCCGACACTCACTTGTGAATAAAAGTTACTAAAGTAAAGTGACTCACTCGCAAGTTTATTTAAATTAGGAGTTAATTCTTGACCGTTAAAACTTAAGGTCATATTTACTTGTTGCATACTTTCACAATGAATAGAAATAATATTTTTTCCCTCAAAAATTCCAGTATATTCATTAACTGTTTGTTGTTCGCTTGGAACATCCTTATAATACTCGTTAAAAATTCTTAACGCATTATCATAACCAAATAAACTGGTAATTTTAGGTTCAATACTTTTTACAAGATCATTTAAGTGATAAGTATAAATACCAAATTTCATAACAATGTATTCACGATTCCACTGTTTAGAGAATCTTCCAATCTCAAGAGAAGTCAACATCGTAATAAAGATTAGTGCTAAAACCAAAGCTGTAGATAGCGACACAATGGCTTTTTTATTATCTCTTTTTTCCAAATCCTTTGGTACCTTATCTTTTTGATTTCTTTTAATTTTTAGATGTACTAAAAGTAAAGCAATTGGCGCAAATAAATAAGAAAAGTCTTGAATTTTAAATACGTTCTTTGTTACAGCGTCTCCTACTTGAAATAAATATTCTAATGTCCCTAGTAAAGAAACCGATACAAATGAAGTATAGAAAGTATAATAAAGAGAATTAATAATACATAAAATACTCAAAATGAGTGACATTGTAAACAGATAAGGAAAACGATTCTTTTTTTTCATAAAGAAACTAAGTCCCCCAATTGCTAATATAATAGCTAAATCAGCAATAATTGGTTTTATATTTAGAATGTTTTCCCAAGTATGAATTGTAAAATAACGAAGTAATGTAGAAGCAAATAAATTAACAATTAAAAATACAAAGAAAAGAACATTAGATCTGATTACTTCAACACAACTATTAAATACAAAGATACAGGAACGCTTTGGATTTAAAACTACATGAGTAGCTATTTTCTTTGTTTTAGTCCAAAGCTTTATCATTTCTTTTTTCATCTTTTTCATTAGGCTAGCACCAACCTTCCTCTTTTACATTATAGCACCAACAAAATAAAATGGCAATTTATTCACTTTAGAAAAATATGACAATCTTGTAATATATAGAATTACTAATACTGAAAAAGAAGCCATTATTTGACTTCTTTTAACTTATGATCTGCTATCTCACTATTCGCATTAAGCGCCATACCGAGAACAAAAATATAGGAAAGTAAATATACCCACAACAGAAGAATAATCAAATTCGCAATACTTCCATAGAGTAAATTGTATTTGGCAAATACTTCTGTATAAAAAGAATAGATTTCTGTTGTCAATATCCACGCAATCGTTGTAAAAATAGCGCCATAAGTTGTAGATTTTGACGGAATTTGTTTATCTGGTGCCATTACATAAAGAAGTTTTACACAGAAAAAGATAAAAAATATAGAAATCGGATATTTCAATAAGGAATAAGTAAGTTTAATCATATGATTAATGGAATCTGATTCAATAAATTGTGTAATCATAGAAACAATAGTATCCCCAAATACAGGAACAATCAACATGAAAATCAGTAGTAAAACCAATACAACAGTCATAAATAAAGCTTTTATTCTACGTGTTAATAAATCTTTATCTGGGATCTTATAAAGCAAGTTAGATCCAATAATCATAGAATGTGGTCCATTAGAGGCTAAAATGAATGCTGAACTATAAAAAATGACAATGTTTAAATTTAAACTTTTTCCACCAATTGCCTGACTGATTAATTCCGCTGCATCTTTCGGAAAAGTTCGATTAATTAATTCAATCAAAGATTCTATCGAGACTAAAAAATTAGAGGCAATCGCAGCAATCAAGGCGACTAAGGGAACAATAGATAAAACAAGAAAAAAAGCCAGTTGACCTGGTAAGATCCTCATTTCTGGCTTATTGATTGTTTCAAAAACTTTACGAAAAAACTTCTTCATTTCTTTTTTCATAAATATCACATTCCTATTTGACTTTTTCTTTTACTGTTCTCATATCTAGCGTTGCTTCATTAATCGCATCATCAATTGTTTTAATATCATCTACAATCATACTATATCCGATAGATGCACCAAAACCATGTGGTAAATCCTTCAACTCTTTGGTTAGTTTTTTACTATAAGTTTCTACTTGCTTCTCACTATAACCAACAAGGTAAATTAAGAATTCATTTCCATCAGTTCGAATAATCTCACTATTTTCTAATTGTGTATTTACCAAAATTGATGCTGCTGAAATAATCAAATTATCTCCTGCTTCATGACCATAATTATCATTTACATATTTTACATTATTCAAATCGATAATTAACACTGCCTGTGGATAAACTTTACTATCTTCCCACAATTCCATATTTAAGTTCAAATAATTACGATTCTTTAAAGATGTTAAGATATCCGTATACTTACGACGATCTTCTTTTCTAACTTCTGTAATTTTCTTCTTCTTCTTAAAGAAGACTAAGAAAGCTAAGATAATTAAGATTGGTAATAAAGCAATTCCTAATACGATTAAATATAATTCTTGGAAACTTGTTCTTTCTACTAAAGATAAGTCTAAGGTATTTAATCCACTTGAACGGTAATTATAATAAGAATTTGTTGTAATGATATAGTTAAACAAGTCATAGAACTCTTCATTTCCTTTATAAACCATAAATGTAAAATTATTATTCATAAAGTCAGAGTATAAGACTTCATATTTTTGAAATTTACTATTTTTATAGTAATTATAAACTTCTTTATCTACAATTACTAAACCATTACCCTTAGTCAATTGATCTAAACTATCTACTTCTTTAATATTGGCTTTACTATTTTCAGTAAAATATTTTGTAATCAAATTATTTTTTAGCATTTTAACATCTTTGTTCTTTAAACTTTCAAATGTCTGGATTACATTTCCTTCCTTTGGAACGCCAAGTACCACATATTGTTCTATTGTAGGAGAAAGTGTAGCGGTATAATCAGAGGTGGTATATCCAGAATAATTGAAATAAAGGTCTACTTCTCCTCGATCGATTGCCTGATTTAACTGATCAATGGATTTATATTTCTTATAGGTAAAATCAATGCCTGTTAATCTTAACATTCTAGCAACGTATTCGCTAGCGACTCCTTTTGGTACTCCATCAATATTTAGTTCATAAGGAGCATTTTCAACATATCCATAGACATAAGATTTTGATACTAAATCCGCTTTGGTTTTATCATTAATACCATTTTTAGAAGCATAATAATCTAAATATTCTTTATTATAAGAAGTAACATAACTTTCTTTTTTCCACTTCTCATAGTACTTACGAACTACTTGATTCAGTTCTTGATTATCATCAGATAAAGTTAAAACTAATCTTTTAGAAATCTCTGTAAAATAGTAATTAATATGGTAATTGTTATTTACAACTGTCTGATCTAGGTATAAAATCTGTGGTAAAATAATCATCTCTACCGTATCTTGCTCAAAATCAGTCATCATAGCATCGATTGTTTCGTAAGTTTTATAAGTAATCTCAGAAGCGGTTCTTAAGTAATAACTAAGTTCTCCAACATCTGTCGTAAATACTCCAATGACTTTATTTTTTAGTTCGCCAATTTCATCATAACGAATATCGTTTTTACTAATCGCTACATATCCATCCTCAAATACAAGTAAATCCTTATTCGTTTGTTTTGTATCATTATCAAGTAGACGGAACCTTAAACCTGTTCCTGAGGAAAGAGAGGTTTTAGGATAAGGGATTTTATTAAATTCCAACCCAGTATCAACCTCGAAACTTTTAATAAAGTTAAAGATAACACCAGAACCATCCATAGAATACACAGGAATATCATTGATAATTTCCAAATCATATTTTTTTTCAGAGTTTGCTGAAATCCAACGCTTTTCTCTTACTGTTAAATTCGTTCTATCATCTTTATAATTCAAATAGTAATATACACCAACAAAAACAAACAGTGCGATTACAATTGGTAAAATAATAATTAATTTCTTTTTCATGGGTTCACCCTCTAACTACTAATATCTGTTTTATCTCGATCTTTTGACCAAACAAATACAGAACTGTTATGATGCCGATATCCAATAATTGGAAAATTATTTTCAGCGGCATCTGTTTTATAAATAAATGCTTGAAAATCATAGTACCCTTTTTGACTATCTGTAAATAAATCGATCATTCCATCGGTAACTGCCTTTGCTTCTTCTAATGACGTATCATTTGCAACAGTAATAGAAAGATTAATTAAACGACCATTTTCACGAACTTCTACGGACTCTACCTTTTCCTTCTGCTGAATCTGTTCTTTTAATTGATTATAAGTTTCCTTATCAACTTCTACCTTTCCAACCAAACGATCTCCATACACAGCTCCATCGTTCGCAAAGAACACTTTTTTTATTTCAGAAACACCAAACATGAATATAACAAAAAGTACAACAACGACAATGGTAAATTTATTTTTTTTCACCAATTTCATCATATTTATCCAACTCCTTTGATTATAGTAAGATTATACAATATCTTTTTCACTTTCGCAAACATTATCGTTTTGATAATTCCTCTACTAGTAATTGATTTACTAAAGAAGGATTAGCACTACCCTTAGTTTCCTTCATAATTTGTCCCATTAAATATTTGATTGCGCGGTCTTTTCCAGATTTATAATCCTGAACACTTTCACTGTTTTCTTCAATGACATGATTTACGATTTCTCTAAGAGAAGATTCATCACTGATCGTTTCAATTCCTTTAGAGGCAATGATTTCTTGAACGGTTAACTCAGTTTCCATCAATTCAACTAAAATATCTTTAAATACTTTATTGGTAATCTCTTTTTTCGCTAATTTTTGTACTAAATCAGAAAATTTTTCCTTCGTTAAATTGGTATCGTCTAAACTTTTTTCGGTTCTATTGAGATAAGCAGAAATATCTCCTAGTAATAGATTACTAGCGATTACTAAGTCAATTTTTTCTAAACCTAGTAAATAATCACTCAATTGTTTATTTTGAATCAGTTTATTCGCATTGACAAGAGATATTCCTTTTTCTAAATACATTTTTCTTCTCTCATCTGGCAAAACTTCAAGACTGTCTCTTACTTCCTCAATATAAGAATCTTCAAGTACCATAAATGGAATATCTGGTTCTGGAAAATATCGATAGTCATTTCCTACTTCTTTGACACGCATTAGAATCGTTTTATTTTCTTTTTCATCGTATCTTCTTGTTTCCTCACGAATGATTCCACCACGTTCTAATTCTTCAATTTGACGTTTTGCTTCTGCTAAAACAGCCATTCCAGCGCTACTGATAGATCCGACATTTTTTGTTTCAGTTCTAGTCCCAAGCACTTCTGTTTTAGAAACGGAAACATTGACATCACATCGCATACTTCCCTCTTCAATTTTACAATCAGAAACATTCAAATATAAAAGTGTCTCTCTAAGCTTTTCTAAGTAAGCAACTGTTTCTTTATCACTTTTTAAATCTGGTTCTGAAACAATTTCAATTAAAGGAACTCCACTACGGTTAAAATCTAAAAATGACTTATCTTTATAATGGGTACTTTTACAAGTGTCTTCCTCAATATGAATATCATGAATTCCAATTTTTTTGGTAACGCCATCTACCTCGATTTCTAAGTATCCATCGACTCCAATTGGACTTCTTGCTTGAGTAATTTGATAACCTTTTGGTAAATCTGGATAAAAATAGTTTTTCCGATCGAAGTGCATTTTCTTATTAATTTTACAATTTAGGGCAAGTGCTGCTTTTAGGGCTAATTCTACGGCATAAGCATTAATCGTTGGCAAAGTTCCAGGATAAGCAAAATCGATTTCATTAATATTTGTATTGGCAAATGTCCCATAGTTATTATAGGAATCAGAAAACATTTTTGTATTACTTTTTAATTCACAGTGAACCTCAGTTCCTGCGGTTACTTGATATTCCTTATTCACCAATATCACCTCCTGGTACTAAATCTAAATTGAGTTCTTTTTCAATAAAGGCAGCGAATTGATACATTTTAGCTTCCTCGAAAGAATTTCCAATAATATGCATTCCAATTGGCATATGATCTTTATTGAATCCGATTGGAACATTCATTCCAGGAAGACCAGCCATATTTACCGGAATTACCAACACATCATCTAAGAAAGATTTAATTGGATCGTCAATATCTTGATCTAGATTATAAGCAACCGTAGTTGTCGTTGGTCCAATAATTAAATCATAAGTTTCAAATGCTTTTTGGAAGCTTTTTCTAATATCATCACGAATTTGCAATGCCTTATTGTAATAAGTAACTGCATTATCCCCACTTAATAAGTAAGAACCTACCATAATTCTTCTCTTTACTTCTTTTCCAAATCCCTCTGCCCGAGTTTTACGATATAAATCTTCTACAGACTCTGGATCCTTAGCAGAATAACCAAATCTAACGCCATCAAAACGAGCAAGGTTACTACTTGCTTCTCCCATCGCAATAATTTGATATAAGGTAACTGCGTTTTCTATGTAATCGATATCAATGAAATCAACAGTCGCTCCCTTCTCTTTTAAAAGATTCATCATTTCTTGCATTTTATCACGAATTTCTGAACTTACGATATCACTCATAAAATAGTTAGGAACACCAATTTTCATCCCCTTAATATCTTTTCCAATCCATCTAGTAAAATCTTCCTCTTCGCGGGAAACGCTCGTTAAATCATGAGAATCTCTTCCTACCAAACTATTTAAAAGAAGTGCGTTTTCATAGACATTTCTAGTCATAGGTCCTATTTGATCAAGACTAGATGCAAAAGCTACTAATCCATAACGAGAAACCCTTCCATAGGTAGGCTTCATTCCAACAATTCCTGTATAACTGGCAGGTTGCCTAATAGATCCTCCAGTATCACTCCCTAGAGCAAAAGGGACAAGCCTTGCTGAAATACAAGCAGCACTTCCTCCAGAAGAACCACCTGTAATTTTCTCTTGATTCCAAGGGTTTTTAGGGGCACCAAAATAACTGGTTCTACTAGTTGACCCCATAGCGAATTCATCCATATTGGTTTTCCCTATCATAATCATATGCTTGTCTTTGATTTTTTGAACTACGGTTGCATCATAAATTGGCTCATAATTTTCTAGCATTTTAGAGGCACAAGTCGTTCTAAGTCCTCTTGTTGAAATATTATCCTTAACAGCAACTGGAATTCCAAAAAGAAGATTATCCACCTCTAAGTTTTCTAATTCCTTCGCTTCTTTCAACGCTTCTTCCTTATTTAAGGTAATAAAACAATTTAATTCCTTATTTGATTCAATCCTATCAAATGCTTCTTCTACTAAGTCAATCGGACAGATTTCTTTTTTCTTTAGCAGTTCGTGAATTTCTACAATACTTTTATCTAAATATTTACTCATGAATCATCACCGGCACTTCCACAAAATTTCCACTCGTCTTTGGCGCATTTTTCTTTACTTCTTCAAAAGAAATCGTTCTTTCATTTTTATCTTCTCTAAGCTCTACTGTATGTTCTACAGGAGTGATTAATAATTCTTCATCATAGTTTTTAATCTCACTGATTTTCTCTACCTCGTCTAGTAATTTCTTCAAATCAATCGCATATTGCTCCTTTTCTTCCTCCGTTAATTCAATTCTTGCTAAATCAGCAACATGTTCAACTTCACTAAGTTCTAATCTATCTTTCATAATGTTCCTCCTAATAAAATTTGGGTAATTCATAAATACTATTTATTATTATACCACGAGTTTCTTCTTTTGGAATTTTTTCTTAATTAAAAAGAGCTTTGTAATCTCTTACATTGCTCTTCCTTTTTTATCTTCTTCGCTACCTAAAAATAATTGATTAAATAAATGCTCACTATTATCATTCATAAAGTCTCCAATCACAAGACTGGAACAATCAATCATTCCCGTATACTTTCCTTTTGCTTGCCTTTCATAATCGTGTAAAACCTCAAGTTGATCTTTGACTGAGGCAAGTTTTTCACTAGTCGAAAAGTTTTCTGCATAAAACTCGTTTTCTGGGTGAACTAAAAATTCTGGAATATTATTAAAATCTAGTTGTAATCTAAGAAAACTCTGTTCGTTTATTAATCTACTCTTTTCTGAATTCATGACAATTCTAAAATATTTATTATAAACATCTTCTCTACTAACTGTGAGTTTTTCACCTGTATCGTTTCTTGTTACTTTCACTTCTTTCGCACCATAAGGCATTTTTAAAAGCCAGCACAGACACCAAAGTCTTTGAATTGTATTTCTTCTAGACTCAATTTCTCTTTCTAAAGATAACTTTTTTAAATTTAATTGATCAATTTTATGTCGATGTTCTTGATCTATTTTAGCAAACTCAGGATGAGAAATTTCTCTTTCCTGATTCTTGTTAAAATCTACTTCATAACTATTTAATTCTTCACTTAAAAGTCGTTCGATTTGTTGCTTTTGACTATTCATCTCTGACATTGTTTCTTCTAGTAACCCAATTTTACCTCTCGCACTTTCATAGGCTATTTTTCGTTCGATTGGATCTTGAATCGCCTCTACTGCCATGTTCTCATTCATATAGTACACCCCTCTATTATTATTACAAATATATCATTTTTTTATTACTTTCACAAGCACACAATCAATACTTAACACTTATTTACGGCAAAAAGAAAAAGATAGGTCAAACCATCTTTTATAAATCTTGTTTTGGTCTATGTAACTGTTTAACTTTAGAAGTTGTTACCTTTCCCATTTCATCGCAAGGGGAATCCTTCTTTACCTCTTCTACAATTTCCCAATTTTCTGGGTCTTCCATTCCAAAGTCAATTGGAAATTGATCTGAAATATTGAATGGAATAATTTTATTTTGATTTTCTGAATTCATTTTACCACCAAACCTTTTACTTTTTACTACTTTCAAAGCTAGCTATATATTAATAAATCAACGAAATTTTGTCTACAAAATTATTTATTTTTTGGAAATAATCTCATTTCTTCCACTTGCCACTCATATCTTTGTGTTAATTGTCTCATCTTATGTTTTGGAGAAGAGTCTTTTTCATGAGACTTCTTAAAACGATAAAAAATAGCAATATTCAATTTCTTAGCAACCAGAATTTCTTCACTTGTAGGTTCCTTCTCACAAAGAATTCCAATAGGAAGAAATGGAGTTCCATTAATTAAATAATCAATCTCATTATAATCACTAGTATCCATCATAAATTCTTTTAATGTATAAAGCCTTCTTTTATACCAAACATTATTATATTCAACTGTTGTCATTCCTTGGGAATAAGCATCTTCATGATTCGTAATTCCAACTCTCATAGGGTCTAAAGGTCCATAAACAAATTTAATCGTATCCGTTTTATCATTACAAAAGAACTCCTGATGATCTAAATCCTGTAAACTTAAACACAACCTGTGTTTCTCTCCGGTTTGAATTCGATGAATTAACCGATTAATCTTTTCTGGTTGTACCATTGATTCATTAGAATTATGAACAAGAATTGAATTTTCTAGGTTACTAATATCATAGAATAGAACTCCATCATTATTCTGTATTGGGGTTAATTGATTAGGATTCATTAAATTATGATTCATTTCTTCGATAAAAGCAATTCTTTGATTTTCCCAATCATCATATAATATATCCTTTAAAGGTAAATCTTTTATTTTTTGATAAAAATCCAAAATATAAAAAACATCAAATTCTTCAAAATGAATTAAAAACTCATAAATAGAGTCCCCTTGTAGTATTCTTTGGTTGTCTCTTGCGAATTGAAATAAAGTTTTGATATCGATAAGTAAGTTATAAGGACTGGTTTCAAAACATCGACTCATCAATAATCCTACTACTATATATTTAGATAATTCTTGATAAAACTCAAGTTTAGGGAGTTTTTCTTTCTTAGAAAGTTCAAAGATTCTTCTAATCGTTTGTTTTTTTAACTTGTCAGGTTCCATTTGAAATAATTTAAAAGTTACATCGTCAGGAGAAGAGTCATATTCTTCTCTTAAGCATGGTAAAATCCCCTCATTTACATGGGACACTTCATAATCACAAAATTTTTGATGTTCTTCTAAACAAGGAAATCCACTAGAAGATTCCCAAACAAATCTCATTGTGAAGTAAAAGTTTTCAACATTGATATCATGAGCAATTTTTTTAAAACGATTATCTAAAAACAATTTTTGAGGAATCAAAAGTCTCGGATTCATCCTCATAAGACGGATCAATCGATCTGGGTTTTCTAAGTAATAAGAGGCAAAAGATTCATAGTTCAACAGTTGACTAATTCCAATATCACTAAAATGTTCTAATTTATTATGATTATAAAGCTTAGGATATTTAAAAAAATAATGAAGGAAATCATCTCTATGAAACAAATCTTCTAACACACCATGATAATCAAACGCATGAGCGATAAAATCAACTATATTTACAGCGAACAATTCCCATTTATACTGAAACCAAAAACTGTGCTCAGGATTATTTAAAAGTTTTTCATAGTCTTCCTCGACATCATATTTTTCAATTAAGGTTTTAAATAATAGGTAGTACTCTTCTGGTCCTTGGTTTCTTTGATAAGAAAACATGGCATGAACAAATAATGCTTCGACATGATCATACATCCACTTCTTATCTGTCAATAAAGGGTGATGGGGACTCTCTACAAGGGAGTTTAAAAAAGAAGAAAACTCTTCATTCGCTAAAAGCTCCTGTGATTTTAACTCAATCGCATGATATACATTAGATTTTAATTCTTCTTCATAATTCATAATATCCCCTCTAAACGAGCGTTATTATATCACAAAAAGGCTAAATTTACAATAAAAAAAAGAACCATTAACAAGTTCTTATTCAAGCTATATAAAACTTATCTAGTAGTTACTTAAAAAAATTATCAGTAATTTCTGTCATCGTATTCCACAATAACTTATATTGCTGGTTTAATACTTCATCATATTTTTTAAGATATTTTTCTTTAAATTTTGAATCCACTTCCGTATTTTTAAATAACTTGATTTTAGCTTCATAAATCGCACGAATTAATTCTACATATTCATCAACAATGAGCATATTATCACCATTATTAGTATGTCATCATTTTAAAAATTTTATACACAGTTTTAAGAAATTTATCATAAAAACTTTTTCTAATACTCTAACACCTTATTTTTTAATCATTCATTCCACCAGATAGAATTCTAAATTTCTCATTGTTTTCCCATATATCATAAAGAGTATCAAAGTTTTTATCTGGATCTAACATTAATTTGGCTAACTCGTCTAATTCAAGATATTCTTGATCAGTTAAGTCATAATGACAATCATTTAGATATTTAGGACCCTGACAAAAAAGAATTTCATGATTCATTAAAGAATAAAAATCATAAAACAATTCATGAATCGCCGCTTTTATGCCAAAAGTCTTTGGATTAGAAAAACAATAGATATCTTCAGTCTTATATTTTCCGTTTCTAAGTCCCAAATAAGCATCAGCAGCAAAAATAAATTGATCTCGTGGAATATCCACTAAAGAATAATCAATCTTAAAATACTCTAATGTTTCAGCATCATAGCACATAGTAGGATCAACTAATACCCATTTTTTCAAAGATTCGTTATAATATTCTACAATCCAATGGTCTCCAGCACCTTTTATTTCACTAACAGCATGAGTAAAGCCACATCTTGCCCTTGCCGGGATATTTTTTGCTTTTAATATTGAGATTAACAAAATTGATGTTTCTCTACAACATACGTGTATTTTATCCTCAATTTTTCTTTCTATCGTAAAATGAGGATCCCTTCTTAATAACTCTGACATCATTGCTATAGCAGTTGGAAACAAATCATTTTCATAAATTAAACTTGTTCTAGATATTTTTGTCATATCTCCATAAAAGCTATTTGGATTATTTTTTTCTTCTTCATCTTTTAAATCAAAAGGATGGATGATTTGATTTCTAAGTAATAAACATAAAGTTTTTATATCATTAGGCAAACTTTTAGCAAAACTATGATACAAACCCAAATCAGTAAATAAACTTGTATTTCTATAAAAATTAAGTATATTATTATCTTTCATATATCTACTCCTATCATCAACAATTATAATTCACAAGTGTATTCTGATTGTCATAATTTAGTTATATTTATTGTTTTATAGATATTACTTTGTATAATGCGTATAGGGAAAACTTAATTGTTGAGTGCTTGCCAACTTTCTTATGAAAGGAGGCTTGGTATTATGAAGAAAAAAGATTTACTAATCTCATTTCTAATATTAATTATCATTTTATTAATAGTCTCTTTGATGATTCTATCTATAAAGAAATAGCACTCAATCTAGCATAGATTAAGTGCTTAACCAAATTTAGGTAAGTACTCAACTCGCCAAAGTTAAGTATTCCCTTTTTTATTTTATGCAAGCTTCCTTGACATATTCATAATAACATAAAAACGACTTTTTGACAAGTCGTTTTATATTGTTACCCGAAAAGTTCGAGTTTCCTACCAATCTGGTGCCTGAGGTGGGACTTATTTTATAATTAATATCCTTATAAAATAAAGAAAAAAATATTCATATTTTATTTTTTTACTCCATTTTTTACACTCATTTTATCTATTTCGGAGTAATTTTAGAGTAATTTTTTTGTATTAAAGTATTTAAAAAATATGAACAATAAATGTATATATCTAAAACAGAAATTTAATAAAAAACTAGAATGTAAAAAGGATAAAAATAGGATACCTTTTAAAGATTGCAAAGAGTGTCCTTTTAAAAAGTATAAGGAATCAAATAATTCGAATTCGACCAAATTAAAAACCAAATCTAGCAAGCTAGCAAAACTAGAACGAGAGAGAGAATCTCTCTTTACTGAAGATCTAAAACACTGTATTATTTGTGGACGTTCTCCAGTAAATAAGCATGAAGTTTTTGGAGGAAGAAATAGATTGAATTCTATTAAATATAAGTTAGTAATCCCTTTATGTACTTGTGAACATCATGATCAAGTAAACTGCAGAGGAATACACTTTGATAAGAAACTAAGAGATGAATGGCACAAAAAAGGACAAGCTCTGTTTCAAGAGACTTATCCTGATTTAGATTTCCAAGAAATATTTAAAATTAATTATCTGTAATATCTGTCATGATATCCCAAAGTAGTTCATATTGACGATTTAGTATCTCATCATATTTCTTCAAATATTTTTCTTTAAATTTCTGATCTACTTTAGTATTCTTAAATAATTCCATTCTTGCGTTGTAAATTATACTAATTGTTTTTACGCATTCATCTATTACGGTCATCGTATCACCATTACTAGTATTTACTAGATGAATTGTTTTATAAGTGAATCATTGTGAATTTGGAATCGAATTAATTCATCTATGATGATAAAGTATTCATTCTGTATTTTTTCTAGCGTTATTGAAGTACACTTAATTTCAAATTTATCAATGAAGGCTTGTACCTCTCTTTTTTTAAATTTTTTCAACATTATACTTCCCCCTTTCTTGATTGCATATTATATTTCAAAACCAAGAAAAAAGCGAGAAAATACGTTCGACAAATTACGACATTAATTAGAAAATATTTTCTTGATTCTTATCTTCTCAACTCTTATTTTTTTAAATTTAAATACTTTTCTAATGATTTCAACACTCTTTAATTTTGCTTCTTTATTCATATTATCACCTATTATAATGTTAACATACAGTTAACTAAAATACAACAAAAAATATGTGCATATAAAAACTAGGAATGAATCCTAGTTATCTTTTTATCTCTGACAAATTGTAGTCTGCCAATTTATACTTTTCATATTTTTCTTTAGAATGTTCTACAGTTTCTCCTCTACTTTTATCTGGAGCTGGTATCAATAAATGATATAAGTCTATTGCTAGTACTTCATAATTATTAGTTATGTCATTTGCTACATAAATTTGAACTTCCGGATTTTCTTTATTTTTAAACTTATAAATTATAGGTAATCTATCTACTTTTATATTTCTAGTTTTTTCAATTATAGTGATTAGTTTAAGTTTCAATAATGGATCATTGTTATAAGTTACTAAGGCGGGGGCATATAAAGTATGATCATCTAAATTGATTTTATTATCTACTAATCTAATATACTCTCCTCTAACAAATTTTATTAGAGGAGACTTTTTAACAAAAAAATTAGTAAAGTTAAGTGATGGAAAATTTACAGATTTCATCGCAAAATCAAAATTCACTTTTTTAGTTGTGGTTTTAAAACCAGAAACTTTTAATCCAGTAGTATGAAGTGTAGATGTTGTGGCAAATCTAGAACTAAATGGCATCTCTTAAAGCATACTCACTAATGATTTCTTCTTGAGGCATTATCTCATTATGAAATTGACTTTCCATTTCAAAGTGATTAAGCCAAGATTTATCCTCATGAGAAGTACTAACTAATTTAAAATCAGCAACTGCAAAAACATCATTAAGCAAAGAATTTATAGTTTCTTCTAACATAGGTGTAGAATCAAACACTTCATTCAAATTTTCCTCATACTGCTTTAAAGTACCATCTTTTTGTGCATGAAAAACATCTGGAACTACTGGTCCATATACCCAAGCCTGAACCTCATTAGAAAAGAGGATTTCATTAACATCAATAATTTCCTCTGAATTATTCATTTTTCCCTTTCGGATAAACCCACCCCAATAGGCAAGTAAAAAATATAAGGCCTTTTGAAGTTTAATATTAGATATTTCTTTTGTATGATTAGTAAAAATACTATATTGGTTTATAATATAACAAGCTAAGGTCCTAGCGTCTAAAATACCATTCATTGGACTCACTCCTTTACTTTTCTCTATTCTAAATATAGAATAACACTTTTTGGTCACATATTCTAGTACTTTTTCAAACATTTTGTCAAGTCCTTTCTAATATATATTATTGACAAAATTTTTTTATGCAAACAAAAAAAGAGCCTAATCACAATTAAGTGACTAGACTCTTTTACTATGCAAGGGACGCCAACGACGATCCCGTTTCTCTTTTCACATGAAATGAATGAGATAAAAAAGAGGCATTTGAACACCCCATAAACAAATATAATATTTGCTAGCAAAGATATTATATCATATTTTTTCAATTACGCACATATACTTTTAATTTGTTCTAACTTACTTGTAAGTTCATTAATTAATTGATTCTTCGAATCACGTTCGTTTTTTACGATTTCTAATTCTTCTTTTAATTGTTGAATTTCACTTTCGTAATCTCTCTCTTGTGGTTTATCTACCCAAGGTAAGCATCCACCCCATGATTCTGTCGTGAATTGTCTATCAATAAACATTACTTCTTCTGGCTTCATGCAATAACCATTACTTACCCATTTACCGTTTGAATTTTGAATTAACTTATTTCCAGTACCTTTATCAGCATTTCCACAAATTAAGTGGATATGATTTGCAGTTGCACCATCTGTTCCTTCTTGGCAAATAGGTTCACCTGCTCTTACAATAGATCCTACTTTAAATTTTGATGCGTAAGGATCATTGTCGCTAAAATGAGTTAGTCCAATAAATACTTTCATTTCTCCACTTGGAGTCATAACTTTTTCAGTTGACTCTAACCATATTGTATTTGTATAGGCATTCCCAACTCCAAATATTGCATTTACTTTCATATCAACAGTAGCGTAGTATTCATCTCTACCGCTATCTTTTCCAGCAATATCTATTGGATAATCTGCATAATTCTTTGAATTATACCAATGTGTTTTGTGAGAATCTGTTCCATGATATGACTGGGTTACTCTCATATTTTTCATTCCAAAAGTAAAATATTTCATATTATTCATCAACTTCTTTCTTATAGTTTGAACTAGAAATCATTAATACTGTTCCTAGTAAAGTATCTATAGCCATGATTGTACCACTTACCTCTTGACTCAAAGGTAATCCCCATAACCCTGCTATAGTTACATAGAACGTAGCCAAGGCTGGTAGTACAATCTGTGCTATAAATTTTAAAATATCATAAGTTTTATTTTTCATAGTTTTCCTTCTTTCTCTAATTTACTTACTTTTTTATGAATATACGAATTAAGATGTAGTTCGTTTGTATAATGATCGTATGCTTCGTAGAATCGTTCTCTTTCTACGTCATCTATTTCTTCTCCTCGCTCAACTTCTTTTAAAAAAGAAACGAGGAAGTTTTTTGTGCACTCCTCGTCAACTTTTCGAATATCTTCTTGTATATCTTCTTTCATTTTATCTAGTTTTTTGCTTAATCCATCTAAGAGTGAATCAGCTAGTAGTTCAGCTAATTTATTTAATATTTTTTTCATTTCAACCTCCTATTCTCCTATCTATAAATAAAATAAACATTAAC
The DNA here is from genome assembly GCA_947564265.1 of uncultured Caryophanales bacterium. Lineage (GTDB taxonomy): Bacteria > Bacillota_I > Bacilli_A > RF39 > UBA660 > Alloscybalousia. The sequence continues at coordinate 34,176 of CANOBK010000002.1, forward strand.
TTCGACCGTGTATCCGCTTCTAGGTTGTCCGAATATTGCTGAAACATTTGCATTTCCATTTGAGGCCTTATTTACTGTCAGTCTTGCAAAATTATCTCCGCCAGCTCCTCCTGAATCAGGAAAAACAATATTATTTTCGCCGTTTGTAGCACTTAAAATTCCCGTAGTACCAGGAAGAATTTTAATTTTTGAAATTGGAATGTCTATCTCTTTATTAACTATTAAATTGTTTGTAGACGTAGGTGCATTAAAACTGACTTTAACAACGTAAACATCCTTGCCATCTACTTTGTAGCCACATTTAGCAGGAGATTCGTTTGTTATCAAATTATTATGTTTTATTTGATTTACTGCATGGATAGTAGGTGCATTAGTAGTACTATCACTTTCTAAACTGTTTTCTGCTTCTGCCATTAATGGAGTTGTTTTTACTGCTTTGATAATATAACGAAGTGCCAAATACGGTTGCATATTATTATGTGATTGAGATTCTCCCGCTTTTCCTGTATAGATTGGTGATGGTTTAGTACTGTCTGCACCATTCCAAGAATTGTAAATAGAAATACCACCTGAACCTGCATTTAAATTAATTGCTTGACCATTTTCAGCTGACCAAGTAAGTCCTTGATGATAATGTTCAGGCATTTCATCAATAGTTATTTGATGTTCATATTCTCCACCAGTTTTAGCTAAAGTAAATGAATGTGTTGTATCAAAATTTCCTATTCCTACAATTACTCTACCTTTTAAATTTGGAGTTCTAAATTTCGTTGGATCATTATCGGTTGGTAAATTAAAGGCGGTACCGATAATTGCGTATAGGTCACTATACTCTGTTACCGAATATTGTTCTCCGTCGCAATCTAAAGAATCATCTGGAATTATAGTACCTGCAAAAGCTCTAACCGTTCCAACTGGATCAGAACTACCTCCACCTGAACCTCCGCTACTATTATTTAAGACATAGTTTTCTAGATTTTTAATACCGCTTTCTATATGATTTAAGGTTGTTGCATTGATAGGAGTTTTGCCACTGTATTCTGGCATAGTGAATTCTCCAGTTTGCATATCTACTATTCCAGGTTTAACTAAAGTTCCATTTTCAAAATTAATTCGTTCGTATGGTGTATATTCTGTATTTTCAATGATTGGTGTATCTGTATCTAATACCTGAATTTCATCATTCATTATTACACCTTCTTTCTAGCTCAATTACTCTTTTATTTAATTCTTGGCAATATTGTATTAAAGCATTAGTAATATTGTTATAACTAATTGAATAAAAATCATTTTCATCTTTTTGTAAAAAGTATTTTGCATATTCTTTATTTATATAATCTTGTGCAATTAATCCAATATGTTTTTTATTTTTGTTTTTTTTGTATTCATATTCTTTGATTTTAAGATCATTTATCCAAGAAACATCGCTAATGCATTTTATTTTTGTTTTTAATCTTTTATCAGATCCTATTGATGGTTCATCATCAAAACTTGCGTGACCCTTAACATTGACAAACTCACTATTTAAATTTAAGGCTTCTGTTGAATTGTTTACTCTTGCTCTTCTTAAATAAGTTTTATCACTAAAATATAAAAACTTCATATCGAGATTTCCACCAGAATTTTCACCAACGTAAAGATTGTTTCCAACATGCGCGTCTTTATTTGTATTAATATCACCATCAACAAATTTTGCACCAGTCGCAATCATATATCCTTTCTCATCTAGTTTAAAATTATCAGTATCGATTTTTAACCTGTTACCAACAATTTCAATTAATTGAGTGCTGATGTTAAGCGCATTTACTACATCTCCTGAAGAAACCTTGAGAGCAATTTCATCGGCAAGTAATTTAATCATTGCACTGACTTGTTCATTGTCAGCTTTTCTAGATACTTCTAACAAAATCTTATCCATTGTCTGTTTAATTGAAGAATTAAGTTCCATTTTCATCGCGAAAAACTTATTCATTTCTGAATTAGTTAAATACTGAATTTTCATATTTAAATCAGTAAATTCTTTGATATATACATAGTTATCGCCCTCAAAAAGAGTAATTTCAGGCAGATCTAGTATTGTTTGTTGCTCTTCTTCTAATTTTCTTAAAACGCCATATTTGTCTATATAACATCTTCGAATAATAGTACCAAGCAATTTTTTATCATCATCTGTAATGATTTTTAATTTATCATACACATCATCAATTGACCTAAGAGGACACCCAATATCAAACTGATATTCTCGAATCTCTTCACTAGGATTGTTTCTTGGTTGTTTATCTACGCATAGTGTTAATTTCATTAATCACAACTCCCTTCTGTTACGCCCATAGGATATAAATTGTCATTAGGATATAAATTTGAAAGTTCACCATCAAATACAATAATTCCCTTTTTTATTATCAATAAATTAATATTAGTAGCAGTTCTTAGACTGATTCGAACAAATTTTACATTGTTAGGAACATTGAAAGTTATATTTTTATATTCTGAATTTTTATTATATCCTAGCGAATTCCAACTCTTGCCAACAACAAAATTTTTGTTACTATCGTAAAAACAAATACCAAAATTGTTAGTCCCACCAATTAACGCTTTATTAATGCAATAATCTTCATTTTGACTTACTTCAATAAAATCAGTTAAATTCCAAGCACTCTGAGAACTTACAACACCACTTGAAATTACAGCTCCAACTTGATAACTTAATTTATTTTTTTCAAAAAGATTTTCTGCTGGATATAAATAAAGTATTTTTTTGGTATTTCCTTGCAATTCAAACGAAATCGGCTGATACTCTAAAGAATCACCTAATTTTAACTGGTTTTTCCCTTCCTCTTCTCGTAGAAAATCATATTTGTGATTAATATTTAGAATTGTCTCATCTACTGTCATCTCTAGTGTATTTATCTTCTCATCATACTTGTTTACTTCACTTGCAAGCGCTTCTATTCTTTGAGAATTGTGATCTACATCTAATTGTACCTTTTTTATTGACTCCTTAGTACTTCCTGCGAGTGGATAATTAGATGTGGTTTTATTTTGTACTCCTGCTTTAATCGTACACCGGATTCTATTTTCGGTTTGAACTGATAAAATAGTAGTTTTTATCCAACTTCCATCTTTAGTTTGAATCTCTATAATATCATTTATATCTAATAAAAAATTATCTAACAAATTGATTGCCTCGAAAGGAATGATTGATAAATTCTTCAAGTTATTGTAAACAAATTCTGCTTTTTGTTCTCTTACTAAGTCAACAAATGGATTATCTTCAATTCTCCACTCAAACTTTGGATTAGGAAGTTCTTGTGCACTTGGATATGTAATATCATTATTTATATTTTTTCTTCCAAGTACAACCATATCAACAGTTCCAAATTGTTTTTCTTTTGTTAACTTCAAATACTGATAGAAGTAGTATTTCAGTCCTGTTTCTGTTGTTTTTTTTATTTCTACCTTACCAGTTCTAGAAAACAGTGCTATACAACCTCGCATTTCAGCATATCTACTTATTGCTTCCCTTAGATAGGTAGTTTCTAGATAATTAGGTTTTTCAGTTATTATATCGTTATGAGGAAAATCCTCGTTTTCTAATTCGTAGCCATACTTTAAAAGTGATTTTTTTATCCAAACTAAACTATTGCAAGGATATTCATTTGGATCTTCAAACAAAATAGTTCCTGCTTTCTTTGCTCTGTCATAAGCTGTAATTGTTAGATATAATCCAGAATCAGAACTTTTAATATCCTCTGCAGAGGCTTTAAAAATTCCTTGTGGAATCCACTCTACTGAACCACCTATTATTAATCCCCTATACACTTCAAATTCTTTGTTTTCAAAATCAATATAACCGTCTTTTATCCAAAATTCAAAAGAACAAGATTTAATTGGAAATCCTCCAATCATTTTCTCGTTCTCATGTGAAAATTTTGGATACGTTTTTATATACTTAGAACCATCATATGTTTTTCCATCTAATACAATTTTTGATCTAGACTCTCTAGATAATGCACTTGCCAATTCTAGATACTTATTGCTTGCCTTATACATATTCATCTGGTATTTGTTGTATAAAGCTTACTTCATAAGCATTACAAACAAACTCTCCATTTATTAAATACTCTGGTTCTACATTTTCTAAAACAATATAACATTTCTTATCTACGAATTTTTGCTCTCTAAAATCAAAGAAACGGATTATTCCGTTTCTTTTTTTAGCACATTGCAATAATTTTACAGTTTCTTTTTCTTCTGGTACCTCATATTTTGCAATAAAAGTCATTCTTTCAGGAAGTGGATCTAAATACATTACATTTTCATCTGTTGCACCTGCTCCATCCCCATCTGTCTGTGGATATGAGTACGCTACTTTTTGAGCATGAAAAAAAGAGGTAACCCCCTCTTGTGTAATTGAATAATCATATTTATTTATTAACTCATTCATTTCATCACTTCCTAAGTATTTAATAATATTTTTCCTTCTTTAACTTGAGTTTCATTAATTTCATCAATCATCATTCTTCCATCTGGATATTTATGAATAATAGTAATTTCAAGTTTACCGCCACTTCCACCATTACCATATTTCTTGAATCCTCTTTCAATCGCATCATCTAACTTTGGCTCTGGAGCTACAATTTCGTTACTTTTTCCTTCACCTACCATGACTAATTGCGGATTTCTTGCTTTAAACCATGCTCCTTCTGCTAATTGTGGAATTTGAGGCACTTTTATAGTAGGCATCCAATTAAATGGCTTAGCGCCCATTATATTAATTCCTTTAATTCTTTTTAATGCAGAATTAATTCCATCAAAAGGAATACTAACCACTTTATTAATACCCTTAATTATAGTATTTACTATAGTTTTGAAAGCATTGACAATTCCATCTTTAATACCATCAAATATTTTTCCACCTGTCGAAAAGACATTTTTAACAGTTTGCCAAGCATTTCCAAATATGTTTCCAAAGAATGAAGCCACACTTGCAAAAACACTTTTAATTCCTTCCCATGCCTGAGATGCACCATTTGTTAATCCGTCCCACATTCCAGAAAAGAAACTTCCTAACGGTTGTATTATTGTTGAATTAAACCATTCACAAGCACCATTCCATACACTAACTATCCAGTTCCAACATGCACCTGCTGCTGCACTAACATCATCCCAATGTTTAATTAGTAGTAAAATTCCAGCTACTAACAATGATATAACACCTATCACAAGTGTAATTGGAGACGTTAAAACAGCCATAATTCCAGCAAAAATACCTGTGACTGTATTACAAACTATCATCACACCGTTATAGATTGCGATTGCCCCAGATATAATCCCTATTGTAATTGCTAAACCTTCAAGAAGAGCCATCGCAACTTCATTTTTGCTTATCCAATTTAATGCATCGCCAATACTATTTAACACTTTAACTATTATTCCGCCAGTCCATTTTGCTATTGGTGATAAAGCATTTTCCCAAAACCAATCCCATAATGGTTTTATATCTTTGATAGCAGAGTTTAAAATGTCCAAAGCAGAGGATAATAAACTTAAAAACGTGGGTATTACATCATTGATAGTCCAGCCTGCAACAGGCAATAAAACTTTGTCATAAAACCATAGAAGCCCTTCTCCAATATTCTTTCTGAACGGAACTAGAGATTCCCATAAAGTTTCTAAACTGTCTTGTATTTTTGGAAAATCTATATTTTTTATAGCTTTTGCAGTGGAGTTAAAAAAATGTGGTAGAAAATCTTCTATTGTATAAGTTGCCATAGGAACTAACAGATTAAAATAGAAACTCTCTAATAACCCTAACGTCCCATCTGCTAGAAATCCTAAACTATCCCGCAAATTATGAAAACTATTTATTAAGTTATCAAAACTAATCTTCTTTAGAGGCTCTATATAAGACATAATTTTGTCTACTATTTTTTGCATTTGTGGACTAATGGTGTCATCTACTGTTGGTGTTGAAACTGTTGGAGTTGAAATGCCTATACCACTTGAAGAACCTCCTCCACCACTAGAAGAACTATTCTTGGTATTAGTTAATATATTGAGTTTATCATACCCCATTACTGCCTTCTGTACCTTTTTAGAGGCACTAGCAATGTCGTCGGCAGATTGTATTGCACTAGCACCCAAATCGTTATACTGTGATGCTGTATTTGAAATTACTTGTTGTTGTTTTCCAAATAGTAGTGATGTGAATTTGCTAAATCCATCTGCTACTACCTGCAGTTTAGATATAACAATGTTTAAACATTTAACTATCGGAGTAAATAAATTAATAAATCCTTGTCCTAAACTAGCTTTTAATTGATCAAACCGAAGGGATAAAACTCTAACTTGATTTGCCCAGCCATCACTTGTTCTTGCAAAATCACCAGTTGCAGATGCCAATTGATTTTGTACAAATGAATATCTTAGGCTTACTTTCTCAGCCTCCGTCATCTTATCAATGGTTTTTGAAAAACCATTTCGTAAAGCATATTCATTTAGTGCAGTTTGAGTCATTACAATACCCAAATCTTTTAATGTTTCCGTTTCACCTGTCCAGACAGACTTTAATTTGGTATATGCTAGTTCTTGGCTTATATTATAAAAAGATGAAACATCTCCAACTAATCCAGTAACTGTTTTTGACATTTCGAAAGCTGCTTGTTCTGAGAAACCAAATGATTTAGACATTGCACCAAAAGTACCCATATACTTCTTTGTCGCCAATTCCGATAGTCCAAATTGATTGATTGCATTTTTTGCAAAATTATTAACTTGACTATTTATATTCGGAAAAACCACATCAACTACGTTTTGTACTTCTGCTAAATCTGATCCTAGATCAATACATGATTTAGTAAATTTAGAAATCGCTGTTACAGAAAGAGCAAGCGCTATTGTTTTGCCAATTTTACCAAATGTTTTTGAAAAGGCATTTTCTGTACTTGATAATGTATTTCTTATATTTTTATCATATGATTTAGTATCGAAGGCTGTATTAAAATATACAGTACCTGCATTTGCATTATTACCTATTATCACCTCCGAACATTGATTTTACAATTTGATGAAAATATTTTGTCTGTCTTTTCTTTTCTTCATCACTTAATCTTGATTTTTGTGACATTTTAAAAACAGACCATTTATTTCTTATTTCTTTTTCTTCTTTGCTCATTTCTTGGATTTTTTTGAAATCATTCTCTGAACGAATACGAATTAAATTTCCTAAAGGGGTATCACCATTTAGACGTGTTAACAATTGATAATATTCTTGTGCCGAAATTTCTTCATATTCCCTATGAAGTCTAATTCCATATTGTTGAACAAATGAAGCCACTATTGCATCCCAGTCAAAGTCTTCATCATAAAAGGCTTCCTGGGAAATTAGTTTTTTTCTGATTGTTCTTTAATCTCTTCGAATGATTTTCCCGTAATTGCACTCATTGTATAATAAGTCAAATTAATATATCCTTCTACAGTTAAATCCATATCTAATATTTCCTTTGCTTTTTCAACTCCAAAAGCAAACTCAAAGATCTTTCGTTCTTTCTCACTTTGTGATAACTCATCATTGGATTGTACATCTGTGATTTTGTCCAGTGTAGATTTTCTATCATCTACGATATATAAATTATCTCCAATTTTTAAACTTGGATGATTATCTCCTGTTAAGATTTTGTTTTCAGTATCAATTATTCTCATTTTACTTTCCCTCTTTCCTTAATTATTTATAAAAAATAGGGAGTAGTTATTTTCTACTCCCATTATGCTTTTGCATGTTCTGTAAATACTGGTTCTCCATCACTTTCAAGATCAAATTCTAGCGGTTGTATATCTGTAGATTCTCCACCTAACCAATTTGTTATTTTTAATACACATTTCATCTCTAATTTGTCTCCATTTGGAAATGTTAATTTGAATTTAGAACAACAATATCTACCATTTTTTAGTGCTAGACCTGCTACATAATCATTTCCTTCGTCGCCATAATTACGTTTTCCAGCTAGTGAAATTGTAATTGCCTTCGCAGTTACTAAAAGACGTCTCCATCCTTTAGCATCCATTGGATACCATTCTTGTGAATCACTAGTTATATTCATAGAAAAATTATTCATATCAGCAATGGTTTTCATATCCTCATCAGCTGATGATTCACCTTTAATTCCGATTGCAAAATCTAAATCATAAACTGGCATTACTCCAGTTGTAAATGTTGCCATATTATTCCCTACCTTTCTTTATAAAAATCTAATTCAAAAGAATATTCATAGACGCCCCTGTCATCTGTTCCTAACCAAATAGGATCTTCACATTGCATTACTACAAATACTCTTTTTTCATCAATTAAAAATGACCTTTCCTCAAAAAAGTCATATATTTTTTGTGCCATATCTTCGGCACTTACTTGATTTTTTGTATATCTTAATAGAATCGTTACCTTTTTTAGTTTATATCCTCTATTTTTTTTGCCACCAAAAGTATTCTGATGTCCACTATCTCTTTTACTAGGATAAAAGCAGAGAGCCTTTTCTTGATTATTATCGATTTTTCCAATTGAAATACTATCTATCCATTGAAATTCGTTTTTAAAATGATCTCTAATCTTTGATAACATTATCTTTCTCCTTTTTAACAAACTTATTGAAAAGTTGTTGCGGCACATCTTTTTTACTACCTGTAAGATATGGATGAAACCACATACCACCTGCTTTTGAATTATGATCTTGTTTAAAATTGAATTCCGGATGGAAATATAAACGTCTTGGATATGGTATTCCAGAATGTACTAAAACTACTTTTCCGCTATTAACTTTGGAATCATCAACATGCATACTTTCGTTTTGTAGTGTTCCTTTATCAAATGGCATAGTCTGTGAATTCTGTACATCAGTCTTTAAGGCATCAACGGTTTTTATTTGCGCCCTTTGAAAAACTTCCTTCATAATATTCAGATGTGCTTTATTGATTTTACTTGTAACCTTCATTACATTACCTCAAATTCAGTACAAAGGATACTTCCATCGGGATTTCTTGGTCTATATCCTGCATATATTTCATAAGTTCTTCCATTCAAAATAATATTACCACTTGCTATCGCCTTCAAGTCTGGTGCTATATCTCCTTCTATTGCTACTTTTCCAAGCAAAGTTATTTGACTTCCATCCTCTGTTATAATTCGCTTTGATTTCTCAGAAAAAATACATTTTCCTTCATTCTCAAATGCACTTATAGGACTTCCATCTTCTGTAACTCCTTCTTGATCTAAAGAAATAGAGTATTCGGTATTTGCAAGTTCTTTGGGAAATCTCAGTTTCTTGACTCTTAGCGCCATTTAAAATCACCTGTACATAGCCCAGTTTCTTGCATAAAATTATAAGCAATATTAGACATATGTATTTTATCTGCATATGATTGGTTACTTTTATCTACATTAACAGAAATATCTAAAACACTATAACTCAAAGCCTCAGTATCATCTTCTAAACCATTTTTTAACAAATAATCAATTTGATAAGCCATTGCTAATTTAATTTTTTCTTTTTGAAACTCAGTTAGATTTTCAAATCCTACTGCAATTATTCTATTATGAGATATACGGTTAATTTTTTGCTCTGCTAATACTGATAATTGTTGAAATTGTTGTTCACTAATTTCCGTATTTAGCAAATTTTTAAATTCAATTTGATGTAAGTATGGTGTTTTCATTGTCACCACTCCTATTTTTCTTTATTTTCTTCTGTGACTTTTGCTTCTGTGACTTTATTTTTTAATTCTTCTTTGGTTTTGATTAGAATTTCTTTATAATTAGGATCTTTGCGAAGTTTCTCTATGTTATCTTTTGAGAAAACCTCGCAAATACCTTTATTCTTGTGTTGAAATTTTGCCATTATTGTTTTTCGGAGTTAACTTTGACAATTGTGCCTTTAACTCTTCATTTTCCTTCACTTTTTGAATATATTCGTTATAAGACACAGTTTTTTTAGGAGAATATTCGATAATTTTGCCATCGTCGTTATAAATATCATAGCCATCTTTTAAATACATGGCTTTTGTTTCTTTGGTTACTGAATATTCTTTATTATCTTTTTTAGCAATCATAAATTACATTCCTTTCTATTATTCTGTTGCTTCAGCATTGATTCTAGTTGATACTTTTAATTGTTCATCTAATCCAAAAGTACCATTGAATCTTCTGTTTTGGTATAGATATTTATCAGCTGTTCGGCTATCGTGTCCTGGAGTGAATACTGTGATATATGAGTATTTTACTCTTGAGACTTGGGCTTCTGGATCAATAATCATGTAGTTAATTTGAGCACCATCAGAAGCAACTGCATAACCATCTGAAAAATTATAAGCAGTTTTGAATCTTTCTTTAGGTACAACAGTGATTTCTCCTAAATCTTCCATAGAGTGAACTCTTCTATCTAAGCCATTACCCTTACTAACATCTAATGTTCTAGTAATACCCTCTGCATTTTTAAGAGTTTTCTTATATTCTGCAGTGCAATACATAATACATCTTGATAGTGGCACTCCAGCGTCTTCCAAAGCTTCCATATCATCATCAAACTTTGTTAATACATTAGCAGGTGTAATTTTTTCAGTATCAATATTAGCACCAACTCTTTTAGCTTCTGCATATAATTTTGAAAATGTATAGCAGTCTAATTCTGGAATAGCTTGTTTTTTCTCAAATCGTTTTTGAATATTTGCAATTGAAACAACTTGATTAGATTCATCTACATCCAAAGGATCAATTGGAAATTCAATATCACGATCATGATCTAATGACTTAGTTTCATAATCATTAGAATATGATCCAGTATTAAATCCCATCGAACTTCTATTATGATCTTTATATCCTCCTACGCTTAATTTTGGTAGTTTAATGTCCTTACCATTGACAATTTGAATATCTTCATTAGAACCGAATAATTTTACTGATTTTAATTCGATATCATACAAATCTAAAATGTGTCTACTAAACAATGTGGCGTATTTTAATTCTGCCATTTTAAATCATCCTTTCTTTTTTTATTTTTTTGTTCCAAATATTTTGGATAATGTGCTGTCGATATTACTCTCACTATTTTGAAAACTATCAGCTCCAATTTTTAAATTACTTAAATTTGGATTTTCTCTTTTTAGTCCAGGTATATCTTCAAGAACTTTTTGTAATGCTGATTTAACAGCTTCCGTATTGACTGTACCTTTATCATCAGTTACACTACTAAGATCAGCTAACTTAATTACATAAGGAATAGTTTTTGAGTCAATATTTAAATCTAGAGACTGTAATATTGCCTCTTTTTCAATCTTTCCTCGTAATAACTTATCATTAGCTACTTTTAAATCGTCCTGTAACCTTGCACTTTCCAATACCTGATTTTTACTATTTTCTTCTCTTTGAGTTTTAAATGAAGATATTGCTTGTTTCATTTCATCTTCACTTAATCCTTGAGTTTGAAAGTAGCTTTTTAAAATACTATCTTCAGTTTTGGAATTTCTACTATCAATCATTGATTGAATCTTGTTATAGTCAATTACTGATTGATTTTCCTGTTGACTAGTATTTTGTGTTACGTTTTGTACAGTTGTAACGTCTGCATTTGTTCCATCATCTGCAAATCTTTGAATATTGAGTGATAGATGTTTTTGATTATTCTTCATAATCATGTTCCTCCTTTTTAAAGTCTTGAATGACTATTCTCCACCTTTTAAGGTCATAAGGGTTTGGACACAAAAAAAGTCGATAGAAATATCGACCTACATTATGTACAGAGCTCTTGTAGCTTTGGTTGCAGGAGCTGGAATCGAACCAACCTCAACAGCAAGGTACACTGCTATTCTACCACTAAACTATCCTGCCATAAAAAAGACACTATTACTTTTTAGTGTCCAGATTATATTTTTCTTTTAGCATTTTTAAATCAATACTAAATTGCTTTCTACATTTTTCTAATTCATCATAAGAAGGGGCTTTACCGTCTAATATGTTTGGATTTTCTTTATGATATTTATTATCTGCATCTTTATATTTTTCTAAGATATCTAGCCATTCCTTTTTATGTTTTTCTACAAGTTTTCTTCCTTCTTCTTCATAGCTCATCTTTTCACCCTCTTATAAATAAAATTATACTCTTCACTTAGTTTGTTTACAATATAATGATATTCATCCCTATCAATATCCAATTTTTCTAAATATGACAGTTCAATTGCTTCTACGCGATAGTCATAATTAAATTTGCTATCAATCAGTTCTAGATTGTCATATTTTGTTTTTGAAGTTCTTGTTATTGTATATTGATATTCTTCGTCAATTCCTCTCAGTTCTTTTAGCTTTCCATTTAAAAACAGTTTTATATCATCTGCACTAAAAGAAAAATGAGTTTGATTGATTGGATGATTATGAGTAATAATGGCGTTATCTGTGCTTATCCAATCAGGAAGACGAATCATGTACTCATTTCCTTGGATTTTAAACACTTCTCCATTAGAAGATATTATATATGCATTTTCTAACTTTTTGTTTATTATATTCTCTTCATACTCATTTAATTTTGAACTGACAAGTTTATTATCTTTTCTATCAATAAAATCAATAGGTTTTTTCTCTTTCCATTGCTGTATTTTATTATGATATTTTTTTATATTTTCTTCATCAAGCGAACCTATTTCTAATCTTCTATATTTTTGTATTTGCAAATTGCAATAGTTAAGATCATCTTGATACTGCTTCCTATCTATATCTATTGAATCTATCTCTTCATAAATTTCATCTAATTCTTTGTAATATGTGGGAAGTCCATGTTCACATCTTGGATGAAAAAATCCTTGTGCCATAGCTTCACTTAATAGAGGATAACTTCCATCCTTTTTACTGCCACCAGCATATACATCATCTATAAGTATTCTACCTTCCCATTTGGCACACTTTTCGCAAGAAGTATTATGTTTAGTAGGTTTTACTAGATGTTCATCTATTTCCTGTCTAAACTGACCTTCTCCTATCAATTGGGCTCTAGTGTTAGCAGTTCTCACAACCATATCACAATAATCTGCAATATTGACTCTTCTGCCATCTTTGTACTCAATACAATTAATTCCAGAACTCAGAAAATCTTTAGTAGCCATATCAATAGCTTTTTTAGGTGATACTGCACCATAATTGCTGAACATCACTGCCTTTGAGATAACTTTTCTATATTGGTCATCCATCATACGTAATGCTCCATAATTAGCATTTTTAGTACCATTTTGTACTTCTTCTATTAGTGAAGTTAATTTCCTATCATTTAATCTAAAAAAGCTATGAGCCAAATTCTTATTTGATTTATATTTATTTCCCATAGCTTTTTTATATCTTTTTAATTCACCTTTAGAGCCTTGTTTAAGTTCGTCTTGTAGTTGTTTTGATATTTCACTATTTAGACCTTTTGTTTTTTCTCGCACAATACTTTTGTTTTCTCTTTGAAATCTTTTTAATTCCTTAAGAGCTTCTGCTTGCCATTGTGGATAATTAAAACCTGTTTCTAATTCTTCTTTCAAATGTCTTGAAAGATTTCTTTTCATCGAATCTATTAGTTCTAGTTCAATTTCCTTTTCTATCTCTTTAATATCAATACTATTCTTCATTTATAACATCACTATTTTCAGTTAAATTAAAACCATCCTGATTAACGGATGGCTCATCAACAACAGATATACCAATTTCATTTTTCAAACGTAACACTTCTTCCTTTTTCCACTCATCTGATTTACTATCCCCATATAATTCATCAACCATTGTTTCTATTGACAGGACATTACTTGTTCTAGCTTTACTCATTGTTTCAATTTGGGAATCAAAACTAGGGCTATCAAACTCACTGAATTTAGGTGTTATGTTTTCCTCATCAGGTAATACCTCATTTGCTAATACCTTCATAAATAGCCATGTAGTATTTACTACTTTTGGTATAAAACTATTTAATGCTTTTATAATATCACTTCTTGTAGCCATTGTGGTTTTCTCCATTTGACGTTCATAAGAGGCATTGGCATCTGTTATTTTTTTTATGTCTATTCCTAATGTACTTGGACTTACTAGACCTTGCATACATAATCCTAAATAAGTTATATAAGATTCCAGATAATTTTCCGTAGGAATTTTTGGTTGTTCAAAACTTATTTTGTTCTTTCCATCTTCGCTCATATTATTCCCTGTTGCGATAAATTTATTATCAAATGGATTAGGTGCTAATGTTTCGCCTGTTTTTGGATCTCTAGGGCAAAGTGACTCTGGAATATATTTTGTTGCTCTACCAGAACGAACAGCTTCCACCCACTGACTTATTATTTCATCAAGAGAGTCAAAAGAATCATATTTTCCCTCGAACTTTGAAGCCCCTCTTCCCTTATATCTTTTTGATTTATCTACCATAAATGGAGTTGCTAATATTATCTGATTATTAAATTCAATATTTTTTAATTCTTTTGTTGCTTCTAATGTATTGATTGGTACTAAACTATCTCCATCATATAACTCGTATGTAATATATCCATAACCTCTTTTTTCGATTAATCGATATGTTTTACTATTATTGGTATAAATCATCTCAAAATCAATTTCTATTAATTTTCCCCTTTTGTATACAAAATCGACTTGTTCTGCCGGATACCACTCTAATATCGGATACTCAGATAATGATTTATCAAACGAATACTTTAATGCACCATCCCCAATAGCAATTCCGTCTGTTATTATACTTTCTAGCAGATCGTCAAAGGAATTTTCTTTTGCAACTTTTTCCCAATATTCTTTTAATATAGGATTGTCACACTCTATTCCATTATAATCACTTATCACTATATCAGTTAATTTATTTATCATTAACTGTGGCAGTCCGCTATGCGATTTTTTTATTTCTAGCCCTGCAGTTGCTACACTCGCCCAAAACGTATTCTGACAATCATCTAATTGCTTATACAATTCTTGTAATTCGTGTGAGTCTCCTCTAAGCCATATTCTATTTATAATACACAATGTCTTAAAATCTTTATTTTCAAATATTGTATAACCTCTTGGCATTGCAGGATTTATATCTAACCATGATTTTACCATATTCTTAATCCATCCCATCCTTTCATCATCCTTCCTTATCGTTTACTATTTTTCTTAATAATTCCCAATTTCCTATTTTTGATTTGTATGGAAGCCATCCATATTGACCACCTTGAATACTATGATCATTACCATCTTCTAACTCTCCATCCTCTGTATATGAATAAGTATCCAATTCTGTTAGATAATCTTTACATTCGTCTACAATTAAAAAATCGAGGGTTTTCATCCACGATCTTTGCAGTTGAATTCTTATTATATTAACAGTTTTTTTCCATGCTGGATAAAAGTTATGTATAACATGAGTAGTTCTTTTGAATTTTTCAGCTTCCGATAATGTTCCAGAATCTGCCGAATCTATAAATATATCTAAAGGGCGCTTAATATTCCACAATTCGCAACACTTATTAGCAAATCTAGTTAACATTGGCAATACATCGCTAGGTGCGAAATGTTGTTCTCTATCTTTATTGTTGAATGTTTCTTCTTCTAAAAGAACGCATTTTTTATTATCAGTAATACCTATTAATTCAAATGTTAATTTATCATGTGTTTTTTTACTATATGATGTGTCACATCCAATAGAGAAAGCAATATATTTATAACTCATAGCTTCTTCTCTTGTAATAATATTTTCTTTTTGCAAATCAAATACTAAGCCAGTAGCTTTTCCTCGCAAACCTTGTATTTTATTTTTATACATTTTTGTTCCAAATGGGATAGCATCAATTTTTCTTTGTTTATCTTCATCTGTAAGACTTAGATTATCATTCATATTAAAAAACCAATGTACCCATTTTTCCCCTATTGGCTCACGTTCTATTAATTGTTGTCTTATCTCTTCTGGGCAATCGTTAATCCATTTAGGATTTGGTCTAGATCTATTAATAAACTCTTTATAAATTGGCATGTTATTATCATCTGGATTTAACGTTGCCAATCTATACCTAGCTCTATGCCATATTTCTCTTACAAATTCAATATCTGCAGTATTTATCTCATCTAAATAAATACAGCCACTTTGTGAACCTAATACTTTCTTCCATCTTTTCTTGTTGTCATATCCAACAACATAAATTATTTTTTCTCCATTTGATGTTTGATACACTATATGTGGTATTTTGATTTTACTTGTGCCATTTCCGTTATATTCAGCAAATCCTTTAAATACTGCAAGTATTCCCATTTCAGAATTAATAAGATTTTTTTCGACTGTTCCTGTATCTAATCCTCCTAAAACATGATATTTCATGTTAGAATTAGCAACTTCAAACATAAATTTAGGAATAGCTATAGTTGTTTTTCCGGCACTTGTTGTTCCTTCTAAAATATCAACAGGATTACTACTTTTTAGAAGATCTATCATTTTAGGAGATAATAAAAAAGAATAGTTTTGACTATTCATCATCATTTATTTCACTGCTGGAATCTTTTTTTAATTGAACCATAATATCCAAAAGGGGGCTATTTTTTGGAATAGAAGGCTCTAATATTTTCTTTTCTTTAAAAGCTCCTATCGTATCTCCCAATAATTTTAAAGCCCCGTTAGCGCCTTTAGAATCAAATTGATATTCTCCTGTTTCTTCTAATTCTTTTGTATAACAATTATACCGCATTACAGGAACTTCTTGTAGAGACCTTTCTAAGACTTTTTTAGCATTTTCTACTATAAATTCTACTGTTACCGTAGTTCTATCTGCTATTTCTTTTTGTCTCATTTCTATATAGGCTTTTATGTTAGGATTATTCAGTAATTTAGAAGCTTCTACTCTACAAGTCTCATTACTTCCTGAATAACCAGCTTTTTTATAAGCTTCTGCTTGATTATTAGGGTTTTCTAAATAATAATCTGCAAATCTTCTTCGTTTAATTGTTAATCCATATTCATCTAATGCCATTGAACATCATTCCTTCTTTATAGCTTCCATTACAGATTGAACTGTTATAATTAATATTCCTATAACTAATGCTAATATTGCTAGACTACCAACTATTTTTATTAATTCCCATATCGCATTTATAAAACTCATGTTTCAATACCTGCCTTTCTTCCTTCTCTCTTCCCTATTCAACTTCCTTTTACATCTAATTGAATGATCCGTCATTACATAGATAAAAGGTGCTATTATTAGTCCTATTATTGCTATTTCATTTAGATTTATCATTTTTATTCACTATCCTTAATACTAGCAGTAAAAAACGCTGAAAATAAAATTATCCACCAGTGATTAAATGAAATTGACAAGATTGTGAAGCAAATCATAGAAATACTATTTCTAATTACGCATAATCTATTAAGTGTTTTATTGTATTCATAAACTTCTTTGTTCATATCTACACCTCTCTAATCTCTATTTGATATATATAAGCCATAAGCTTTTTCTTAATCTTATATACTTCTGTACGATAACCCTTTGTGTCCTCTACTACTTCTTTGCCATTTTCTTTGTAAACGAAATCTGCTATGTAGCTCATTGGTCTATACCTTTTTCTACCTAAATTAAAAGCAGGTACCAAAGTATATGGTACTTGTCTTTTTAAATCTGTTATGATCCCATTCTTTTGTAACAAAAGTAGTTCTTGATATCTATTAGCCTCTTTCTTAGAATCAAATTCTATTCCGTCTACTACTGTTTTTTTATTTTTATATTTAGATGTCTTTATTGTACCTTTGCAAGTCTGTTCTTCAGGACATGTCTTGCAAAGACCGTTCATGCACCTTTTTGAATACATTTTATCAACCTCTTTTTATGCAACTAAAAAAGCCGATATTTTTATCGACTTAGCAACTATCGGAATTACCGACGTTAGGACTCATTCTACTCTTGGTAGATGAGTATATATCTATTATAGATACTGTACTAAAGATATATAGAAAACAGTTAACTTTTTATTTCTAATTCAAAGTTACATTACCGCATAAACCTTTGCTTCATAACATCACTATTCGTAAAACTACAATATCTATTTGCTATCCTTCGCTTTAAAACAGTTTTATATCTTTAGTACACTACCTATAAAGGCAGTGCTATATGTGTACAGCTTCATGAAATAACTTATAATTATTCCATTGTACTAATTATATACCCTAGGGGGTGTAATAAAAGTGTAATCTTTTATTTTTGAAACATTTTTCTAGTAAGTTGTTTTATTCTGTCTGGACTGTAGTTCATCTTTTCTGCAGTACCTCTAACAGATAATCCAAGTATATATCTATTTCTAAATATCTGCTTTTCTGTGCTATCCATTGTTGCCATTATCTTATCTGTGTTTTCTAATGACTTTTCTATCAATTCATATTCGCCCTCTAGTGCTTTTACTTCGTTATCCAACTTTTCTATCTTTCCAAATGTTCTAGCATTTCTATCATCCACGGTAGGGCATTGAATCTTTAGTTCTGAGTATGTTGTAGCATGAACCCCTAATTCTTTTTGAATGATATATTTGATTCTTTCCTTTTTACTTGATATTAGCTCTTCTAAAATTCTTTTATCTTCTAGATCTGTTTTTAATTGCTTGTACAATTTACCAATCCTCCTCTTCTTCAAAAAATATTTCATCTTCATATATGAATGTGTATATACTAATCATTCTTAATAACTATCTCTAATTCTAAATAAAACATTATATTCAGCTTTTGAGTATAAATTATTTATATTGCAACTCAGTTTTTCAACACTCTCTACTCGCCATTCTTGCCCATGATCATAGCTCTGATTACACATCATTTGAGCTATTTCTTTTACAATGTTTTCTGATTCTTCTTCTGATGTAATATTATATAGTTCAAAATTATAACCGAAATCTTCGTCTAGTCTTTCATAATATACTTGAATATCTTTTTCATTATTTTTCTCAACAATTAATCTTAACTTTGTTGGAATAACTTCTCCCGCTGGTATATAAAATCCTATATTATTCATTTCTACTTACCTTCTTTCTTAGCCTCTTTTAAAGTCGAATTAGATTTTATGTATTGCCTAAACTCATATATAAGTTCTCTTGTTTCACGAACTATACTTTCATTTATTCTTAATAGTGTATCTATTATTTCATTTTTATCTTTTAATGAATCATTTAATAATTGAATATATTTTTCTTCTAACTTTTTCATATATTTACTTACTTTCATTCTTCCACCTTACTTACGTATGTAGTTTCTAAAGATACTATGTTTTCATCATCGTTTAAATAATCTGTAAAACTAATTATTTCTATTTCCTCTATAGTATTTTCAATAAATTCGAAATTTGAACTCAACACATTTATTTTTATCTTTACTTGTGTATCTTGATCATATTTTGATAATTTATCTTTTAGTTCTTTAATTGTCATTCTTCACCTTTCCCATCTTTTCATCATAATCAATAAATGAATCGTCCTCAAGATATTCCATTTTATAATGTAATAATTTATAAAGTTCTACTACTTCATCAAAATTCATATTTTCTTTTATAAATTTATATAGTTCTTTTGCATTTATATTTTTATCAATTGAAAAAGTCAGTGATTCTTTTTTAATTTCCATTATTATCATCTACCTCTTCAACGATTCCATCTTTTTTCATCATATTTAAAATTTTAATTCCATGTGGGTATTCTCCATTTACAAATTCAATTTTTCTGCTATGCTTCCAAACATTAAAATGGTGTTGGCAATTTTTATCACTATGACTAAAATGTCCAGAATCTTCATATTCAAAAGGATATTTTTCTAGTTCTTTTAAATCTACATTATCTTTTATCTTTAACATATTTCCTCTACCTCATTCTTGCTCCTGTAATGCGTATATGATTCCATTTATAAGCTGTGTAACTCTCTCAACACTATCGTCTATACGATTATTGAATAGTTTTTCAGCTATATAAGCGACATCTTTAGGACTATCTGTTTTAAAGCCAAAACTTCCTATACTCATAATACTTACGAATAGATCTGTAATTCTTAGTCCTCGTTGGTAACAGCCCTCGCCAGTACAACCATAGGTAAACAATATGTCATAGTGTGTAGAATCACCATCAGTCCAGCCAATAAAAGTACTAAAACCTCGTTTTAAATTACCAGCTATTACTCTATAAGTTCCCATATCATTTATAACCTCGTTATAATTATTTATCATGTATTGATTCATTGTCTGATTCCCCCTTATTACAATTTTCTTTATATTCTTGAGCTATTTTCACGATGTCTTTCCAACTCATAACTACGATATCTTCGTCTGGAAATTTAATAATAGGGGAATACCTCATTGTAGTCATAAGTTCATAAGTGAGATCCTCGCCAGATTCTGATTGTTCTGTAGCGGTACCCACATAATTTGACATTATTAATTTATTATCTTCTTTTCTAATTAACTCCATGATTCACGCCTCCTTATTTTCATTTTTATATTTGTTTAGCCTTTTCAATATTGCTTTAGTGATAATGTCATCGCATGAATGCTTATAGTATTTTTCGTTATCAATTTCAACTACATTATTTTCTACAAGATAAGTACAAAATTCTATTGCCTCTTCGATTACTTCTTCTCTTTGTTTTAATTCATTCTCATAAAAATCAATTATTTCTTCTATTTCTTGTAAATCTTTATGATTAAATAAAAAGGCCACTTTGCTTTTAAAATTATCTAAAAATATACTCTTTCGATTAATCTCAGTCATAATTATTATTCTTTATCCTTTCTAATAAATCCTCATAGCCATATATTCTTGCATTTAAGACAGGAATTCGATGACTTCCAGTTCCCTCTAATTTTTCTAATGTGTTCTTACATTCTTTTATTTTATCTTCTATATATTTGATCAGTTTTTGTTTTTCTTGGTATAAATCATTTCTTTCTGTGAAAAATTTGTCACTTTCTTTTGCTTGTTCTTCTAAACTGTCTATCCATTTTATTAAATCTAATTTATTCATATCTATACCTCAACAACATTTGTTTTCTAAAAAGAATTTATCAAATTCTTCTTGATTTTCTATTTCTAATATCTTTTTAGTTTTATAATTTATCGGCATTGCAGTATCAGTTTCTAAATCTAAGATTGCTAATCCATCTCCTGGAAATATTACAAAACAATACTTTTCTGTATCTAAGTTTCTTCTACTTAATAAATTTAACTTTTCATTCAATTCATCCATTTTAGAGTCTATTTTACATAACTCTTTATATAACCTATCTTTGTTCTTCATTAGATACCTCATCTTCCATATAATCAAAAATAGTTCTTTGATTCTTGTTTTCCTTTCCTATATTATCCCAACAATTTATTAATTTTTGTCTGATAGTATGTGTGTCATATTGTAGATTGTTAGATACTATTTCTATAAATTTGTTCATAGTATTCATATCCAACTCATGATTGTATATTCTCTTAGGTAGTAGTGCATAAATTAGTAATTCTGTTAATCTCTCTTCTTTATTCATCAGACACCTCTTTCTTATCAAATATGGTGCCTATTTTTTGTATTCTATCTTCCCAATATTTTAATCCTGCATAGCTACTACTTCCTTTTTGTTTTCCCTTCAAACTATTATCTTGCCAAACTACTGTATAAGTAATATTAGGATCCCCATGATGGTACATATCTCCTTCAAATAACCTCAATTTGTTTTTTAAAATAGTACCTTGACCTACTGTTTGAGGAATTACTTTACCTAATTGAATACCATTCTCCATATTCCAGTCTGCCTGTCTATCAATAAATATATAATGTTCTATATTGTCTTCTGGTTCTTCTTCTTTAAAACAGTAATTTATTTTTCTATGTTTATGATATCCGCCATATAACCACATTCCTTTAATAATTTTTCCATCTAATTCTATTTCTTCATTTCCATTTGGATCTTCATTGAATCCTCTAAAAAGTATTTCTCTATTCATCTCTTATTCACTTCCTATCCTTTCAATATTTTTCTTTCCCATAAATCAAGAAATTTGTCTTGTTCTGCAGTTGTTGATTGATTATTTTTTGTTCTTTTTTGAACAACTTCGTTATTTCTTACTTCTACAGTTACTAAAGAATGTTCTCTGTCCGATACTAGTCTCATAAAGTAAATATCACAAGACCCTTTAGCAATCCTCTCTGAATATGTCCTTACACAGTTATGTTGTTGTTTCGACTCATCTTCTAAAGATTCTATTGAATCAGCTGGAAAAATTATATATTTGCTGTTATTAAAAGTATATTTAGATAATTCATTACCTCTATTTTTTATAGCCTCACAAATAAGATTATCTTTAACAATTTCATATTCTTTTTCAATTTTGTCATGAGCTTCTTTAATATTTTTAGGATAAATATATTTAGGATTTTTCATATCAAATTTCATTGTTTTAATCATTGTTAAATAATCATTATATTCCACACAATTCTCACTATTTAAATCTGTTAACTCAAATGCTTTTTTAAAGTTAATAAGTGAGGAAAGATTTTTAAAATTATCTAATTTACTAATCATTCTTATAAGATTTATATTTTTTTCCTTTAAAACAGATAATACTTCTAATTCATTAAGACTTAAATTATACTTTCTAATAAATGGAATGTAGTCTTTACTAAGTCCTAAAAACCTTTCTTCAAAAGTATTCTTAAATAAAAATGTTTTAGGATTTAAGGCTAATCTGTAGAGTTTCAACTTAGTTAAAAATTCTATGCTTTGGTTATAATTCTTTAACAAATATGTTAAATTGCAATAATCAACATGCTTCACTAATTCCCATAGCTGACTATATTTATAATCCGAATCATTTTTAAGTAGTTTTTTTAAGTTATATGGGTAATATATAAATTCATCGTAATAAGCTATAGGTGAATAGTAAGAGTTTGTATATTTCCAATTACTATTAAAATTTTCTCTATAGCTTATCCAATATCCGCTAGTAGTTCCTACAGTATTATCATTCATAATTTGAAACATACACGAAAAATATTTATCATATATATTTCTTCCCCATTCAAAACAATAATAATTTATATATCCATTATGATAGTGACTTTCTAATTGGAATATTCTTTCAATATAGTAGTTATCTACTTTATCAAATATTGCTAACTGATCTTTGAATGTATAGTCTTTAAGCCTATCTGATTTAACTAGATAAGTATTTTTGCAATTTGGACACTTGCATTCTTCATTAACTTTCTTATCAGAATGGAATATATGTTTACAATTAGTGCATATATATTCATTTTTCTTTTTGATTATCAAATTGTGATGTACTCTCTGTTTATCAACAAATTTAATCCATTTAGAAGGAATCTTAAGTTTATCATCTATTAATTTAAATAATTCTCTTTCTTTCTTCTTAATATACATGCCTACATAAAATCAAATAAAGTTAATTGTCCTTCTGGATTCCAATTCTTTTCTGCTTTCTTTTTTGTCTTTGACACTTTAACATTATCTTTCTCCTTCTCCTTGATGTTTTCTGCCTTTTTTGGTGGTTTTTCTTTTGAAATATTTAGATTTTCATTCGTTTCATCCCAATAATGAATTGCCCATCCATAAACTACTTCATCCTCTATCATTGCTACACCGTTTTTTGCCTCTTTGTGTGCGCAATCTTTAATAAATTTAATCATTTGCTTTAACGATTTTTCTTCATTTAGATATTTGTCACTCATATCTTGCCTAGATAACAAGTAATCAACTATTTTTAACAGTGCTTTATCTTTAACTTCTGAAGATAAAACTTTTATTCTTTCTAATCCATCCATTTTAATTTACTATACTTAAGTACCAAGATAGGAATTCTCCTTGAGAATCAAACCTATCTTTATACCTAATTAATCCTTTCCTATATTCTTTTCTTTCATTGAAATTGCATTGTAAGTAATGATTTCTAAATATATGTAAGTCATCATTTAGCCATTTCTTTGTTAGTTCCATATAATTCCTCACTAGTTCGTCTTAATAAGAATCTATCTGCTTCATGTAAGTAATCGTCATATACTTTTAATTGTTTACTAAAGACTTCAATTCTAGATACAATATCATTTCGGGAATGTTGAACTTCTAATATTTCTTCAATAAGTTGTTCTCTATTTAATGTAGATAATTTTTTAGTTAAGCGATATCCCTTAGTTTGACTATTATAGATGATTGGCTTTTTCAATTTTAAATTACTGATCTTATCTCGTATTACTCTATCTTTCATACCTGTTTTAGCTACTAATTCTTTTCTAGTAGTAAAAGTATCAGTGTTTAGATAATTTTCTATCAATCATTACACCTCTTTTCTTCTTATCATTAATTCAATTTTAAATTTATCTCTTTGATTTCTGTAAGGTACTCCTTTGTATGTATCAAGTTCATAAACATATCCATCTAATAAAAACTGTGATGGTTCTAGATCTTCCATAATTACTAATCCATTAATTACTGAATACACAAGTTTTATCTTTCCATAAACTAATTCAAATTCTTTTGAAGTATAGAGATTTTTAGAATATACTCCATTAGGGAGTGTGCGAAGTTCTTCTTTATCTAGGTTAAAAATCAAATCTTTATAGGCTCTTGGGCAATATTTTCTTAAACTTCTAGACTTTCTTATAAAATCATTTTCGTCTCTAAATTTCATTTCTAAAGTTATTCCTTAAATCTTCATTACATTGTCTATAAACTACTCTGCAAAATTCATGTAATGTCATTAAAATTCTGTATTTGTGATAAGCCCAATTGTATAAATCTGTTTTTGAAATTGAATATTGTTTACCTAGTTTACTAGCATTAAATGCTATTTCATTCCAGCGGTCAGACTGAATCATGCACATTTTAGCTAGTTCATAAGCAGTTTGCCCATCTTCTGAAGAAAGACCCTCATAATTATCTAGAATGATTTGATACTGTTCTAAATCTTCTTTAAATAATCCTAATTCTTCGATTTTATTCAAATTCCATCACATCCTTCTTTTTAAAAAGTTTTATGGTTCTATCTAGAAATATTCCTTGTTGCAATGCGATTACTTCTTGTTTTGGAAATAGTTCTTGAATTCTATTTTGGAATTCTAAATAATCTTCAAAACCACTTGAGATATGACATAGAATAATCTTTTTTGTATTATGATTAACTGAATTAGTTAATACTCGAATTGTCTTTTGAATAGATAAATGACCGTTCATACTTAAAAGTCTTTTTGATTTTATTTCTTCAGTTCTAGTTAATTCTTCTTTTTGATACCATTCTTCATCAAAATTACATTCGATTAAGAAATAGTCAATATCTTTAAAAATTAAATTATCAATATAACCTGTATCGGTGATATACAATAGTTGTGCTCCAGAAATGTCATCCTTGATTAAATAATTAACTGGACGTACTGCGTCATGTTTGACTTCAAACGGAACTATTTTAAATGTGCCTATTCGAAATGTTTTAAATGGTTCTACAGCCTTTTTCATGAAATCAGGTACATTTACTCTATCTAGTGTCTCTTTCGTTCCATAAAAGTAAGTATTCTTATTTAGAGATAGGCTTTCACATCCTCCTACATGATCACCGTGTTCATGAGTAATTAGTACACCATTTATATATTTAGAATTTAAGATTGAACCCACTCGATTAAATTTGATTCCACAATCGAGAAGAAGAACTGTATCTTCATTCTCTAAAATGTGGATGTTTCCTTGACTACTCGAACTCAACGACGTTAATATCATTTTTTTCGGTCTCTTCTTTTTCTTCAACAACAGCTTCTTGAATTTCTTCTTCAATTTTTACTTCTTGAACTGGTGGAAGATCTGGATTTTTAAAATTTAAATCATAATTAGATTCATCATAACTTTCAGTACTTAAATATGCATTTTGATATTCAATATCTACTTCAATATTTACATCTTTCAAAGCACGTCTTAAAACTGCTTTTTTATACATTTCACCTTCCCATTTTTGCCATGCGGGAGATAATTTCCCAGACATTTTTGTTTTTGATGCTTCTTTAACTTGTTCTAATTCTGAAATAGGCATTTCAACCACACGATTCTTAGAAGAATCTTTATATTTTAAATAACAAACTGCACCAATTACTTTACTAGTATTAAATGGTAAAGGTTCAAACTCTACTGTATCTCCAGCAAAAATATCAATATGTGGTTCATATGTATCTCCCTCACGTACCAAAAAAGCAATTGCATCTACTAATTCGTCTGAAGAAAACTTTTTAACCTTTTTCTTTTTTCCCAAATATGATTCTTCAAAGTTAAGAGTAAATATTTCAATTCCATCACTATTTTTTCCTAATGAATATGGAACAATATAGACCTCATTATTGGCTGGATTTAAATTCAATTGTGCATAAAATAAAAGTTTACTTGCTAATCCGTCACGATTTACCTGTTCCCAAGTTATTTTTTTATCTTTAAGTGCCTTCTCACAGGCAAGTCCAATATTAAATAATGCAAGTTTTACTTCTGGCTTAAATTCAAATCCCATGCCAGTCATAATTTGTTCAGCTTGGTCAGCAAACATTTGAATATATTTATCTCCTACCGAACCAACTAACTTATTTTCTTCCTTTTTTACTATTTCTTGTTTTTCTTTTTTCATTTTTCTCTCCTATTCCTCCACTATTTCCATTTTTTTGTTAATTTGGAACTTTGCACGGCATCCAATTACTTGCGTATCTAATTGTGGAAGTCTTGTTAACTCTCCAAGCCCATCGATTAAAATTGGTAATCTTTTATTTTTTAGTCTCTGAATATTATCAATCAGATCTAATGCTACAAGAATTTTCATCCCAGTATTTAAAGAACTATATTCAATTCCATCTACTGCTAGCTTGAATGTCTCAATTAATTTTCCATCTTTAGTTGTTTCTTGAGTGATAAAGTCTGCTAGTTTGAAATTATGTCTTACCCGTTCTCTTAACATTTCTGCACGAGTATTATTAAATGAAATCAATTGTTGTTCTCTTTCATTTAATAGTTCTTTTTTCCTTAACAATCCTTGATATTCGTCTTCAAGATCCTTTAGTTGTTTCTTAAAGATTGATACTGTATCTGATATTGCTAATTTTTGAGTAATTTCCTCAAGTTCACTCTGAAGAGAATTAATATCTCCGTTTAATTCAATTACTTCATGCTTAGCAATCTCTGATTCTCTAAACTTAATATTTTTATCTACCTCTAGTAATTGTTGTTTATAAATTGCAATGTCTTGATTTGCTTTCTCGATATTCTTTCTCATTGTGATTTGAATATCACTTTCTTGATCTGCATTAATTTCGGAATTCATTACAGTTTCTTTTTCTATCTCTAAAGTTTTGATATCTTCTTTATATTTACCAATAACAATTTCAATTTCATCAAGTCTATTTTTCTTAGCTTTTGCTTGTGATGCATATCCATTTGCGTTATTCTCTGCTTGCTTTTTTAACTCAGCCATTACTTTTTCAATTTGTTCTTGTGGTAAAGGTTGTCCACATACGGAACATTTATCATCTTCGATTCTTATTTCTTTTGATAGTTCTGCATCGTATTTTTCTTTTAGTTCTTTTCTTTGGACTATAATAGTTGTTTTTTCTTGATTTAGTAAATCAATATCTGCGTTTTTCTGAGCAATCTTATTTTCAATTAACTTAATTTGATTTTCTTTGATAATAGCAACATCAATATTTGATTCATCATAAGTCTTTTGATATTCAGATTTTAAGTTTTCTAATCTCTCGATTTCTTTTTCCGTCTTTTCATAATCAGATTTAAGGCTTGTTAAGAAAGTAATATCTTTATCTTGTTCTGTTTTCTTTTGATTTAAAGAATTATAGTTTTCAATATCCTTTTTAATCTTCTCTTTTTGTTTTGAAAGTTCCTCTTGTTCTTTTTCATCAACTACTAATTCCTGGATATCTTTTGTTTTTTGATCAATATTACCTAGAATTTTTTTAATATCATTTGTTACTGATGATTTTGTTTCTGTAATATTTTCTGCAGTCTTTTCTACACCAACAGAATCAATCTTTTCTTTGATTAAATTAAAGTCTCCTTTTGCATAAACTTCTTCATTAGTGATTTCACCTACTAATCCCATAATTAGACTTCTAAGATCCTTCCAATGTAATTTTGGGATATAGTCGATGTTTGATAGAGCTTTAAATTCTTCATCTGTAATCATGAAATTGTCTCTTAAATAGTCTGTAAATTCACGAGTTCCAAATTTTACTCCATCAACTTTAATTGTAGTAGTATCTTTGTCCCAAATTCTTTCAATCAATTTGTCATTGATAGTTAATTCTACACTTGTTGATAAATCCTTCTTTTCTTCGCTATCAATGATAGGCTTAATTTTGAATAACTTTTCATCTGCAAAATTTTTGCCAAATAGACACCAAGTAATAGCATCTAATATTGTAGTTTTTCCTATTCCGTTTTCTCCTTCGATAATATTTCTATTTTCTGTAAACGAAATTTCTTTATCTAAAATTCCCTTAAAGTTTTTAATCCTAACGTTCCCTATCGTTAGCTTCATTCTTACATTCCTCCAATTCCACTTTTAATTTTTTAATTTCATTTTTTTGTCGAGTAATAACTCTATCTTTATACTCATCTTCTCTTTGTAGAGTTTCGTACTTTATTGATAGACTGTTATAAGCTCTTTTTAATTTCCAATATTTTATTTCTTTCTTAAAATTAAACACGTCCTTCTCCTTTAATCTTTCATAATATTTTCTGGATCTTCTAAAAAATCGTAATCCAGAATTTCTAAATCTAAGTTTTCTTGTGATTTCTCAGTTGCTATCTGATTTAATTGTTCCATTCTTTGTTGATTCCATTCTTCAAAGGTTTGTCCACCATGTTTTAGTAAAAATTCTGCTGATGTTGGATTCTTGCAAATATTCTTCTTCATACAATCAACACAACCATCAAATTTTTCTTCAAGTTGAAAGTGGCAAATATTCTCATGCGCGCACGCGATATTATTACACATATATATATTATTTACATTATTACATTCTTGTTTGTGTTCACTTGTTGCGCACTTGTTGTTCATTTGTTGTTCACTTTTTTGATATAAATTCCATTTTCTTATTGTAATTAAACGGTTTTTGTTGCTCATTTGTTGTTCAATTTTTGAGCATTTTTCGAAAGTTTTTAAAATCCTATCAATTTTACTTTCAGAAATGTGACATCGCTCAGCAATCTTTTTTCTACCTGTAATAAGACTTCCTTTTGGTGCTATTATTTCTTTATTTTTGAATATTATTTTTTGTTCTTTATGTGTGGCATTAAATAGTAAATAAAACCACACTCTGAAATAATCATTATCTTTGCAAATTATAGGATCATCTTCAGTCTTCCTATAAGCCTTGATATATCCTCTTTCATCCATGAAATTACCTACATTTGCATTTTTGAACGACTTATGATATAATGTAGTCGTTCATTTGAACAAGGGATTTTAACTTGGCGGTTTGGTCCCTTTTCTTTTTGTCTTTTTTTCATTTACTTACTCCTCTCACAATAAGTTTTTGAATAGGTTTGATTCATACATGTTTCTACAAATCCTTCATCTAATTTATTTAGAATCATCATAAATAAAATCATGATAGTAATTAGTAATAATATTGCCTTTACCCAATATTTGAGTTTTAACCTTCTTTTCATTTAGTCCTCCCGTTCTACTCTTTTATTTTTCATAACGTCTTCAAAATACCATATTGGAATTTTTCCCTGAATTGTTATAGTGTTTGGGTATTTCTTTGCAAATGATTCTCTCAAATCTCTAATTATTTTATATGCTAATGATTGACTAGCACCTGTTATTTGTTGAATGTCTTTTGCGTTATAATAATCCTTCATTTTTTATTCTCCTTTGTCTGTCGTAGTTTTTTTATTTTTCTTTTTTCTCTTTTCCATGCTATATTGGTGTTAGAAAGGAGGTATTTTTTGAAAACAACAGTAAAGATTAAATCTAATCCAAATGCTCTTAAAAAAGTTATTAATGAAGCTGTTAAAAAATCATCATTTAATATTTCATGTCCAAATTGTCATACTGGTTTCCAAATTCAAGGTTCGCAATTTGGTAGTCGAATTAGTTGTCCATTTTGTCATCAATCAATAATGTTAAATGATAGTGGTTTTAATAATGATGTTAATAAACTTCAAAGGAACTTTGATAGAACATTTAGATAATCATTTTGCTTCTACTTGAAATCCAATTTCATTAATTTCTTGTAGAAGTTTTTTTATTGTTTCTAATTTTTCTAATAACTCTTCATACCCTTTTAACTCAATATTGATCTCTATTGTATTTTTATACTTCATATTTTCCTCACTTTCCTATGTTTCTTCTTTTTCAGATTCAATATTGTAACTTTTTTCAGTTACATCATCTTCAAAAAAAATATCATCATAATTACAATCTAAAATAGATAAAATCTTTTTTACTTCTAATAGTCCAAAATCTAATTTTCCATTTTCTTTAAGATTATAATTATTTTTAGATATACCGATTTTGTCTGCCATATCTTGTTGTGTTAGACCTTTTTCATTACGTTTACCTATTAATTTTGGATACATTATTATCTCCTTTCTGTAACTCTTTTTAGTTACAAATTAATCTTAGCACATAAATTTTTACTTTGTCAACAAAAAAAGTTACATTTTTATTGATTTTTTTTTTATTTCTGTTTATAATGTTAACAGAAAGGGGGAAATATGGATTTCGATAATGACGATAATTTAGATTATCAATTGAATAAAATTGCTTCCAATATTATAAAAGAGAAAAGAATATCTAAAGGATATAGCTTAGAAGAATTGGCAAATAAATTGGACAATATAGTTACTAGGCAATCATTATTTAGATATGAAAGCAATGAAGCAAGAATGAAAAATACAATTTTTAAAAAGATTTGTTTAGCTTTGGGCGAAAATCCTAATGATATATGGAATGAGATTAATAATAGACTTCTAAATAACACAGTCTATGATAATGCAGAACTTATTGATATTGATTCCAATATTACTAAAATACCAGTATATGGAACTATAAAAGCAGGAATACCAATCGAGAGTCAATCAGATATTATAGATTATATAAATATACCAAAAGAATCGATTATTGGTGGAAAAAAGTTCTATGGACTAAAAATTAGTGGAGATTCAATGTTTCCAAAGTATAGTGAAAATGATATTGTAATATTTGAACAAAATGATGATATAGAACTATATAATGGAAAAGACGTTGCTGTCATGATTAATGGAACTGAATCTACATTTAAAAAGATACTTGTTAATGAACAAGGCATAGTATTACAACCATATAATACCGCCTATGATATTATGATGTTCACTAAAGAACAAGTTGAGAAATTACCTATCAAAGTTGTAGGAATTGCTAGAGAGAAAAGAACGAAGATAGATTAATTATGGTTAAAATCATAAGAAGTAAGGAGGTGTTTTATGAAAGAAAATATTTGTGCAGGTATTGCAATACTATCTATTATAATCACTTGCATACTATTATTTATTACTTTTTCAGACACAAAATTTAAATTGCCAAAAATAAATATTTCAAATTCAAATAGTACAGAAAAAAGTAAAAAAGATGAAGTAGAAAAAAATAAAACTAGTTCAAAAAACACTTTAGTATGTACTAAAACAGAAGTAGATGAAGATGGCTTTGAAACAAAATCGACGATGACAATTAACTATAAAAATAATAAAGTGACTAAAATTAAGCAAGAAGATTTGCAAACATTAGATGAAGAATCAGTGGATTTTGTATATGGATTTGGTTCGTTATTTATGATGGCATTTTCACAAATAGATGGTATTAATGCAACTTATGAAAAAGTAGATAGTGTTTCTATTAAGGGTATTGTGGAAATTGATTACACAAAATTAGACTTTGATGCATTAAAACAAGCAATCGACGATATTAATTCAGAAGGTGGAGAAACTGAAAAAAGTATATTAACAGAATCTAAGGAATTTAGTCTTGATGAATTAAAACAAAATTACTTAGATGGATATATTTGCAATTAGTTCATTCTAATCACCTCGCATTTAAAGAATAACATGAAAAAATTCGATTTCTAGATTTTGGCCATCAACTATAAAAATTTGACCTTCAAAATTATTTCGAGGTCAGAAAAAGGCACTTTAAGGTCACCTAAAAACTTTTCATGGCCTAAAAACAGCATTTCATGGCCACTTCCAAAAACTACCAAGGAAAATATGCTATAATCGTTGTTATAATAATTTTCAAAAAATTAAGAGGTGTAGTTTTTATGAAGATTATTATAGTAGAAGATCAAGATAAAATTAGAAATAAAATAACTAAAATTTCTAATCAAGTTTTAGAAAAAAGAAATCTAGAATTGGAAATCAAATCATACAATGACTATTCTCAAGAATTAGAGGAGGAAATACTTACAGGTGACGAAAATATCTATATATTGGATATTGAGCTACCTACTAAGAGTGGCTTTGATATAGTAAGACAAATTAGAAGTGAAGCTAATGATTGGAGAAGTATAATTATGATAGCTTCAGCATACGACCAAAAATCAGAATTCATCTCATTAATGCTAGCAGTATTTACTTACATATCTAAATTTGTCGATTTTAGTACCAAATTAAGTGATTCTTTAGATTTAGCATTAAATATACTATCACCTACTAAAACAATCAAAATTGACAATAAAAGTGTGCTTATCGATAATATTTTGTATATCAAAAAAGAAAAAGCTAGCAAATACTCATATATTAAGACATTTGATGACGAATATCGAATAAGAAAAAGCCTAAGTGAATTACAGGAAGAAGCTAGTTTAGAAAGAATCAGAAAAGATCTACTCATAAACAAAAAAAATACTATCTCAATCAATAACGATGAAATAGTATTTAAAAATCACATAACAATAAATTAAAAAAGACCCAGTACTGCGAATACTGAGTCAAAACCCAAATAATTGGGGTAGAAAATTGAACGTCCTACGACAGACAAATTCTTTTTCTCTACCCTTCAATTATAGCAAAATTAAAAAAATATGTAAACATTTAAAAATTGGAGGTTAGTATGAACTTAAAAATTTACGAAAAAACTAGATATCAAAATATATATAGACACAAGAAAAATAAAAATTATGTAGTTATTTTTTCTAATCCCAAAACAAGTATTTCTAGAATAGATGGAAAGAAAATATATAGGATTGAGGATGCTTTAAAAATTAGGGATAATCTTAAAATAAAAAATCAAAAAAAAGCTGAGTTAAAATATAATGGAAATTTTGATGAGTTGTGGGAAAAATATATATACTATTGCAAATATGTAGTGAAACAAGCATACAATACTTGGCATAAAAAAGAAAAAATATATAATAAACATTTAAAAAATAAATTAGATAAACGATTAACTAAAATTTTGGATGATGATATAATCAAACTTGTTGAACAATCAAACACAACAGATAAGCAAAAAAATGAGATTTTAAAAGCTCTCAGATGTTTCTTTAATTGGTGTATTGATGAAGATTATCTTGTCAACAGCCCTATATCTAAAATAAAGAATTACAAAGTTTCAAAAAATAAAATGAAATATTGGCTACCAATTTATGTGAAAAGTTTTTTTGATTTTATCAATAATTATATTAATGATGTTTCTATATCACCTAAAAAAAAGGAAATGGCATACAGGGTTAAAATATTAGTATTATTAGAATTTACTTTAGGTGACAGAGTTGGTGAAACAAGGGCATTAGGTTTTAATAGTATAGATAAAAACAATTGTAGTATAGGAGTATATCACTCAATAGAGTATGATCCGAATAGTGATGACTTTTTAGGCACTACGAAAACTTATTGGTCTCAAAGAGAACTTGATATTTCAAATAAAGTAATTGAGGAAATAGATGATTACAAGGATTATTTATTAAACGAACTAGGTTATGACGTACATGACGATTCACTTATATTTTTTAACTACACAACTAAAAGACCGTATAGTGATTGCACATTAAGAGATAGTTTTTATTACTTTTGTGATTTAGCTGGAGTTCCACATATCAGACTTTATGACTTACGACATACCTACGTAGCAACCATGATGGCAGAAGGAAAAGAACTATATCATATTAGTGAAAAATTAGGACATACAGACTTTTCAACGACTGTTAATGAATATGGTCATTTATCAAACCAAGTAAGAAAGGAGATTGCTTTAATTACAGATAAATATATCTAAGCAGAAATACAATGGGAGTAATTTATAGAGTAAAAAATAATAAAACCCTTATATAATAAGGGTGAATCAATCATATTTGGTGCCTGAGGTGGGACTTGAACCCACACGGTATTGCTACCAAAGGATTTTGAGTCCTTCACGTCTACCATTCCATCACTCAGGCGTCTTTTTTTAACACTTACGATTATAGCAAGAAAAAAAGGGAATGTAAAGATTTTTCTCTTGATTCCCTTTTTCTATTTTTGTTGTTTTTCAATTAATTTTTCACTCACTGTATAATTAATAATAAGACTAATAATAAACAAGTCAAAGAAAACGATTAATGTCATTAGGATAATAATAATTGCGACATTTCCATAAGTATTAAGTGCAAAATCATAAAAATTAATATACATTCTGTTTGAAGAAATGGCAACAAATATGATTGAGGTTATGATTAATGATAAAAGCAAGCATTCCCCTACATATCTCTTTAATCGATCGCCCTTCTCCTTCTTCTTTGATAATTTCTTTCGTAAATTCTTTCCATTATTATTAATTACATGTACGTATTCTATAATCAAGGATAAGGTTAAAATTAGCATTAATTCTAATACACATTTATCCAAAGAAGCATATTTAATATATTTGTACATACAAGCAAATCCCAAATAAAGATAACAAATAATCATCACTGCATAATACAATTTCTCAGCTTGAGTATTCTTTTTTTTCTTTTCGCTGGTCTTTTTTTTCATAGCCAACATCCTCCAATTCTATTCTATTTAAAATATATCATAAACTTTTAAAAAAGTAAATTAGAGTTCTTCAATTTCTTCTTCCTTATATTTAGAATGATATAAATCTGTTACCTCTTCAGTTGATTCTCCAACCTTTAAAAGTTCTATTTTAGGTAAGTCTTCAATTGTCGCTAATCCAAAATAATCAAGAAAATCACTTGTTGTTTTATAAAGAATCGGTCTACCTACCGCATCACTTCTCCCAGTCTCTTTAATTAGATTTTTCGCAACCAATTTTCTAATCACTTGACCACTGTTAACTCCACGAATCTCATCCACTTGAATTCTAGTAATTGGTTCATTATAGGCAATAATAGCAAGTGTTTCTAAAGCTGCTTGACTAAGTGTATTACTCTCTGGATTTTCAATTAATTTTTGATAATACTCTTTGTGTTCCTTTTTGGTTGTTAGTTTAAAGGTATTTCCTAAAAAATTTAAACGGATTCCACTATTTTCTTGCTCATACTTTGCTTTCAAATTACCAAGAATTTCTCCTGCCTCTTCTTTTTCGATGTCTAAAATATCCATTAATTGAGAGAGAGTTAATCCATCTTCTCCTACTACAAATAATAATCCTTCTGTTACTGCTTCTTTATTCATTCTACTGCCTCCACGATAATCTGTTCAAAATTATTTTCCTGTCTAATTAATAATTCACTTTTACGAGCCATTTCTAAAATCGCTAAAAATGTCACTACAATATACTCTTTCGTTACAACATCAAAAAGTTCAAAAAAATCTACTTTCTTCTTAGTATGAAGGATTCCTCGGATACTTTTTCTCCGTTCCTCAACAGAAACTTCTTTTTTTGTTACAGTTGTTGAAAGAGGCTTTTCTGCTTCTTTTCGCTTTAAAAACTTTTCAAAGGCTGCCATTAAATCATCCAGTGTTACATCACTATTCATGGCGATTCCATCCTCTTGATACTCCTTTAAACTTTCTGGAATCTTCGTATACACTTCTTGCCGAACATCAGACAATTCTTTAAATTTTGATGTAATATCTTTGTACTGTTGATATTCGATTAACCTTTGAATCAAAGCCTCTCTTGGATCTTCTTCTTCCTCTTCTTCGATTTCCTTATGTCTAGGAAGTAATAATTTAGATTTCATTTCAATCAATTCACTTGCCATAACTAGATACTCACTAGCAATATTCAAATTTAACGTTTCCATTCTTTTGATATAGTCTAAATATTGAGTTGTAATATCTACAATTTCAATATCCCAAATATCTACCTTTGATTCCTTAATCAAGTGAAGAAGTAAATCTAAAGGTCCTTCAAAAGCATCAATCTTTACTTCATAATCCATTGAATCACCCATTCTCATACACTATATTATAGCATATTTTCTTTTACTTACCTATTTTATTTTGGAGTTTCCTCTATACTACAAAATTGACTATATAATTCTTGAAAATCTTGACTTTTTGTTGTAATGATTAAGGCATTATTTCCATTATATTTTTGACAGGAAATAATTTGATAATTTTTTGCATAATAAGCACAAGTCCCACCATCATAAAGACAATTTCTTTGTTTTAAATTTTTAATCAAAAGTGAGTCAGAAACTATTCCATCTTCTAACATAACTTTTTTTAAATCCACTTTCTGTAAGCAGTAGCTATATACTTTTCTTTGTTCTTTTGTTACACCAATTTCCTTAGGCTCACAAGTATTATCCTCAGTTATTTCTAACAATCCATCTTTTTCAACCATAGACAAAAAAAGAACCACTAACATCCATAACAAAAAGATTCCAATAATACAAAGGAAAATTGCTTGAATATTCAACCCGATTTTTCCTTTCACAAGATACCTTCTTTCTTCTTTTCCATTATAAAGGAAAATCCCAAAAAAAAGAAGAAAAATTTCTTTCTCATTTAAGAAAACATTGTTATAATAAAATCGTTAAGAAATTAGGTGATAGAAATTGAAAAATTTTACTATGGTTGATGAATCTTTTACTTGTGAATTTTGCCATAAAAATGTAGAAAAGTTAAATTATACCGCTAGAGATCATTGTCCTTACTGCCTTCATTCAAAACACGTCGACATCATGCCAGGGGATAGAAGTAATGAATGTAAAGGATTATTAAAACCAATTGGAATTGAAAAATATAAAGACAGTTATAAAATTGTTTACAGATGTGAAAAATGTCATGAGACTCATAAAAACATCATGGCCAGAGATGACAATATGGATTTAATCATTGAACTATCAAAAGAGAACTATCAAAAAAAAAATAGGCTTTAGAAATTAGGCCTATTTTTTAATATCTTACAACGAGGTACAAATAATAATCTTTCTGCTTCCTCGTAATTTTCCTCCTTTAATTTCTCTAAAGTACTACCAAACGCAATGGAAGAAATAAATCTCTCTTGTGGTCCAGTAATTGTTTCTCCATACTTACCAACGTTTCGAGTTAATCCCTGATTTCCAACACAAAGTCTACTATTAGGAACACTATTTCTTAAACTTAGTAGGTGCGTAGAAATATTTCCTATATTTTTAGTGACTATCTGCTTTTTTTCTTTAAAATCTATCAATAAATCATCTGGTGTTTCAATATTTTTCCCAGAATTTAGCATAGTACTGACAAAAGTTTTAATATAATTTATCGTATTATAAAGTCCTTCAAAGTAATATATTTTTTCTGGATGATTACTAAAATAGTCATCTAATAATTGAATGGATGCTTCAGTAAAATAACAATGATACTCTGCACTAAAATTTTGCCCCTCAGAAAAACGAAAATCACCGCCACAATTATTACCAGCAGAACATCTTGCAGTATGCATTAAAAAATGTAAATCGAAATAACTTAATTCAGAAAGCAATTTTACACATTGTTCCTGATAATCTTGATAAAACTCTGGTAAACGACTACTTTGATATTGTTCCACTAGTAAAGGTTGTGCTTGTTTTGTTTCTAATAATCTATTCAACTCTCCTTGTAATTCTTCCTTTTCTAAGACTTCCTTCATCAGTTGTAACTCATCTAAACTTAAACTTGACAAAGTTTTCATAGAATCCCCCCATTTCTTTTATGACTCACTATTTTAACATTTTTTTCCTTAAAAATCAATTTTTGTATTTTACTTTCGTATATTCTTCTTCAATATCAATAAAATAAAAATAGGAGGTTACTATGTCAAAATTAAAAATTTATGCAAAGTCAATTTTAATTCCAGTAATTTTGGGTGGGATTGTTGGATTTTTAATCTCTGGGTCTATGGACTACAACTCTCTAAAAAAGCCATTGTTCGCACCACCTGGAATTTTGTTTCCCATTGTATGGACCATTCTTTATATTTTAATGGGGATCTCTTATGGTAGATTAGAAAGCAAGTCTTTGATTGATTCGAAAAGCAAGACAATTTATTACTCACAATTAGTTGTCAATTTATTATGGCCTATTTTCTTCTTTGCATTTAAGTGGAGATTATTTTCTTCTATTTGGATTATTTTATTAGTTCTCTTAGTACTCTTAATGGTGATAGATTTTTATCATAAAGAAAAAATCAGTGGATTACTGCAAATTCCCTATCTATTATGGAGTATATTTGCGACCTATTTAACGATTTCTATTTATTTCCTAAACCATGTATAAAGAAGATTCATTCTAAAAATGGTAGAACCCTCTCAGTAATTTGAATGGTTTCTTGCTTTTTCCTTTAAAATAAATGTCTTTATTTGAAAATTCTTTTAGATTTTATTATAATTGTTTTAGATGGAGGCAGCTATGAAAAAGGATGGGAAATTTGTTGGATTAGTACTTGAATATATGAAAGAGAAACTGGTTGGTGGGTATGATCCTATGTTCACCTTAGAAGAATTTTCTTGTCTTTTACGAGACCAATTTCAATTAGAGATAGACTCAAAAGAGGTTAATGAATTATTCCAATATTTTTTTCAGTTTATGAAGAATCCTTGGAGTAGAGTTTATTATAGTCCTTGCCGAACAGAATACCATCCACATATGATTCAAGGGGAAAATAAAATTTACGCAGCAGAGCTCTTTGATGATGCTGATAGTGATATGATACGTCGTATTTATCAAGATAATCCTTCTTTTTTAGGTTTGGATTGGGATAGTGTCTTAGAAAAAATTGCAAACTATTTAAAAAGATTCCCACAAAGAAAAATGATAACTACGCCTTATGATGATTCGTCTCTTACCCTGGGAAAAACAATTGCCTCTACTTTACTTAGTCATTTATTAAGCGATGAAAGAGAGGATTTTCTAGATTCCTGGCAGTCTTTTCAAGATGCCCTTTCCACTCGATTTGCTAGTTTTATTTCAGAATATCCCACTTTTGTCATTCGAAATATTTGCCCTAGATATCGAGAAAACTATTTCGAATACTCTAATTATTTATTATTAATACGCGGATATGAAGATTTAATGGATCGTTTTAATGAGATATTGATTCATATATCATTAGAAGGAAATCTTCTTCACATTCGAGTAGGAGACTTTATTTCTAATTATATAATTGAAGATTCAAAAGGAATCAAAGTGAAACAAAAAAAGGAATCGAATGGATAAAGTTTCCAAATTATAGAATAAGAGAATTATTAGAAATCATATACTTTAATGGTGATATGTATATGATTTCTTTTCTTTTGACCTTTTTGGCAGGTTTTTCTACTATGATTGGTACAATTCCTATTTTTTTTAAGAAACAGTCAAAAAAGTTATTAATTGCTTCTTTAGGATTTGCATCAGGAGTCATGGCAACCATCTCTTTTACTGATTTACTTCCTAGTTCTTTTTCTTCTTTACGAGAGTCGTATGTGTTTTTCCCAGCCTTTTTAATCGTAGCTATTTGTTTTTGCATTGGTGTTGTATTTTCTTTTTCGATTGATCATGTTCTTCCGCAAGAGAAAATGAAGTATGGAAAACTCTATCAAGTAGGACTCATTTCTTGTCTTGCCATTATTATGCACAATATTCCGGAAGGAATTATCACCTATTTAACTTCCTCTTCTGACTTACGCTTGGGGGTTGCCCTTACTTTAGCGATTGCACTTCATAATATTCCAGAGGGTATTAGTATATCGATCCCTATTTATTATAGTACAGGAAGTAGAAAAAAAGCCCTACTCTATACTTTTATTTCAGGAATTTCCGAGCCATTCGGGGCGATTTTAGCCTTCTTCTTTTTAGCGCCATTTGTCAATTCCTTTATCATGGGACTTCTTTATGCCTTTATCGCTGGGATTATGATTCATATTTCTATCTATGAATTACTACCAGAATCTTGTTCTTATCAAAAAATAAATGTGACTATCCTTTCCTTTCTATTTGGATTGTGCTTTATGCTCCTTGGACATTTCTTATTTTAATGAATGAAATGATAAAAGAAGAACACTATTCTTGACTGTTCTCCTTTTTTGTTTCAATATAACGAGTATAATATTCGTCAAAGGTAATATCTAATTCTTTCATCTTTTTCGCTATTTCAACTCCTACATAGCGATAATGCCAAGATTCATAAGTATATCCAGTAATTTGTTCTTTTCCTTTTGGATATCTTAAAATAAAACCATAATGATGAGCATTTTCTCTCATCCAGAGGAATTCCTTGGTTGTTTCAAATTTTGTATAGATAGTTTCTTTATTATCGACATCGACCACTAATCCCGTTTGATGTTCAGAAAACCCAGGTCTTGCCGAATAAGTATCCGCAGTTTCTACACCATCTTGATCGACATATCTTTGATATAAGTCTTTTTGATACTGATAGGAACGATAAGCTGACATTGCACGAATTGTATATCCTTGTGTTTTTGCATCTTGTGCCATTTGCTCAAAAGCAAGTCTCGCATCCCTCACTAGTAAACGCTTTCCACTGGTATAACTAGAGTCAATCTGTTCTAGATTATTAGGAATATAAGATTCACTCATATAAAGATACTTATTGGAAAGAATATAATTGGTGTTTAAAAAGGGTGTTTCTTTTGTATTCGTATAGTAAGGTTGATCTAATCCAATATTTACATGAGTAACAATATCTTCAATGCTAAGCGATGGATTTTTTTCTTGATAATTTAAATATCGATCATTCAATTGTTTCCGATAATAAGAAATATTTTCAAACTCATTTTCACTTTTTATTTTTTTGGATTTCATACAACCACCTATAAAAATCAAAGAGATTATCATCATCATAAATCCTATTTTTTTGATATTGATCGCCACCTTTTACTTGATACAATAAAACTTTATGCATTGATCTTTTGATTAATTTAAGAAAGTTTAAAAATTTTATTCATATTCTTTAATAGGTGGTGGAAAAAGTGAAAAAAATATTAATGATCCTTTTTTGTGGAATGTTACTATTACCAACCTTGGTATTTGCAGAACAAGATGTAACGCCAAATGCTAAGAGTGCCATATTAATTGAGGCAAGTACGGGAAAGGTTTTATATGAAAAGAATAAACAAGAACGTGTCGCAATTGCTTCTCTCACTAAAATGATGAGTCAAATTATTATCTTAGAACAGATAGAAGAGGGAAAAATTAATTGGGATGACATTGTTACAACAAGTAGTAATGCAGCAGGATATGGGGGAACACAAATTTATTTACAACCTGGAGAAAAAATGACTGTAGAAGATATGTTTAAGGGTGTTTCTATGGCAAGTGCCAATGATGCAGTGGTCGCATTAGCAGAATATGTCGCAGGAAGCGAAGATGCGTTTGTAAAAATGATGATGGAAAAAGCAAATGAATTAGGATTAAAAAATACAAATTTTGTAAATCCAACAGGATTAGATGAAGAGGGACATTATTCAACGGCAGAAGACTTAGGAATTATTGCGAGAGAACTTGTCAATAATCACCCAAAGATTCTAGAATTTTCTTCTTTATATGAAGATTATTTAAGAGAAAATACAGAAAATAAATTTTGGCTTGTAAATACAAATAAGTTAGTACGTTTTTATGAGGGTGCCGATGGCTTAAAGACCGGTTTTACCGATGCGGCTAAATACTGTATGACCGTAACTGCAAAAAGGAATAATATGCGTTTGATTGCCATTGTATTAGGAGAAGAGGTAAGTAAAGTTAGAAATGCAGAAACAACAGCTCTTCTAGATTATGGATTTCAATCTTATCAAGCACATCAAATCAAAGAAAAAGGAATTGTCATTGACAAAATTCAATTAGAACGAAGCAATAAAAAAGAAATAGATTTATTGTTAAAAGATGATGTTCAGATTCTAGAACAAATAGGAACAGGAAATAAAGAGTATCAAGAGAAAGTAGTTTTAAATAGTTATACACTTCCCATAAAAAAAGGAGACACTCTAGGAAGATTACAAGTTTATGATGGAGATCAGTTAGTAGGAGAATATGATTTAATCGCAAGTGAGGATGCAAAAAAACAAACATTATTATCTTATTTTTCCGACAACTTGAAAAAAATAATAGTGGGAATGTAGTTCCTTTCAAAGTTATCTGATACAATAAGATTGAAAGGGAGAAGATTTATGCATACAAGTTATATGTTAATTTCAGACTTTCAAGTGATCAAGATAACGGAACAAAATCAAAAAATAATAGAGCTTGTTTTTATGGAAAAAGATAAAGTAGATAGGAATCCATCTTTTTCTATAGAAGATAATTCAATTCTTCTGGAATGTAAGAGGCAACTACTAGAATATTTTGGAGGAGAAAGAAAAGATTTTACAGTACCTT
The DNA here is from genome assembly GCA_947564265.1 of uncultured Caryophanales bacterium. Classification (GTDB taxonomy): domain Bacteria; phylum Bacillota_I; class Bacilli_A; order RF39; family UBA660; genus Alloscybalousia. Next base: position 76,956 of record CANOBK010000002.1, read on the forward strand.
TTTGTCTAATTGGTACTTCTTTTCAACAAAGTGTGTGGAAAGAATTACAAACGATTCCCTATGGGGAAACTAGAACTTATCAACAAATCGCATGTAGCCTGGGAAAAGATAATGCGATACAAGCGGTGTCAAATGCAATCGCTAAAAATCCAATTCTTCTTTTGATTCCATGTCATCGAGTCATTGGAAAAGATGGAAAATTACATGGCTATTCTGGCGGATTAGAGTTAAAAAAGAGTCTTTTAGAATTAGAAGCATTTGGTAAAGATAGAAATGTAAATTTTAAAATTAATAAGTAAAAATTATGTAAATTGGCATTAAATATGTTTTATATATCTTGAACTTAACATTATTTTTTGTGTAAACTATATACATAGTAAAAAAGTACCTAGAAGAAGTAACTAAAAAAAGTTGCTTCTTTTTTTTACCACTTAAAAAAAACTTTACATAATATAAATAGGGACTTTTTGAAAGGTTTTGTCGATTCTGTATAAAAAGTAAGAAGAGACGGCTATATTTAATATAGAAAGAAAAGAGGGATGCGATGTTAGAAATTGATATGGAATTTGCTCGTGGGATGCTATTCATTCGCTTATCTGGAATCTTAAACAAGAAAACAAGCAAAGAATTAAAGAACGCTTTGGATAAGATGATTGATGAACAGGGAGTTAGATATTTTGTAGTTAATTTAGAGAATTTAGACTCTATTGATGAAGATGGAATCCATTTAATTATGAATCGATATTTTGATATTACTCTTCATGAGGGAAAAATGGTTATTTGCGGATATAACCCACATATCCAAAGACACGTAAAAAAAGATTTAGATCAAGCATTTCAAAATATTGAAAGTAGCACGAATGAACTTTCGGCACTCCGATTAATTAATATTTAAAAAGTAGTTTGCAGTATTCTAATAAAAGGGAGAGAATAAAAATGCAAAAAAACTACCAAGATTGTGAGAATATGATTTTATATCATGCAAATCGTTTTCGACATTATTATGATATAGAAGACTTAATTCAAGTCGGAAAAATAGGATTAGAAAAAGCGAAAAGAAAATATAAAGAAGGATATGATACCAAGTTTTCAACATTTGCTTTTCTATATATTAAGGGAGAAATCTACCGTTATGTACGAAATAGTAAGTTAATAAAATACGGAAAAAATTATGAGAAGATTGTCTCCATGATTGAAAAAAGCAAAGACTTTCTCTGTCAAAAGCTAATGAGAAACCCGACACTCGAAGAAATCTCCATATTTACAGAGCTTGATACAGAAACAATCGAAGAGGCTATGCTTTCTCAAGAAATGATTCGAAGTCTTGATTTTGTAATGAATGAAGATGACGAAGGGAAAGAACTTCAATTGTATGATACTGTCGCCTACTCAGAAAAAGGTTATCAAGAAGACATCTTAGATTTAAGAGTAGCCTTAGATCAATTATCAGAAGAAGAGAGACAACTAATACAATATCGTTATTATCAAGATATGACACAACAGGAGACTTCTCAAAGACTAGGCGTGAATCAAGTAAAAGTTTCAAGACAAGAGGGTAAAATTTTAGAGAAATTAAAAGAACAATTACAAACACAATAAAAAGTTCCAGAAATTTGGAACTTTTATTTTTTAAATCCTGTTTCCCCTACTTTCTCTTCGTCGTTTTCATCTTCTATAAAATCTTCTGCAGAAATTTCTAAATTGATAATACTATCAACTAATTCCTCTTCTGCATCTTCATCAAATAAATTATCTTCATTTTTCAAGTATGTACTTAAATAGTACATTGCTGTTATAGAGGTTTCTAATATTACATCATTCTTAAAATCATGATATTGCTTAAACACAATACGATCAAGTAAATCTTCTACGCTTGATGATTGGTTTGGTGTCATTTGTTCTAAAGAAAGTTGCTTTTCTATTTCATTTTCATCCGCAAACATTGTGAATTTCAAATCTCCTACTGTTAATAGTTTTTTTCGAAGATCATTCTTAAATTGGTGAGACACTCCACCTTTTAACTCCTTTACCATCTCTTTTGTACGCTCTTCAAATAACAATTTTAACTCACTATCCGATAAGTTGTTTACCTCATTGTCGCTAAATAGTAATGGTACAAAATAAGAAATATAATCATCGGTATTCTTTTGATCTGGATTGTCAAACAATAATGTAGAAGTAGCATGAAAGATATTAGGAACAGTCGCTTCTGGTTTTTCTAATAATTCTTTACGGTAAGAATAATACATATCCGCAATCCAATCGAATCCTTTACTAGAACGATTACTATCCATGCGAATTGATGCTTGGATACTTTCATTGGCTCTTTGAGCTGCCCTTACATATTGAATAGCCAAACGATTTGATGGATTCTCTTTTACTAGTTTCCTAATTTTATTTAGGTCACTTTGATTTCCTTTTTGAATGATTAAAGGATCCCCTAGTGAGCACATAAATTTACTTTCCCCATCGCTTCCTTGTCTTCCAGAACGTCCACTTAGTTGATTATCTACACGAATGGAATCATTTAAACTAGCACCTAGTACATAAAGACCTTTTCCAGGCTGATGTACTAAATTTCCTTCTTGATCTCTCACTGTGGATTGAAGTTGTTGTTGCTCCTCGCTACAAGTCTTTTGCCACTTACTATATTTTTTATCAAATAGTTGTTGGATTTCTTCATCATCACAGTGTTCCATTCTAGAAAGCATTTCCGTTTGCCTCTTAATTTGCGCAATTCGTACTGTCTTTTCGGCATCACTTAAATTTTCTCTTTCTAACTTTGTAATCATTGTATTTTCTACTTCGTGACGTGCTAATTCTTTTGGATCACCACCTAATGCGATATCAGTTCCACGACCAGCAATGGCTGTTGCAATTGTAACGGCACCAAGTCTACCAGCCTGTGAAATAATTTCTACCTCTTGTTCTACATTTTCTGCAGTTAACGTTTGGAAAGAAATACCATGCAAATGTCTATATAAGTCTTCCACTTCTTTTTTAGATTGTGGTTCTTGATGGGTGATAAATCGATAAATTTCTATTTTTGACTCTAAAGAAATAGAAGGAGTCATATCCAATTTTTCTTGTAATTTTCTTTCAAATCGGTAGTCGAGTGGTGTCTTTTCATTTTCTGGTAAGATTAAACTTTGTACTTGTTTAGAAATTGCATATTGAACCTTCCTATCATGAAGTGGGAATTCAGTATTTGTCAGAAGACAATAAAGTTTAGAAGCATGTAAAATATTAATTTCTTCTTCTGATACTTGAAACATTTCACAGCACAACTGTTTAAAAGGCTTCTTTTTATATTCTTCTAAATATTCTGAGATTTCATTAGCCTCATCAATATCCCTTGCCCCTACTAAAATAGGCTGCTGTCTCTCATTACATTCTAAAATCTGATTAACAATAGCATCTATTTTTTCACTTCTTGTTGCATATACCTCTACTGGATTTTCTACAGCAATTTTCTTTTTAGAGCGTGGAATTTCAATAATTTTCTTTTTATACTGCTCTCTAAATTCACTTTTTGTAATCTCATCACTTACAGTACCACTTGTACCACCTACTTTTTGATACTTTGCAAAGAAACTTGGTTGTGTAACTTTAGCAGTACTAATATTCATCTTAGATACTTGTTTAATCGCTTCAATCATGCCAGCATCTGCCATACTCATATTTGGCATGCCATTCACAATTTCTTTTACTTCTAAAGCCTGATGAAGACCGTTAGAAAGTTTGTTGTCAGTCAAATTTCTTCCAGTATTAGAATCGATGAGAATCACCTTTTTTTCGCCTGTTCTTTGATCTGTATCAATTCTATAATCTACATTTTTCTCTAAAATACAGTGTGCATAAAGGGCATTCTGAATATAGTGAAACACCTCATTTTCATCAAACCCTGTATTTTTAATAATACTTTCTACTCTTTGATATCCTTTTTCCGTCAATTCTACTGTCTTATTTCTTTCATCAATAAAAATCAAGGCACCACTCTTTTGAATTTGATCTTGAAGGCTTGCTTGCGTACCAGAAAGATGTTTTCCATGAAAAGAAAGTTTATTATAAATAGGACTTTTAGAAAATTCTTTGGAACTTCTAAATGTATTTTTTGGATATTTTCTTAATTCTGATACGAGAGTATTTGCGAGTAGAAGCCATGTTTGACGATTCTCTTCTCCAAATATCTTTCCATTTACAATAGTATTTTGATTCTCATCATTAATTCGATTTTCATAGGATTTTAATGTTTGGGAAATAATAAGAGGAGTATTTGCTTCATCGATTAAAACAGAATCAACTTCATCGACAATAGCATAATGAAAAGGACGTTTTAACATTTTATCTTCTACGTTCATAACTTGTTGATCCAGTTCCCAATCAAAGGCAATCGTTGAGGATTTTGCGTAAACAATATCTAAATTTTGATATGCTTCTTTTCTTAAAACTTTAGTCTCTTCCTTACTTAAAGGCATTCCATCTACTACATAATCATCTAAAGCGCATCCCACTTTAACTCCTAAAGAGTCAAAAATAGGAAAATTAATTTCGGAATCTCTCTGTGCTAAATAATCATTGGCCGTAAAAATATGCACTTGTTCTCCTGTTAACGTGTTTAGATAGGCAGCCATAATTAAGGCATAGGTTTTCCCTTCTCCTGTTGCAAGTTCTGCAATATCTCCATCATTTAAAACGAGAGAAGTCATAATTTGAGAATCTGTTAATTCGATAGGTAAACCATTTGATCCCTTTTTAGTTCTTGAAATCGCTTCTAAAACAACGGCATAGGCTTCTGGTAAAATTTCTTCTAATGTTTCTCCTCTTTCTAATCTCGTTGCAAATACTTGGCGAAATTGTGAAAGATCATCTACGTATTTATAATCTTCCCTGAATTCATGGATTTTTTGTATTTTTCCGTTCAATTTTCTTTGAGAAAATTTATTTTTCTTATTTAAAATATATTGTCCCAAACGGAAACTGAATTTTTGTTTTTCTTCTTGTGTTTCTCCAACAGAATCAGGAAATAGAGCGAATTGTTTATTTTCTAATTCATTCATTTCGCCACCTACATACCTTTCTTATTATAGTATTCTAATATAGTTATAATACCATAAATATGAAAAAAAATAAATAGAAAGAATAAAAGTCAGGAATTATGAAAATACTAGGATTGGGTGATGTTATGGAAAAGAAAAAATATGAAGAAATTGTCTCTCGACATAAACCGACGGAAACAAGAGCGCAAAATTCCTTTATTGCCTTTGTTACTGGAGGAATTGTTGGAGTTATCGGACAATTATTAACAGAGTTTTATGCAAGTTTTTTTGATATTGCAACTAAGGATGCGACAACTTTTATGTTAGTTACCTTAATCTTTGTAGCAAGTTTATTTACCGCACTGGGATTTTTTGATAAATGGGTAACGTTTTGTAAATGCGGACTAATTATTCCAATTACAGGATTTGCTCATTCGATGACAAGTGCTGGAATTGAATACCGAAAGGAAGGACCAATTTTTGGTCTTGGAAGTAATATCTTTAAATTAGCAGGAAGCGTTATTCTATATGGTGTTGTTTCTGCTTGGTTTTTTGGACTATTACGACTAATTATTATGGGAGGTTAGAAATATGACATTTCGATATAAACAAGTTTTTGTAGATGATGCGGCAACAATTGCAGGTCCCTATGAAGCAGAAGGACCATTAAAGCCTTATTTTGATAAGACATTTGAGAATTTATATCATGGAGAAAAGACTTGGGAAACGGCAGAAGTAAAGGTTTTAGAAGATAGTATTAAAACGTTACTTGATAAGACAAAAAGGCAAAAAGAAGACATTGATTTAATTGTATCTGGAGATTTATTAAACCAAATCACTTCGTCTTGCTATTCGGCAGAGAAATTTGCCTTTCCATTCTTAGGAATCTATAGTGCCTGTGCGACTAGTATTGAAGGAATGATTATTGGAAGTAGCTTAATTGATGGTGGAAAGGTTCAAAATGTAATCGCAGCCACTTCTTCTCATAATATGAGTAGTGAAAAACAGTTTAGGAATCCGACAGAGTATGGAGCACCTAAACCAAAAACAGCAACTTTTACGGCGACAGGTGGAGCTAGTATTTTACTGACAAATGAAAATACGGGAATCAAAGTAGAGAGTTCCACGATTGGAAGAGTGATCGATTACGGTCAAACAGATCCATTTCACATGGGAGCAGTTATGGCACCAGCCGCTGCTGATACCATTTATCGTCATTTAGTAGATTTAAATCGTACGCCAGATTATTATGATTTGATCCTAACAGGAGATTTAGGAGCCTATGGAAAAGAAATCTTAATTGACTTTATGAAAAATGAATATCAAATGGATATTTCAAATAATTATAACGATTGTGGAACGATGCTCTACGATTTAGAAAAACAAAAAGAGGTACAAGCAGGTGGATCAGGACCAGTATGTAGCGCACTTGTTAATTATAGTGTAATCTTACAAATGCTAAAGAAGAAAAAAATAAAAAAAGTTTTGCTCGTTGCAACGGGAGCTCTATTTTCTCCTACTTTTGTATATCAACACGAAAATATTTTAAGTATTGCACATGCAATCAGTTTGGAGGTAATTAAATGATTTATATTAATTCATTCTTATTTGCAGGAGCTATTTGTCTCTTAGGACAATTAATTCTAGACAATACCAAATTAACAGCAGGTCATATTACTAGTATCTTTGTAGTAGTAGGTGCTTTCCTTGATACTTTTAGTATCTATGATCAGATTATTAACTATGTAGGTGCAGGTGCCTTAGTACCAATTACTAGTTTTGGTCATTCCCTAATTCATGGTGCATTAGATAAAGCAGCGGATATGGGAATTATGGGATTACTCATGGGAATGTTTGATTTAACGGCTTCCGGAATTACAGCAGCTATTGTATTTACTTTTTTCTTTAGTTTATTCTTCCGACCAAAAAATTAATTCAAAAAGAGTTTGATTGCGTTTCAAACTCTTTTTTATAGTAATGATTTAATTTTCTGTTTATTTTGTTCTACTTTCTCTGGATACTCTAAGGTCTCTTTTAATAAATCTGAGAAATCGATCGTACATGGATTTTCCGTAAATTGTCCCCGAACAAAATCGGTATTCTTACCTAAGCTTTCAAATAATCTCTTTTTATCTCTATAAAGAATTTTATGGCGATAATCTGTGCATAAAAAATTTGCTTCATCGGAATCTTCACGAGCAGAATGATAAGTTTTTGTAATATAATCTATGTATCTCCGATTGGCATCAATATCAATAAATTCTGGAATGTAGATTTTACAATTCTCAACTAATTCTCCTAGTGAATTTTCCCATAAAGTGACGTATTCTTCCTCTTCATTTGCTCTTAACGCGATTTTATAAAGATAGGAAACATTAATAGAACTAGGAAAATGATTAAAACTTTTAATATTTAAAGCATCGACTTGGTTCCGATGTAATTTTAATGCTAACGGTAAAGCCTTCTTATCTCTAAATTCATAAAATTCTTCTAAATTTCCAATCGTTTGTACTAATGTAACTCTTTCCATCTTTTTCCTCCTTGTTTTTGTCTTTTACTATAACATATAAATCAATCAAAGTAAAATAGAACAAGAAAATTGACAAGCTTAGAAAAAATGATTATACTAAAACACAATTTATTAGATACTTGGAAAAAAGGAGGGCGAAGATGGAAAAAAACAAGAGAGAAAATACAATGGAAGAACAATTCAACACCCTTCGAAGCTATGATGAACTTTCTGATTTTATAGAACAACATCTTCCTTTTTCAAAAGAAGAAATAAGTTACCTAAAACATAATCTAGGGAGAATTATAAAAAATAAAAATAGAATAGAAAGCGATTCTTCTATTATTCGTTTTTATCTAAGTATCCAAAAAATCCTACCCCACTCTCATCATTTAATTTCTCTTCTATTTCAACTCGACCAAGAAGAAGTAGCGCGTTCTTTTATCAAAGAACAAAAAAATAATATTATACCTATCTTAGAATATACTTTTATCCAATCAGTAAGTATCGAAGAATACCATGATTATTTTGAACAAGATACGAATTCTTCTATTCAAGATATCATATTTGATAATCTAGGACTTGAAAATATCGTCTTATATACAGAATATAGTAATAAAAATGTGATCCTTGCATTTATTGAAGAACTCCTTCCCTATTTATGTATTCCAAATTTTTCACTGGAAGGAAATTTATCTTTCTTATTTCAGGAAGAAGAGGAACTTCTTCAATATGGAAAAGAACATTATTTTCAAAGAAAAACACCAATTAATATCCTTTTTCAAACAGTCAACGATAATTCTAGTATTCTTCTTTACTACTTAATGAAACATATAGATGAAATTGAATTTGAAATAACTGGGAAAGAGAGATTAAATTCTATAAAAGAAATATTACGTCATCCAAATATAGAAGCAAAGAAAGAAGTGTTCAAAAGAAAAATATTAGATACAATCACACCAAGTAAAGAATTTATTCATCCTAATGTGCCAAGGGGAATTGGCATTATTAGTTTTATGCAAAATATTCTTTATCTACAAGAAGAAGCAGAAAAAGGGAATCCTTATTTTGAAAGTGACCTATATCAAAACTGTTTAAAATCCCTGTTTTATCTTTATAAATTCGAAATTGAGGAATCAGAACAACTAAAAAATAAACTAGAGGAATACTTTAAAAACAAAATAATAAAGGATAGTTTAAAAGAAACTAACCCATTAAAAAGAAAAGAAGATTTATTAAATACCCTTTCTGAATTATTGAAAATAAATTCAAAAAACGAATTATTTACTTTTCTTAAAATAGGAATTTATTTATACCAATCCAATGCATATACAATGGAACAATTAGATTCTTATGATTCCGATGATTTTTTCAAACTTTTAAAAATTATGAAAGAAAAATGGTTGATCGAAGAACAAATGACATTAACATCGCTGATCCTACTAGGAAAAGAGATTTCCTTTTCTGGTGTAAAAGTATTAGACGATAAAAATTATGCTGCTGTGCTTGATGTCGTTTCAAAAAGCTCAAAAGAAGAAAGAGAAAGTTTTTTGCCACTTCTACAAGGAATTCTTCAATTAATAGAAAAATATCAAGAGAATATACCCTATAAAAATACAGAATTACAAGAAAAAGTATTCTCACTCTATAAAACTTGGGTAACAAAGAAACAAAAAATAGAAGGAGTAGATCAGAAGAAAATTGAATTTATTTTTCATAAAATCATTCAAACAGGAGATCTGAAAACTTATTTATTAAATATTGATAATCTAAAAAAATTAGTTCTTGCCTATAAAACAATTTACCTAAATATTGAGGAAAATGATTTTACAATGGAGCAAATAGAACAATTAAACTCAAAACAGTTAAATGATATTAGAAGGAAAGTAATATCACTCTATAAAAAAGAACAAATAGATCCCAGAAGAATTTTAGAAAGCAATAAGTATATCGAAAAAGAAATTAACACCCTATCCTTAAAATTAATTTCCTATTTAGACTATGAATTAGCAAAACAAATATTAAAAGACCCTGATTTAACATTTCCTAAATTAAATTCGTTTCTCTCTGGATTCAAAAATCCTCTTAAGCAAATAGATGGATTCAAAAAATGCTTAAGAAATCAAATTCATATTTTTGATTTAGAAGAAGAATTATTAAAAAACTATTATAATTGGTATTGTGATCTTTCAACCTATTTAAAAAAAAGTGCAACTTATTATGATATTATCAATTATGAAGGTGGTACAAAAGAAAAGATTTTCGAAAAGGCTTGTTACTTTCCAATTTGTAAAAATATTCTAGAAATCAAGGGTGGAAATAATTGGAAAAGAAATTCCTATAAAACTACCTATTTATGGGAACAACAACTAAAAAGAATACGATCAACCATTCCAGAAGTAGAAGGAAAAATTGGCAAATACCGTTATCAAATGGTAGATTTACATGACCCTGAATTAATCTTTTTACCTAATAAAATAAATTGTTGTATGGAAATTGGAGGGAAAGCAGAAGCTGATTTAATCCATGCGGTGACCAATCCAAACGGAAGACTATTTGCGATATATCAAGGAAATGAAGTAAAAGCAATTAGTTGGGTATGGAGAAATAATCAAATCCTCTGTTTTGATAATATCGAAGTAAAAAGAGGAGAAGAAACAAAAGAATTTGGGAAAATCATCAAAGAAATCCTAATACAGGCAAGTAATAATCTAATTGAAATTTCAAGAAAAAGTGAACCATCAAGAGAGGCAATACGAACAATTACTTTGGGGAGAAATCCAAGAGATATTCCGATTGAATTAGAGAAAAGAAATCTACTTTCTAATTACCAAGAGAACATGTACAAACCAAAGGAAGAAGAAAAATTATATTTAATCGATTCAGAAAAAATACAATATATCATTGGAGGATCCTACAGTACCGAGAAAGAACACGACTTAACCACTGTCTACCTTTGTCCAAGAAAAGAAGCAAAGAAATTTGAAGATTTAGATAATTTCTATTTAGATACAATGATTGAATCTCTTTATGAAAAAAATGGCATTAAAAAGAAACCCAACGTCTATTTACTTGGATATTTGGGAGAAGACTTCTTCGTTGGTGTTACAAAATCTGGTAAAATTGAGTTAACCTATTTGCCAACAGATAATAGAGTAGAAAAAGATGTTATTGATGCCTTAGAAAAGGTAAAAGAGGAATATCAACAGAAAAGTAGAATAGAACAAGAACGAGAAAAAATAAGCAATGAAATTATAAGCAGGATCTATGACATAGAGGAAACAAAAGTAACACAAATACTAGAAGAAATTAGTCAAGGGATTCCCTACGCCATCGATAAAGATTTCTATTATCATGGAGGAAGTTTAAAAGACATCGCTGGAATTTTAGGAAAAGGAGAAATTGATTGTAATTATAACTTAGGAAGAAGAAAAAATGGGGGTTCCAATGGAAATTACTACATTTGTGTTGCAAAAAATCTACAGATTCCTAATGGTAGTTTCAATGCTTATGTCAAAAATGATACTTCAATTATTTTACAAAAAAATCTTCCTGTTCTAGATAAAAATACACGAGAATTTAACTTTTTAAGTTCCTTCTTTGAGGAAGAAAAAAGAAAAAAATATAACTATGAGGATGAGTTTCAAGTCAAAGATAAAATTGAACTTCCCTATTTTGAAGGAATTTATGTTCCTGTGAAAACAAAAGAAGATTTAATCATGGTACGAAAAATCATTGATTTATTAGAAATTTTTCAAAGACAGTTACCAGTCATTAATAGTACCAGTAATACTCTAATTGATCCACAATTAATTAAAACTTATGCTATACTAAAGTAAAAAGAAAGAAGGTTATACCATGAAAAATTTGCAAGAGACACTAACCAAATATTTAGAAAAGACATCGTTAGAAAACATTACAATTGAGAGTATTTTATCTACTTTTAAAGATGTCAATGTTCAAGATGAAGACACAAATCTTTATCTATCTCATGCCCTTGTAAATATGAAATACGAGGAAGATAAAGTATGTAAAATGCTTCAAATACTATTTGAAAATGGTCTTGATCCTAACAAAAAAGGATTTGCAGAATACACCTTCTTACACATTGCACTCTATGGAGCAGAAACAGAAAAAAAAGAGACACTTCCCTATCCTCTTTCCTTCTTTGAACGAGTAATTCCTCTTGCCAAAAAATATGGATTTGATGTAAATAGTAAAGACGAAGACGGTGATACTTTAATTCATACCGCTATTTATAGTGAAGACTATTTTGACCGTATCGAACCGCTCATTCGACTGTTAGGAAAAAATTTTGATTTATCTCAAAAAAACAAACAGAAAGAAACCATCTTAGATTCCTTGAATACTTCTATCGAAGAAGCAACCAATACAAAAAATAAATCCTGGTTACAACAATTAAAAAAAGAACAAAAATTAATTTCCTCTATCATAAAAGCAACAGAGGATCAAATTGTTATAATCCCAGAATACAAGAAAAAAAATGTAACAATTTCAGATTACTTAGATATCAATGCTTTTAAAAAATTGATTGGGGAACAGATTGAAAATCTAATTTCTAGTTTTGAAGCAGAAGAAGCCGAAAAAATAACGATGGAAGCCACAAGTAAAACCTGCAAAAAACTAAGAGAAAGAATTTCCATTAGTAAACTAACAGAAGAGGAAAAAGAAACTTTTTTGAAAAAATTAAAAGAAAGCCAAGAAAAAATAGTAGGAGTTATTCAAACAAAACTAGAAGAAAAAATAAATATGCTCACAATTGATTCTTCACTAAAAGAATGTGAAGAAATACAAGCAATCATTAGTCAAAGTTATCTTCCCATAGAAATAGTAGAGGAACTAGGAAACAGAGTAATTATATTAATAGAAAAAATTAATCAACAGTTATTGATCAAACAATTAAAAGAAAGTGTTCAAAATATTGAAACAGTTAAAGATATAGAAGATTGTTTAAAAAGAGTGGAAGAAATTAAAAATACGGATTTTAAACAAGAAATGATGGAAGAGTTAAATGGGAAACTACAAGAAGCAACAAAGAGATTAGAGCACTTAAAAGCTACATTTCGTTTTGTGAAAAATTTATTAATTTTAGATTCATCTTACTTTGGAAATACCAATTACAAAGAGGGAAAAAGAAGCATTTATAAAGATTTAGATTTAAAGCAGATAGAAGAAGAAGAAATTGAGGCCTTAGCTATTGGACAATTTGATCTCTACGAAGAAAGTCTCACTACCCTTTCAGAAGAAATAATTGATAAATTAAAAACAAGGTTTACCTTGACTATTAGTAAGGAATTAGAAAAAGCAGAAACCATAGATCATTTAGTAGGAACTCATATTCTAAAAGAACTAGGTGACGAAATTAACAAAATGTTAGATTCAGACAGTATAAATCCAAATAACGGAAGCAAAAAAGGCATTCCAAAACAAAAAAAGAAAAAATAAATAAAAGATATCTACTTGTAACAGCAGATATCTTTTATTTTACAATTTTCACATTCTGGATGGATAGCCTTACAATGATATCTTCCAAAAAGAACCATTTGATGGTGTCTCCTACTCCAGTTTTTCTTCTGATATAACTTCATGAGCTTTTCTTCTACTTCTAAAACAGAAGCATCCTTTTTAGCAAATCCTAACCTCTTGCTCACCCTCTCTACATGAGTATCTACTGCAATCGCAGGATAATCATAAAGATTGGAAAGTACTACATTCACAGTCTTTCGTCCAACTCCAGGTAATGTAACGAGGTAATCAGGATCATTAGGAACTTTCCCCTCTTGCTCTGAAACCAAATGCTGGGCAATCCCAACTACAAACTGTGCCTTTTTTTGAAATGTACCGATTGGTACTAAAATTTGTGCTACATCATCGACTGAAGCATTTGCTAATTCTTTTAAGGTTGGATATTTAGAAAACAAAATTGGCGTAACAGAATTGACTCTTTTATCGGTTGTTTGCGCGCTTAAAACAACGGCAATCAAAAGTTCATAATCTTTGGAATAATTTAACTCACAACGAGCATCTTGATATAATTCTTCCAAATAATTTTCAAAAGCAATCACTCGTTCTTTTTTTGTCATCTTACTACGATTCATCATCATCAAACCAGTCATAATCAAATAATTCTAATTTTTCTTTTTGTCTTTGTTCTTGTTGATACTTTTGTTTACTAATCTCAACATCAGATACTGTTTTGTATCCTTTTTTGTTCCATTCATGTAAGATTTTATCCATATATCGAAGATTAGAAACTCCATTAAATACCGTTTCTTTCAGTGCTGCTAAAATTAATTCTTCAGAAAATCCATTTTCAACCCAAGAACCAATAATCTCTCGTTCAATCGAACTAATTGGTCTAGCAAACCCATCCGAAACCTTATCATAGATTGACTTTTTCTCTTGCCTTTGAATCTTTTCTGTATCTACCAAATCCTCAATTAAAAATTGAGACATCTTCTCATAAAATGGTTTTAATGAGATAAATTCTTCCATAATTCCTTTCTCATTCTTAGAAACAGTCATTTCAAGGAATCCTTCTTCCGTCAAGTGATCGACATAAACCATGACATCATTTAGAGAAAATTTCAAATCACTCGATAATTTAGCAGGATTAAAAATAAACTTCTCATCAAAATTAGAAAGATAAACCAAGAAAATAAACTCTTCCAAAGGTAAAGAGAACTTTTCTCGAAGTTGAAATAAATAAAGAGGAACTACAAAGCTTTTTAATTTAAAAAGATCCATAAATTTTTCTATCTTCATAAAAACCCTCCTCTTCTTGTATATTATACCAAAAAACAGAAAAATATCTACTGAAATTATAGAAAAGAATGAATCAAAAAAAAGAAAACTAACGATAGAATTCTTTTATATAAGAAATCAAAATATCCTTCTCATTCTTTAGTTCTAAATTTAAGATTTTCATTTCTAAGTCCTGCAAAATTTCTTTTAAATAAGGACCTGGTTCTTTTCCTAAAATATCACTAATCTCATTGCCATCCAAAGCAATATCGGTACGACATTTGATCGGTAAATTATTATATTGATAGGTTACATCTCTTTTGGATATCCCTTTAATATTCGCTGCGATACTATTAACGTAAAGACCATAAGTATATAAGGTATGATGATTTAAATTATTCATGGTTAAAGCCTTCCTAATATCACCAATCAACTCTTGCTCGTTATTAGTAAAAGGATAATCATCTGGTACTTCTAATTGTGCCCAAATTCCAATTAAATCATCAAAGTTAGAAACTTTATCTAAATTAGATAATTCTAATTCATAATCCAACCCTAATTCTAGTAAGAGGTCTACTCCTTCTTTCACATTGACACTAGTAAAAATTCGATCTAATTCTTCTTTTTTTCTCTGATAAGAAATCTCTTTGAGTAGTGATTTTGTCTTTATAATAGCATCTTTCACTTCATCACTTAGTTGAAACTGTAAAATCGTCGCAAAACGAACAGCACGCAAAATTCTAAGCGCATCTTCTGAAAATTTTTCATAACTATTTCCGACAGTTTGAACCATCTTTTTTTCAATATCTTCTCTTCCGTTTAAGAGATCAATTATTTCCCCATTTCGACCAATACAAAGAGTATTCATTAAAAAATCTCTTCTTTTTAAATCTTCCTGTAAATCATCAATAAATTCAATCTGTTCTGGTCTTCGATGATCTAAATAAGAATACTCCTTACGGAAAGTTGTAATTTCAAAACGAATATTCTTTAAAATAACGGTGATAGAGCCATAATCCTCCGTAGGAAGGCAAGCATCTTTAAAAATTTCACGAATATCTTTAGGACGAGCATTCGTACAAACGTCAATATCATTAGAGTCAATTCCAAGAATATAATCTCTTACAAATCCTCCAACAATATATGCATGAAACCCATTTTCTTCAATCTTTTCTAATAATTTTAAGGCAATCTCAAACATAATATCCCCTTTTATTTTTCAATTTCGTAATCCCAATCTTGGATACCACCTAAGTCAAACACCTGTTGATATCCGATTTCTAGTAATTCTTCCGCTGCTTGTTTACTACGATTTCCGCTTTGACAATAAACAACTACTTTAGCATTCTTTGAAGGAACATATTCTGAAATTGTATCAATTGCATTTAAAGGTACATTAATAGCAGTCGGAATATGACCATAAGCATATTCCCCTGGTGTTCTTACATCAATGATATAAAAATTATCTTCCTGTTGATCTTCAATCTCTTGAAAGACTTCTTTTGAAGTAATTGTATGGTAATCATTAGAGTTTTCCAAATCTTCTTTCCTCCCACATCCGCTGATTAAACAAAGAATTAAACTTAAATATATGATTTTTTTCATAATTTCACCTACTTTTATTTTATCATAGCTAATTCATTAATCAAATGAAACAAAGAATTTTATTTAGACTATACACTGTTTCTATACATAAAAAAAAGCCTTTAATAGGCTTCTCCTTATATTAGTTGATTGCTTCTTTAAGAGCAGAAGCAGCTTTAAATTTAGCTGAGTTACAAGCAGCAATTTTAACAGTTTCACCAGTTTGTGGGTTACGTCCTTCACGAGCAGCTCTTTTTCCTACTGAGAAAGTTCCGAATCCAGCTACAGGTACTTTTCCACCGTTAGCTAGTTCATCTTTGATAATATCCCATACTGCTTCAAATGCACGAGTTGCATCTGCCTTTGTTAATCCTGTTTTTTCTGCTAAAGCTTCTACGAATTCTACTTTTTTCATGTGTGTAAACCTCCATTTTTTTATTTAAGCAATATACTATGCTTACATATATAAAGTAGCATATTTCAAAATAAAAAACAAGCAGATTTATGAAAAAACGTAAGTTTTACAAGTCTTTTTTTAATTTTCCCTATTTTTTATGGTATTATATAGTAAAAATAGAAAGGAAAATACCTGTATGAAAAAAAATAAATTCAATATATTAGTCATTTTTATACTCTCAATTGTTGTTATGGCTCCACTTTTATTAGGTCCGAGTAGTCTAGGACATGACACAGTCTTCCATGTAGCAAATATCGATTCCATGAAATTAGATTTAGATACAGGCTTTCTACCGAATCGAATTTCCCAAACAATTGGAAATGGTTTTGGCTATGGTACTCATATTTTTTATCCAATGCTACCCCATGTTATAACTGCTTATGCTGCTAAAGTGACCGGTTTGTTTCATCTAAACACTCTATCAACTACTGTAATTATGTACGGACTTGTTACCTTTTTATCAGCAATAGCCATGTTTTTTCTTAGTCTAAAAATCACAAAGCAAAAGCCACTAGCACTTTTATCTAGCGTTATTTACTTATTTATGCCATATCGATTAGGAGACATTGTTGTTCGTTCTGCCTTTAATGAAGTATTTACATTCCTTTTTATGCCACTTGTATTACTGGGACTTCTTTATCTGATAGAAGGGGATAAGAAGAAATTCTATCTATTCTTTATTGGAGGTTGTATTGGACTAATTTATTCTCACCTAGTAATTACGTTATACTTTGCACTTCTTATGATTCCTTTTGTTATTGTCTACCGAAAAGAAATATTTGAAAGGAATAACTTTAAAGTCCTATTAACAGCAGTAATGATTATTATTTTAATTGCCCTTCCAGGACTCATTCCAATGATAGAACATAAACTTCATACAGAATATATGATTTATGTAAAGAATTATATGACAAATATTGAATACATGAATGCTTTTAGCCATCATCTATCAGACTATGTAACCATTTTGAAAGACTACTCTTGGGATGTTCCCTTCTATATTAATTATATTGTCATCGCACTTTTATTCGCTAGAATCTATTTCTTTATAAAGGAGAAGAAAAAAAAGAAAGAAGAAATCTTTTTATGGATTTTCACTTTTCTTGCCTTCTTTATTTCCCTCAAGATATTCCCATGGAAACTAGTTCCTGAATTCCTTTACTTTATTCAATTTCCATGGAGAATGGAGACAATGCTTACGATTTCCATCAGTCTTCTCGCACCTCTTGCTATTTTAGGAGTGAAAGATAAGAAAAAAAGAAAAATATTTCTTATTACCATGCTTATCTTAATTCCATGTACTGAATTACCTTTAATTAAAAAACTCACAAATGATGTCTATCGAATTGGAGAAATCATTCCTGAAAATGGTATGGGTCACTCAAAAGAATATTTGCCAAAAAAAGCATTTGATAATGAAATATATTATGAATATCGTGGTAATGATATTATGTTAGTTAATGGAACCGCTAGAATTATGGAAATCGAAAATTCAAGTAAAAAAATTGAATTTGAATTAGAAACCGATAGTATAGAAACAATATTAGAGTTTCCTAGATTATACTACTTAGGATATCATTTAAAAACGAAGGATGGGAAAATTCTAGCCTTAGAAGAAAGTGAAAACGGATTCCTACAAGCAAGACTAGAAGGAAATGGAACTTATACACTCGTCTATGAAGGAACTACATTAAACAAAATATCCAATTTATTATGCATCATAGGAATTGGTGGTTGGATCTACCTAATTATAACTACCACTCCAGACAAAAAGAAAAATCATCGGGACAAAAATCCACAATGATTTTTTTATTGTAACTTGAACTTTTTCGCACGATCGATCTCTTGTTGAGTCAAATGTAAGTAAGATTCTTCAGGTAAAAGTATTCCAAAATCAACCTCCAAAGAACTGTACTCACGAACTAGATCCCTAGCAATACATCCCTGAACAGGACTAATCCTTGCTAAATCAACTTCTCTTTGAACAGAATCTGCAAAAATAGAAGCAACATCATTAGGATCCATTCCACAACGAAGTAATTCTAAAGCATCTAAGGCTAAAGTAAATTCAACATCACGATCTAGTTTTTTAGAAGAACAAGATGTAACAAGGTATTCCCATTGCCCATGTTTATTTGTCTCAATTAATTTTTTTCCTCTATGAATATAAATCCAATCCCTACGTGGATCACGTTTCGGATTATATTCACTCGGATTTTCAGTCATCCATGGCATAAAAAAACTCCTTTCGATAATATTAAACCATAAAT
The DNA here is from genome assembly GCA_947564265.1 of uncultured Caryophanales bacterium. Lineage (GTDB taxonomy): Bacteria > Bacillota_I > Bacilli_A > RF39 > UBA660 > Alloscybalousia. The sequence continues at coordinate 95,580 of CANOBK010000002.1, forward strand.
AAGTTAAAAAAGAAACGAAAAACTCGTCTCTTCTTTATAATACAATCGCAATCATATTATTGGATCCCTTATTTACAATCTTCGTTAATGTATTCTGTAATTTAAAGCGTATATTATCTGGCATCATACTAATTTTAGATTGAATTCCTTCTTGAACAATCGCATCTAAACTACGACCGAAGATTTCACTTTTCCAGATATTAGAGGGATTCGTTTCATAATCCTTCATTAAATAGTTGATTAATTCTTTACTTTGTAACTCACTACCGATAATTGGTTCAAATGTACTATTGACATCTACTCGAATCATGTGAATAGAAGAAGCTGTCGCACGTAATTTGACACCGTATCTAGGTCCTTGTTTTGTAATCTCAGGTGTATCTAGTTTCATGTCATCTAATGTTGGTGAAGCAACTCCATATCCTGTTTGTTTTACCATCTTTAAAGCATATTTTATTTGATCATATTCCTTTTTTGCTTCATTAAAGTCTTGGAATAAAGATAATAAATCTGCTTTATTTTGGACATCAATTTGAATAATGTCTGTCAATACTTGTTGATATAAGTCACCTGGAGCTTCTAAATTAATCGTAATTTCTCCTGTAGAAGGATCTACTTCTGATAAATATGACTTTGAAATATTCTCGATTCCCATAAAATGTTGATTAATTTTTTCTACATCTCGTAATTTATCTACTTCAACAACACTCTCTTTAATCGCATCAATATAATTTTTCTTAATTGGATGATCTGGTTTTAAGATAGCAATCCATTCCGGCATATTGACTTTTACTTCTAAGATTGGGAATTCATATAAAGCTTCTCTTAAAATATCATACATATCTTTTTGATTCATGTTTTCAATATTCATTGGCAATACTGGTACTTGATATTCTTCTTTTAATTTTTCACAAATTTTCTCCGTATCAGGAAGCATTGGGTGTGTTGAATTCACAATGACAATAAATGGTTTCCCAAGTTCCTTTAATTCTCTGATAACACGACCTTCTGCCTCTAAGTAATCACTTCGATTAAACTCCCCAATTGATCCATCAGTCGTTACGACAATACCAATTGTCGAATGATCACGAATTACTTTTTCTGTTCCTACTTCTGCAGCCTCGCTAAAAGCGATTGGTTCATCATACCATGGAGTTTTTACAAGGCGAGGGCCATTTTCATCCTCTGCACCCTTTACATTATCAATCAAATATCCAACACAATCAATTAAACGAATATTACACGAAAAGTCATCAATCTGAATTTTCGCAGCATTGTTAGGAACAAACTTTGGTTCTGTTGTCATAATTGTCTTTCCAGCAGCACTCTGTGGAACCTCATCTAAAGCTCTTTTTCTTTCGTATTCATCTTCAATATTTGGAACAATTAAATTTTCCACAACTTTTTTAATAAAAGTACTCTTCCCAGTACGAACAGCTCCTACAACTCCTAAATAAATATCTCCTCCCGTTCGACTGGCAATATTTTTAATAATATCTTTCTTATCCATACAATCTAACACTCTCTTTCTATTTCATTTAACTATATGAAAAAAGAAAAAGAGATATTCCTAATCAAATAATATCTCCCATAAATTTTATTTCCCTTAAAAATTCATTTTAATGTTATTTATTGAATGAAATTTTTTAACTTTCCTTTAACTTTTCAATTTGTTCTTTGGATAAACCTGTTACTTTTGCAATTACTTCAATTGGAATATCTTCTCCTAATAAATTTTTGGCCACTTGTTCCATTCCTTGTTCTATCCCGTCTCGAACACCCTCATCATAAGCTGAGTTTACTAATTTTTCTTGTACCCGTTCTTTCTCATACTCTGTTAAAAATACTTCATCCATACTTAAACTTCTCAATTCTTTTATTATCTTTAAATCAAGGGAATCCTTAGTAATATGTTCCATCTCTTCAAAACCACTTGCATTAAATAATACTAATCTTCTTTCGATTTCATCATATTTATCATAACACTCTTCCCGATAATTTGGTAAATAAAATTCATAACTTTCAATGCCTTCTATTAAAAGACTGTTGATTGGATCATTAAATGTAAAATGTGCATCCAGTAAGTTTTTATCCTTATGATTTTTAAATTGATTAAATAGAATTAATATTGTTCTTTTTGGAGTATATTTTTCTCCCATCGTAAACCTTCTAGCCTCTGTTCGATAAAGATACTGATAATTTTTTATAGTATCAGATTCTTTATTACTATTAGTCATTCCTACAATAACAACCATATCACCTTTTTCAAAGACCAAATCCATTCGATAATCCTTAATGTGACTTCCTGTATTTAACTCATTATTTATCATTGTAAATTGACTTAAATCAATCCCAGTCTTGCGATAAATAATTTCTAATATCCATTTCCTAGTATCTTCATTTTTCATAAAATACTTAAATGTAGTATCACTACACAAACTAATAAAGTCATATTTTGTACCTATCATATTTAATTCCTCCCTAGAAAGTAAAATACCTTCTAATTATATTATTTAAAAAAATTGCCCATTCGGACAATTTTTTAGAAAATATTTTATTAATTAGGAAAAAAGACTACTCCGCGTGAACAATTTCCAATAATTTCTTTTGTTTTTGCTTAATGGATTCTTGTAGGAAAAAGCCATCTCTTACATATTCCATTGTGGCATCGCTCTTATTAATTTGTTCAAATTGCTTTAGTAAATTACTTTCCATTTTCTGGTACTCACGATCTCTAGTAAAAATATTAGAAAACAAAACAATCTCTTCATGAAATCGAATTCCATAGTACTCTTTAAAATCAATACAAATGCCACTATTTCCAGCATCTTTAAAAAATACCATTTCATCTCCTGTATTATGATAAGTATCTAAATATTCTTCTAAACTATATCTAGATTCTGTCATAGAAGAATGTGTCGTAATAAAATAACCTTTTTTATTTTTTTCTCTCAATAGTTCCTTTAATGCTTCATAATTTAAATGAAGTAATCCCATTTCTTCAATTTCTGACTTAGAATAAAAAATGTCATCGAAACTAAAAATACTAAATTTTTCCATAGTGAAATCTCCTTGATAGAACTTATACTAATCTAAACCAATTAAAAAAGCAACAAAAAAGTAATCAAATCGACTACTTCTAAATCATTTTATCAACATCTGGAACATTATCTTTCATAATCGCATTTACAATCTTATCTTCCTTTTCACTACTTACTTCTTTTCCAGTTAAACTACTGATTTCATGAACCAAATCTCTTAAAACCTTTTCATCCTTCATATTAGAATTTTGTAACTTCGAAGCAAGAGATAAAATTGTCTCTTTTCCAACACCAGATTTATTTTCTACCTTTTTAAAAAAAGAATCTCCAAACATAAAAAACCTCCTACCCTAATATATGTAAGAGATTTTAAAATGTTTTTAATATTAATTAGCTTTTTCTTAACTTTGAATGTTATAATTGTTTTCCCATAGATAATAATTCCAATAATTTTTGTTTACTTGTAGCAAGTTCTTCTTGTTTTTGAAACGCTTGACTATTACAACCCACTATATAGTTTGTTTCCCTAACCTTACCCATTTGTTCAAAAATCAATCTTTCAATAGATGAATATTCTGAATCTCTCGATTTAGAAGATTCAAATAAAATAAGATTTTCATTGAATCGAATTCCATATAAAAAGGTAAAATCAACAACAGCAGCGCAATCTCCACAATCCATAAGAAATACCATTTTATCCTTATTAAAAGTTTCTAAATAATTCGAAAGACTATCACATTTTCTCGTCGAAGGAGAATAAATGGCTATCGTATATTGCTGTATATCTTTATCCTTTGCAAGCTTCTTTAATTCATCGTAATCGAAAAGAGAGAGACCCATTTTCTCAATTTCTTCTTTTGTGTAAAAAACATTATCAAACTTATAGACTTCGAACTTTTCCATATTGTACTCCTCCATTGCATGACAATTATATTACCATAAGAAAATTCTAAACACAAGAAAAAGTAACCATATAGATTACTTAAATCACTTTACTTACTTATAAATATTATCCAACAAATATTCTAAGAAAATAAATCAAATATAAAATGTTTTAAATATCATATTTACTTTTTCCTAGTTTCTTTTCGTATTTTTCTCGACGTTTTTGAAATTCTAAACATTGTTTACGATATACTTCTTCTGGTACTTGATGTCTTTGATATCGTTCATCTAAAATTTTCTGTGCACGATCTAATCCTTCCAATTCCGTTTTTGGATCTTTCCGATCTAAGAACCAACCGAGTCCCATAACTTCACCTCATTTTTAATTTCTAAATTTAGTATATCCCGTTTTTATGTTTCTTTGCTCTTTTTTACAGAAAAAAGATTTCATTTTACAATAGAATTTGACAATAATTAGTCATCTGTTTTATTTTTAAATTGTAAAACAATAGGAGTTCCTTCTAATTCAAAGTTTTCCCGTAACTTATTTTCTAAATAACGTTCATAAGAGAAATGAACCAGTCCCTTATTATTGACACGAAATGTAAATTTTGGTGGTTTCGTTCCGCTTTGACTAGAAAAATAAATTTTTAATCGTTTTCCTTTATAAGATGGTGGTAAGTTTAAGGCATAGGCATCCATAATCACATCATTTAAAACACTGGTTGAAATCTGTCTCTTTACATTTTCACAAACTCTTAAGATTTCTGGCATTAGTGTATGAATTCGTTTCTTGGTAAGAGCAGATAAAAAAACAATTGGAGCATAAGTAATAAATTGAAACTCCCGTCTAACATAATCCGTATATTCCTTAATATTTGGGTTTTCCACTTTATCCCATTTATTGACAACTAAAATGATTCCTTTTCCTCGCTCTAGAGCATACCCTGCGATATGCTTATCATGTTCAATAATTCCCTCTTCCGCATTAATCACCAAAAGACATACATCACTTCGATCAATCGCTTTTAAACTACGAAGCAAACTATATTTTTCAACATTTTCATAAATCTTTCCCTGTTTTCTCATACCTGCCGTATCGATTAATACAAATTCTTGTTTCTCATAACGAAAAGTCGTATCAATCGCATCTCTCGTTGTTCCAGCTGTATTACTGACAATGACTCTCTCTTCATTCACAAGTGCATTAATTAAACTACTTTTTCCAACATTAGGACGTCCAATCACAGAAAATTTTAATCGTTCATCTTCTTCCATTTCTTCTCTCTTTGGAAAATCCTTAGTAATCGCATCCAGTAATTCATACATTCCAATATTATGCTCTGCAGAAACTCCAATATATTCGGAAAATCCTAATTCATAAAAATCATAAACATGATCTTGAGATAATTTATTATCAATCTTATTAATCGCAACAATCACGCGTTTTTGAGACTTACGAAGCATATCTCTAACAACTCTGTCATTCTCCGTTAATCCTTCTTTTCCATCGACAACGAAGACAACAACATCACTTTCTTCAATCGCAATCTGCGCTTGTACTTTAATTTCATCATTAAAAAGTTCTCGACTAACATCAATTCCACCAGTATCAATCACAGAGAATAGTGTATCCTTATAACTAGCTTCACTATAAATGCGATCTCTTGTAACTCCTGGAGTATCTTCGATAATAGAAATTTTACTTCCTACAATTTTATTAAATAAAGTACTTTTTCCAACATTGGGACGACCTACTAAAGAAACAATTGGTAAATTCATGGAAATCCCCCTCTTTCTATCACCCTATTCTATCATAAAAATAAAAAAAAGAGAAGTAATATCCCCTTTTTCTATTTCATGATTTGTTTTAAAGGAACTGCAAGACTTCTTAATTTTTCGAAACAAGCTTTTGCTTTTTTAATCTCCTGTTTATTCATCGTAACATAACCTCTGGAAGTACCATCACTAGGAAGGTCTACAAGTAAAGCATACTCATCAATTCCTATCCATCCTTCTTTAATCACCTTTAAAAGTTCTGGATAATTTTCTCTTAATTCATTAAGATCTACAAAACTAGTAGTAATTTTATTACTAGAAAGATATCTCTGAATGTATTTATTTTTCTTGTATTCCTCTGCCTTTTCCCTTTCAAACAGAAAGATTCTATGCATTTTAACACCACGATCTACCGCATCGAAATTACTCTGAATAAATTTTCTTTCTGCTGGATCTTCATTCCATTCATTATCCATCATAGTAGAAGTAATCCACATCTCAGATCCTTTTTGAGTTTCACGAAAGAATTTATCCAAAATACGATAGAACTTTCCAGAATCCAAGTCCTCCGTTTTTGATTGCTCATCCATAGATAAATAACCACCATCAGATACCAAGGTACTTCCATTTGTATATTTATGACGAGTAAGCATCAAATAAATATCGTCCGCAATTTCTTGTGGATATCCAAGACGTTTCATAGGAATTGAATTTCTAGCCTTATTGAAAGAATCATCGGTTTCCATTACGCCACCAATCCAACCAGCAGCAACAGAATTAACACGAACTCCATACATTTCCGTTAGTACATTAGCAAATGTCTGCACCAAATTCACTTTAGCAGCCTGAGCAGAAGCATAAGCGGAAGCACCAAAAGATCCACGATAGGCTTCAATACTATTGACAATAACAATACTAGATTCAAAATTCATTTTTTTAACGAGTTCCCTAACTAATAAATTAGCCGCAAAAACGTTTACTCGATAACTATTCTCAAACTTGTCATAATCAAAATCTAGAGAATCTTCTAATTCAAAATAAATTTCCATAAATACAAAGCCAGAAATATCTCCAGAAATTTCATTGACTACTTTTAAAAGAGAATTACGATCAAAATAATCCACGGGTTTTAATTCGATATCATCATTGAATAACTCTTGATCAATCGTATTACCCTGTTGATATAAACCAATGATATAATACCCTTTTTCTAGTAAGATTTTTGATAACTCTTTTCCAATCTCAGAATTAATCCCAGCAACTACTATAATCTTTTTATCGATTTGTTCCTTTGAATAAGTAGTTCTTTTATCAATTGGTTTACTTGTATCCCTTGGAATATTCCATCTTCTTCCTGTTTTAAAAGCACCTGGAATTCGGTTATTATTTAATAAATTAACGATTCTTCTTTCACTGATATTCCATAATTCAGATGCCTCTTTTACTGTTAGATAATCCATCTCCATCACCTACGCATTATAATATACCGAATTCGGAATATTGTCAACAATTTTTTACAAAACAAAAAGTCACGTATCTTAACGAGACTCCATATATCAAAAAAAAGATTATTGTAAGAATTGCTTTTTCTTTTGTTTCTCTCCTTCATCAATTAAATCTTTTTGATGATTCATAGTAACCCTGTCATATGAAAAAAGTTAGATGCAATATTCTTTTTGTTTTCCTCAATCTTAAAGAGTTGTTGTTCCATTCCTACCTTCAACCATTGCTTAATCTCATCTACTTCCCCAATCTTTACTTTTTCCAAGTGGTGTGTTTTCACTTCATACGTTGGTGTTATGTAGGTTAAATCTATTAAAGGTAATCCATTCATTCCAATTAAAGATATAAAATATCTTTGATGCCGATTATCACTTGAAACTATTTTTAAGGATGCTAACCACGCCTCATTTTCCTGCATATAATTAAAAATTTCATTTACTAATTCTACAGGCAATTTATTCATATGATTATAAAGAAAATCCCTTACATTAAAAATTCCCTCAGGACTATATAAATAACTCCATTTATCTGAGGTTCTACAATTTTTATCCCAGGAATAAAAACTATATTCATATTCATCCTTTGTCTCATCAATTTCTTCACATACTAATACTTGTTTTTGTTCCAATAGCCTTTTATTTTCTGTTAATATATTTCCAAATATTTTACCTTTGATAAAACCTTTATAAGTTACATGATTTTCTTCATCAACAAAAAACAATACATTTCCGATACCCGCTTCTTCTGTCCTAGGAATCATAAAGTGATGTTCATCCAATTGTTTAAATCTTACACTCGGTTCATATGCTAAAGAATGTTTGATTCCTTGACCATCAGTTCTTTCTTGGATTTCAGTTCGATATACTGGACCAGAATCTGCAGCAAACATTCCTAGTGGACATAAAACATTTCCCTCTCTATCAAATACTTCATTTAAATATTCACGATTCTCTTGATAAGTAACTTGAACTACATAACCCCAATCTTTTTCTAATATATATATCTTCCCATCATTAATCTCATATTCCTCTAGTTGTTTACTTACCAACTGTTTTATCATAATACTATCCATAGCATATTCCTTTCAACTTAATATTTTTGAGTATATCATATTATGCAATATTTTCTTATAAATTGCAATATCTTCAGGAAAAATTACGTACATTCCTTTAAAATAGAAAGTGCATTTTCTACATTTTCAAATGTATTATTGGAAGTACAATCCAGTAGAATATCTTCTTTTTTAACACCGAGACTAATGGCTAGTTGTTCCATTCGTTCTGCTTCTGAAATCAGTTCACCGTCTTGATTACTAACCCCGTTTGTTCCTCCCATAAAAACTAATTTTTGTACTCTTTTCTGTTGATACAATTCCACCGCTTTAGACACTCTTTCTTTTATCAACATACTATTTCCAAAAACAAGACCATACTTACTAGATAGTCCATTATCTTCTATATCAGAATAGACAATATTTTGAATATCTTCATCACTTAAAATTTCATCTTGAATCTGAGATAATTTCATTAGTTATCACCAACTTTACTTTTTATAAATTATATTTTAACAAACCGATAGAACTTCTACAAGAAAAAGAACAGCATCCACTGTTCCCCCTTTTCGTTTATTTTAATTATTAACCTCAATATCTCCACAACTATTTTTAATATTAAGAACTACATCCGCTTTTGGATAATTCTGTCTAACCCTAGTATCTCCTAAACTGGTACTTGCATTGATATAGATCTCATTTGTAAAGCCGATTTCAATGTCACCATAAGAATTTTTAATAGAAGAATCTTTTACTAAGGCAACCTCTCCGATTTCAATATCTCCACAATCTTCACTAATATCTAAATGATTCTCTACTTTTTCAATATCGATATCTCCATAGTTATTTACTACCTTAATATTAGAAACCGTTCCAACTCTAACATTTCCTGCAGAACACTGAATATCAGCATCTACTACTTGATTAATTTCAATATCCCCATAATCACCTTGAATCGTAACTTTTTTCCCACTATCAATTGAAACATCCCCATATTTTTGTTCAATATCAATTTCTGAATTTAAAAATTTTTCAATCTCGGTATCTCCATACTTACTTTCTATCTGAATCAAGTGACTATAATCCTCTGGCAAATAAATTTCTACTTTAGAAATCGTTCTTTTAAAACAAAAGAAATGACAATCCTTAGCTTTGACATCAACACTCAACTGATGATTCGTATCTTCCACTGTAATATCTTCTTCATCTCCATAGACGAGTACCTTTACGTTACCATCTGTAGATTCTTTGATAAAAATATTTCCTGCATCAACATCCAAGTGAATCTTATTAAAATCTTCTTCATAAGTTTGTTCAACTGCTAAATTTTTACTAACCGTTTGAAACATTGTAAAATTTCGATACCTAACGTTTCCGCCAATCATAAAAATCATAAATACGGTTAATCCAATCGAAAGAATTGACAGTATGATAATTGATAGGATAAGTAATGTCTTATTCTTCATGATCAATCCCTCCTAACATAAAGAGTAGTTTGATAATTTCTACAATCAATCCATACACGACCCATAAAATCCACGTGATATGCCATGCCATTGTAACGAAACTAAGAAATAAATAAATCACTAAAATAACCATAGACAAAATACTATCAATTTGTTTTTCTAATTTTGAACGTTTATCCTCTATTTTTTCTTTCTTTCTCTTATACACAATACAAGTATAAACCATGATAAATGTAGCAATTCCGCAAATCATTAAAAATATAGCAGATGATAAAACTGGATCTAATCGATAAACTGGAATCGCAATCATAATCCATACAATTGATAAAAAATATGTGAATATGGATAGGCTAATTCCCAGTGCTTTTTTTCTTCTGTTTGCCTCATCATAAAAATTACCACCAGATTCTTCATTCGTGTCAACCAATTTTTCCTCTTTCTTTTGAATCATCAAAAGTTCATCTGCTGATATTCCATAAAGTTCACAAAGTGGAGCGATTTTATCAAAGTCTGGCATACTCTGATTGGTCTCCCACTTAGAAACTGTTTGTCTACTGACATTTAATTTATCTGCAACCTCTTCTTGAGATAAATGTTTTGATTTTCTTAAATCTAACAATTTTTCTCCGATTCCCATTTCTTTCACCTCACTAAAAATTATATACCGATTGATAGTTGCATTCCACCTCTCTCAGTTGGAAATTTGTCAACCAGAGTTAACATTCGAAATAAAACAAGCATTATTCTTTATTATTTTTAATTCTATGTGCTGTAATAATCGTATAACTACTCGCATTCACTGTTAAAATACAATTCCCATTTTCAATATAAAAATTCTTACCATTTTTTATAATTCGACTATCTTTATCCTTAATCATATTGAAACACCATAAAACAACATCATCAACATCCAAAGAAAGATTTCTTTTAATTCTCATTATTCCCATTTCTGTTGTGTGTAGCTTGTCCAAATTAGATAATAAAAGGTCACTATCCTTCATAATATTTCTCCTCTTTTTCCTATTATATCATACAAAAAGCAAATCAAATGATTTGCTTTCCACTTACCCTAGGGCAATATCTAATACCATCATAATGACAAATCCAATCGTAACCCCAATCACTCCAAGAGATGATTTTTTTCCACTATGCATTTCTGGAATTAATTCTTCTGCCACTACATAAATCATAGCACCAGCTGCAAACGATAATAAATAAGGAAGAAGTGGTACGACTAAATTCAGTAATAGGATGGTTGCGAATGCAGCAATTGGTTCAACTACTCCAGATAATACACCAGCTAAGAATGATTTTTTCTTACTACTACCTTCAACTTTCATAGGCATCGAAATAATGGCACCCTCTGGAATATTTTGAATGGCAATCCCTATCGCTAGAATAATAGCCTCAATCAAAGCAATTCCAGAATTTCCTGCTAAGAATCCCGCAAAACAAACTCCAACTGCCATTCCTTCTGGAATGTTGTGAAGTGTTACTGAAAACATGAGCATATTGAATTTCTTTCCATCCTTTTTACTTTCCACTTTTTCTGCCATTCGATTTACAATAATTAGAAAAACCACTCCTAAAATAAAACCTACTGCTGCTGGAATCCACGCAAATTGGTAACTTTCCTCTGCCATTTCAACAGAAGGCAAAATTAAAGACCAAACACTAGCGGCAATCATAACACCAGAAGCAAACCCAATCATCGCTTTTTGAAAATTTTCATTCATATTTTTTTTCAAAAAAAAGACAAAGGCACTTCCTAAACTGGTTCCTAGAAAAGGTATTAGAATTCCTATTATACTATATAATATATTTTCCATGCTTTTTTCTCCTCAACTATTGTATAGTATGCAGAAAGTTCTATTATGGGAATCGTTATTCAAAAAAAAAACGACTTTATCAAAGTCATTCTTATAATAATTTAATCAATTGAAATTAGTTCGTATTCTCTTGTACCAATTTCTTGTTTTTCAGCACACTCAATTGTTAATAATCCATTTCGAGATTCAATTCTCTCTACCAAATGGTCTCTTCCTGGATCATCTGATTGATATACTAAATCAATACATGCTTGGTCTAAAGCCACAGGATCTAAAGATGCTAAGATTCCAATATCTTTCATACAAGGATCTTCTGCTACATTACAACAATCACAGTCAACAGACATATTTACCATCGCATTAATATAAACGATTTTTCCTTGATAAAAATCTGTAATCGTTTTTGCAGAATCTGCCATGGATCTTAAGAAATTATCATGATCCGCATTCATTAATTGATCAAAAGAAGCATTTTCTAGACCAGATGTATGAATATAGCTTTTCCCCTCAGAAGAAGCGAGACCAATCGAAAGATTCTTAATTGCGCCTCCAAATCCACCCATTGGATGTCCTTTAAAATGAGATAGTACTAACATGGAATCATAGTTTTTCATTTTAGATCCAACAATATTTTTCTTGATTACAGATCCATTTGGATTTTCAAGTACATCTTCTCCATCACTATCTAAAATATCAACAGTAAAGTATTTACTCCATCCATGCTTTTCCATTAATTCTTTATGTTTTTCTGTCGTATTTCTAGCACCTTCATAAGCAGTATTACATTCTACAACTGTACCATTTACATGTTCAATCACTTCTTTTACAAATTCTGGTTTCATATAATTTTGATTTCCTTCTTCTCCCGAATGTAATTTAACAGCCACTTTTCCAGAAAGAGATACTCCTAATTTGTCATATAATTTAACAAGACTTTCCCCTTTAATTTCCTTTGTAAAATAAACCTTTGCTTTTTCCATAGTAATCATCCTTTCTTTTTCTATAAATTTAGTATACTACATTTAAAAAAATCCAACACCTAAAAGTTTCACTTTTTTATTACATCAAAGGAGCAAATAATCGTAAGATAGTTTGCCATACCGATTTTAAAAATTTAGGTGTTGCTTCCTTCTTAGTAACTCTATGGCACTTCTCAATGGTTTCATCTAAATCCTTTTTTATTTCAGAAATACAACTATGATTTTCTAAATATAGTCCACATTCAAAATGCAAATAAAGACTTCTATAATCTAGATTCAGTGTTCCGACCGTTGCCATAGAATCATCAGCAACAAATACTTTTGAGTGAATAAATCCTTTTGTATACTTATATATCTTCACTCCACCCTCAATCAATAATTGTAAATAAGATTCAGACAAGGTATAAACTATTTTTTTGTCAGGAATCCCAGGAATCACAATCCGAACATCCACTCCCCTTTTCGCTGCCAAAACAAGGGCATTCGTCAAATCTGTATCAATAATTAAGTAAGGAGTGAAAATGTAAACATAGTCATTCGCTTGATTAATAATATTTAAGTAAATATCCTTTCCTACCTGTTCATCATCTAATGGGGTTTCTGCATAAGGAACTACAAACCCATTCTTTGACGGTAACTTTTCATAACTATATTGATATTTTGAAAAGTCAGTATCCTTTTTTCTAAACGTATTCCATATCGTTAGAAACATCACAGTATAACTCCAAACGGCCTCTCCTTCTACTTTAATTCCGTTATCTTTCCAATGACCATAAGGACTGGATACATTAATGTATTCATCTGCTAAATTAATTCCACCTGAGAAGGCTACCCTCCCATCGATTACTAGGATTTTCCTATGATCCCTATGATTCATAATGACACCAGAGATAGGATTTAATTTATTAAATACAACACACTTTATCCCAAATTTCTCTAACTCTTTCTCATAGCCCTTTTTTAGAGTTGCAATACACCCCGCATCATCATAAATAACTCTAACTTCAACACCTTCTTGTACCTTTCTTTTTAATATTTCTAAAATTGTATTCCACATCGTTCCATGACTAATAATAAAATATTCTAAAAAGATGAAATTCTCTGCCTTTTCTAATTCTTCTATCATCGCTTGAAAGGCAATTTCTCCTAATGGATAATACGAAATATTATTATTTTGTGTTACAGGAAAACCTGCGAAATCACTAATATATCGAAGTCTCCCATTCTTATCTATTTGTTCTTTTAACTTTTCGTCTTGAACCAAATATTTTTTACTACTTTTTTCGCTTTGAATCGTATTCTTTAAAAGTTTACTACTTCTTTTATTTTGATAAAGAATAATATAAAGTAAGGTTCCAATCAGTGGAAAAAACAATAAAATAATAATCAAAGGTAGCGTAGAAGAATAATTCTTACTATTTTTGATACAACCGACAATCACCGCAATTTCTAAGAATCCAAATAAAATATTAATAAACCACAAACGATCGATTAAATACATGTAAATAAGTAGGGATAGGGCAATTTGAATCAGAATCCCTATTCCTACAATAATTCCTCTTTTAACAGCTTCTTTCATACTTATCTCACCAACAATTTCTTATCACTTTTCTAAATTGATTATATCATTTCTAAGAAATTTTATCAGTACTTTTCTAAATTTAGATTCATTAAAAAGTCATAAGTATCTGAACATTCTTTTCCAGATAGTTTTGTTTCTTTTACCAAATAATCAATCGCTTCTTCCCTAGTTTCCAATTGGGAAAGAAATTTTTTTGTTTCATGAAGTCGATTGATAGAACTAGAAAATTCTTCTATAGAAAGTTTAGGTTCTCTTCCATAAGCATGTCCTTCAACATACACCATCATTTGATGATACTTTTTAATACTAAGGTAGAATCCACTAAAAATCGCAAATAAAAGAAAGACTTCATAGTAAAGACTGAGAACAAAAAGAAAGAGAATAAAGATAAGTCCTATCACTAACTCGAATCGATGATCCTTTTTCCACTTTTTTGTGTAAAATGATATTTTCTCTTTTAAAGTAAAGGAACTATTTTCTAAAGCCTGATATAAATTATCATCTGCTACTTCCCTAAATTTTTCTTCCTTTATCTTTTCTCCAGCAAAAAAATCATTTAATGTAATATCTAAAATACTACAAAGTTCTTTATATAAAGATACATCTGGCAAGCAAATTCCACATTCCCACTTTGAAACTGATTTATCAGAAACTCCCAATTTTTGTGCCAAATCTTTTTGTGTTAGTTTTTTCTCTTTTCTGCATTGTGCGATTAACTTTCCAATTTTTTCTTGATTCATTAGAATCACCTCTTGTAACTAAAATAACCAATTTCAATACTTTTGAACACCCCTTGAAAGTAGAATTCTTACCTTTTTATTCACAAAGCCCATTTTTTTCTTCAAAATAATGTTCAATCTGTTGAATAGAATAATCTACATCAGAGTAATCAATCAATTTTTCTAGCGCTTGTTGTAAATTTTTATTACAGTTAGAACAATTAAAGTAACCATCGCTTCCTATTGTAATTGAGTAATCCTGTGAATCCATAGAACAATATGTTGTAATTGAATGAGAGTTTCCAGTAGTAGTATGGTCTGCCGCAAAAAGAATCACAGCGATCAAAATTAATACAAAATAAAGCCCAATAACAATTCCAATTCCTTTTAATATTTTAATAATAATCCCTGCTAGCTTTTCTGTATTACTCACTCTTTCGACTAAAATATGATTCATATCGTTATCGACAAGTTCATCGATACTAACATGAAAGATTTGAGAAAGTAATTTTAATTGTTCAATATTGGGAAGTGTTTCTCCAAGCTCCCAATTTGAGATAGTCTGTCTCGTAACATTTACTTTTTCTCCTAATTGTTCCTGAGAAAGCCCTTCTTTTTTTCTTAATTCCAAAATCTTGATTCCTAAATTCATAAAAATTCTCCTTTCGACAATCATTATATTAGAAGTAATTTCTAGAATCTACCAAAACACTTTGGAAATTTGTCAAAGAATCTTAACATTTCCTTTAAGACTCTATTCTTGGAAGACGTTCTCCCAATCTACATAAAAGTTCATTGGTAATCGTACCAGCCTTTTCTGATAATTCTACAGCCGATACAGTATCATCCTTAGAATCAATCAAAGAGACAATATCCCCAACATGAATAGAATGAAGATCTGTAATATCAATTACTAACTGATCCATACAGATTCTACCAATTACTTTTGCCAATTGATTACGAACCTTCACAACCATTCCCAAATTCGATAAATTTCTAGGAATTCCATCGGCATATCCAATAGAAACAGAAGCAATTTTTCTTGGTTCCGCTGCGACATAGGTTCTTCCATAACTAACACTATCTTGATCATTAATTTCCCGAATACTAGTAATTCTCGCATTTAAAGATAAAACAGGTTTTACATTCCAATCGTTAGCGTGATAAGAATCCTTAGCGCTTGGAACACCATACATTAAAATCCCCATTCTTACATAATCATATTCTAAATCAGGATAATTAAGAGTTCCATAACTGCTTTGTAAATGTACTTTTCCAACAGAATAGCCAAGTTCTTTTAAATGATTGATACAAGTATTAAAATGTTCAATTTGATTTTTAGTAAATTCGATATCTTCAGGCGTAGAAGAATCCGCTACACACAAATGACTGAATGTCCCTAAAATTTCTAGTTTTTCATTTTCATAAATTTTCGATAATTTAGGAAAATCATCGTACTTTTCCCCAATACGATTCATTCCTGTATTAATTTTGATATGACATTTTAATTTTGAATCTAGTGGTAATTCTTTCACAGCTTCAGAGTAATCATAGTCAACAATTGTCTGAATCAAATCATATTGAGTTACATATTTTAAACTTTCTAAAGAAGTGTAACCTAAAATTAAAATATTCCCTGAAATATTGTTTTTTCTTAAAAAAATTCCTTCCTCTAATGTTGCTACTGCAAAGTCGCAAATGCCAATGCTAGATAATTTAGAGGCAATTAATAAAGAATCATGACCATAAGCATTTGCTTTCACAACGGCCATAATTTTTGTTTTATCAGATAAATTTTTTTTAATTTCCTTGATATTATGTTCTAAATTTTCTAAATTAATTTCAACCCAAGCTCTTGTCTTGGAACACTTTTCTACTTCGTCCATAATGATTTCCTACTTTCTCTATGATAAATGCAAAAATGGTAGTTGTAATAGATACAATCACATATAGTAATAAATTGTTATTTACCAATACTTCTTTCATTCCAATTAGTCCAGATAAAAACCGAATTCCAACTAAAAATAAGGGATGGAAAATATAAATATTCGTTGCTATCGTTCTCAAAGATTTATGATTTCCTTCGGAATAATTCATGATATAAGAGAAGAAAAAATACATGAAGGGAACTAGGAAAACATACATACTATCATGTCTTTGAAAGTGATAGTGATGTAATAACATTCCCTCAAAAGTCATCGATAAAAAGAAGAAAAAAATCCAAAAAGGAGAATGGAAATTACTTTTATTGTTCTTTCCTATACAGTACCCCAGATAAAGAAAAATTGGAGCGAAAAAAACACCATTTCTAGTATAATCAAAAATTTTAAATAATCCGTCATAGATAGTAACGAGTACTTCATTTTTTTGAACAATTCCATAATAACTATCTCCCAACAAACCAATACAATATAAAATCGTAACAGCGAAAAACACTTTCTTATCATCCATATTTTTTAACAAATAATAGGTAATCCATATTCCTAAAATTAAAGCAGGAAAATACCATAAATGATAAAATGTACCATTAATAAAAATATCCTTCAAAATCGATAACACATGAATTTCTTTTAATGTACCCATATAAATATTAATTGGAAGATATAAAAGAATACAAAACAAATAAATTTTTAATATTTTTTTTGTATGATTTTTTAGTCTTTGTTTATCTTTCAAAGAACGATTTAAAACATAATATCCAGTAATCATTAAAAATAATGGAACTACAATTCTACCTAGTATTCTTGTAAAAAAGAAATCAAACTCACCGTTAATCTGGGCAAATGGTGAAATATGATTCGCAATAATTAGAAAAGTTACAAGAAATCTTACAACATCAACATTTATCTTTTTACTCATTTTCTACTCTTCTAGTTAAAATAAAACCATCTACATTATTTCCGGATATGATTGAATCATTTTCCACTTCGATAGAATCTTCTTCATTTTGGTATGGAAGATAAAATATTTCATATCCATCGATTTTAAGTGGATTACTTGGATAAATAAAATCTTTTAAGTAATTCAAATATTCTTCTAAACAGAAATCATGATCAGTTATTATTTTAGAATGAGGAAATCCAACATAACGGAAATGCCATTCTTCTTTAGAGATTTTTGTAATTTCCTTTTTTTCCTCTTGATACCTTTCGATAAATCCATAATTTGGTGCTACACTTCTAAATTCTTGGCAGATTCCGTGATAAGGAAAACTAGGACAAATAAAATCAATTTCCCCTTCGTTTAATGCCAAATCAATCGCAAGTCCCGTTTGATGCTCACTCGCATTAGGAAGAGCTACAAATTTCTTGGTAAATTCTTCTCCATTTTCCTTAACAGAAGTATCATAAATATCAATTTGTTCCTCTAAAGAACGATAACCACTAACAGGAACAATCCTCTTTCCTGCCTCAATTTCACTTAACGCAAGATGAAGTTTCTCATTTGCACACTTTTCTAGTTCAATTTCCTTAAATTCATCATCAAATGGTACTAAAACTGGTTGATTCTTTTGTAATAAATAATCTGGGTTAATTAAAATTAAATATCCTTTTCCAATATTTTCTTTTGTTAATTCGAACTTTTTCATCTCTCTAACCCCAATTCTATTAACCGATCAATTACACTTTCAAAGGACATTCCAATTTCTTTTAACATACTAGGATATCTAGAATGAGAAGTACACCCAGGAATTGTATTTACTTCATTAAATACAATTGTTTTATCTTTAGTATAAAACATATCGACTCTTGCAAAACCGCTACATCCCAAAACTTTATAAATCTCAAGAGCAATTTTCTTAATCTTTTCTCTTTCCTCTTTAGGAAGTCTAGCAGGTAAATGAATTGCACTTGTCTTCAAATTATATTTTTCAAAATAATCAAAGAATCCATCTTGTAATTCAATCTCATCCACTTCTCCAATTACTAAGTCATAGTTTCCTAAAACAGCACAACCAACTTCAAAACCATCTACATTTTCTTCTATAATCATTTTATTATCATATTGAAATGCTTCCTCAACTGCATCTTTTAAATTCTCAATCGATGAAATTTTTGTAATACCAAAAGAAGAACCTGCCTTTAATGGTTTTACAAATAATGGAAATTTCAATTGAGATACTTCCCGTTCAATTTCTTCGTAAGAAGTATTTTTATCAAATAATCGAGAAGTTGGTACCAAAAGTCCATGAGATTGAACCATCTGATGCGCTAAATACTTGTCCATACAAACTGCAGAAGAAGTCATATCACATCCAACATAAGGAATCCCTGCAAGTTCAAATAGTCCTTGTAATCTTCCATCTTCTCCGTTCTTACCATGCAATACAGGGAACATAATATCAATTTTTATTACTTTTCCAGTTTCTGATAGAATAATTCCATGATCACATCGATTGGAAGAAATCGTAATCTTTTGTACTTTTCCTTCTTGAAACCACTCATTCTTTTCGATTTTATCTACATCACCGTCATATAAATAAAAATCTCCCTCTTTCGTAATTCCAATCATCACGATATCATATTTTTCCTGATTCATATTTTTTATAACAGAAGTAGCTGACACTAATGATACATCATATTCACTAGAACAACCACCAAACAAACATCCTACTTTAATTTTCTTCATCATCTTTAATCTCCTCTACCTTTGTTCCCTTAGGAAGTTCATAAGTAATCTCTACCACTTCATCATAAAGCTTTTCACGAGAAACTTCCTTTTTCTTCTTTTGATCCGTCATCACACGAATAACAGATACACTTTCATAAATTTTTCCATTCTTTCGAATATACTTAAAATCATCATTGACAATTTCTGCTTTCTCAGAAACCTTATGATCTGATAAAATTTTTGCATACATAAAATCATCATCAAAATCAATTACAATCTGATAGGTATTTTCTGTATTATTCTTCATTCGAAGATCTAACCATCCTCCACGAATTGTGGCATCTACACCTTCTAGAGAATCTTTATCAGGATTAGGGAAGGATTTCACCTTATGTCCATGTCTTTCTACAATTGTAAGCGGTGTCTTTAAAAAAGTATAATATAATAAGTTACTTAAATGACAAATGCCACCACCTTTAGTTGGTACAATTTTATTATCAACAAGAATTAACCCATCCTTTAACTTTCCATACTTTTTACTTTTCCTTGACAAATAACAAAAAGAAAAAGTTTCTCCCGGTTGAATTAAAACCTGATTCATCGTACGACTAATAATTTTCAGATTATCGACCTTATTTTTCTGATAAATAATATCATGTCCACTATTTTCATTAATCATTAATGTTTTAGAATTACAAACCTCATAAGGTAATAAATCCGAAACTGTCTTTGAATATTTATTTTTATCAAAGTACATGCCAATGTAATAAAATAAATTTCTTTGCCAAACTCTAATTGGTATTAAAAATGGAAATATTTGTGTTACTCTTTTCCTTGCCATAAAATTTCTTCCTTTCTTATGAAACTCAAACTCTCTATAAATAAATTATACCACAGTTTCCTATCAATCATAGTTTTTTACGCTTGATTTTTATTACAGTTTTGTCATTTCTAAGTTTTTAGACTCAAAATTTTTCTTTAAAGTAAAAAATATCAACACAAAATCATATAAATTGTGTTGATATTGGATTATAGATTTTTTTAAGAATTTGTCTTTCTCATCTTACCAGAAATAAAGTTCATCATTACAACAAATAATAGGATAAATAAAATGACAACTCCCATGTTGAGGAAGATAGGTTTTAAATTTTCAAAATTAAATACCTCCATCGTCTTTAATCGTTCATTCGTATTGATATACCAATAAGAAGGAAGAACATGAGCAATCTTTAACACAAAATCTGGTAAATATTCAGTCGGTACAAAAGCCCCACACAAGAAACTAGAACCAAGCGCTACTACATTAACAATTCCGTTGATGGCTTCTCGATTATGGACTAAATTTCCAATCAAGAACGCAATTGATAAAGCACAGAAAGTAAAAATAAGTGAGTTAATCAGATAAAATATTGTATGAATAGTAAATAGGGAACTGCCGAATAAAAAGAAACTGACAAGTACATAAAAAGCCCATAAAGAAACGGCAAATAATCCATTAGAAAGTAGTAACTTACGATTATATTTCTTATAATTCATACTACTAATAATTGTCCTTTTTCGAACCACATCCCTACCAAAACTAAATAGAACCATACAAATCACAAATACACATCCTGCCAAAAGACTGTAATTGGCAAAGTTATAATAATTAGCAATTTGAGTTAGATGATCAGTATCAAGTTTTGAAGTAACTTCAACTTCTAATTTTTCTGATAAAGTTTTATTAAGATTCTCTATTATTTCTTCCTCTGATGCAAAAGTCTCATGATAAATATTGGCAAGCTTTAAATATCTTTCCAACATCATGTCAGCAAGACTCGCCATATAATCACCAGTACTTTTTACTTCAATAGTAGGATTTTTATGATCTAAAAAATCTTCACGAAAGTTTTCTGGAATATAGATTATGTAATTGATATCCCGATAAAACAGGGCATCTCGAATCGCATTTTCTTCATTTTTTATATCTATAATATTGGCATTCTCTTCAAAATATTGAATTAGATTTTTTGTAATTCCTTCCCTCTCTCCTTGATTGATAATGAATACATCTGGTTTTTCGGCAACAAAATTCGTCGTATTATCCCCTGATGTCGTATTAAAAACAGCAAAAAAGATTAAGATAGCACTATAGAGAATAATTGTTCCTTTACAACTCTTTAGTACTTTTAAAAATGTTTTAAATACTGTCATATTTCTGCCTCCTTAAACAAAATGCTGAAATTCCAATTAATAGAAAGGAAAAAGCAAGCAAACTAATAACATTAAAATAATATCTGTGAAACGTATCATAATAATATAAAGAATAAAATCCATCGGTAATCATATTAACAGGATTAAGCTTATTCACGATTGGAATATTTTTATCAACTACATATTTCATCGTAATTCCCATCATTCCAGATAGAACACACCCAAGCATTGTAAAAGAAATCATAATTCCCACTTTGGTATTTTCATTCGATTTAATAACAGACGCTATCAAAACACCAAGAGAAAGACCAGAAAGGGTTCCAACGAGAGACAAAAGAATGACCAACGGCAAATTTGTCCCATAGTCTACATGAATTACCAAAATAGTATAAAGGAACAACAAGAGAAGACCAAAGAGTTGTGTAACATAGCTAGCAAGCGCACTACTTAAAATCAATTTTCCCTTGGAAATAGGACTTACTGATACCCTTTTTCCATTACTACTCATATTAGCTAAACATTGGTTAATTGCCGACATTCCCAAAATGCCACCATATAAACAAGTCATCGCAATTAACGTGTAATATTCAATCATTGTATAACTTAAATGATCACTAGAAGTATCTTGAATCCTAATATTTTCTTCATCAAGCATTTTCATAATATCTTGATAAATCACTGTATACCAAGAATCAAAGTTTTCGATTCCTGAATTAATATCTTGCGTTAAATCTGGAATATTATCTTGAATCCATTTTCCAGAAACATTTTTTAGTATCTCCTGTATATCTATAATCTCTTCTACTACAGATTGAAAGACAGTTTCATTAATCCCATTATGGTTCACAACTACTTTCGGATGATTAATACCTTCTAATACTAGATATCCAGTAATTTCATTCTTAGAAAGAAGTTCCCTTGCTTCTGCTTCTTCTACATATTGAATCCGAAATAATTGTTCTTCCCCATTTTCTTCTCCTAATACTTGAAATGTCTCCTGAAATAATGGATTATTTTTTAGATAGTCATTATCAATAATGGCAATATCGATAAGATCCAGCTTTTCATTTTTCTCAATATCTTGAAAAGCCATATTAAATAAAGTTCCTAATATAATTGGAAAGGCAAAAGTCCAAAATATTAGCATTTTATTTCGAAAAAGTGTTTTTAAGGAATATTTAAAATTATGAAAAAACATTAGTCTCGAAGTTCCTTTCCTGTCAGTTCCAAAAACACATCATTTAAAGTTGGTCTCTCAGAGAATATTTTATTATACTGAATTTTTGCATTTTTCAAATAATCCATTAATTCCACTAAATTATTTTTGCCTTTTTTATACGTAATCAACAAGATTCCTTCATGATAAGTAACATCTTCTACATTTTTAAATTCTCCTATTTCCTTAATATATTTACTATCTAATTCCATTACTTCAACGGTCACTTTTTCTTCTAATTTTGCGAGTTTTTTTAATTCATCGATCGTACCACTTGCGATAATTTGACCACGATCTAAAATAATAACTCGATCACAAAGAATTTCTACTTCTTCCATATAATGTGTGGTATAAATAATCGTTGTCCCTTGATCTCGAAGCGTTTTGATTCCATCTAAAATATTATTTCTACTTTGAGGATCTACTGCAACCGTTGGTTCATCTAAAATGATTAATTTAGGTTTATGGGCAACACCACAAGCGATGTTTAGTCTTCTTAAAAGACCACCTGATAATTGTTTCGGATAGAATTTTTTAAATTCTTCTAATCCAACTAACTGAATAGCATCCTCCACATATCGTTTTCTTAATCCTTTATCTTGGATGTAAAGTCCACAGAAATAGTCAATATTTTCAATTACAGTTAACTCTTCAAAAACAGCAACATCTTGAAAGACAACACCAATTTTTTCTTTCAATTTGTAAGCATCTGGTTCCATCTCTTGACCAAAAATTTTAAT
This sequence comes from uncultured Caryophanales bacterium, assembly GCA_947564265.1. Taxonomy (GTDB): domain Bacteria; phylum Bacillota_I; class Bacilli_A; order RF39; family UBA660; genus Alloscybalousia. Next base: position 119,175 of record CANOBK010000002.1, read on the forward strand.
GCTTCCCTCGGAAAAGTTTAACAGTGATAAAATACAATTAATTGTCGTTGATTTTCCACTACCATTAGGTCCTAATAATCCAAGAATTTCTCCTTCCTTTACTTCAAAGGATAAATCATTAACTGCTTTTAATTCTTTATATTCCTTCGTTAATTTCTTAACTTCTACTACATTTTTCATTTATCTTCCTCCTGATTTTTTATATAACCCATTAGCATTTCTAATACGGTATTTGTAAGTAACTCTTCGATTTCTGTTTTAGAAAATTGAATTGTTTTTGTAGCGACTAGACACGCAATCCCATGAGTAAAAATCCATACTTTGACATGAAACTTTTTCTGTTCCTCATAAGAAAGTCCTGATAACTTTTGACCTACTTTAATTACATGATCTCCAATTGCATCCGCCATCACAAACTTTTCTGCATCTAAACTTGTCTCCTTCATAAATAGGATCTTAAAAAATTCTGGGTAATCTGCGGCAAACTCAATATAGGAAAGTCCCATTTGTTTATATGATTTTGGATCATTTCCTCCACGCATCATATATTCTTGGTACTTTGCATAAATCTTCCGATGGACTTCACTGAGCAATTCCTCCATGGTAGTAAAATTGTGAAAGATTGGTTGTACTGAACAACCTAATTTACCCGCAACTTTTCTAGCATTGACACTTGAGATACCCTCTTCTTTAATTAATTGATAAGTAGCTTCTACAATATCTTCTTTTGTGTATTTTCTAATCGGTGGCATTTTTCACCTCTTTCTATAACTTCTGTTATATAACAAATGTTATTTTATCAGAAAAGAAAATTCTTGTAAATAATATTACAAGAATTCATTCATTCTATGAAACAGTTGGAGTACTAAAATCAATTATAATACTACCAACACCACCATCTAATTCAAGGAGGTTATCTCCTCTTCCAACAGTAGTATCATTAGAATAATTATTTCCATCGATTTTAATACTTCCGACCCCCTTTTCTGCTTCAATACGATAATCTTCTCGATTTCCTAGAAGTAGAATACTGATTTCTCCGACACCACAATCAATACTACTATTTCCTGTAATTAAGGCTTCAATTTCCACTTTCCCAACTCCAGCATCTAGTTCTAAATTATTTAAAATGGAAGAAGTAATTTCTATCTTTCCAGCGCCACCATCGATATCAGTCTTTGAAAAGTCTCCTTCTCGGATGGATAAGAGTCCCGCTCCTTGAGATACATCTAATCGATCTGCAAGTACCTTATCAATTTCAATCTTTCCAGCACCAGAATCAATCGTTAAATCATGCAAAACGCTATCTTTTGGAACTGTAATTACAATTTTCCCAGAACTGTTTCCGCCCCAAAACCAATTTCTTTTTTCTCTGATTTTCAATATATCATTTTTTACATTGGAAGAGAACTTTTTACTAACATTAGTAGCATCCACTCTAAATTCTTCTCCTGATTCAATTAAAATACTTGAATAAGAAACATCAATATCAATTGAACGAATATTTTCATAAGTCTTGGTAAAGTTTTCACCTGATTCATCAGTTCCTATCATAGTAAATATTCCAGCTACACTTAAAATCGCACTAAGAATACTTACAATAAGAAAGATTCCAAAGGCAATCGCACAATACTTAATTCCTTTTTGTAAATTTGTCATTTAATATCCACTCCCCCAAACATAGAGAAAGATTCAATATAAATCGTCATCTTATTCTCATCAGAATTTTTAACTCGACTTGAAGTTCCTCCAAAAATAGGAGTAGATTTTATTTTTACATTAACATCACTTGGAACCAAAATCTCAATTCCACCAAAGATAGCACTCGCTTCAATCGTTGTTTCTTTTTCTAGTTTTGCCTTTCTTAAATCTAAAACAATACTACCAAAAACAGCATCTAGAGAAGCACCTTCGAATTTTTCGTTTTCCTTATCTACTTTTTGTCCAGCAAACGTCGCAACAATCGCTTCCATACCATTCTTTTTTCCTTCTCGAACTTTGTCTGATATTTTTGCCTTAATCGTATTATTGAAAATCATAGAAAGTCCAATGATTACAAAAATAGCAGGAAGAATTAATTTCGCAATGAAACCAAAACTTAATACATCCCTAGAGACTAAAAGAAGAGCGACCCCGATCAAAAGTCCAATAACATCTCCTATTTTATCTCCTTTTTCAAAATCAACTAATCCAATGAAACAAGGAACGATAATAAATAACGTCCACCATCCATCAAAGAAAATATCAATGTCGGTAACTCCAAAACTATTTAGTCCAATCACTAATCCAATCGCAATTAACACAATTCCCCATAAACTTTTACTAATATTTTTCATATTTTTTCTCCTTTTTGTTAGTATAACATAGAACAGAGTAATAAGATACTATTTCTATCAAATGTCATTTTTCCACTAACTAATAAGAATCATACATGATTTTCCTATTACATGCCACCAGTTTCAGTTGGAAATTTGTCAACTAAAGATAACATTTTGATATTTTTGAAGAAAAATACCCCAATCACTGGAGTAGTTTATTAAAAAACAACAACAGCTTTTTTTAAAATAGATTCTACTTCCTCTTTATAAATGACATTTCCAAATTCAAAACAATCGAAGTAAATGGAAGCAAGATTAAAATCAATATAATATTTTCCCTCTAAATAATATTTTTTGCCTAAAACATAATTCTCATCCTCAAATTCTAACAACATATGACTATTGGGATGAAATGTAATATTAAAATCAATCGTAGAGTAATCTCCTACTTTTTCTATTTCAAAAATGAAGAAGTCGGCACATTGATATACTTCTGCATCATAGATACCATCCAGCAAATAGTGATATTTATTTTTTAAATAAATTCCTATTTCTTTTAACATCACTCCCAGATTCGTTCTATTTTTAATATCGATTGAACTGGTCATTTGAACTAAAATAGAATCATTTTCTAAAAATTCAACTCTCAAAGATATCACCTATAATATCGTATGTATAAATCTCCTATTTTGAGAAAAAAAAGAGACTTTAAATCAAGTCTTCTTCATCACTCTTTAAAAATACCTCTATTTTATTTAGTACATCTTCTCTACCAAGTTTGGTTACACTAGAAAAGAGTATCAAATCATCTCCCATGACTAAGTCCAAAGTATCCAAAATTAATTTTTTATTTTTCTCCATCTTACTTGGCCCCACTTTATCTACTTTCGTAGCGACTACCGTAACTGGAATATTATAATACTTTAAGAAATTATACATAAGTAAATCATCTTCACTCGGTTTATGTCTAAAATCAATTAGCATGAATACTCGTTTCATTTCTTTTCTTTTTTCTAAATACTCTTCAATCATTTTTCCAAATTTAGACTGTGTTCTCTTATCAACTGCTGCATAACCATAGCCAGGAACATCCACTAAATAAAAAGACTTATTTACTAAATAGAAATTAAGAGTTTGTGTTTTTCCAGGTCGAGAAGAAATTCGCGCTAAATTTTTACGATTGATTAAGCAATTGATGAAACTACTCTTTCCTACATTACTTCGCCCTACCAACATGAATTCTGGAAATTTCTGATCTGGATATTGACTACGCCTAACGGCAGTCACATCAAGAATTGCATCGGTAACTTTCATTTTTCTTCTCCACCTTCCATATTTTTAATATATTCCTGACAAACACGATCTAAATCATGAACAAGAAGCTCTGCTTCTTCCATTGTAGTAACTCGTGCGCCACTCGCAAACTTGTGTCCCCCTCCATGATATTTTTCTGCGACTGTATTAATCACAGGTCCACGAGAACGAATATTAATCTTGATAATCTCATTTTTCTTATCTTCAGAAATCATTGTCCAAACTAAAATTTCATCGATATAATTAAAATTATTTACCATGTTTCCTGCACTACCAACATCCGCAGAAAACTTACTAATCACATCAGATGTTAAGGAAATGTACCCTACACCGTTTTCTGTTACTTTCATATTTTGTTCAATGTACCCTTGTAATCGAACTTCATGAAGTGGTCTCATATAAAGTTTTTGATAAAGACTTGGTAAATCCAACGGATACTCTTTTAAAATCTTCGCTATCAAGGAAAACAATTCACTATTTGAATTGAATAAGAATCGATTCGTATCAGAAACTAACCCGATAAACAATTTTTCAATGATCGACTGATTTCTTTTTAATTTTGTTTTATAAAGCAATTCTAAGACTAACTGACAGGCAGAAGACTTTTCTTCCTCAATCATCTCGATGTCACAAAATTTTTCTACGAAAGGATGATGATCCATTTTTACCTTGTATGAGAAAGAATCGATTTCAGGACAGTCAACTCTTCTTTGATCAGGAGTATCTAAAACGATTAGCATAGCATTCGAATAATCAACATTTTCTAGTTTATCTAAGGTACCAAGATAAGCAAATTTTGCTCCCCCAGTTCCCACCGCCAATACATTTTTTTTAGGAAATGTTAAAAGAATCGCTTCTTTTAAGGCGAGCTCACTAGCCATCGCATCAGGGTCTACTCCAATATGCCTCGCAATTACAATCGTATCGTACTTCTTAATTGCTTTATAAATTTTCTTAAACATAAATTTCTTCCTATCTATTCTCCAATGAGAGACAGTGTATCTTCTGCAATCATAAGTTCTTCGTTCGTAGGAACTACAAAACACATGATACTAGAATCCTCACTACTAATCTTAATTTCTTCTCCACGGACTTGATTTGCTTTAGAATCTAATTTTACTCCTAAGCAACTAAGTTTCTCCATAATAGCCTCTCTTGCTTCACTCGCATTTTCCCCAAGACCAGCAGTAAAGCAAATCACATCGGCACCACCTAGTTCTACATAATAAGTTGCGATATAATTTACAACTGTTTGAACAAATTTATCAAATGCTAACTTACATTGTTCATTACCATCTTGGACTCCTTGATAAATATCTCTAAAGTCACTCGCATATTCACTAAGTCCTAAGAATCCTGATTTTTTATTTAAATCGTTCATCACTTCATCAATAGATTTTCCTTCTTTTTCCATAATAAATGGAAGGATAGATGGATCGATATCTCCACTACGAGTTCCCATCATAACCCCAACAACAGGAGTAAATCCCATCGAAGTATCAATACATACGCCATCCTTTACCGCTGCGATAGAAGCCCCACTTCCTAAGTGACAGATAATTGCTTTATATTTGTCTTTTCCAAATAATCTTGGAATTTGCTTACTAATATAACGGTAACTTGTACCATGAAATCCATATTTACGAATTCCGTAATTTCGATACCATTCGTAAGGAACTGGATAAATATATTTTATTTTATCTAAAGTTTGATGAAATGCAGTATCAAAAACTCCTACCATAGGTACATTCGGTAGCACTTTTTTAACAGCCTCTACCCCTAAGATATTGGCCGGAACATGTAGAGGAGCAAGCTCTGTATAACCTTTGAAGTCTTCCATTAACTGATCCGTAATTAAGGCACTTGTCTTATATTTATCTCCTCCATGAGCCAAACGATGTCCAACACCCTCGATTTCTTCTAGATTTTTGATAATTCCAAGAGAAATTAAACGATCTAATAAAACCTCAACTGCCACAGTATGGTTTGGCATGTCTACTTCCTCTTTGATTTTTTCTCCATTATATTTTATGGTATAAAAGCTACCATCTAATGTTACTCTTTCAAAATAACCTGATGCGATGCAAGTTTTCGTATCCATTTCAAATAAACTAAATTTTAGGGAACTACTTCCTGCATTAATTGACATTATTTTCATATTATCCCTCTTTCTACAACAATCATTATACTACAAAAAAGAAGAAAAAAAAAGAAAAAGGACACATCTTCTATGAATCCTTCCCTTTCTAAGTTAGTTCTACTTTCCTATCCTTTTTTGAGGATTTATCTCTTTCTTTTCTTCTTCAATTGTCTTAAGCCACGTCCCATTGGAATCAAAACAGTTCACTTCTTCCCCATTTTTTCCTATAAATTGACCTTCTTGATAGCCAATCTCGCCAAATTCAAATGGAAGACAAATTTCTCCTGTATTGGTATCAAGAACTCCTGCTTGAAGCTTTTTCTTTTCTTCTGAAAAAGTAGTAAGAATTACCCGTCCAATTTCTGGTAATAAAAGAAAATTCTTAATATATCCCTGAAATAAATTTGTAATATTTCTTAATTGAACTCCACTGTGTTCTATTAAGTAAAGTTCAAAATATTGTTCATGGTCTCTTTGGGAGTCTTTTCCACCAACTTTTACTAACAAGCGCTTTTCCCCATTAGAAGGTGTTTGATAAAATAAAGTACAATCACCATACAGTGGCATCTTTTTTTCTTTCATATAAGAAATTGATAAGTCATCTTGAAAAATAGTATGAGTACCATCTTTATGTTCTACATCAATCACTCCTAGTAACTCATGAATGGTATAAGAATTTACATCAAAGACATTTTTTAATCGAAGTTTCCAACGATGATTGAAAAGAGTAGTTTTTCCATTAGAAGAAATACACTCTCGAATCGTTTCCTTCTTCTGATAGTCTATAATACTTTCTAAAATTGGTTGAGCGTTATCTTCAGAAATCAAATCAAAGACAAGATTCCCCTCTTCGTTATGATAAAAACCCTGAATCACTCCCTCTACTTCTTTTAATTCTTCATATTCTTGATCCGTTGTTTGAAAGAAAAAACCGTAACGTTCAGGTTGATACGTAGAATTTCCATAGATTACTTTTCCATTTGACAGAGTAAGTTGATAACCAGATCCCAACTTTTCAATATTAGAGTAGCTATTAGGAGAAAGAACACTAATTCCATGAGTAGGAAAATAAAGTTCACTTTTATAAAGAATCAATAATTTCTTAACACCATTCTCTTCTAAAATAAATTCATAATTATGATAATCACCATTTGGTAAAAAATCAAATCCTTTTCCAAATTCAATACTTTCAGGCTGATTGTATTTATAACTAATTGATTCACTATATGAACCGACAGAATAATTTAAATCGAATGGACTATGTTGTTTTAGAAATTGAACTTCAATAACTCCCCATTTTCCATTTACTTTTATCTTAATAAAAGGAGTATCTGGAATCAATTCAAAATCTTCAATTTTTTCATAAATTAAAAAGGGAGTTTCAAGTATTGGTTGTCCATAAATACAAGCGGTTGTATCTCGACTATCCCATTTGCCATCTTTATAAATATCCCAGTAATAGGTATAAGGAATCAGTTGAAAGAAAGTCTTTCCTTTCTCTCGATAGGTTCCAATTAAAAATTGACGTTCCTGATTGAGAGTTAATTCATCAAAATAATCTGAAACTGGCTGATAGGTATCAAACTCTTCTCTTTCTTGAAGAGGATTTCTTTGACGAACTCTAAGTTGTGTCTTAGTTTGCCCATCTACTACTTTATGACACCAAAGTAATTCTACTTTTCTTGAAAACTTTTCTAAAGAAAACTGACAGGTCACTGTAAGTTGGGGCCACTTAGGACGAGGGATTACTGGTTTTTCACTTAATTCAATTGTTTGATATTGAAAAGAATCCCCATTTCCTGTTTGGAAACGAACATCCTGTTCTCCAACTTCTAAAATTTGAATTCCCTCTAAAGAATCACTCTCTTGAATAATTTTGTTTCCATGATAAAAAATCTCATCTGGATATCCTTTTCTTCTTAATACAAAAGCCTGATCCTTTTCTATAATTTCATCATAATCAGGACTGATTACTTCTACCGATCTATAATCAACAATTCCATATTTCTTCTTTTCATCTACAATTATTTCTTTTATCTGATATTTCTTCATGTTACTTCCTCCAAAACCCTTATAATTTCATTATAGAAGAAATCAGTCTGTTTTACAATTAAAAAAAAGAAAAGAATCTAATTTCTAAATTCTTCTCTAACAAGTAAAAGAAATTTTCTACTCAGATAATTCATAAGTATCACGAGCAATCATCAATTCTTCATCAGTTCCAACAACATAAACTGGAATTTTTGATTCATCCTTCGTAATAACTCCTTCAATCCCTTTACGACAAATCGTTTGGTCATTCTTTTCTTCATCTAAGACAATTCCCAAAGAAGTTAATTTCTTTAAAGCTTCTGCCCGAATAATGGAATCATTTTCCCCAACACCAGCGGTAAAGCAAATCGCATCTACTTTTCCATCAAGTTTCACGTAATATTTAGCAATATAATCGACGATTTTATTCGTATAGATATCAAAAGCAAGACAAGTTTTTTCCTCTCCATTTTCAAAAGCTTGATCTAAATCTCTTAAATCACTCATTCCTGTGATTCCCTCTAAACCACTCTTTTTATTTAGGATCGAATCAATTTCTTCTAAACTAGAATTCGTCTTTTTCATCAAATAAGAAATCATGGTATAATCGATATCTCCACTACGAGTTCCCATCATAATTCCAGCATTTGGTGTAAATCCCATCGAAGTGTCGATACATTTTCCTTCTTTTACTGCAGAAATACTAGCACCATTTCCAATATGACAAATAATTAAATTAGGATTTTTCTTATTTAACAACTCTGCTAATTTCTCGCTAACAAATTTATGGCTCATACCATGGAATCCATATTTACGAACATGATATTTTGAATACCATTCGTAAGGAACTGGATATAAGTAATCTGCTTCCTTCATTGTTTGGTGAAAAGCAGTATCAAAACATCCTACTTGTACTGCACTAGGAATTGCCTTTTTAAATGCTTTTACTCCTGTTAAATTTGCTGGATTATGAAGAGGAGCTAAATCAGAAATCCCTTCAATTTCTTCAATTGCCTTATCATCTAAAACAACACTCTTTGAATAAAGATTTCCTCCATGAACAATTCGGTGTCCTACGGCACCAATTTCCTCCAAAGACTGAATTAATCCAGTAGAAACCAATTCTTTTAATAAAGCATCCACCGCTTCCCCATGATTTTTTAAAGGAAGCTCTTTTTTTATTTTCTTTTCATCGATGTTAATCGCATAATTACTGCCATCTAAACCAATCCGTTCTACAGCACCCTTCATTAATAATTTTTCTTCTGGCATTTCATACAAACGGAATTTTAATGTAGAACTACCAGCATTTACTGATAAAACTTTCATATAATCTCTCCTTTATACCCTATTATACTATCAGTAAAATTTAAAAAGCAATAAAATTCCATTTACTTTTAATATCGTAAAGAAAAAACGTATCTTCTTTTCAGAAAATTACGTTTTGTTAATTTAATAAATCAATCGTATCAAAACAATATTATGATTCTTTAGAATTTTTTACTTTTACAGGATGAGAATGAGAATCTATTGATTTAAAATGATCCTCATCATACCAAGTATAAGATTCTCCCGATTTTCCTAAGAAACGATCAGTCCAATGCTCAATTGAATCATATTCAAAAGGAAAACAGATTGTACCTGTAATATTTTCAATGCCACCAACCACATTTTTTTCTTGTTCTGGATCAAACACTGTAAGAATGGTAGCATTTTCATATACCTTAGCATCTACTACGATTCCTTCAAATAGTTTTCTCTTACTGCGAATCGAATGATCCCCATTTTCTCCCTCAATTCGAGATTCTGACACAAAGGACTTGTCAGGTCCTATTTTCTGTTCCGTTAAAATAATAGGTCCCCTAGTGAATACATTACTATAAGTTCCAAACAAGTCTTCCATTTGTTCACGTACTTTCGGATTCATATTTCTACTAGGAACAATACTCTTTGTATCATCATGATGAGTAACAATAAAATATCTTAAAACATCATCATATTCATAACTCTTTACTTCTGCTTCCTTTAAGAGTAAATGAAAATAAGGATCAAATAACATAGTATTACCATCTATATCTAGACATTGACGAAACTGATGAAAAGAATCAATTGGATGAAAATCAACAAGATTTGAAGCAAGAACAGAAGTAGATTCAGTAGAAATCATATCAAATAGTTTCACTCCATCCACTACTTCTTTGACCCCTAATAATACTTTTCCCCCAACAAGAGGTCGCCCGTAGGAATCACAAGAAATCAATTCAGAATAAGAATCTTCCGTTGTTTGAAATTCACATTCAAAGTAACGATAACGTTGATCTACCAAATTTCTATATAATTTCCCATATTGATAGCGTCCATCTTCTCTTTGAAGTTGATACCCATCTGATAATTTTTGAATATCTAAATAACGATTCGGAACAATATAGCATTGATCATAATGACTATTATAACGATATCCAGAATAGAAACCTACTAATTTCTTCTGATCACCATCCTTTAAAATAAAAGAATGAATCAGATTATTACCACTATATTGAATATCCTCTTTATTTTCATATTGAAAATCAAGTACAGTAGAATATCCCTCTTTTAAACTAGTATCTTTAGAATAACGAATATTTGCTTCCACCTGTTCTTGATAGAAGATAACTTCTAGAACACCCCATTTTCCACCGACTTTAACTTTTACATAGTCAGTCTCTGGAATAAATTCATAGTCTTCAATTTCTAAATCAATCGAAAAAGGAAATGTCATCGTTAGATGCCCATCTACTGAAGTTCCTAGACAAGATAGTTTCCACAAATAGGTAGCAGGAACTAATTCGAATATTTTCTTACCCGATTCATTTTTCTCTAAGATAAAGAATTGACAATCTTTATTGAAAGTAATTTTATTTGCATTTAAAAGTTCCTTTCCATGAAGTCTTACACTGATTTCTTCTTTTCCTTTTACCATTCGTGAAGTCCATAATAATTTCATAGTATTTTCAAAACAGCCATAATGCCAAGTGGCATTTGCATCACCAAATATCTTACTAGCATCAGGTAGTACTGGGTAATTCAACTCAATGGATTCTTTATAAAAAGAATCATAAATAGGATCTAAATGACCCACTTCTATGTCTCCCCAGATACCCTTTTCTGTTTTTGTTTTTTTATGATTATATAAAAGAACCCTCCCATTATCTACGACCATCTCATTAGCTTTTCCAAAGGGATAAGCAATACGAATTCCACTAAATGGACAAGCATAAATAATTCCATATTCCAAAGAAGAATCTTCATTTTTTCTACCAACTTTAAAATAAGATCCCATAACATGTTCAATATCATAATAACAATCTTCTTCCTTGACTATTAGTTTCCCATTTTCGAACACTTCATCTGGTTGACCATTACGTTTTAAAATTAAAACATCGTCATTTTCTATTACCTGATCATATTGAAATGGTAATATTTCATTGAATTGTTCATCAACAAGTCCATATTTTAATTCATCATTGATTACTTTTTCTTTTACCTCATATTTCATCATTCTAACCCCCTCAATTATCTTTTTCTGCATCATTTAATTTTTCTTTTGTTTTTCTTCAGTAAAATGTTTTTTAGAACCAAAATATTGATTAATTTTTTGCATTCCCAATACTTCATCATAGATGCCATTCTCATCGACTGATTCTTGGATGAGGGAATCAATAGTAGAAAACTCATCACTAGATAAACCCGCAAAAGCGGCATTACCCATAGAGAATAACTTCTGGGTAAGATTGGAATCATCGGCATGACTAACTGCCCAATCAATGAAAATATCACAAATTTTCACACTAGGAATCGTAAGACTTTCATCTAAGAAAAAGTCACCGTATTGCTTTGCGAACATCTCTGGTTGAATCAAAAGTCCAATGACTAATTTTGCCTGAGCATCCAAAGAAGTAGCACACAATTTCTCTAAAACTGGTCTTTTCATTTCATTTTTCATAGTCGCAAATAGAAAAGTTTCAATACTATCTGACAATCTCTCTAGGTGAAAAGAAAAAGTACCTTGGCCAAACACTGGTAAAACAGGATCCTTTTCTCCCGTCGTAATTTTTAATAACTCCATTAACATTTCATGGGTTAAAAAATTGGAACTATCGGATAACATATAAGACCCTGGAAAGGTATTTAGCATTTCAAATTTCCATTGATCTACTTCATTAGGATACTTTGTTTTAATTTCTCTAATTAACAAATCAATGGCATTTTTATGACAAAAATAATCACTCGTTGAAATTGGCAATTGCATTAGATTGATAAAGTTCAAACCTTCTTCTGTTGTTTTTTCTAATTCTCTCATTACATTACTCTCCTTCATCTATTAAACACTGGCATTTTTAACTGCTTTTGTTTATTTCTTTTATTAATCGTTTCAAGCATTGCTTCTGTATCTTCAATTAAATTTTTTCCTTTGACATCCATATCATCTGCCCAACCAATAATAATTCTTTTATCATCGACACCTAATACTTCCTGCATCTCATCAAGAGAACATTTGTAGCCCATGCTACCTTCAAAGCCATATGCTAGATCTGGTGTTTGTTCAGTTAATCTAAATATTAATCTTCTATTAAAAGAAGGATGACACATAGGAAAATAGATGAGTTGAGGGTTCAAACGTTCCCCCTTCTTTTTCATTAGAAATTTTATTAATAAATATTGAGAACCACTATAATATCTATCTTTCGATAAATCAAACAAGTGAAGATCAACATCATATCCCATTCTTTCGAATGATTCGATAATATTTAAAGTAATCACACCACGATTATAAATTACTTTTTCATTACTAGCACCTGACATACCAACACAATAATAAATGCTAATTTGACTTTTTGGGGTTGATACTCGATTGATCATATTTAATGGATTTCCTTCTAGATAAGCTTTTACATCAGGAAAAAAGCCAACATAATCATGAACATCCCGTAGTTCTTGCCCATCAAAATTGATATAAGGTTCTATCATAATTTTATCTTGGTAAAATCTTTCAAAGTTTTCAAAATATCCAAATCGACATAATTTCACTGCTTCTTCAAAATTTTCTGTTTTGGTAAATTTTGTTGCTACTTCACTGATCTCGGCGCTTTCTAAATTTGACTTTGAAAATACGTGTTCATTAATAGGTTGCGTTTCAATATAATCCAGAAAATCAGACATAGACTCAAAGCTATGTTCTAGAACCTCTTTGTCATTAGTTAAATGGTAGCGCTTCATCGATTACCTCCAAATTACCATCATACTCTTCTTCTACACCCATTACAATTCGATCACGATCCAAATTATCCCCTTGCTGATTTTGTTTTTTTTCAGGAACTTCAGGAGTAGGTTTATAAATTAATCTCTTTACTTTTTGATAATATTGATTTTCTTCAGGAATGGTGTTCATTTCCTCCATTTTACCTATTAAAATCGATAATTGATCCTTTGATAAACCTTTTACAATATTCTTAGAAACAGCACTATCAATTGAAATTCCATTTACTTTCTTCGTATATACCTTATTAATTCCTCTCGTAGAAACAATATGAGGAGTTTTCGTATCAAAAACGGCCCTTCTAAAATTCCACATAAACTCTAAAACTTCATCGTCTGGATATAAAATACTTTCCATCTTTTCATCATAATCTAAGAAAAGCATATCAAAGCGATCCAAGGTAGACGCATCTAAAGGATTTCTACCAACATATTGCAAATCAGCACCTTTTCCCCAAGTATTAGCTCCTGCAACCATTCTAAAATTAGGATGCATCTCTACAGGCTTAGGAGAATTAGGAAATTCCATATAACCATTAGAAAGACCTGAGTTGGCTACCGTTAAAGCAGCAGGATCAGATGTATCAATTTCATCTAATAAAAATATGCCACCTTCTGTAAAAGCCTTATAATAAGGTGTTTCATGATAGACTCCTCCGGCATCCATATACCCAAGTAATTTAAATTCGTTACTAGCTTTTACCGTATAATACATTGGTAATCCTAAAACATCAGCCGCTTGACTAACAGCAACATTTTTTCCGCTACCCGCAGGACCCACTAGCATGATTGGTTCATTCAACTGAATCGATGATAAGACCTCTGGGAATTGTTCATGAAAAACACCAGGAACTTCACGACGAGTCTTATCTTTATCAGTGATGATATAGACTTGCGGAATATAAATTGTTTCCATAAATTCATCAATTCTTTGTTTACAAGTATCTTTGATTTGCTGTTCAAAATCCAAAACAGCAGTATGTACCATCTCACTCGCTTGTAAATCATCCCTCACAGAAGTTAATACTGCATGCTTTACATCACTAATCAAAGTATCTCTTTGTTTTTTGGTAAGAAGCCGATTGACATCGAATTGCTTAATATAATCTTCTGTTATTTTTTCAAGAGAATCAACAAACTGGTCTTGATATCTTTGCATTTGTTTAAAAGTAGTTTGTCGAATCACATCACTCATCGCTTTACTCAAATTGTTATTTTCTTCCTCTATTTCTTGATCAATAATTTCTGGTTCTGGTTTTAGTTTTTCAATAAAACCATTCATCACATAAGAATTTTCAGGAAGATGATAAATTTTATCAGCTAAAGTTATAATTAATTCTCTTGTATTCGATAAAACAATATTGTCTTTTTCATCATTTAAAAAAGCATAATAGATTTGAGGATTATAACCCTTATTTCCCGTTTTCTTTCTCCCAACACAAGCAAAATAAGTATCTGTATCTTTATTATAATTTACATAATTAAAAGATCCATGTCTTAATAATTTAGAAAGACCAGCTGCTCCATATTTTTGAAAAGCATTATTATAAATTTCATGAGGACCTTTCAAGTTTGCAAGATCTCCAAATTCCTGTTTCTCTGCCCAGGTTAATCGCCCAGCTTTTTTAGAATTACCATATTCATCATCTTCATATTCATAAAAAGCTCGATTATAAGATTCTGTAAAATAATCACGATAACTTGTAATATAAATGTAACTTTGATTTTCTGAATTTTCACTAACAACAGGATCCAACTCTTTTTCAGCATTATTAGGAGTAAAAGCCACTGTTTGTCCAAAAATAGCTTTCCCTAACTGTTCTATTCTTACCATACCACCATCATTAAAATACCCAAGACTTTCTAAGTCCAAAGCTTTTCTGATATCTTCTTCTGTTAAAGCTGTCTTATCCTTTTCATCTTTTTTTGGTTGGTTTCCTATATAAGCAACCCAAATATTTTTTGCCATGATATACCCCCTAAAATAAATTGGTTATTATTATAACATATTTTTCCTATTTAAAAAACTTTTTTTATTAGAATTTTACTTACAAAAAGAAAGTATTTTAAGAAAGAAATCCTAATCTTTTCATATTATTACGCTCTTCTTGATAAATACGATCATAATCAATTTCTTTTTTATAGAAATCGAGTTCTCTTCGTAACGCATCCATATGAAATGGTTGTCCAACTGCAAGACAAGCTTCATAAGTAGGAACAAGACCAAAAGAGGCATATTTACTTACTTCAATATCTTCACTTAAAATATCCAAATATTCATAAGAACTTAAAATTTCTTCTTTAGATTTTGTTTTTTGTACCATAGGATGTTCAATTTCATCATAAATATCTTGTCTGTAAACGAGTCCATAAGAAGGCTCATAAACCCAAATGCTTCCGTCTTCCCTTGTACGTTTCATATAGCAGTGTTCCCCATAAAGAAATTGTTTCTTTTCCTCTTCACTATATTCTTGATATTTATTAATATAATCTGGTCTTAGACGAATCCCATCAATCGTTGCATACACTCTTTGAAAATCATCTTCCCCAAATCCATAAGCAGAAAGAAAACTTCTATCATAACAGAACCCATTTGTCATTCGATTACAAAGTACAATCACAGAAAGAGCCATACCTCCCCAATAGACATGTCTTAGTCTTTCCATAAAATCATCATCAAGTTCATAGGGATAAATGAGTCCTTGATCTATTCCATACCGAAAGAGTTCTCTTTCCCGATTGGCATATTGATTCCATTCTTCTATTTGTAATTTACTAGCCATACTATCCCCCTAACTCATACGCATAAAAATGGGCTGACAATGTTTTAATTTTTCCGTTTTCAACAGAACCGATATAGCCCATACTCCCATGATACATCGCATCATTGATACCATTACTGCCAGAAATCTGCACTTCTTTCTTTTGACGTTGAAAAGATTCCCCACCTAATTGTTCTAATCTTTCTAAAAATTTCATACATTCTTTAGAATACTCACGTTTTGGCGGATTCAAAAGGTTTTGTATTAAATAATTTCTAGTTTTTAAAGCAGAAGAATATCCCTCTATATGAGTTTCAAATAACGAATCATATAATTCTTTTTTACATAAAACATCGAGTGCTAAATCTAAGACATACTTTTGACCATTAAAAGAGAATAAAATCCATGAATGATCAAATCTTTCATTGGGATAAACAACAATACTCCCCCGTTCTATCAAATCTTCATCATTAAAAAATACAATCGCCGTATTAGTAGATTCATAACACCAATTTTTTAAATAGTGATGTTTCATTAACTGGATAGGATTTCCTTCATAATTACCCATAACATTGATAGTTAAATTCTGTAGTTTTTTTATTAAGTAAGGAAAAACTTCTAGATCAATCTTACTATCTTTCGCAATGATAAATTTTCTTTCTCCTAGCATTACTGGATTTTCCATCATGATACCCCCTAAAGTGGTTTATATTTTAACATAAAAACAAGGAAATGAAAAGAAAAAAATAAAACTGTGTTATAACAGTTTTAAATCGAATAATAAATCTTCTAAATATTGATTTTTTTCTAAAATTAGAATTGGATAGGAATAATCTTCTGGATTTCTACTCCAAGTATCAAAATATTCCATAACATTTCGAATCAAATCTTCACTATTTCCTCTTTTCTGATATCTTTTCAATAACAACTCACGACTATCTAGAGAAGGTAAAATAAATAGAAATGGAATGTTATTTTCAATTAATAGATTCCTAATATCTAAATTAGAAGGAACCAACACAAGATCATACTGTTTCATTGCTTCCTTTAACGCTTTCACATAATTATTTGGCCAATCTGGATTTGGAATACGATTTTCTACACATTTCATTTTTTCATAGTCTTCTTCTTTAATATGAGAATAATCACAACGATAAGCGGAACTCCTTAAATCACATACATTCGGATATTTTTCTCCTACAGTTGTCTTTCCAAGTCCTGCGAATACACTAATTACCTTGATAGCCATATATATCACCAATTTCATTATAATTATTTTTCTTTATCATATCAAGTGAAATAAAAACAAAAAGATAGGTATCTATCACCTATCTTTTAAGCTATCCTAAATTAATTATTTGTTTTGGTAGCTTCCACTAATTTGGTTCATTCCGTTTTGAACTAAACGTCTAGTGATTTCACCACCTACAGTTCCGTTAGCACGGCTAGTAGCATCTGGTCCTAAATTAACACCGAATTCGTTAGCGATTTCGTATTTCATCTTATCGATTGCTTGTTTAGCACCTGGAACTCTCATTTTCATTGATGAGTTGTTTGTGTTATTCATTGGTTCTCACCTCCTATACATTACTAGGTTGTGAGAATTGGAAAATTTCATACACAAAATTTACTGGAAATTTTTTACTTTTTTATTTTTTATAATAAATCTTGATAAGATTCCTGCATTTTTTCTTGAATTACAATTGTTTGAACATGTTCAATTGTAGTTTCAATCATTGTTTCATAATCAAATTTTTTTTCATTATCCAAACATTCTTGTAAATTTGGATTAATGACAGGATGTTTGGGTACAAAAACAGTACAACAATCTTCATACGGTAAAATACTAATATCATATGTATCAATTTTTTTCGCAAGATCAATAATTTCTAATTTATCGAGACAGGCAACTGGACGAATGACTGGCATATTAGTAACTTCGTTAATCACACTCATACTAGTTAATGTTTGGCTTGCAACTTGACCAATCGATTCTCCATTAATAATTACAAGTCCCTTATGTTTTTTTGCCATTTTTTCCATAATACGATACATCATTCTTCTCATAATTGTAATACAGTATTCTGGATTACATTCTTTATAAATTGCCTCTTGAATTTCAGTAAATGGAATAATATGGAGATTGATTTTATCTGAATAAACAGATAATTTTTTACAAAGATCAATGACCTTATTTCTAGCTTCAATACTAGTATGTGGAATTGCTTCAAAGTAAACCGCTTCAATTTTAACACCTCGTTTTAAAGCAAGATAACCAGCAACAGGAGAATCGATTCCACCACTAAGCATCAACATTCCACGAGGTTGTGTTCCAACAGGATATCCACCAAGTCCCGAAAAACTATCCACATAAAGATAAGTAAATCTCTCTAAGATTTCAATAAAAAGAGTAGTATCTGGATGATGAACGTCAACACTTAAGGAAGAATTATTTTTTAAAATAACACCACCCATTTGTCTACTAAATTCGGTACTTTGAATTGGGAAATTCTTATCACTGCGTTTGGTATCTACTTTAAAAGTACCACATTTATCTTTCATTAATTCTATAATATTAGTCTTAATCTCCTCGATATCAGTAGGAACCTTACTAGCAACTTGATAAGTATGAATTCCAAACACTTGATTGATTCTTTTTAAAACAAAATCCAGTTCACTTTCTTCAAACTCAATATACATTCTAGAAATATCTCGACTGATTTTCACATGAAGACCATTTAATTTTTTTTGTAAATTTTGATAAAGGGTATTAATAAAAAACTTGCGATTCCCTTTTTTAGTAGTAAGTTCTCCATACTTAATTAATACTACTTTCTCCATATTATTCCCACTTTCTTATTTTTTAAACATTTTTTATTTTTCTTGAGGATTTCTACCGATTGTCTTTTGAAATCCTGAATTTTCTTTATCGTAATTTTCTACCATAGACGTAATCATTTGAATGATTGCATCTACTTCTTGATTGACCATTTTTATCGCCCTAAAAGCATCCTTACTAGAATTAGGATCATATCCAATATTTTCTATTTGATAGGGATAAGATGTCTGCACATGAATTGGTTGCATATTCCGATAGGAAATGACTAACTCCGCACTATGAAAATATAATAGTGGTACGATACTAGAGTCTTCATATTCATCACGATTTAATACCAAAGTCTCCGGTTGAAAAGTTTCTTGTAGCAAGGTAGAATCAGTCAAATTGTTATAAGCATGAAAGGTAGTACCATGATAATTACCTTTTAGATAAACAGTAGTATCTGTAAATTCTACCAGTTTCTCCTCAGATGGAAATTGAGTATTCCCTTCAGAATCTTGTAACACATGAAAATAAGTCTGTTTCTCACTCTCAAAACTAACACAAACCAATTGATTAGATTTCTCTGTTAATACCATTTCTCTTCTCATGCATGAATTTCCTTTTTCATTTGTATAAGAAGCTTCTATTAGATAGAAATCAAGTCCATTTTCAAAAGAATAATCTAATCCGACGAATTTAGAATCAGGATTTTCTATGACAAAATTTTTAATTCTTTGTTCATATCCAGAATCTAAAAGCCATTTTTTAGCCTTTTCATTTTCTTCATCGAATAAATCGTATACCTCATATTTAAAATCACAACAAGCATCCATTAGTACCTTTTTCATTTTTTCATAAGCATTCATTTCCATTTTTAAATCTCTCCTTCTTTGCAATCACACGAATCCCCTAATTTTTCTTTTTAAATTTATTTTGCTTCTGGATTAGTACCAATTGTCTTTTGAACTGGTTTCTGTATTTCTAGATAATTCTCTACTAATGCTTTTGTTAGTTCGACAATTGCGTTTACTTCTTCTTGTATAATGCTAATCATTTTTTCTGCATCTTCTCTAGAATTTGGATTAAACCCTGCATCCTCTACTTTATATTTTTCAGAAAGTTGAGCATAGATGGGAGTAGGAGCTCCATCCGCATAAGTCGAAGCAGATGCCTCACCACCATATACAATTTCAATTTTTCTATCAAAACAACCACATAACTTAAGTAATTTTAAAGACGGAACATATTGATCTATAATAGGATAACCCTGTCGATATTCTTCTTTCAATAAAGTGTTTTTTCTTAAATCTTTATAGATAGTAAAAGTATCTCCACAAGTACCATTCACACCTATCTTCACTTTTTCAATCTCAACATCCTTTTCACTAATTGGAAACAAATCATCTTTAGGACTTGTCTCAGTAATTAATTGACGATAAGATTTTAAATCCCTTTCTAATACAATATTTACAAAAGGTTCTTCATAGTAATTTGAAGTTAAAGTAAATTGCCTCATAGTATGTGAATTTCCATTGTTATCTTTATAATAAATTTCACTATCTAAAAAGAACAATCCATTATGAAATTGATATTCAATCGAAGAAACAGTAGAATTTTTATTTCTTTTCAAAAACCATGTTCCATATCCTCCTTTTCCACAACCATTTTCCAATTTTTCTTGGATTTCTTCTTGGGACAACTCACGTTTCTCAAATGGGAAACGTTCTAGAAGTTCTCCTAATGTTTGTTTGATTTGTTCATATGCATTAATCGCCATTTTTCTCTCTCCTTTTTAATTACTGAAATGGATTTAACCTTTTCAACATTGACTTAGTTCGCTTCTTTGAGTCAGGATTAGCTTCTGTTTTCTCCGAACAAGAAGGTACTAAAAACTTTCTTTGTTCTTTTTCTAGTTTTTTGATTTCACTTTCAATTCTATATCGTTCAAAGGCATTTTCACAATATCTTAAAGAATCCTTTAAACAAAGAATATATTCTGAATAAGCATGGTAAATATTTCTTTTCTTGTTTTCTAGTACTTTGGAAACCATCCATTGATCGGTTTGATCTAATTTCATGACTTTTCTCCTAAAATTTTAATTTTTGAATACATATTTTTAAGTTTTCCACAAAACTGTGGATTTCTTCTTCGGTAGTTAAGTAACTGATACTAACACGGATAGAATATCCAGAAATTTCATGAGGTTTCCCCATCGCAGTCAGAGATAAGGAATCACTATTATCTTTAGAACAAGCTGTCTTTGTCGAAATATAAATCTCTTTTTCTTCTAATGCATGAAGCATTGTTTCTGGCTTAATTCCAGGAATACTAAGA
Source organism: uncultured Caryophanales bacterium (assembly GCA_947564265.1). Lineage (GTDB taxonomy): Bacteria > Bacillota_I > Bacilli_A > RF39 > UBA660 > Alloscybalousia. The sequence continues at coordinate 140,191 of CANOBK010000002.1, forward strand.
TTCACGATATGAGGAATCGAAGTATCCTTACTATTTAAAACAATACCATCAATCTCTGAAATTTCTTTCTTAAGTAAATCACTTAACATTTTTACTTTTTGATACTTCTTATCAAAATCATCAAGTGCCATTCGTAATGCCTTAGAAAGACTTACGATAAGAGGAAGTGCAGGTGTACCACTTCGATAATTCGATTGGCTTTTTCCTCCATGAATGAGGGGCTCCAATTGAATTTTTTCCTTTTTAATCAAACAACCAATTCCCTTCATCCCGTAGAATTTATGGGCACTGAAACTATATAAATCAATTTCCTCTAAGGAAATAGGAATTTTTCCAACTGCCTGTGTCCCATCGACATGAAAAATGGTTGTAGGAAAGCGATGAACGATTTTAGAAATCTCTTCGATAGGCTGAAAAATTCCTATCTCACTATTTACCTGTGCAATACTAACAAGAACCGTATCTTTTGTAACTAAATTAGATAAAGCATCCAAATCAACAAGTCCATTTTCTAGAAGGGGAACATAATCGATGATATAGCCCTTTTTTTCTAGATAAAATATGGTTTCTAAAATACTAGAATGCTCTAACTTGGTAGTAATAATATGCTTTCCACGATTTTTATAGTATTCTACTATTCCTACGAGTGCCAAGTTATTAGACTCGCTGGCTCCACTTGTGAAAATAACTTCATCGCTCTTACATCCAAGTAATTGAGCTACCTGTTCAGTCGCAGAATCCATTAGTTTTTTTGATTCAACTCCCAATCTATGAAGAGAATTCGGATTTCCAGGATAATTACGACAGCATTTTAAATAAGAATCAAGAACTGACTCATCAACTGGTGTTGTTGCACTATAATCTAAATAAATCATGAACTTACACCCTCTTCTGTCCCTTTATTCTACCAAAAAACATGAAAAAAAACTACCATTTTTTACAAAAATTAAAAGACAGAAAATATTTCTTTTTTCTGTCCAAATTAAATTAATTTTGTTCCGAAATCATTTTTTTCTTTTGAATCCCTTTAACGAAGGAGTTTATCATTTCATCTGGTATTTCAACCGCATCATCGTATAAAGATTTTTCTCCAACTTTTTCTGGATCAATTGTACCAAACATATCGTATGCTAGCATTTCCATATCTTCTTTAATTTCATCAATATCATAGATACAACGAAGTTCAATTTTATTATCCTTTGGAGAAGTAAGTTGAAGCGCATGCCTACCAAAATCGATCTGTTCTTTCCTTTTCCAGCTCATTAATACTTTCGCAACATCCGTTTCAACATCTAATTCTACAAAAACATCCGAGAAACTTTCAAGACATTCTGCTATTACAGAATAGATTAATATTTCTGAAGTCTTCTCAGCTACTACTGCTTTTTTCCACACATTCGGTATTTTTTCTTGTGTATAAAAATTACACATTTTTTGATAATCCATAAAACATCATCCTTTCATAAATTATTTTAGCACAAGCAACTTCTATTTCAAAGAACAAAATAAAATGATAAAACAGTATATAAATGGAAATATTAAGTGGATAAATAGAAAATTCACTTGACTTTCTACCATTCATCCCTTATAATCTAGAGTGCATATTCATTGAACAGCGCATATTCGTTTGTATTAATGTGTTCTTTAAATGATTAGTACCCTTCGCTGTTAGGTGAACGTATGAAAAAGAACTCCCTAATATGAAACGAATATCAATTCGATGCTTATGAAATATCGAAGGAGGAAAGAAATATGGCAAGATATACAGGGCCAAGTTACAAACAATCTCGTAGAGTTAACTTTTCATTAAGTGAAACTGGAAAAGAATTAGCTCGTCGTCCTTACGGACCAGGACAACATGGAAAAGACAGAAGAGGAAAACTTTCTAACTATGCAGAACAGTTAAAAGAAAAGCAAAAGGTTAGATTCATGTATGGAGTAAACGAAAGACAATTCAAGAAAACTTTCAAAGAGGCAGCAAACATGAAAGGAATTCATGGTGAAAACTTCTTAAAATTGCTAGAGTCAAGATTAGATAACGTTGTTTATCGTTTAGGACTTGCATCTACTCGTCGTGGAGCTAGACAATTAGTAAATCACGGACATATTACAGTAGATGGGAAGAAAGTAGATATTCCATCATTCCGTGTAAAAGTAGGTTCAACAATTGCAGTAAAAGAAAGTTCTAAAGAACATCCAGCAATGAAAGCCGCTTTAGAAAAGGTAAATAAAAGAGTAGAATTTGTAACTTTTGATGACAAAAAATTAGAAGGTAAACTTGTTAGATTACCTGAACGTAGCGAACTTAACGCTGACATTAACGAATCATTAATCGTTGAATTCTATAACAGATAAAAAAAGAAAGCACATTTAATGTGCTTTTTTCGTTTGATAAATCAAAATAAAAAGTCTCTAGTATGAGGCTTTTATTATGCACTTTTATAAATATAAATTTTTGGTTTAGAATAGAAAATAATTCTTGTTGTGGGTAGATAAGGATAAAGTATGATTTTTTTAGAAGAAAGATTAGAAGGATAAATATGAAGATTTGGAAACATAGGACTTCTTAAAAATAAAGGAGTCCTATTTTGATAATAAGATTCTTCCATCCATATTCTTTCAATCATACGAGCCATTATTACACGTCGCATTGCCATAAAATCGAAAACATGAGACTCATAGGAACTTCTAGAAACATCCGTTGAATTTTTAAAACTAGTCCCCTGTCTTGTTTGATAACAATGAGAAGAAGATGAAGCTGATTGGGACTTTTTAAAACCTTTTCTCATACTTTGAAATGCATCAAATTGCTGATGAAGTTCCTTCCCAGTAGAAATATAGATATGATGCTCTCTACACCAAAATAAGAAACGTTTAATATCATACTCTATATAACCACACTGTTTCAACATATCAGAAATTGTCTGCTCAGAAAAATAAGGATCTTCTGCAAATGAATTTTTCTTGAAGTTACGATCATTCGATTGACTACTAGAATTCGTAAAAGTCCAGTTATTAGACCGAGATTGATTTTCACTTTTTTGGTTATTACTTGTACCAAATTCAGATGATTGATAACGATAAGGTGCACTATTTCTTTTTTCTTCTGAATTATAATATTCATCGTATAAATTTCTTGTATCTGAATTTTTCAAAATTCCATAAGCAATTCCAAGTTGTTTCATTTTTTCTTCATTTGCTGTGGGCGCATCAGGATGATACATTTTACATAATCGTCGATAATTCTTTTTAATCTCTTCTACAGTAGCTTTTGAATCTACTTCCAATAGACGATAAAAATCCTGAAACGTTCCATTTTCATAAAATGAACTTACCTTTGAATCTGCCTCCATAGTAATACCTCCTTAACAATGGATTATTATACTACTAAAAAAATTTTTTTCAATCCCATTTCAATTTAAAAATTTAAATTCAAAGTGCTTCTATTTAATCTTTTTTTGCATATATCCTGTTTCTTTTTCTATCCAATTTCCATATTTTTCATTAGCTTGCTCACATAAAATTAATAAAACAGAATCTGCATCACCTAATCTTGAATCTCCATCTGTAAATTTTCTAGAATCCAAATGCTCTTTTTTATATAATACCGTTTTTCCATAGTAGTCCATGGTTAAATAAAATCCATTATATAAATATAAAACATCGAGATCCCCTATTTTTTTCCCAATAAAATCACCATCTAAAATAATTCTTCTAATCGGAAGATAACGATCTATTTTTTCAAGCGTAGGTTTTTTCATTTCCATTTTTTGAAACATTCCTAACTCATTTTCAAACACAATCTCATAGTTTTTTTTCAATCGATGTAGTATCAAAAAAGGATTTTCCCTATTTTCTTCTAAGCTAATAAAAAGATAATCAGGATTAGTAATTAAGTCAGTTGAGGAAGAACAAATATTGAGTGCAAATTGTAAAGTCAGTAATATATCTTCGGTTGCATAATCTACCACTAAGCCCTGCTCTACTTCCATTAATGTATCGACTGTGATAATCCCATTGCTTGCTAGTTCAAGAATTTCAAGCATATAATCCAAAAACAAATTAATATTTTTGTTTCTGGCAAAATTTTGTTCTCGCATCTTAATACCAAGAAAATTTGACATATCATTCCAAACATTTTCCAAATAGAAATCTCTATCAAAAGTAATATTTTGATATACATCTAAAGGAGGAGAGTCTGGTGAATATTCAATTCTATTAACAGAAAGATGAATCACTTTTTCTAAAAAGATACGATTCATGTATCCTCTAAATGAAAATTTTTCTAAAAGAGAGGATAATAAACTTACTGCTTCTGCTTCCTTTAAAAAATCAATTAAACAAAGAATACTTTTTCCAAGAGTTACTTCTTTCATAGAATTACGTAAGACTTCAATTGCAATCTTTCTTATATCATCATCTCTCATTATGTGTGGTTGTCCATTAACCATTGATCGAACATTTCTTATGATAATATCATTTAAATCTGTTTGATTGAATCCCAATATTTTTTGAGCAAGTCTATATTCTAAGGTATTTTCCACAACGGGTATAATTTGGTGTTTATATTCTGTTTCATATTTTTTAATTAGTTCACTATAAAAAACCAATTGTTCACTTAATGATTTAAAATTTTCCTTTTTCTTTATCTTTAAATGTGGATTCTCTGTAAAAAAGCGATTGGCAAAACGATTCATTTCAAGAAAAACATTTTGTTCAAATTGCTCTTTAATTGCCTCTATTTCCCCTTTAGAAGAACTAACCTCTACCATATTCATATAACCTTTAAATAATAGATAAAGGTTATTTAGGTAATTCATGTAATTAAAAGAAACCAAGTCTAACTTCTCTAAATCTACATAAATCATATTGTACATCTTCTGTTTAGTATCTTCTCTGATGATAGACAAATCTTCTTCTTTATGATACTTACTACCTCTATATTCTAATTCTTTTTTTAATAAGTCATGAGCTACATTGATGTCTTGTGACGTTGCAGTAGAATCAACAGAAAGATTCGCATCAGGATGATTCTTTTTCTGTAGTGCACGATATGCAGCTTTTACTTTTTTTTCAGTAAGTGGTTCTTGTACGTTAAGTAACTCCATTGCTCGCTGAATAGTCATTTGAGTAGCCATTTCAATCCCTTCCCCTTTTTTTATCAGGGCTTATTATAACATAAATACCACGTTTTGAAAAGGGCTAACTTCATATAACAATAAAAATTTTTTTCCACAAAAAGTGTGAATAATTCCTAACTCAAGAATTTATCATGAACTTTATCCACAAAGGTATTAGAAAAGCGAAGACAATGAATTCGTTTTTGTTTTACCACAGTATCAATTTTTTGAACATTAGAAAACGAAGTATTCACACCATCTACCGTTACCATAAATTCATTTTTTTTGCTTCTAGGAAGAATGGTAACTGTTTTATTTTCTGGAATAATTAAAGAATTTCTTAAAGCACAGTAAACCTTTGAATTTAAAGGTGCGATGGGAGTTAATTGAAGGGTATGAAAATCATCAAAGACAATACTTCCTCCAAACGATAAATTATAGGCAGTCGATCCAGCAGAAGTCGCGATTAACATTCCATCTCCTGCATAATGCTCCAATAATCGATTCTCAATTTTTACATCAAAATGACAAGTATCTAATAAACTATTTCGTACTACAATCTCATTTAGGGATTTAAAATCCTGAATTTCTTCTTCGGTATATACTGTTGTTTCTTGAATCCCTAAAGGAGAAACCTCATAAGAACTATCTTTTAAACTTTGAACAAACTGATCCATTTCTTCGAACTTAACTTCCTGTAGAAATCCTAAAGTTCCAGCATTGATTCCTACATAATAAATCTCTTCATCAAAGTCATTTTCCTTCACCATTCTTAGAAAAGATCCATCTCCACCAATCGCAATCGCTAAATCATAGTTAGAATCAACACAAATAAAATGGGCATCTTCTAATCTTTTTTGAACAGAATAGGCAATTGATTGAGCTCTTTCATTCTCATTCACAAACAATTTAAAGTTTTGGATCTTCTTACTCATGATTTTTCTTATAACGGAACAAGGCAGAAGGCCTATGTCCTCCCCCTGTTTGTACCTTATCCGTTTTCTCCACTTTATTGGCAATAATTCTACGGAATGCTGGATCTAATAATTCTTTTCCTAAAATGACCTCATATACTTGTTGGAGTTCTCCCAATGTGAAATATTCTCCCATCATGTTAAAGACAACATCTGTATAAGAAATTTTATTCTTTAGTCGTGAAATTCCTGAAACAATCGTTTTTGCATGATCGAAAGCAAGTGCGTCGTTCTTCTTTATGATATATTCATATCGATCACTAGTAGGGCTCTTTAACTTCTTTCCAATTACAATAGAAAAATGTTCGATTCCATTATCAAAAGATACTTGAATTTCTTTTTCATCTTCCAAAATATCCATGGAAAACCAAGAAGCGTTTTCCGTAATGCAATCCTCTAGTTTATTCTTATCTACCAAAGCAATATAAGAAACACTAACAATTCTCATTCTAGGATCACGATTGACATCACCAAACGTATAAAGTTGTTCCATATAAATATTGTGTAAGTTCGTTTCTCGTTCCAAAATTCGTTTTGCAGCATCATCAATTGTCTCATCGATACCGACAAATCCCCCAGGAAGACACCATTTTCCCTTAAATGGATAAGTATCTCTTTTTACTAATAATACACTAAAATTTTTCTTAGACAGTTTTCGATAATTCCCAGTATTTTCACTCGAAACACTAAAAATTGCCATATCTGTTGTAAGAGACAATTTTTCAAATTGACTTGAATCATATTCTTTTAAGAACTCTTCCTCTGATTGATATTCTTTTCCATCCATAAAAACACCTCTTTTTCTCAATTTGATTATAACAATTTAGTAAATAAAAGACAAGCAATCAATTTAGAATTTCCAAAAATAAATCTATGATTTCTTTTAAGACTGTATTTTTATTCCGATAACGAATAAATTCATGAACCTCTACTTGCCTCTGATACACTTTTTTCTGATCACGATCATAAATACTAATGTAAATTTTATTTTTAGCATCTACCGGATTTTCTGGATCAATTACATTTAACATTCCCGTAATTCCAATTCCATAATTACTATCTGAAAACTCTGAAATTGCTTGACTCATAGCATCTGCCGTTTCTTGACTATAAACAGTATATTTTTCAATAATTTCTTTAGGTACTCCCATTTTCATTTTATATTCATTAGAGTAAGTAACAGCTGCAAAATGAAAGACATCACTCGCTCCCCCAACATTTGTAATGAGATTGGCAACGCCTCCACCAGTACAGGACTCCATCGTCGCAACTGTTTTTTTCTGACTCTCTAAAATGCGAATAATTTTTCTCATATCTTCTAACATATTCATTCCCTCTTTCTATTAATTTTCCTACCTCATCTGTCTGATATACTCTTTTATTGTATCTTTTTCAATTATCTTCTTCTCTTCTACATCGATAAATGGAAAATTACCGCCTACTGATTCCATTTTTTCTAAGAAAAAATCAATCCCTCGAGTGTCTTTAGGATAAGACATACAGTATTTAGAAAATGAACATTTCCTATTTGGAATTTTAATTCCTACCACTTTATCGAGTGGAATATAATCTTTTACTTGATACTCATCACACCATGCTGAATATCTTTTATTGATAGGAAGTCTAGAGAGCATTCTATAATAACCAAAATTTCTTTCAACAAATTCCGTTTTAACTGCTTCCACATTTTCGATTACAAAGGCATATTGACCTGCAATGAACTCTCTATAAGAACTATTATGACTCCAAACTAAATCTGGCATGTATTTAGCAAGAGAAATCCATCTAGTCCCATTGGCAGTATTTTTTCCTTTATCTTCAAATACTTCTCCCTTTATATATTTTTTAGCACGAATCCCGCCATCCAAAATAATTCTATCGATCGTGGTTGCCGTCACCCGATGATATAAAAAATCCTGATTAATTTCAATATTACGTATTCCACTAGACATAAAGTCACACCCCATCAATTGCTTTTCGATATATTATATAATATCTTCAAATAATATTCAATTGATAAAATTTGACTAAAATCCTATATATTTCCTTTCCCAAATACTTTTTCTTTTCCATCATAATTAATCTCTTATCTTTTTTCTTGATACAAATTTCTTTCTACAATGAAGTCAAATACTTTAGGAGAAAGATATTCCTTCACAAAGGTAAAATCTTTTCTTTGAAAAGCATCTCTTACCTTCGTTGATGATAAAACAAAAGGATGTACATCCGTAAATAAAACATTTTTTGGAATATTCGGATAAAGTTTTTCTAATTCTTCCCTCTTGTCATCATCTCTTAATACAACAAGAATCTGATAATTTTCTAAAATATAAGTATAGTTCTTCCATGTAGAAAAACTAGAATAAAGATCACTTCCTAAGATAAAACAAATTTCATCATTAGAATATTTTCCCTTAAAATAATCAAGTGTCTGATAGGTATAAATCAAATGATTTTGAAGTTCATAATCAGATACTTCTAAGTGAGGATGATCTTCTGTCATAAGACATACCATCTGATAGCGAATATCATCATCTAACAACTCTGATTTAGGATACTTTTTCCCTGTAGGAACATAAATCACTTGATCTACATACTCGTGAGAAATCATTTCTTGTCCGATTTCTAAATGCATCCTATGAGGTGGATTAAAACTTCCACCGAAAATACCAATTCTCATGATTTTCTACCTCCTAAAGCCTTTTGTAATATTTCATTTCTTCCATTTATTAATGTACCCATCGGTTTCTTTTCATGTAGAGTTTCAATAATCGTACTTAATTGATGAGAACAATCTACATCTTCGTACCATGGTTCCTTCTTGATAGATTCTGGTACATAACTCAAATTCGTCGAATAAAGTTTATCAAAAACTCCTTTTTCATAAGCTTCTACAAAAGGAGTAATTCCTTCGGTTAATAAGGCAAAACTTGCGACAAAGTAAACATTATTTGCTCCTCTCTTCTTAAGTTCTTCCCCAACTTCAATCATAGAAGAACCAGAGGCAATCATATCATCAACTACTAAAACGTCTTTTCCTTCTACTGACTCTCCTAAATAGGTATGTTCTAAAATAGGGTTTTTCCCGTTAACTACTCTACTTAAATCACGTCTTTTATAAAAAGCACCCACATTACATCCTAACATTTCAGCATAATATTTTGCTCTCTCCATCGCACCAAAATCGGGACTTACTACAAATAAATTTTCTAAATTTTCATTTTCCTTTTCAAGTAAAGTAGATAAAATTACATTCGTTGGATAAAAACTTTCAAAAGGAAGAAGAGGAACAGCATTACTCACGTTTGGATCATGACAATCAAAGGTTACAATATGGTCAACTCCGAGTCTCTCTAATTCCTGAAGCGCAATCGCACAATCGAGAGATTCTCTACATTTTCTTTTATGCTGTCTAGATTGATACAAGAGTGGCATTACAACAGTAATTTTAGAAGCATACCCTGAAGCCGCCGAAATCACTCTTTTAATATCCTGAAAATGTTCATCCGGTGATAAAAAATGTTCTCTTCCATGCATAGAATATGAAGTGTCATAATTACCTACATCTGATAAAATGTATAAATCTTGATCCCTAATACTTTCCTCAATTTTGATTTTTCCCTCTCCATTGGAAAAACGGTTATTAGAAATAGGAATAATGGTTGATTCCTGATATGTTTTTTGTAAATGCACATCTACCTTCTTACCAAAATCCCAACAGTTTTCCATAACGACTAATTTTAAATTATTTTTCATAACTTTCCTCTTTTCTTATTATTTTTTTATTAATAACATAAATCAAAAAAATAAATTTGTTTTGTTATTAACATTATATTAATAACAATGGAGTTTGTCAACAATTTTTCATAAAAAATTTAAAAAAAGAATAAAAAATAATAAGAGTAAAAAATAAAGAGGTACAAATGAATAAAGAGGAATTACAAAACAGACAACTTAAAATTATTGATGGACAACTAATTGGATGCATTCTTTATATTATCTCGATTATTGTATCGATTATTATTATCCTAAATCAAAGAAAAAGTGCTCTTAATAAAGATCAGTTTTTAACGGGAAGAGAATCCCAAACAATCGCCCTTGCCAATAAAATTTTTATTCTACTTTTAATTATTTTCTTTTTTTACCTAAACTTTGAATCCTACCATCTCGCTAAGGATACAAGCCAAGATACTTCCGCATTAGAATTACAGATCATAGGTTCTGTTCTATCTACCGCAGTTGGGTTAATTGGACTCTATGTAGTCGCAACAAATTTCCAAAATACAAATTTACAAACCGCCGAAATTGAAAACCCTTTCGCATAAAAAAGTGCCCAGTCTAAATTTTATGCATAAATAATAATAGGTGATAATATGAGAATACTTGCAAATAAAACAAATCTTTATAATAATTTAGATTTTCTCCAACAATCAACAGAAGAAGAAAACAATTTAGAGGGAGTGGGATTTAATGTTGCGATTACAAAAGATAATCAATTTGTAATCTTTAGCCCTGTTTCTGATAATCAAACAACCATTCAAACAATTACTAGTAAAAACTTAAATGAATTAGAACATTTGGACTTATTAACACTAAAAGATACTTTAGATTTTTATCAAAATAAAAAAAGTAAGTTAAAAATTTTCCTAAACTTACTTCCCTCTACCATCCCGATTACTTCAGAAAAAAGTCTATTAGCGCTGAAAGGGATCAATGAGAATTATGCCAAAAATTTACTAGACATCATTCGTTCTTATCAAACACTGAATCTATATCTAGGAAGTGTTAACGCTTCTTTAATAGAACTATTAAAAGTACAAAACATTTCATGGAAAACAGGAATTGTATTATTTGGTGGAAATATGAATTATATCGATGTTGATTTTTATGTTTTTGGGACTGGACTATTAAGTGAAGAAATCTTTAATCAACAATTAGAATTAAAGAAAGAAGTAATACTTTATTTAGGAACTGCTAGTGATTTATCCACAACTTATGAATTTTTTAAAGGAGAAAAATCAACAGCACTAGCCCATAGTATTTTTGATCAAATTATGTTTTTAAATGACTATCCTGATCTCTTCCTAAAAATATTTTCAAACTAAAAGAGTGTTAGAAACAATCTATCACTCTTTTTATTAAATATCCCAAGAATCACGAAAATGTGGGCACCGTTTCGCCTTCACTTTCCCATCCCCGTCTTTTTCTAGAGATTCCTTTTTGAATAACTGAAATTCTCCTGGACAAAATCCTGGTTGATTTAAAGAACAATCACTATCACAAACAAATCGTTCTGGAACACAGTCCTGTCCTTTTTTCTGCCAAGAAAAAGCCATTAAAACTCGAACTGCTTCCATAAATTCATTACTATCAACGGCAGAAGCCTTAGAAGGTATAATATTACCTTTTTGATCTATAGTTGAGTTTTGTATAAACTCTCTTACCTTTAAACAAGCTTCCTTACTTCCACCTGGAGCACAGTTAAAGTGTTCCACTAAAAAGTCAAAATAATCTTTTTCCATAAACCCTCCTACTTTTGATTATATAATACACAAAGAAAAAAGTAAACTATTCCACAGGGGCCCAAGTATTTGGATATTGCCTTGCTGTAAATTTATTATCTTCTAGTACATCATAAACATCAGATTCTTGTACATAATCTTCATTACTTTCTTTTGTATAAAAAATAATAATCCAACAACTAGTAGGATCAAAGAAATCCCCTTCAGAATATTTAGCCTCATAAGTACCAGTTCTTTTAACAACAGTTTCTTCTCCTAAATAATTCTTCCATGTATTTTCATATACAAAAGTTCCATCTGAATTTAAAGTATAGAACCCTCCAGAAATTGTTCCTGGTTCTTGATCGCTTTGATATTTTCCGTATTTTAAATAATGATCTCCTACTTGAAATCCCTTTTTCTCTATTTCTTCTTTTATTTTTTGAATTTGTTCTTGTTTTTCTATAACCTCTTCTACTTTCTTCTCTATCCCTTTTTCTACCTCTTTGTTTACAATTTCTTTTTGAGGTAGATAAGTAGAAGCAGCTTGATCAATCGCTTCTTCTAATTCTTCTTCATTAAAATCGTTTTTATAAGAAACAGAATGATCCTTTTTATCCTCTACTTTTACAAAAGTTGTATCAAACTTTGAGATTTCGAGTTGATTTCCATCTTCATCTGTTACGGTTTCAACATCATCTTTATTAAATACATATTCAGGAACTTCTTCAATTTTATTGGAATCATCACGATCTTCCTGTCCTTTAGAAATATCGTCAATCTGCTCACTAATGGATTGATAACTATCTTTATCATCTTGACTTGTATGAATATAATAATCATACTTCTTAGAATCAATATGATATAAAAGCTCTACTTCTGTTGGTGTTTGATATGTCAAAGCATTGACTTTCCCATTTTCAATGTAATAAATATTAGAATACTTCTCATCCTCTACCTGATAATCTAGTACCATAATAGGATCTTCTAGATTAGAAATTTCATAAAAAGAGATTCTCGCATCTTCCATTTCTTCTGGAATACCAGCTTCTTCCTCTTTCTGTTCTTCTTTCATTTCCTTTAAATAAACATAATAAGTTTTTCCCCAAGTGTTTTTTTCTACTTGTTTTTCTTCCTCTAAATATTGTTTTAAGAAAAATCCTCCAACAGCAAGTCCAACAACTACTAGTACTGAAACAAGACAAATCATAAGATTTTTATTTGATTTCTCCTTCTTTGGATTTACTACAACAGTCTCTTCTTTTACTGCCTGTTTTTGTTCTTTTTTCCTAATTGATTCTTTAATCTTGGATAAGTCATTTCCGCAGCCCTCACAGAATACATCTTCTTCTGTAAATGGATGACCACAAGTTCTACAAAAACCGTAAGGTTTCTTTTCTTCTTTTCCCATTATTTCACCTCTACTATAAATTATATAGGAAAACGAAAAGATATGAAATAAAAACTTCTAAAAACCAAAAATAATTTTCTTGATAATGAAATAAAATCTGTTATAATAACTACTTAAAAGAAGAAGGGTGAGAAGAAAAATGAAAATCTTATATCACGACTTACAAATCGAAATCACCAGAAGATGTACAGGGGACTGCAAACACTGTTGTCGAGGTGATCAACAGAATCTTGATTTAACAAAAGAAGAAATAGATGCCCTTTTAAATTATAATGACATTCATAGTGTGAATCGTCTATTATTTAGTGGAGGAAACCCACCTTTAAATGGGGAAATGTTAGAATAAACCGTTGATTCTTTTATTAAAAGAAATATCCCGATTCATTGTTTCATCCTAGCGATGAATGGGCTCGATTATAACGAAGCATTTGTAAGAGGACTCAATAAATTAAATGATTATTGTGGTAGCTTTTCCAAAAGAAAAAATCCCAAGAGTGGATTACTCTTTATCTCACAAAGTCAATTTCATAAGAAAGCAATCCCAGAAATCGTAGAAAAATATGAAGGATTATCCTATTTTTCTCCTCTAGCTGAAATGCAAGTAATTCCGCCAGATCATATTCTTCCTTATGGAAACGCAATAAAAAATCATTTAACCACAAAACAACCGAATCTAGAAGAAATTACAGATTATAATCGTGATATAAAAATAATTGAACATGAAAACGAAATTTTTTTAGTATTTGATTATCAATATATCAGTTCTAATGGAAATATATTATGTAGTGCATGTATGTCTTATGATATGATGGATCAATATAAAATAGGAAACGTGAAGGATGGACCAATGACAGAAATCTATAAAAATCAGCCAAAAATGAAAAGTTTAAGTATATAAAACGAAAAAAGGAGAATTTGAATGAAAGAAAAATTATCGTATGATTTAGAGGAATTGAATAGCACTGCCTCTATAGAAAAATTAAAAGCCATGTTATCAATTCAAACAGAAGGAAATTTGATTTATCTTTGTCATCCGAGACATCTTTTCGATGAATTAACGGAAGATTCTGAAACAAAAATGATTACAGAAGTAGACTGGGATAGCATCAATGTAGAAAAAATGATACAGTATAACGATTTTGGAAGATACTCAATCGTAGAAGAAATCTGTTATAAAAGAAAGAATCAATTTGATTATCTACAAAGGAGAGCGGCTCATATGATGAAAAAATATCAAGAAAAAGGATACAAGGAATGGAGCTATCCAATTGCGATATTAGAGGAAGTAGATCATGGGCCTTCTGCTCCAACATATTTCGCTAGAGGAATTGTCAACTTCAATCAAAGTGGAATCTCTTTCGCATTTAATCCAATCGCAGTGAAAGAACTTCCAAAAGAAAGCATATGGCAAAAAGGTTTAAAATTTGGGGATAATTTCGATTAATAAAAGAAAACAGGAACCTAATCACTAGTATTCCTGTTTTTATTTGAACTTTTATGAAGAAATCCTTTTCTGATATCCAGATTCTTTTTGATTCTCAGTATTTCTTTCTTGAACTTCCCTATATTTTATATAGTCTTGGACATTTTTATCAATCAAAGGAAACATGTCAAAAGGCAGTCCCATACGCTCCAAAAACAACTTTCTTGTTTCCTCACTGATAGAACGATCCTCTCCCATAATAATTAAACAATCAATCTCTGCATCAGCAGTAGAAGTTCCTTCTCTAAACATTTGAATTTCTTGTTCTCTAGCTTCAGGTGATAATTGAAGACACCACTGAAAATTCATCATTCCCTCATCATCCTCTTTTATCGTATAGAATAACGTAGGTTCTCCAAACTGTTCCACTAATGCTTCACAAAAATCACTTAATGCTGCCAGTTTATGACCATCACTAGATTTAGAAATACAATCTCCAACACCAATTCTAAGAAATTCATGATTACAATATTTATAATAGAATTCAAGTTTATCCTTAAAATAACCTTCAGAATAAAAAGGAAAACTATGATAATAACCAGTTACTACCTCATAAGGGACTCCATAAATTTCCATTTTTTCACCTAATGCTTTTCCTAATATTTTTCTAAGTTCACGGCAATCCTTTTCATTAGAATATACTTCTTTCATCCAAAATCCTCCTTTAATAACTAATATTCTATCATAAAATTAAAAAAAATCCATATAAAAAAGAGATTTTAATTCAATCTCTATTTCACTATTTCATTTCTTCTAAATCTCGAAGCCAAACTTCCACATCAGCATCACTTGGCATACGGAGATCTCCTCTAGGAGATAGACTAACTGTACCAACCTTAGGACCATCTGGTAAGCAACTTCTTTTAAATTGTTGAGAGAAAAATCTCTTTAAGAATATAATTAACCATTTTTTAATTTCATCAGAAGAATAGTCGCCTTTAAAAACTTGATTTGCCATAAATAAAATCTTTTTAGGTTCAGCACCATATCGAAAGAAATGATATAAGAAGAAATCATGAAGTTCATAAGGACCAATTTTATCTTCTGTTTTTTGTTTGATTTTACCATCCTTCGTTGGAGGAAGTAATTCTGGAGAAATTGGCGTATCTAAAATATCATAAAGTACCTGTTTTACGTCTGAATTGGTATCAGCCACATAACGAACTAAGTATTTTACTAACGTCTTAGGAATCGAAGTATTTACCGCATACATACTCATGTGATCTCCATTATAAGTACACCATCCAAGTGCAAGTTCAGATAAATCTCCAGTACCAACCACAAGTCCTCCTTCGCGATTGGCAATATCCATTAAAATTTGAGTTCTCTCTCTTGCCTGTACATTTTCATAAGTAACATCATGAACCTCTTTATCATGACCGATATCTTTCATGTGTAATAAACTGGCATCAACAATTGGAATTTCACGAATGGTAACTCCATACTTTTCCATAAGAGAAATAGAATTATTTAAGGTTCTAGAAGTAGTCCCAAATCCAGGCATTGTCACTGCGATGATATTGTCATAAGAAATACCAAGCATGCGATAAGCTTCTGTGATTACTAAAAAGGCAAGCGTTGAATCAAGTCCTCCAGAAATACCAATGACTGTTTTCTTACATCCTATATGACGAAGTCTTTTAGCGAGTCCTGATGCTTGAATACGGAAAATTTCGCTACAACGAACATTTCGATATTCTAAATTACTAGGAACAAATGGATTTTTAGAAATCTTTCTTTCTAAAGTTTTTGTATCAGGAATTAAAACTTTAACTCTTCTAACACCTTTTCTTGGTTTAATTCCCATATAACTGATATCTTTAATTCTCATATTATGAAGTTTTAATACATCAATATCCTGATAAATTAGATTACTATCAAATTGAAACCGTTCATTCTCCTTCAAAATACTTCCATTTTCACTAATCATCGCACTTCCAGAGAATACAACATCCGTCGTAGATTCAGAGATTCCACTAGACGTATAAATATACCCACTAATTAATTTGGCAGAATGATTTTTTACTAAGTTTTTTCGATACTCATACTTTCCAATAATTTCATTACTACTAGAAAGATTAAATAAAAGAGTAGCTCCATTTAAGGCAAGATCCGTACTTGGTGGTACAATACTCCACAAATCTTCACAAATTTCAACCCCAATTGCCGCTTCCTTTAATTCTTGATCTTCGAAAATAAGATCTGTTCCAATTGGGACAGTTTCTCCAAATAAGGAGATTTCTGTTTCTAATAAATCCTCACTAGACGCAAACCAACGCTTTTCATAGAATTCGTTATAATTAGGAATATACGTTTTGGGTACAATTCCTAAAATATGACCTTTTTGTAGTACCACTGCTGTATTATATAATTGATTTCCAATCTTTAAAGGAACTCCCACAAGTGTAACCAAAGATAACTTCTTTGTCTCTTCTTTTATCCTTTCAAGCCCAGAAATAGCTTCCTTAAGAAGTAAATCCTGCATGAATAAATCAGCACAGGTATAACCAGTAATAGAAAGTTCTGGAAATACCAGCACCCCAATTTCTTTTTTACTTGCATCCTCCATCATCTGTATCATCTTTTCTACATTAAATTTTGGATTTGCCACTTTTAATTCAGGAACTGCCGCTCCTACTCTAATAAAACCATACTCTTTCATAATAACCTCCTTTTATTTAGTATAACACATTATTTTTTTAATAACCTTCTTGCTTTTTCATAAATCAATTGGCTATTGGCACCTAGTATATATTTTTTATCAATTAACTCTTCAACATCCTCAAAATCACAGGTAAAATAGCGAATGAACTCATCCTTATCTAGTTTCTGAGCTCCTATTTTTTGACACCCTGTTGCTAAGACTCCATAATTATAGGCCGCACTACATCCCTCATCCTGATAAAATTCTGCTAAATACTCTAAGTGTTTCGCTTGATATCCTGTTTCTTCTAAAAGCTCCCGTTCTGATGCCTCAAAATAGCTTTCTCCCTCATTGATATATCCCGCAGGAAAACCAACACCAACTGTTCTTTTTGTATGTACTCTAGGTTCTACTGCTAGAATACACTCTCCTGATTCAGTAATAGGAAGAATAATTGCAGCACTTCCATCGCCACCATCTTTTTCTATTCTTTCGCGATAGATTGTCTTTCCATTATTTAAGTGATAATAGGCACCTGTTATAGATAAGAAGCCAGAAGGAGTTACGACCGGCTCTACAGAAATTGTTTTTAGCTCTTCAATGTAATTTTTTAACTCCTTCCATTTCTCTGAACGCATTATTTTCTTTCTCCTAGAGATTTTTGATAAGCTTGTTTTCTTTCCTCTACCTCTAAAGTAGCCTTATGTAGCATCTCTTCTTTTAAATTTCTTAAATCATCACTTAAATCTACATAATAAGTATGTGGATTTACTGGATCCTTAATACGATCTGTTAGTGTTTGATACTCTTCATTTGCGTAATCTCTTCTAAGTTTCAAAGATGGGATATTATAAACGAGTTCTCCATTTACAAAGATAGGTACTTGTAAATTACGAACTGTATAATTTGTAAGTTCTGTCCTCTTCCAAGTATTATTATGATCCACTAAAGTATAATGATCCTCATCTATTTTCTCATCTCTTAGAGTAATCGCATCTCCTAAGACTTTATTCGTATCTTTATCATAAAAACGAACCACTTTTTTAAATCCAGGGTTAATTGTCTTTGCGGTTTCTCCACTTACCTTAATCCTATTATCGATTTCACTGTCTTTTGTCTTCTTAACCCCTACTAGCTTATAAACGTGATCTGCTCGCTCACGTGGCGCTACAATATTATCTCCAATTCCTAACGTATCAATTTCTGCACCACGATTTAAAAGATCTTGTAATGAATCAGCATCTAGTCCATTAGATACACAAATCTGAACATAATCCATCCCAGCTTCTTGAAACATTCTTCTAGCTTCTTTAGTTAGATACACCAAGTCACCACTATCAATTCGAATACCTGATAGCTTGCATCCAAGAGGATCTAAGTATTCCTTCTGTAGACGAATAGCATTTAAAATTCCTCCAATTGTGTCATAGGTATCCACAAGTAAAGTCAATTTATTTTTATCTGGAGCCTCTTTCGCATAAGTTAAAAATGCTTCATATTCATCATCAAACGCTTGAACTAACGCATGCGCAATCGTTCCTGTTACTGGAATATCATAAAGTTTTCCAGCTAATGTGTTACTAGTCGCACTACATCCTCCCATATAAGCATATTTACTTTCAACAAGTGTAGCATCTAATCCTCCACGAACACGTCTTGCCCCAAATTCAGCAACTGGTCTTCCATCCGCAACTTCAGTAATTCTCTTTGCCGCAGTTGCTGCTAAAGATCCACTGTTAAAAGCTGTAAGAAGTGCAGTTTCTAAGATTTGTCCCTCGATAATAGGTGCTTCAATTGTCATATTAGGTTCATTAGGGAATATTGGTGTTCCATCTGGTACTGCCCAAACGTTTCCAGTAAATCGAATATTTCTTAGGTACTCTAAAAAGTTTTCATTGAATTTTCCAGTACTTCTTAAATATTCAATATCTTCTTCACTAAAGTGAAAATTCTTAATATATTCAATCGCTTCCTCTAATCCAGCTGATATTTGGTATCCTCCATGAAATACGTTTCGTCTATGGAATAAATCAAAATATCCAGTCCAATCTTTCATTCCTCCGTTAAAATAAACATCTGACATAGTAAGTTCATATAAATCTGTCATTAAAGTTTGATTATCCTCTTCCGTATTAGGCAAGGCATTTAAAATAGTTCGAATCTGCTTACGTTCTACATCACTAACACACAATTCTTCGATAATATAATCAATCACATCATTCGTATGATAGAATTCCTGAATACCAAACTTATGACTACGATCAATTGTATAAACTTGATAATGATTTTCTAAGACACGAACCACAAGTGTTCCCGTTCCATAATCAATTTCTTCCCCATCATAACAAATTGTTAAATATGATTTTCCTAATAATTCTTCTACTACTTTTAATTTATATGCATCTTTCATTTTATTCTCCTCCTAATTTCTTCACTCTTTTAGCTCCTTGTTGTTCTAATAACAAGTAAGCTGCATCAGTATATAAATCTCTGTTATGCCATGGTGCATCATAAGTTTCTATTGCATCTTCTAATAACTCCACTTCGATATTTCGATTATTTTCATCGAAGTAATTCATCATAGGCAAGACACCATTGATATCACAAATATCGGTACAGCATCCACATATTTGAACCTTTTTTAAATTTTCTAAACCATCTAACATCTCCATAAATCCATATTTAAAGTTAGGATTTTTACCAAACATAAAACTCGTTGAATTCTTTTCAAAAGAAATGGCATCTTCTTCAAAGGGAACTAACTCATCAACAAGTTCCGCTTCCTTAGTACCGCGAAGACAATGAGGCTGATTTCCAAATCTTTTGAATTCTACTGAATCTTTATCGTGTGTATCTTTAATAAATACAACTAAACATTTTTTGTTCTTTCTAGCATCTTCTACATAAGACACAACATTTGGTATAATCGCTTCGACTAACGGTGAAGCAAGCATTCCCTCTCTAGCAAATCCATTCACCATATCAACAACAATGAATGCCTCTTCGTAAACTGCTAAATTTTTGATTAATAATTTTTCATTTTCTGTTTTTTTCATAATTTTTCTCCTTTTTCTTTTTAATATTTTAAGCTCATTTCCAGAACTTTAGTTATCTACCAATTGACTTTACTTTTTGATCAACTTTTTTAGCAACACTTACAGATACTCCATGAAAGTAACACCTAGTACCACGATCGAAAAAATCTCCCGTTGTAAAACCAGCATCGTAGGAAATAGAATCAAGACTATATCCTTCTTCTGAAAGCATGGTTGCTAAAATCGCTTCCACTTCTTTCTTCGATAGTTGAACCTCCTCCTTAACACTTTCTCCTAAAAGAGAAGTAACACTACTTACAGTAAAAGTAACATTCGCACAAGGTGTTTCGTAAAGTCCTTCGCATCCTCTAGTTACTTTAGAACTGATTTCAGCATCCTTGGATTCATGGACCTGATAATATGTTTGAATGACTCGCTCAGTTTGCTCTTTTGAAAGTTTTAACTCCATAGTTCCTCCTTTTGTTATTATTTTTTTGTTAATAACATATTTTTGAAATAATACAGATTTGTTCATCTGTTATTAACATTATATTAATAAGAATCGAAAAAGTCAACATGTTTTTAATAAAAAATTAAAAAGACTTTAAAAAAGGAGAAAAAATCCCTCTTAAACTCTTTATTTATATGGATATAACTTATTTTTAAAAATTAGCAATTTTTGATAAAAAAAAGAAATTTATTAACAAATAAATCTCTTTTTACCGACAATTAGCAGTTTTTATCTTTTACCTTTGTTGTTACATATAGACCCAAAGTAAGTGCCATTCCAGCTAACCCAAGGTAGAAGATCCCATCTCTTTCGTATTGAAAGTAATAAAATCCTTGGTAGGCTTCCTTACTTCCTAGTTGCATAGCGTTACTATAGCGTTCTCCTAACCCTATACTTTTTACTCCTGCAGTTACGAGAAGTAAACTAGACAAAACAGTTAGAAATAATAAAACATAGTAAATAATAGGTATTGGGGTAACCGATGTTTGATCTACTTTTGAGAACTTCTTCACTGTTTCTTTTTTTGTTTCATTTTTTAATAATTCTTGATTTTCTTTTTTCTTCATCGTAAAATCCTTTCTAAACTAATATTCAGTATAATGAAGATTTTATAAAAAGTCAATTACCGCAAAAAAGAACAAAAAACAGATTCTCTACTTCACATAGAGTGTGCGAAGTCTAGAATCCGTTTTAATCATTTTTCCAAAAGAATCTTTTCCATTATCAAACTCAGTTAAAATATTTCCATCTTTACTATTAGAAACCGAAGTGATATAAAGATTACTATTATCGGTTGTAATATCAGTCATGATATCATTATTACTTCCGCCAAATATTGCCTTTCTTTCAATATCTCCGTCAGTATCATACTTGATTAGAATTCCTGTTTTCTTTTTCCCATCTGTAAATATTTTAAGACCAGAATCAGTAGAATTACTATACCCTACAACTAATAAATAATTTCGACTCGTAGTAAGCGCTACATAAGCATCTTGATTACTTCCTCCAAACACCTTTTCAAATTCGATATCTCCCGCTAGATTATATTTTAAAAATAAAGCATCCGTGTTACTGGTTTTCCGTTCTTCATTCTCAATCGAATTTGGTAAGATTTTTTTAGAACCTACCACAAATAAAGATTCATTTTTAAAAAGAATATCAGAGAATCCTGCTTCATCAGTATAAGTATAGGTTTTTTCCCACTCTAGATTTCCTTCCATGGAATAACGTACTAAGACTCCAAGATCCTCCTCATTTTTACCAACGACATAAATACCACCATTCGCTACCACTAAGCTATTGAATTTGGCCTTTGTTTGGCTTCCATAATATTGTTGCCAAATTAAGTTTCCTTCTAAATCATATTTAAATAGAAGAGCCCCACAGTCTGTAATTTCTTTGTTTTCGGAAGTCATTGTACTAGATCCAACAATCAAATATCCATCAGATACGGTTTGAACCTTTAAAAATTGAACATTACCAGAAGATTCATAGACCTTTTCCCAAAGTAAATTACCTTCTTTATCATATTTTACGATAAGTCCTAATTGTTTCCCATTCCTGTTTTCCTGATCACCTGCCATGGAACCAACAACGAGATAACCATCTCCAATAACTTCTAAAGAATTGAAAACAGAGGATTTTTTAGAATCATATACTTTTTCAAAAATAAGATCTCCTGAAGTATTCATTTTTACGATCTTAGCTTTAGCATTTTCTTTGATATATTCATTTACTGTACTATGCTTAAAATTACTGCTTCCTGCTGTTACAATATCAGTTTGATCTAGTGCTACTGTATTTAATGTATCATACGAATTTGTACGATTTACTTCCCCACTTTTTCCATTAAACTTCGTATAAAGTGTTACTCCTAGAAATCCAATAGAGAAAACCGCTACAAACGCAACAACAAGCTCCCAAGGGAATTTTCTTTTGTTCTTTTTTTCTAGTTGACTAGGACTAATATAAATTGCCGTTTTTTTCTTTTCCTTGACAGGTTTTTTAACAATTTTCTTGAGTTTAGAAACCTCTGGAACTTCTTCCTTTTTCTTAGCTTTTGTTTCCTTTTTACTTGAATTTGCCTGTCTAGATTTTTGAACAGCTTTTGCCTTTGCCTTTTCTTTAGTAGAAGACTTTTTCTGAGATAGTTTAGAAATATCATCATTTGAATTACTTGATGCGATTTTTTTAGAAGAAGAGGTTGGTTTCTTTTTACTTACAGAACTCTTACTAGAAGATTTGGAATTTGTTTTTGGTGCTACTTTTACAGATGATTTCGTAGTAGAAGTTTTTTTCTTTCCTACCTTTTGTCGTCCGTGCCCAGTAGAAGAAGTTCCACTCTTCTTGGAATTCGACTTAACAGAAGAGCTTTTTTGCTTAGAACTTTTCTTTGTTACAGATTCCCTTTTTTCACTCTCAGAAGAGGCTTTTCCCTTTTTAGGAGAATCTCCTTTTTTCTCTATCTTTTTTGTATTTTTTTTCTTTTCTTCTTCCTTCTTTTGAGCCATCTATCTCACCTCATCTAAAATTCTAAAATGCTCCTAAATAGTATTTCTTCTTTCCACGTCTTACAATAATATACTTTGAATCTAAGGCATCTTGTTTTGTAATCATTTGATCAATCGATTCTACTTTTAATCCATTGATCGTAATACTACCACTCGTAATCAATTCCCTAGCTTCTCTCTTACTAGTTACTATACCATTATTTACTAATAAATCAACAATATTTATATCATTTTCTAAAGAAAATGTTGGTACACCATGGAAAACAACTTCAATCTCCTTAGCAGTTAAATTACGAACATCCCCACTAAACAGTACCTTGCTAAGTTCCACTGCCTTTTTGTATTCTTCTTCTCCATGAAGATCTGTAATAATCTCTCTTGCAAGTGCTTGATGTGCTTCCCTTAATTCTGGATGCTCACGATTAGAAACCTCAAGTTTCTCAATTTCTTCTTTCGATAAGAATGTTAGCATTTTTAAATATTGAATTATCATAGAGTCCTCTAAATTAATCAAGTATTGATATAACTCGTAAGAAGAAGTTTTCTCTTTATCTAACCATAAAGCATTTCCCTCTGTTTTTCCAAATTTTACCCCATTGGAATCTGTAACTAATGGCATAACCATACCATAAGCTTCTTTCCCAAGCTTTTTACGAATCAGTTCAATTCCAGAAGTAATATTTCCCCATTGATCAGAACCAGCTACTTGTAATACACAATTTCTTGTTTTATATAGATGTAAGAAATCTAAGGCTTGTAAAATCATATAAGAGAACTCTGCATACGTAATACCAGATTCAATTCTAGATTTTACCTTATCCTTCGCAAGCATATAATTGATATTAAAGTATTTTCCATAATCCCTTAAGAAATCTATGACATTAATATCTTTTGTCCAATCATAATTGTTAACTACCTCAAATCCAAAAATCTTCTCAGCTTGTTTCTTTAAACCCTCAAAATTATGTGCCACTTCTTCTTTAGAAATCATCGGTCTTTCACTCGTAGGTTTTGGATCTCCAATCAGTCCAGTAGCGCCACCTACTAAAAGGATAGGATGATGTCCAGCACGAGCTAATCTCTTAGAAATTAAAAAGGAAGAGTAATGACCAATATGCATAGAATCTGCCGTTGGATCTGTTCCAATATAGAATGTTAATCCTCCCTTATTTAATTTTTCAATTAAACTTTCATCACTGATATCTTGAACTAATCCTCTCCATACTAATTCTTCATATAATTTCATATTCTTCCCTCCTTTAAAGTTTTCTCTCCTGTTACATTTAATATTCGCACATCCTCTTTTATATGCATATTTTCCACCTCCAAAAGAAAACGCGACTATTTCTTCCATAAGGACGAAAAAATCGCGGTACCACCTTAATTGATAAGTAAACCTTATCCACTTTAATCTTTAACGGAATGACCCGATTCAACTAAAAATAGTGTAATTCATTACCTTTTCATGATCCGTTTTCACCATCCACGAATTCTCTACTACAAACAAAAAGTAATTACTAGAGTATTTCTTTTCATTGAATAATTAAGTTCAACTCTATACTAACATAAATTAAGAAAAAAACCAAGAGAGTAATCTAATTTCTTGGTTAATTTCTATTATTATTTTGCTTTCTTTTCTTTTCCTTCTAGTTTATCTAGAATTTCTTTTACTGCTTCAATTGTCTTTTCACGAACATCATTGGCAGCTTTTTCTAGTACTGGAGTTCCTTTATCAACTGCCATTTGAACTAATTGTTCACAACCTTCTTTGATGTCATTTCCTTTTTTCTTCGCAATCTCTAGTACTTTTTCTTTATCTAATTCAGATAATTCTTGTTTGATTTCTTCAATCTTATTTTGAAATTCTTCTTTTACATCTTCCATATCGATTTCTTTTACTTTTTTAACAAGCTCATCGATTTTCTTTTTTAAATCTTTTCTTGTTTCACTTCCTGCTTTTGGAGCGAATAACACTCCAAGTCCAGCACCAACTGCTGCCCCTAACAAGAACTTCCCAGCTCCACCCTTTTTAGCCTTTTTTTCTTTCTTTTCCTTACTCATAGTCTTCATTCTCCTTTTCTTTTTTATTTTTTTTCCTTCTAGGAAGGATTTTTCCAACAATACTGGTAATACTCGATACAACGGTATCTGTAAATACAGACAATGTATCGGTTACCCCATCAATTACTTGAAATAATCCATTCAGTGATTTTGATTTTCTCTCAACATCATCTAAAATACGATTAACCTTATCTACTGTATGCATTAATTTAACAATAAATACCATCAGTAGAATAATCAAAGCAATTGCCAAACAGTATAATGCGATCGGAAAAAATTCCATTAATGATTCCATTCACCTCACTCCTTTTCTTCATACATAGAATCAACTAAATCAAATAGATTATCTTCTAATTTTGTCTCTTCTGGTTCTCTCATCATATAGCTATGATCCTCTTCAGTTTCTGGATTTGTATCTTCTACTTCAGTAGTAACTTCTTTTTCTAATCTAGAAGGAGTTTCGGATTCAGAATGATCCTCTTTGGTAATACGACTACGTCTTCCCGTTATCTTTTCATGTCGAACATCAGTATAGTCTATATTATATTCTAACCCCAAATCCTCAAAATATTCTTCTGCATCCGCTAAAGTCACTTTATCAACAGAAGGAGTTCCCTCTGTCATATCATAAAGTAAGTTTTCTTCACTTTCTTCTAAGTTTGGAAATTCATTTTTTTCAACCTTAGAACCAATATTTTTTAAATCTTCTTCTAATCCTCCAAATGCTTTATTTCTAACAGAATCTAAATCCACATTTTTTCTAGAAACGTAACTTCTAGGCCTGTCCTTTTTATCAATCACTTCTTCTTTGCGATAATTTTTATCTAAAATCCCATAAATTGGTGAGATGATAGGAGTTGGCTTAAACGACGGCTTTCCTTCTTTTGTTCCTGTATACGCTTTATCTTCTAAATCATAAGAATCCATTTCTATATGTTGATAAATCTCGGATGGATCTCCCCCATAAATCTTTTTTTGTTCGCTTTCTGGATAAATAGACTCTGATTCTACAAAATCTTCTTCTTCAAAGTATGGAATTTCTACCTCCGTTTTTAATAACTCGGTATCTGCTTGACTTTCCATTTCTAGTTCTGAAGCGACTCTGGCAAGTTCCATCGTAGAAGCTGTTTCTTCTGGTTCATAAACTTCTTGTTGTTTTTCGACAACATCCACTTTTTTGGCAATTGGGTTTACTTCTTTTTTTGCATTTTTCTTATGTGTCTCTACTTCATCTACTTCTACATACTCTTCTTCAAAGAAAGTATTTTTTAATTTTTCTAAAAGTCCCATAAAGCACCTCTTCCTTACTCTACTTTATCTTCCACTTCTAAACGATCCTCATCTTTTACATTTCCACCTTGATTTCGATCTTGCTCCTCATAATCTAAGAAGCTTCCCTCTTCTCTTTTCGGTTTGAAAATGTTAAATTTTTCTTCATTATAGTCTAAGACTTGGTTTCCAACTAAAGTAGCTAACACAGCATCTTGATACTGAACACTATTTAAAACATAGGCCATTTGAGTAATTGTTTTTTTCAAATCCTCTTCCTCTACATAAGCCTCAATCTTAGCATAATGATACATGAATTCAACAAAATATTTTGTAGAAATTTGGGTAATTTCTAAATATCCTTGTTTCCCATTCTGATCGATTTTGTAAGAATAATAACTATTCTCACTTTTTTGGTAATCACTCTCTACATGATGATAGTAGGATAGTACATCCACATACAAATATAAATTTCGATGATTATAATAAAGAACGGAATTCATTGAATGATTTTTCTTAAGTAAAACACCCTTTGGTAAGTAAAATGAATATCCTTCGGAAGAAACATTTTTTAAACTAAAGTTTGGAGTTAAAATATCATTTAGTATTTCTTCATAAGATTGTTCACTAATTTTTACCAAAGAACACCCGCTTAGGAGTATAGTCAAAGAAAATAGTATCAGTAATTTCTTCATATTTCACCTACTATAAACATATTATATCAAATTATCTAATAAAGAAAAATAAAATTAATCTTTTTTTCTTTTACTAGACAGTTTTTTTCTAGCGGATACATAAAATATCCGTTGCCCCTTCTTCGAAAATTTTTCCTCATACTCGGTCATAATGTTTCCTTCAATTACCGAATGATGTAAGTCAAGAGAGAGTTCCAAAAACTGATAGCCAAATTGACTAAGGGAACATAAAGAGTATTCAAATAGTTGCTGATTGTCAGTCTTTTGAATAATGACAGCGTCTTTTTGAAATAAAGACTCATATTTTTCAAGAAAAACGTCACTAGTAAGCCGTCTTTTTGTCTGCCGCTTTTTTGGCCATGGATCAGAAAAATTTAAATAGATAGAAGAAATCTCATGATCAAAGATTTCTGGAAGCCCCAAAGCATCCATTCGAATCATACAGAGATTAGGAATCCCCTCTGGAATTTTTTCTAACGCTCTCGCAATGACACTATCATATTTTTCGATTCCAATAAAGTTAATTTCTGGGTGCGCTAACGCCATCCCTATAATAAATTGACCTTTACCAGTACCTATTTCAATATGAATCGGATGATTGTTTTTAAAGTAGTTTTTCCACAATCCTCGATAATCAATTGGGGTTCTTACCAAATAGGAAGAAGCATCCATAATTTGTTGTTTGTTTTTTACATTTCTAAGTCGCATTTTATCACCGTTTTTATTATATAACATATAATAAAATAAAGAAAGAAGATAATTTAAGGAGATGTTTTATGAATAATTCAGTGGAACCATCTTTCATGATGCAACCAGGATTTAATCCAAATTTTATGCCAGGAAGACCAAATTGTAATTGTAGTCAAGAAATTAGAAGATTAGAAAACAGAATCTTTTCTTTAGAAAGAGAAGTAAATCGACTAAGATCAAGAGTATCAAGAATAGAAAATAATATACCAACCATGACACCATTTAATGATAATAATCAAACCTCAAACTATAATCCAAACAGTTATAATTTAATGTAAAGAGTCCTAATTTATAGGACTTTTTTATTATCTTCTATATATCTTTCATTTTATTATCAAAAAAAGAATAGGGATTCCCTATCCAGTTCATTAATAAATTTAATTCGTTCCTGAAATATTTTTGATTTCCTCTATTGTTAAACCAGTAATCTTTGAAATTAAAGAGGGCTCTAACTTCTCTTTTAACATAGATTTGACAGTATCAAAAACTCCTTCACATCTACCCTTCTCAATTCCTTCTTCTAATCCTTCTTTTCTTCCTTCTTCTTTTCCTTTCTCTTCTGCATGATGTAATTCTGTGTTTCTTAACATCTCTAAATGTAACTCTTTATCATAAAGTCCGATAATTTCTTCATCATCTGATGCTTCCAATGCATCCTTCCGATATTCACTCATTACTTCATCCTCCCCTATTAGATTTTCTAAACGGTCAGGACTTCCTTCATTAAATACTAAAAGAAGTCTCTCTAGTTCCGTCAACTTATCTCCATTATATAATTTCTTTCTTATTTTGGGAAGATAGATATAAATAATTGTAATTTTATCTGTTAATGATATTCCTTCTTCATCTCGTAATTGATAAACTTCAATCGTGTTGTGATCTCCTTCAAAGGAAAAGTTATTAAGATTAATCTGAATCGACTTTTGATACTGATATTCACTTCCCCTTTTCATCTTTGATTTATATAAGTCATTAATATAGGAAATATTTCGTTCTAAAGATTCAATACTTATATTATTATTCATCTCAATATTATAGATTTCTTCTTCAATCTCACAGACAAAATCTACGGTCTTACTTGAATCATGATAGTTTTTCTTATCTAGTTTATTTTTAACAAAGATAATATTTTCTTCGATCTCTTTTCTATCTTTTCCTATTAATAAAGATAAGAAATAAGATACATATTGCTTTCTTGATTCATTGTTTAACATGGTATGAAACATAACATCAGATACAATTGGAAAGGGTTCCCCTTCTTTCCGATCACTTAACTTATAAATATATTCATGATTGATTGGTAAACTTAACCGACTCTTTTTTTCTTTCATTGCTGACTCCTTTTAAATGATAGTAAGGTAATTGCCTTCTAATTATATTATTTATAAAAGGGAATCAGTTGGACAAAATTTTCACAAAAAAGAGGACTATTCATTGAGTCCTCTTTTACCTAAAATGTAATTCTTAATTCGAACGATATCTGGTGCGGTTACTAATCCATCTTTGTTGATATCGATAA
>CANOBK010000003.1 GCA_947564265.1 uncultured Caryophanales bacterium
ATTTAATATAACATTTACTTTTCCCTCAGTCAACTACTTTTTCGACTTTTTTGAAGCTTTTCAAAAAAAAGAAGCCTATTCGGCTTCGATAATTCCATAATTTCCATCTTTTCTCTTATATACAACGGTTGCTTGATTCGTATCTGCATCTTTATATAAGTAAAATTGATGTCCTAGAAGTTCCATTTGAAGAATCGCTTCTTCTTCATGCATTGGCTTTACTTCTACTCTTTTTCTTTTTAGGATTTTCGTATCTTCCTCTTCAGGAATGGATTCAATATAATCAAAGGCAAATTCTTTCGCTTCCTTGATTTTCTTTGTTTGTAATCTTGTCTTATTCTTTCTAATTTGACGTTCCAACTTATCAATTAAAACATCAATAGCAGCATAGAAATCTTCTTGCTCTTCCTCTGCTCTCAAAATTACAGACTTCATGGGAATAGTAATCTCTACTTTATGTAGATGGTTTGGAATTTTGACCATTACTGTTGCACTAATGTCCTCTGGACTCTCGACATATTTTTCTAGCTTTTTTAGCTTCTCTGTCGCATACTCTTTCATCGCATCAGTAATATCTATTTTACTTCCTCTGATAGATATTTTCATATATCATCCCTCCTCACTTATATAATAACATAGAAAAGAAAAAAAACAAGTTGTTTTATGAAAGAAAAAAGGACTATCTATCCGATAGTCTCTTACTTTGTAGTTTGTAATTCTTTGACCGCAGTTACATTTAATGCCTGTAATCCTTTGCTGGTCTCAACTAATTGGAATTCTACAAGTTGCCCCTCTGTTAGAGTTTTATATCCATCTTGATTAATGGCTGAATAATGTACAAAGATATCCTCTTCATCTGTGTATTGGATAAATCCATATCCTTTCTCATTATTGAACCATTTTACGGTTCCTTTCATCACTGCCACCTCACCTTCTTTTTAATTCTTTTACTGCATATACTACAGTGATATCACAACTTCGCGCAATATTATCATAGCACGCTTGAATATCAAAATTTGTCGTTTTTTGTCGAATTGTAATTTTTTGGTGATATTTCGTAATTTTTTTATTTTTTGTCTTCATTTTTACGAAAAAATGGTAATTATTAACGAACTTTAACAAAAAAAATATTTTGAAATATTTTTATATTACAATGGATATGGCATCGTAGAGGAGGGAAGCATTTGAAAGATTTTATATTAAAAAAATGTTTAGGAATTGTAAAAAGTTCTTATCCTGAATATGATGAAGATACTTTAGATGAAATTCGCTATGGTTTAGAAGCAATATACTTATCTCTTACTAAATTTGTAGTAATCTTATCTTTAGCATATCTATTTGGAATATTAAAAGAGACTATTTTTTTATGTATCGCTTTTAATCTCCTGCGCATTTTTGGATTTGGACTTCATGCGACAAAGAGTTGGATGTGTTGGGTATCATCAAGTTTGATTTTCTTAGTATTCCCCTATCTTTGCACGATTGTTACACTTCCAAAAACAATTGCTGTTCTATGTTCACTTATCTTTGAAATTAATCTATTGTTATTTGCACCAGCAGATACCGTAAAACGTCCTTTGATTCATAAAAAGAAAAGGATTCGTTGGAAAATCATGGTAGGGATCACAGGATTGATTTTCATGTATTTGATTTTTAGAACAGAAAATACTCTTCTTCAAAATATTCTTTTATCTGCCATGCTAATAGAAGGTGCTTTAGTAAATCCGTTTGTATATAAGATTTTTCACCTCCCATATAACAACTATAAAACGTATTGCTACAGTACTAATATAAATTAAATTAGGAGGAATTGATTATGAAAAACTTTTTAGCAATGATTTTAGGAGGATTAGGAAGTTCTGTAGCATCTATCACTGAAAATGCATGTGCAATTGGATGGGTTGATGAACCAGAAATGTCACGTAAAATGATTGAAAGATAAAAAGATAACATTGTGCGTTATCTTTTTTTATTTGATTCTTAAAAATTGTATAAAATAGTTATCCATTAAGCTTGTTTCTTTTTCGAAGATTTCATTTTTGTTAATAAGCTTTTCTACAATATATAACCCAGTTCCATGATTCTTTCCTTTCGAGCTATATCCATATTCTGAAACTCTATCGATATCGACTTCACCTTTAAATGTATTGGCAATCAAAATGACTATGGTATCATCTTCCTTATACATATGTAAGACTACTTCTCTTTCTTCCGTCTCCTTGGATGCTTCATAGGCGTTATCTAACAGTACTCCGAGGATATTGTATAAACTTTCTTTTTCCTTTGAACTTAAACTTTTTAACCTACATTTCTTTATTTCAGGACTAATATTGATTTGTAAGTTCATATCGTCATTGATCATTTCCATTGCTTTGAAATTAACAAATCCTTTTAATTCTGTAATTGGAATATTTTTTAATTCATTAATAAAATAGTATTTGCTCATCTTTCTATTATCTGTAATGGAACGGATATATTCATGAACTTTCTTGTTATTCTTTGGAACCATATTATCTATAATGATTAAATGATTTCGATTTTCATGACAGTTTACTCGATAGTCTTCTAGTAAGCCCTCATTTATTTTTGAATATTCTGCTAACTGTAGATATTTCTCCATCTCTTTTTGCTTTTCTATTTTCTCAAATATGATATACACTGCAATTGCAAAAAATCCTACCATCAATAATGCTACTACTAACATTTCAATTCCAACATGCAAATTTTTTAATGGTATAATTCCTGACATTCCGATAAATAAGATAAATACTAGTAACATAACTCCTACTAAAATTACATCATGATCTTGTATCTTTCTATATAAACTTAAGTAGTTTTTCTGTAGGACTTTTATCATGATAATAGAACCTATCATCGCAACGGTTGAAATCACTATATTGTATTTTGCCACTGCTAAGATATCAATATGAAAGAGTTGACTGAATATTAGTAAGGCAATTTCTACAATTAAATCACAAACCAAACCATTTGTATATATGATTACGCTTCCTATTAAAGAATCAGCCATTTTTAACCTATACTTTAATTTAAAGAATAAAGTCATCATAATAAAAATGACAATAATCTTGGCAAACCCTAATCCACTGACTGTCTTATTCATATTAAATAAAGCAACTAACAATGAACCACCTATCACCAATAATATCCCTACGATATCTTTTTTACTTTTTTCCTCAAATAATATATCTGCACCTAACCATAATCCCATCAACATGATGATTGCTGCCACTGTTAACTGTACATATTCCATACTTCTCACTCCTTACTTACATCCAATTCTTTCTTTTAACTCTCTTTTCTTATCTCTTGATAATGCACTAATTTCGGTTTTTCCAAATTTAATGGTTCTTTTATTAAAGTCAACTTTACTTATATTATAGATATTAACAATACAGCTTCTTGTTGATTTGAAAAATCTGTGATCATTTTCTAATAACTTCCATATTTTGCCAATTGGCATTTTAATTAATTGCTTGGTTCTTTTTGTAAATAGTAATGAATTTGATTCCTCTTTATCCTTTTCAATATAGAGGATCGAATTATAAGGGATTTGATATAGTTCCCCATCAATCGTAAAAGAGAAACTTTTTCCCTTATCTAAAATTTGAATAGCATCTACTAATGCCTCCCTTAAATGCTCCTCACAATTATAATACTTCGAAATAAAGTCTAACATCAATAGTCTTCCCATAAATTGATAGGATTCAAACTGATGATGTGTTGTAACAACAATCATTTGACTTTCCCAATCTTCATATACTTTTCTAATATCTCTCGCTAAATCTAATCCTGATTTGCCAGGAACTTCGATGTCTAGGATAAAAATCTTTCTCCCTTCTAACGCCATCACTTCTTTAAAGTTCTTTTTATCATATTTTTCTATTTCTATTATTTTGTAACATTCATTACTACTGCCTACTAATCTTAGAATAATTTCTTTATATAAAATCCTGTATTCTTTTTCATCTTCATAAATAACAAAATAAGTCAAAATCAACCCCTACTTTCTCTATCGGACAAAAGGAGGCTATTTTTTCCCTTTAGCCTCCTTTTTTATCTTTCTTTTGATTTCCGTAAACCGTGGTGGTCTTTTTTCTGTAATAATATTGGTGTAACAAACAAACCATATAAAAATTATCATTAAAATAATATAAATTATTTTTGCTGCTTTCGGATCTTTTAAGACATAAAAAATTGACGTTAGAGCGAATAATATATTAATTCCATAAATAATTAAAACCGTAGTACGTTGTGAAAAATTCATTCCTAATAATTGATGATGAAAGTGCTGTTTATCTGCACTAAAGATTGGTTGTCCTTTCAATGTTCTTCTAATAATTGCAAAGGCAGTATCTAAAATTGGTAACCCTAAAATCATAATTGGCACAAACAATGAGGTTAAGGCAGTTCCTTTAAATCCTAAGAGAGAAATTACTGCGATGATAAATCCCATAAACTGACTACAATCCCCTGCAAATATTTTGGCGGGATAAAAATTATGTAATAAAAATCCTAACGTAGCTCCTAACATAATTAAGGTTAGAGTCATTTCTAGACTTCCCATTCTTCCCTGATAATAACAGATAATCGCTGTTGTAATATAGAAAATAGAAGTTACTCCACTACTTAATCCATCCAAACCGTCTGTAAGATTAATAATATTAATACAACCGACAATAAAGAAAAGGGTGATTAATTCAGCAAAAATTCCAAGATTAATATAAATGCCAAAAGCAGAAATTTCCGTTAATGTAATCTTTCCATAAAAAACAATAATACAAGCGGCAACTAGTTGTCCTAATAATTTCCTAGATGCTCTTAGATCATTTACATCATCAAGAATTCCCATTAAGACAATGATAAAGCTTCCGATTAAGATAGAATTCATCTTAACACTGTGCTCTCCAAAGAGCATATATCCAAACAAAAATGCTATAAATATTCCCAATCCTCCGAGTTTTGGAATTGGTTTTTTATGAATATGCCTATTTTCTTCTGTTGTTCTTGGAATGTCAATTGCTCCAATATGATGAGCGACTCTTTTCATGACAGGCATAATAAAAGCACTAAATAGAAAAGTGACAATTACAATTTTTACAACTTGAACTGTTTCTGTACTTAACACATTATCACCTCATTTTTTTTATTATAGCATATATCATTTAATATTTATCCTTGTTTTTGTGTAGAGGATATTTTATTTTTGCCTAAAAAAGAATATTTTATTCAACAGATCTGATTCATTTACAAATCTCAATTTCTAATTAAGACGTATCTTTAATCTTCTTTCTCTTTTATAAATTTAGATTTTGACTTACTCTTTTTGTGGTATTCTATCATTTAATTAAATCTGTTATATTGTACCATATTTTTTTTAGACAACAAAAAAAGATAACATACTGTTACCTTCTTCGGATTAATCTTCAATCAAATATAAATGATCTAGTAGAATACCAGTACCTTCTACTACATTGGTTAGTGGATTATCAGAAATAAATACTGGAACTTTTAACTCCTCTTTAAATTTACTTACCAGTCCTCGAATCAAAGCACCACCACCAGTGAGTACGATCCCTTTTTCTGCGATATCTGCTGATAACTCTGGTGGCGTTTTTTCCAAAACTGATTTTGCCACTAATATAATTTTTTTAACATCTTCTCTTAGTGCTTCTTCTACATCGTTGGAAGTAATTACGATTGTTTCTGGTAATCCAGAACTAATTCCTCGACCAGTGACTTCTAGTTCTTTCTTTTGTTTTTCTTTTACAACGGATCCAATCGATGTTTTAATTTCCTCTGCGGTTGATTCTCCAATTACTACTTTATATTTTTCTTTAATGAAGTTGATAATATCATCATCAAAGGCATTTCCAGCAACCTTAATAGAATCACTTGTTACAATTCCACCAAGCGATAATACTGCGATGTCTGTAGTTCCCCCACCGATATCAATCACCATGCTACCAGAAGGCTTCGCAATATCGACCCCTGCTCCTACTGCAGCAACTTTTGGTTCTTCCTCTAAAATAACACGCTTTGCCCCTGTTCGTTCTGCAATTTCTCGGATGGCATTCTTTTCTACCCCTGTAATATTGGAGGGACAACAAATTAATATTCTTGGATGAGAAAGACCTTTTCTTCCTAATGCCTTTTTGATAAAAGCATTTAACATTTCTTCCGTCATTTCAAAGTCCGCAATTACACCATCTTTCATTGGGCGTACTGCTTTTACTTTTCCTGGTGTTCTTCCTAACATTTCTTTTGCTTCTTTTCCTACTGCGAGTACTTTTTTTGTATTACTATCAATACTTACAACACTAGGTTCGTTTAGAACAACACCCTTCCCTTTTACATAAATTAATACGTTAGTTGTTCCTAAATCAATTCCAATATCCCTCAAGTTT
This sequence comes from uncultured Caryophanales bacterium, assembly GCA_947564265.1. Lineage (GTDB taxonomy): Bacteria > Bacillota_I > Bacilli_A > RF39 > UBA660 > Alloscybalousia. The sequence continues at coordinate 6,426 of CANOBK010000003.1, forward strand.
TCCACTTCCATTCTTTTTTATGTTTCTTGCTTGTCTAACAAGTATTTCCTTTTTGTAGATTGTCCACCACGAATATGACGAGTTTCAATGTGTGATTTAAAAATTTCATCTACTTGTTTAAATTTTGTTGGGTCAATTTCTATTAACCGCTTCTGTAAATCTTTATGAACTGTACTTTTACTAACTCCAAATTTCTTTGCTGCCTCTCTAATCGTATTTTTTGTTTCTATAATATAATCGGCACATGCGTTCACTCGATTGATTATTTCTTTTTTCATTCATAACCTTCTTTCTAGTAAATTATATTTTTACTAGTTCGGTTTATGAATGCTTCTAATTTAGTTCTGTTTCTTTTTTTCCATAGTAATTTTCTGGATCAACAATCTGTCCACCTATAGTTAATTCAAAATGAAGATGATTTCCAAGATCAGAACCTAAACTACAAGTTCCGCTTTTCCCAATCACTTGCCCCTGTGTTACCTTATCACCCTTTTGAACTGATACTTCACTTAAGCTTTGATATACACTTATTGAACCATTATTGTGTTTTACTGTAACACTTTTTCCTAGAAGCTCTTCTTCCTTGACTTCCATAACTTCTCCATCTAAGATACTAATTACTTCGAATACATCTGCTAGAACATAGTCAACCCCTGTATTTTGAAGGTAGATTCCTTCGTGATATACGATTGAGTTTTTTTGTTCCTCCTCTGTTCCATTATAATCGTAGTAATCTCTTCCAATTGTGACTCCTTCTGTATTATATGGCTTTCCCACTAATACTTCAGAACCTGTCGTACTAATCACTGGCGTATTCTCATCTAAGATTGTTCCAGATACATAAGTGTTTGTATCATCTTTTCCACTTGACTGGATTGAAATAAAAACACTTGCTAGTAATCCTACTACTAAAAGAGAATATACTAATGGAATGACAAATGGTTTTAAATATAATTTCCTTTTCATTTTTCTCACCTCATTAAGAGTTTGAGCTTAAATGAAAGAATTATACATTTTTTTAAATAAATTTTGCAGCAATATAGAGTTCATAAAAGAATGAGGTAACTAATTCAATTAATGATACTGCTAAAAGAAAGTAAAATACTCTCGCCTGTAAAACATGATTTTTTTTAAAAATTTTATTAATTTGAATACTGTCGAGTGACCAAAGTACTAAAATACTTACTAAGATATATAAGAAAAATTTTCCATTCATCGATAATGCTCCTCTTCGTAATCTGTGATTTTCTTGATTCTTCGATCATGTCTTTCTGCTTCTGGATGTGGCGTAGAAAGAAAAGTATCTAAGATATCTAGTGCTTTATATTTTGGCATTCTTCCACTAAGTGCTAAAATATTGGCATCATTATCCAGTCTACAGAATTTCGCATCTCTCGTGCTATCTGCTTTCGCACAGCGAATTCCTTTTACCTTATTACATGCAATTGAGATTCCAATTCCACTACTACAAATTGCAATCCCATAGTCTACTTCTTTTTCCACTACTTTTGTTGATAATTCAAATGCAAAATCTGGATAATCCACAGACTCTGTGGAAAAAGTTCCAACATCTTCGACTTCATGACCTTTCTTTTTTAAGTAATTCACAATTTTTGTTTTTAACTGATATCCACCATGATCACTAGCAATTCCTATTTTCATTTCACACCTCTTTTACTTTAGTTAGTATACCATATTTTAAACATTTTATAAAATCAAAAAAGACTATCAATTCATTATCGATAGTCTAGCAACTACTTACAAGTAAATCCTTTTTTTCTAATTTTGTCTTCATTCCGTTATAAGACAATTCTTTTTCATTGTTTCTTATTTATATTCATTATATCATACAATGTTTTATTCATTAGTTTTTACTAATACATTTGACTGATTGCCAATTGAATCCACACCATCTGTTATATGATAATCTTCAGGTATAGAATAATTTTCAGTTTCAATTTTTATATTATGATTTGAAGGTAGAGAATCCAACTTTCTCGTTCTGTTAAAATCAGCAACGTAGTTAAAATCAATTATATTCTCAGTAACAAATAGCTCATTTTCTTCAATCGTTTGAGTTACAGTTGCAGTAGTTACCTCTAGTTTTCCATCTTTTACTAGAAACTCTGTAATTACTTGATGACTTGTAATATTGTAATCTTGACAGTCTGGGTTTGATTCAGAAAATATAAACCCGTAGCTATACCTTGTTTCTTTTTTGATTCTCACTCTATCTATCTTCTTATCTAATGAAATACTTACACATTCATGCAACTCATCCATTTCTTCTTTTAATCCAACCTTATCGGTAGTGTAAGTTAACATATTTCTTGTTACACAATAATTAGGTATTTCATCAATTTCAATTCCTGCTTTTTTTGCAAAGGATAACATTAAATTTACATTCTCGTTTATCTCATTTATAATATCGCTACTTATAACATCCATACTTTTTCTCCCTTTCGTTATTTCATAATATTTCTCAATAATAGTTTAGTATAAAAATATAATTTTGTCTACTTTTGCATGACTTACATCGCATTAAAATTTTCCTCACTTAAAAATTTAAAAAACCTATTTTTACAACCATTATTTTATAATTTGACATTCCCCTTGAAATAATAGTTCCTTTCTTGGAAGAATTACCTTCATTTTTGGATTCCAATAATCTTTTGATTTTTCTACTTGAGTATCAAAGCACATTGTAGGTTCTAAGAAAAATTTATCAGAACTTTCAAACAAATTACCATTTACTTTTACTTTAAAAATATCAAATGCTTCTCTACTCATAATCTTTTTCCAATAATCAATATTCTTCAAATCTGTTAAAAAAATTGAATGAAGTCGTGAAGGTGCCGTTGGATTATATATTTTTCTTCCCTCTTCTAAGGCAAGTTCCCTTCTTAAAAAATAAAGTTCTTTGAGCAAGGAATGAAAATCACTTTTTTCATCAATACAATCATTATGTTTCATTTCTTCCATGATAGCGATAATATAATCAATATCATAATCTCCATACCTTTTCCATAATTTTTGATTGATTTTTGATAATTCCGTCCAGAACAGAGCATCAAAATGATCATCCACAACTATTTTATTTCCGACATACCATATCTCATCTATATTTTCTTTTCGATGAATGTGATATAGTTCCTTTATTTGATTTTCCATACTTATCCCTCTTTATAAATATAGTTTTATATCATAACATATTTTTGGAGATATTCCAAGAAAATATACTAAATGAATTAGAAAAAATTATGACATAGAAAAAGTGATATGCTTCTTACATATCACTCTCTTAATATAAAACTTACGCAGCTTTATCTTCTTGGTTTAATCCAAATTTTTGGTTGAATCTTTCTACTCTACCAGTCTTAGATGCTCTCGTTTGTTTTCCTGTATAGAATGGATGACATTTTGAGCAAACTTCAACATTGATTTCTTCTTTTGTTGACATTGCTTTGAAAGTTTCACCACAAGCACAAGTAATTGTTGCTTCCTTCATTTCTGGATGAATATCTTTTTTCATATAAAATTCTCCTTTCCGCCTAGATAGTTGCCTAGGTTTATTATAGAGCCTTTTCTTCGCCATGGCCTCTTTGGGACATAGTAATTAAATGCGAGACTATTGTAGCAAATTTTTTATACTTTTTCAATACTTTTTAGAAGTTTGTTTTAAGTACTCTTGATAAATCGCTTCAGCCATCGCCTCATATCCTTTTAGATTGGGATGAATATCTAGAGGATTTGGTAAATACTCAGGATGTTCTTTGAAAAGTTTATAATTGGATAAATAGGTACAATCGTATTTCTCTGCAATCTTTTGATATTCTTTATCTATATAATAGAATAAGTCATCTACTTGTTCTTCTCCTAAATTAAAAAGAAAAGGAATCGGATTATAATACCCAATGATATAGACTTTGTTTTTCGCATACTTTCTTATTTCTTTGATGCAGTCATCAATTTTAGGTAGAATTGACTCAATTTTTTGTCGGTATTCAGAAATATTGGTGATATTTACATTTTTTAAATCGATAGAATCTAAGAAATCATTCGCTCCCACTGAAATGGTCACTAAATCTGATTCTCGTAAATCTCTTTTAATATTTCCATCACGAATCATGTCGTTAACGACATCGGTTGTCGTGTATCCACTATGACTATAAGCTTTTGTATAGTATTTGATTTTTCCATCCTCGTTTAATCGTTCATATAAATAATCTGTATAACCATATCCTGTTTCACCATAGGGATTTCTTCCTTCTGCGACAGAATCTCCTAGCGCAATATAATTTAATTTGTTTTTAGGAAAGAGTTGATAGATACTAAACACAAAGATTACAATTACAAGTAAAAAGAAAATTTTATAATACTTTTTCATGATACCTCCCAAAAAAAGAATAGATTTCTCTATTCTTAGTTTATTCTTTTATTCTCTTTTTAGACTTCTTTTATCTCTATCTTTGCGCCAATCTCTGTTAATTTTTCTACGATATGTTCATAGCCACGAAGTACAGGTCCGATATTGGTAATTGTCGTTGTTCCTTCTGCTAGAAGACCTGCGAGTACTAAGCAAGCTCCTGCTCTTAAGTCTGTTGCTTCTACTTGTGTTCCCTTCAAATCTGTTTTTCCATGAACTTTAATTTTCTTTCCTACTATCTCAATATTAGAACCCATCTCATTTAAATAAGGTACGTTCTTAAAACGATTCTCATAGACAGTCTCTTCTAGAATGGATTCTCCTTCACATTGTGTTAGTAATACTGTTACTGGTTGCTGTAAATCGGTAGCAAACCCGGGATATCCTTGTGTTTTGATTCGAACTGGTTTTAAGGAATCTGTTTTAGAAACGGTTACATAATCGGGACCCACTTCCACCTGAACTCCCATTTCTTTCATTTTTAAAATTAGCATTTCTACGTGTTCTGGAATAATATTATCTATCTTTAACTCTTTTCCTACTAGCGCTCCTGCGATAATGTACGTACCTGTTTCAATTCGATCAGGAATTACTTCTGTATAACACCCTTCTAATGTCTCTACTCCTCGAATCCTGATTTCACTGGTTCCTGCTCCTGTAATTTTAGCCCCCATATTGTTTAGGAATGTTGCAACATTTACAATTTCTGGTTCTTTTGCAGCATTTTCAATTACAGTTTCTCCTTTCGCTTTTACTGCGACTAACATCGTATTAATCGTTGCTCCTACACTTGGCATATCCAAATAAACATGTGCTCCTACTAAGTTTTTCGCATCGATTATATAACGATTTTCTTCCTCTTTTACTACTGCTCCTAAGGCTTCAAAACCTTTTAATGTTTGATCAATTGGTCTCGCACCGATGGAACATCCTCCTGGGAAATACATTTCTACATGTCCAAATTTTGCTAAAAGAACTGCCATAAAATAGTAAGAAGCACGAAGCTTCTTTGACATTTCTTCTGGAATCTCTTTATTGATAATGGTCGTTGGATCAATGACGATACTTTCGCTTGCTCTTTTTACTTTTGCTCCCAAATAATCTAAAATTTCTGCTAGAGCGTCTGTATCCGTAATTTCTGGTACGTTACAAATAGTAACCTCACTATCCGCTAGAATAGCTGCTGGGATTAAGGCAACGGATGAATTTTTAGATCCACTAATTCGAATAGTACCTTCTAGGGTTCTGCCTCCACTAATTTCTAATACTTTCATAAATACCTCCAGTATGTTCTTCTATTATATTGTATTTTTATTTTTTTTATCGGTTCATAAACATTTCCGCTTTTTCTCTGACCTTTTCTTTGATAGCAACTTCTCCACTACCGATTACTTTTCTTGGATCATAGCTGTCATTGTTCTTGATAAAGTCTTTTACTGCTTCATGCCATGCGATTTGTAGTTCGGTATTGATATTAATTTTGTTAATTCCACAGTGAATCGCTTCTTTGATTTGTTCATCTGGAATTCCTGTTCCTCCATGAAGTACAAGAGGAATCTCTAATGTTTCAGAAAGTTCCTTCATCGTTTTAAAATCAAGATTGGGTTCCCCATGATAAAGTCCATGAACACTTCCAAGTGCTGGCGCCAAAGAATCAATTCCTGTTTCTTCTACTAATTGGATACAGTCTTCTATTCTGGCATTTTTACTAGAAGAAGAAATTTGATCCTCACTCCCTCCAATATGGCCTACTTCTGCTTCTACTGTCACTCCTTTAGGTTTTGCATATTCTACCACTTGTTTCGTAATTTCTATATTTTCTTCTAATGGTTTTTTTGAAGCATCAATCATAACAGATGTGAATCCTGCGTCAATTGCCTTCCTACAAGTTTCAAGGCTTGTCCCATGATCAACATGTAAGCAAACGGGGATTGTGATGTTTAAATCTTTTATTAATCCTTTTACTAAATTACTAACAACGTTCCAACCACCCATATAGTTAGAAGCACCTTCACTTACTCCTAAAATAACAGGTTTCTTCAGTACTTCCATTTCTTCTAGAATATATTTAGCCCATTCTAAATTGTTAATATTAAAATGGGGAACTGCATAGTGATTTTTTTTCGCATCGAAAAGAATCTCTTTACTATTTACTAACATTCTATCCCTCTTTCCTAGGAATTTTTATGAACTATTTTTTCTTTCTACTCTTTTTCATTTTTTAATATATCATATTTAACTTAGAAAGTAAGTAAAATCGTATGAATTTTTATTTTTTTATGTAAAATTTCTAAGTTTTAAAAAAGGAATTAAAAAATATAATGAATCCCTAATCCTAAAAGAATGATACTACCAATGAGGGTCGCTAGATTTCCAAATTTTTTAACAAGAACATCTCCCAGCTTTACCCCTAAGTATGTGAATATTGCGCTCGTAACAGAAAAAATCAAACTTGCGATATAGATATTATTCGTTAAGGAACCTAAGCCAATCCCAATACTGAAACTATCGATACTAACAGTAAAAGCAAAAAGACAGATGGAATAAATATTTTCTAGTAATTTTAACTGTTCTTCCTTTTTTAAGGAAAATAACATTTCTATCGCTAGCGCAATAAAGATAATGCCTGCGATCATTTCTGGACGAACTGGTAAAATAGAAAAAAGCATTTTTCCAATGAAATACCCAAAAAGTGGCATAAAAAAATGAAAGAGTCCTACAAAGATACTCATTAAATTGTGATACTTTTTCTCCATGTTTAGTGTACCATAAATCAAGGCAAGGGAAAAAGCATCCATACTAAGACCAATGGCAATTAAAAATAAAATTCCTAAAGACATAAAAAAGCCTCCTACTTAAGGATATGTAAGAGGTTTAAATTCTTTCGAATTTTCTTTTTTGATAGACTCCTTGTACTAACCCAAGTTCCTGACAAATAATATCTGCTTGTTCAAAATTATCAGTCAGTTCTTTTATCTGACGAGCATCGCTTCCAATAATTACGCTTGGTTGATCTTGATGCAATCGATATAAACACAATTTCTGAAGTGAAGGAAATACGTTCAATCCTGCTTTTCTTTCTGCCGATGTATTGATTAAAAGGGTTCGGTTGGTTTCATTTAGTAGATGCATCATCCCAGATATTTGGCATAAATCACTATAGTCTTTGCCAAAATATAGATCTACATAATCTAAATTTCCAATCGCATCAACTTGTCCTTCTTCTATCATTCTTATGATTCTTTTATAATATTCTCTTGTCGTTTCTTCCCTTGTTGTCATCCTTATAATATCATCGCCACTAAAGGGATCAATCGTTCCAATCGTATAATCTAAATCTAATTCATTCAATTTTTTTATTTGCTCTTTATATAAATATGGTTTCGATATTTCTGCAGATTTTAACAATGTAATTTGACCTTCATATTTTTTATTTAGTTCATCGATTTCCAAATTTCGAATTTTAAATTTTTCTACGACGTCCGATATTTCTTCACGATCTAGTTCTACACGATCTGCTATCCCCACATAACGACATTTATGTTGTAATAAGACATTCACAATTTCTTCTAATTCTAACTTAGAATTCCAAGAATATTTAGAATGTACCTGCATATTTGCTTTTATCATTTGTAACTTCCTCCTGAGGTAAAATCTCTATTTATTATAATATGATTCTTTTTCTCTTTTCAAAAATAACTGGTTTTAGGCCAATTTCCGTAGATAAGAATTCTGCCTGTTCCATATTATCTACTAATTCATCCTCTCGATGAGCATCTGTTCCAATCGTTACATAATCACTTACTAGTTTATAACGACAAATTTTATCAATACTAGGAAATAAATTTAATCCAGCTCTTCTTTCGGCAGAGGTATTGATTTCGATGATTTGATTATGCTCTTTTATTGCCTCAAGTACTTCTTGCACTTGACTATAATTTGAATCGTCTTCTTTATAATATTTATTAATGTAATCTAAATGTCCCACTACATCAATTTGTCCTGCTTCTATCATTTTTAACATTTCTCTATAATAAAGATATGTGACATATCGTTTATTTGTTGAAGCTTTCAAATTATCCGTATTGTGAAGACTTCCCATAATAAAATCAAAGGCAAATACATCTGTCAACATTTTTACTTGTTCAGGATACCAATGTGGTTCTGATATTTCTACTCCTTGTAATAATGTTAGTTTTCCTTGATACTGTTCATTCAGTCGATTAATCTCATGATCCCTTTGACTGAACTTACGACGAACATACATCATATCTTCTCGGTCAAACTCCACATGATCTGTAATCCCCGCATATTTTACTCCATTTTCTACTAAAATTCTCGCAATATCTTCTAGTTTCATCTCACAGTCCCAGGAATATTCTGAGTGGATGTGCATATTCGTTTTTGTCATACAAACCCTCCTAACTATTTATATTATAAGGTAGTTAGAGGGATTTGTCATTATTATTTCGTATATTTATCAAGCAATTCTTTGATAAAAAATTGATATTCTACTTCCGTTGCTTGTTCTTTACTTTCTGCTTCTAGAGAACAAAGAGGAGGAAATAACACACACCACCAATTTTTCCCAAGTCCATCTCCTAACGTTACTACTAATGATTCATAGTAGCCAGCTGGATAAAGAACTCCTTGATAGGATTTTTCTGGAAAGTAGTTTTGTCCATAGTTTAATGTTACCTCGGTATCTACTTGATTCTCCTCTATTAGAATTTTTTCTACTAAGGTTTGATATTCTCCTAGTTTCCCTTGTGTAATTTTTCTGGCTTCTTCAATGGAAGATGCTTCTTTTACGGACTCATATAATTCTTTTTGAATTCCCTTTTTAACAGTCATTTTTATATTCTGATCTTCTTTTGTATCACTATTTGCGATTACTCGAAAACGAATCGCATCTTTCGGTATCATAATGATTTCTTCTTTAGAACCTCCAAAAGATAAAAGCATTAAAATACTAAGAATTGGTATTATTTTTTTCATAAGAAAATCCACCTTTCTATTACATAGTGGATTCTATATTCGAACTCTATTCAATTTTATTTTATTTTTTATGAGAAATATTTTGACATTTTTCTTACTTAGAAAAGATAAAAATCATACGATCCCGATTACTTAAATCTTTTTTACAAATGACCCTAACATCTCCCAATTCTTGATAAATAAGCTGGGTAATAGCCTCTCTTTGATTACATCCAATTTCAAAAGCAATCATAAATTTTGGATTTAATTTTTCTTTACATTGGTGAAGAATTGTTCGATAGCTATCTAATCCATCAGGACCTCCATAAAGAGCGATTGAAGGTTCGTTCTCTTTCACAATTTCTTCAATTTCTTCCCCTTCTTTGATATAAGGAGGATTACTCACAATAATATCAAAGGTTCCTGGTACTTCTTCTAGAAAATTACTCTTGATAATCGAAACATCCAGTCCTTTTTCTTCTTGATTTTTTCTTGCCATTTCTAAGGCATTATCACTGATATCAACTAAAGTCATAGTAAGGCTTGGAATTAATTTTTTTAGGGTTAATCCAATGCATCCTGTCCCTGTTCCTAAATCTACTACATTTAAATTCTTATGTTCAAAAAATTCATCTAGGTAAGCAAGAGTGTTTTCTACCAGTTCTTCTGTTTCAAATCTTGGAATGAGTGTTGATTCATTGACTAAGAACTCTTCTCCATAGAAACTTACGTTTCCTATTACGTATTGAATCGGACGATTTTTGACTAATTCTGCTATTTTTTCTTTAAATGCTTTTTCAACATCTTCTGGAACTTCCTTATCTAAATAGTTTAATAATTCTAAAGAATTCACATTTAAAAGGGCTGCGAGTAACATTTTCGCATGTTCTGAATGAACTTTACTTTTTCCATATACAATTAAATCTTCTACTCTCATAATTACCTCTTATCGAAAGGATAAAAGAATAAAACAATGTTTTATTCTTCGTTATTTCCTGCTAGTTTTCTTTTTTGATCTTCTGTGATTAAGGCTTCGATCACTTCATCGATTGCCCCATTCATAATTCTATCCAGATTGTTTGTGGTATAACCAATTCTATGATCCGTTACTCTATTTTGTGGATAGTTATAAGTACGGATTTTTTCCGCACGATCTCCTGTACCAATTTTCATACGACGTTCGCTACCTAAAGCCTCTTCTTGTTTTTGAAGTTCTTGTTCATAAAGACGGGCACGTAATACTTTCATCGCCTGTTCTTTATTTTGGATTTGACTTCGTTCGTTTTGGCAAGTAACTACAGTATTGGTTGGTAAGTGAGTAATTCGAACCGCACTATCGGTTGTATTAACACCTTGTCCTCCACATCCACTGGAACGATAAATATCGATTCTTAAATCGGATGGATTGATTTCGATATTTACATCCTCTGCTTCTGGCATGACTAGGACGGTTGCAGTTGAAGTTTGAATTCTTCCTTGAGATTCGGTTTCTGGAACTCTCTGTACTCGGTGAGAACCACTTTCATATTTTAGTTTCGAATATACGTTGTCTCCCTTTACCATGAATTCAATTTGTGAGAAACCACCTGCTTCTCCTTCTTCGGCATCGAGAAGTTCGATTTTAAATCCTTGTTTTTCAGCATATCTAGAATACATACGATAAAGATCTCCCGCAAAGATATTGGCTTCATCTCCACCTGCTGCTCCACGAATTTCAACAATTACATTTTTTCCATCGTTCGGATCTTTTGGAATGAGTAATACTTCTAATCTACCTTCCAGTTCCACTTTTTTTGCCTCTAGTGTCTCTAATTCTTCTCTTGCAATTTCTGCCATCTCTGGGTCTTTTACTAATTCTTTGTCGTCTTTAATTCCCTCTAATACTTTCCGATATTCTTGATAACAGAGAACTGTTTCTTCCAAATCCGCTTTTTCTTTCGATAAAGTCTTCATCTTGTTCATATTACTATAAACTTCTGGATTGGAAAGTTCTGTTTCAATTTCGTAATATCTAGTTTCAATCGCATTTAATCTTTCTATCATGGTTTTCACCCCTTGTTATATATTATATAATTTCTTTCGATAAGCTTCGTCTTTCTTATTTTCTTCATTATCTTTTTGAATTTCTTGTTCTACTTTCTCAATTAATTCTTCCTCTGTTAAATCAGGATTTTCCTTTAATAGGACCACACAAAGTTCTTGTAAAATCTTAATATTTTCTTTTATTGTTTGTTCTTCTCCAAAGTTCCTCTTAAATCTTCTCCGATAGGTTGAGGCATTAATTAGGGGATAGAATTCAGGTAAGTCTTGCTTTCCACAAAACAAACACTGTTCCAACTTAAAATCTCCTGGTCTTATATTGGCTCCTTCACGTGAAAAGAGAACCCGAATATGTTCACAAGTCTTTTGATGGTCGCTTATTTCACTTTCAATATATTTTAAATTTCTTTCTAATTCAATTTTTCGCTTCCATAATTCATGGTTGTACTTGATACTCGTAATATTCATTTGGATTCCTCCTGTGTTGTGTCTTTATTATATCATATTTTGTTCATAACACAAGAAAGACTTATTCCCACATAATTCTCCTTTAAGAACTCATTGGCAATAAGTATTTCCCTTTTATTTTATAAATATGATTTCGTTTGTTCTCTATCATTAAGCGGAATTGTTCAATAATTAAAACAGGGTTAGGATTACAAGCTTCTAGCATTAATTCTTGAAACTGATTCCTAATTACTTGCATTTTTACTCTTCTTTGCTCCTCCGTTTCAATTGGATATTCATCTAAATAAAGAGAAGCATTAATACAAAGTGCATGAAAGTTTAATCCATGTTCCCTTTCCCCACAGGTTAAACAGTAATTAAATACTTCCTTCGTTTCTTTATTTTCGCCTAAATATACAACATAATCATGACAACAAAACGTTTGGTTTTCTCTCGGGTCAATCAAAATATGTTCATTCCTTTCCTTAAAAAGAACTAGAATTATTGTTCTAGTTCAAGTTCATCTTCATCTAATACTACTAAGTCTTTTAAATCTTCATTGGTATCATCGATATCATCATCTGTATCAATCGAATCATAGTTGCTGATTTCTTCTTCCACTTCTTCTTCTTTCGTTTCTTCGATGTCCTCTTCTTCTTCTTCCTCTACGATTTTAATTAATTTATCGGAAGTATGTCTACTTCTTAAATCCCATTTTCCATCTTCTAAAAGAATAAATCTTTTATCCGTTGTTAACGAAGTATAATAATCTCCTATTTTCTGATCAAATACAGAATCTGGTAATTCTAACAATTTAATAATTTCTTTAAATAAGTCTGCTGTATTTTGTGCACCTTGTTCTTCTAATATTAAATTGGTAATATCTTTATTTGATAATAGCTCTAAGTCTTCTTTTTTTAACTTCTTAAGGCTCATGGCAATCCTCCTCATTTATCAAAATAAATTGTTTATAATTTTATTTAAAAAATTATCATCTAAACTTATATCATTATTTTTAGAAAAACGCAACCTATTTTCTTACATTTTTTCTGGAACGCGAATTCCTAAAACATCTAATAGTAGTAAATTTGTTTTATAAACTACCTCTGTAAGCGCTAACCATGTGGTTTTTAGGTCTTCGTCTTTACTTGTTAATATATGATTTTCAGAATAGAATTTATTATACGCACTTGTCAGTTTGTATAAGAATTCCGCAATGTCATTTAATGATTTTACATCGTAAGATTTTTTTAGAACTTTTGGAAGCGTCAATAGTAGTTCCATAATACTTTTATCCGCTTCGTTTTTTAGTTTATGTATTGAATAGTCTTTATATCCAAGATTTTCTGCTTTTTTTAGTAAAGATTTCATACGGATGGTCGAATATAAGTGATAAGGACCTGTTTTTCCTTCTAAATCAGCAAATTTACTTGGTTCAAAAATGTAGTCTGTCGTACGATATGGCAAGAAGTCTGCATATTTTAAAGCAGAAATGGCAATCATTTTTGATATTTCTTTTTGTTCTTCTTCGTCGGTAATCAGTGGATTTAATCGTTTTCTCGTTTCTTCATTTACTAGATTGATCAAGTCTCTTAAGGTCATGACACCACCATCTCTAGTTTTAAATGGTTTCCCATCTGGCCCATTCATGGTTCCAAACCCAATGTATTCTAGTTTGGTATCCCTTGATGTGATTCCTGATTTTCTAGAAGCACGGAATACTTGTTCAAAGTGAAGTTCTTGTCTACTGTCCGCTACATACCACATTTCATCAGGAGAGAATCGTTTCATACGTCCATAGATCGTTGCTAGATCTGTGGTTTCATAGATATAGGATCCTTTACTGTTTACTAGGATAATTGGTGGCATTTCTTTTTTATCAGTCTCTTCTTTAATATCCATAATCGTTGCGCCTTCACTGATTTCTAAAAGTTTTTTCTCATTTAAGTACGCTAACATGTCCTCAATATAGGCAAAACTATCGAGTTCTCCCTCCCAGAGTTCAAAGGATGCATTTAAATCATTATATATTTTTTTAATCTCGATTATTGATAAGTCTTTGATTTTATTCCATAAAGCATTATATCCTACATGTCCCTTTTGAATTTGGAATGTAATCTCCTGGCACTCTTTCATTCTTTCTTCGTCTTCTTTAGCCTTTTTACTAGCTTCCGGATAGATTACGGATAAGTCTTCACTCGTAATAGGAAGTGAAAACTCTTCGCCTTGATAAGTTTCCTTAAAACAATCTAACTCTGGATATCTTCTTTGCATCTCAGAAACAACCATTCCTGATTGTAATCCAGAATCTCCTAAGTGAACATCTCCAAGAACTTCTGCTCCTAGTAGTCTCGCCAACCTTTTTAAGGCTTCCCCAATATTAGCAGATCGTAAGTGCCCTACATGCAAAATCTTTGCGACATTGGCTCCACCATAATCTATGATTATTTTTTTCTTTGGTTCCATATCAATATTATTTTTGATATCTTTTTGTAATTCTTTTAAAAAGTCTAGATAGAAAGATTCGCTAAAACTTAAATTAATAAACCCCGCTCCTGCAATGTTAACATTTACGAACCTGTTATCTTTTTCTAATTCTGTTACGATTTTTTCGGCAATTTCTCTTGGATTACAATGATTTTCTTTCGCCAATGTGAAAGCATCATTAATTTGAAATTCACCCAATTCTCTACATCTGCTTGGTTGTAAAATGATTCTTGGTATTTCATATCCTAAATTCTGAATTGTCTTGGTAATATCATTTTCTACATTTTTGATTATACTCATACTTTCACCTCAAAATTTTATTCTATATTCAATGGTTTCTCCAGATTCCATAATTGTGTATCTTACAGTTAAATGGCGGTCTTGATACTTATAAATATCTGTTTGAACAGATAACTGAATATTTTCTTTTTCTTCTAAAAATTCAATTTCCAGCGTAGTTTCTTCTTTTTCCTTAAATGGAATCATAAGTTTATATTCTTTGGTTATTCTCGTTAATGTTTGATTTTTAAAATCTAATACCATCTCTGTTTGATTTTCTACTTCTTCAATCCATAACTTATCTTTTTCATATTTACCAGAAAGAGTCATTTCTTGTTCATTTTCATAAATCATTGTCATGGTAACTGTAACTTTTTCCATTATTCTCCGCCTCCAGAAATCTAAGCCTAATTATAACATAACTTATTTTATTTTCCTACTATTTTAGGATTTTTTCTTTTGATGTTACAAGTTATCATACAGTCTGTTTCAAATCATTCTTTTTCAAATCATTCTTTTTCAACTTGTTTCATCATCTTTTTCAACTTTACTTCAGGAGAATCTTTCTTCTTTCTAGATTTCATTACATCATACGTATCTACTAGAATGGTTTCTGCAAGTTCAGGATATCCTAGTTCCTTTAATTCTTCTACGACAAAAGACATTTCATTTTGATATCTTTCTTCCGTTAACATACTCCCTAATCTTCCCGCTAAAGTTTCATCAATTGCGAGACTTTCCATAAGATCTAAATATTGATTATATTTTTTTACATGTGGATTTTTTATTGGAATACGAATCGAATCAGTAAGACAAACTACATTTTCAAAAAGAATCGCATCCAATAGCGGTTCTGATGCACACGCTAATTGTAACATTATATAATCTATTAGCATTTGACTTAACCTTGTTTCAGTATAATAATTCTTTCCATGACTATGAAAAAAATCTTCTAATTGATGGTTATTCTTTTTCGCAACCTCATAGAGGTTTCTTACTCTTAATCCAGTCTTATTTAACGACGCTTCTATTTGACTTCCTAAATCATTAAATAGTTCAGTATAAAAATTTCTTTCTTTTAATTCTTTCCCATTCATATGCATACTACAACATCCTTTCGCGCTAGTATTATATCATATTTTAAATTTTTTAGATACATATTTCTCTTCAATTCTTTCATACTAAAATTAGATTGGAGCGTTTATATGAAAAAATTTAAAAAGTTACTAAAAGTCTGTTTCTTTTTCTTTGTTTTTTTGGTACTTCTTACCAGTGGTGTCTATTTTTATATTAAAACATCTCCAAAACTAGAGATTAAAAGTGCCAATGCCTTTTTGATGTATGATGCGAGTGGAGAGTTATTTTTTCAAGGAAGTGGAAGTCAAGAATGGATTAACTTAGAAGATATTTCTGAATATTTGATTAAAACGACCATTAATACTGAAGATAAAAATTTCTACAGTCATCATGGATTTGATTTTCTACGTATTTTAAAAGCAATGTATGTCAATGTTACTTCTAGATCTAAAAGTCAGGGTGCTTCAACGATTTCCCAACAGTATGCGAAAAATTTGTTTTTGGATTTTGATAAAACTTGGGAAAGAAAAATCAACGAGATGTGGCTTACCATGCAACTAGAAGTTCATTATAGTAAGGATGAAATTTTAGAGGGCTATTTAAATACGATTAACTATGGACATGGAATGTATGGAATTGAAAACGCTGCGAAGTTTTATTTTGATAAATCGGCAAAAGATTTAGATCTTGCAGAATCTGCCATGCTTGCAGGAATTCCTAAGAGTCCTTCTTATTATTCCCCATTTGTTAACTTTGAACTCGCAAAATCAAGACAAATTAATATCTTAAATCAATTACTTAAAAATAAAGTGATTTCTGAAAAAGAATGCGAGGAAGCAAAACAAGAAGAATTAGTCTTTGTTGGAGAGAAAAGCGATGTAAATGTTGCCAATATTATGTATTACCAGGATGCTGTTATGAGAGAATTAAAGGAAATTAAGGAAATTCCTTCTTCTTATTTAGAAACAGGAGGAATCAGAATTTATACGAATTTGGATGTGAGAGCCCAATCAATTCTAGAAAATAGTATTAAAAATAATTTGACAACAGAGAAAGATTTACAAGTTTCTTCTGTGATGATGGAACCATCTTCTGGAAAGATTATCGCCCTTGTTGGGGGAAGAGATTATAATAAGAGTCAATATAATCGCGCCGTTCAATCGGTTCGTCAAGTAGGTTCTACAATGAAGCCATTTTTATATTATGCTGCCTTAGAAAACGGATTTACTTCTAGTACGACGTTTACGAGTGAAGAAACGACCTTTACTTTTGCAAATAATCAAAATTATTCTCCGCAAAATTATGGAAATCAATATGGGAATAAACCAATTTCCCTTGCGACAGCGATTTCTTATTCTGATAATATTTATGCCGTAAAAACTCATATGTTTCTAGGTGAAGATGCTTTAGTCAATATTTCGAAACGACTTGGTATTACTGCTAAATTAGAAGAAATCCCTTCTCTTCCTTTGGGAACTGCCGAAATTAGTATTAAGGAAATGGTCTCTGCTTATTCTGCTTTTGCAAATGAAGGATACAAGGTAGAGGGATATTTAATTTCTAGAGTAGAAGATTTAAAAGGAAATGTTTTATACGAAAAGAAAACAGAGAAAGAAGCAATTTTAAATAAGAGTCTTACTTACATTCTCAGTAATCTATTAACTTCTACCTATGATTCTGCTTTTATCGATTATAATTATCCAACTGCGATTGGAATTGCTCCTAAGATTAAACACAAATTAGCATTAAAAAGCGGTACTACAGATACAGACCACTGGTCCATTGGTTATAATCCTGATATCTGTACAGCTGTTTGGATAGGGTATGATAACAATCAATCTATTTCTACTAGTGATTATAAGTACTCCAGAAATATTTGGGTAGAGGCTATGGAAAATTATTTAGAAGGCGTAGAAGATCATTGGTACGAACAACCAAGTAATGTCGTAGGCGTTTTAGTAAATCCGATTACAGGAAAACCGGCAACCGAAGCCGATGAAAAGAAAAAAATTATGTATTATGTCAAAGGTACAGAACCTTCTAATACTGATATGGTATTTGATGAACTTCTTGAGTTAAATTAATTTTTTAAGCATACCGACATTTCTTGATTCATATATTCCATTAGGAAGGTGATTTTATGAATCAAGGTTTTAGTTCTGGGATGAATCCAAATTATATTCCAAGTCAAAGTACTTATCCCCCTTATACGAATTTTACTACGACACAAACAACTCCCATTAATCAGGGAATTTCTTCAAATCCAGTCAGTAATCCACAGTATGCAGAAGGGATTTTTAGAAAAAATATAGGACGCAGAGTCAGTGTTTATTTTTCTTATCCAGATTCTGTAGAATGGAGAGATAAAGTCTTCACTGGTACTATTCTAGATGATGGTAGAGATTATTTATTACTACAAGATGATCAGGGAAAAAGTATTTTACTTTGGCTTGTTTATATTAATTATGCGATCTTTGATGAAACCCCAAATTATTAAAAGATGATTCCCTTTCATTGGGGAATTTTTTTAAAGAAGTCTTATAATTTTTTTGACGTTTGCTTTGAATCATGATAGAATGTTTCTAGAATAGATGGGTGATTCAATGTGATTTATTATATTTTATTTGGTATCATTATCTTTATTTTATTGGTATTAATTTTAGAGGTAGCTTTTTATAACAGATTCCAAGTTGCCAAGATCCGTATTAGTGAAGCCGAAAATAATATTGATATCTTACTTCAAAAAAAATTGGTTTTATTAGAAAGAGTAATTAAAGTAATTGAAGAAGCAGATAAGAAGTACAAGGAAGATCAAATTTTAATTAATGTCATTAAGTTAAAAAATAAGAAAGTAAATAATTTTCAATTAAATGAAGAATTGGATAAGGCACTCGCTGAATACAAAGGACTTCTCGATCTTGATAGTAAGTTGAAGGATATTGAAAGCCTTACAAGTATTAATTATGATCTTACAAATGTCGATAATGATTTAATCGCAGCGAAAAAGTTTTATAATCGAACCATTATTGCATACAATAAATTAGTTCAATGCTTTCCTTCTAATTTAGTAGGATCTTTCTTTAAATATAAAAGAAAAGAATTTTACTCAGAGGAAAGAGAAGAAGTATACGAAATACTAAAAAAGAAATAGCGGAAGCTCACTTTTTACAAGTGAGTTTTTTATTTTACTAAGAAAAAAGAAGAATCTCATATTGGATTAAGATTCTTCTGTTCCTGTTATTTACTTATGATTAATTATTGTTTATTTGTTTTACTTTATTTTCACTAGATTTTGGGGTTTTTAAATATTTCTTTAAAAATTCTATATATCTTGGATCATTCGCAGAATATTCCTTTGTTAAATCTGTTAACGGCAATAATTCCTCTTGTGCAAATCTTTTCAATTCCACTGCTTCTTCTGTTACTGGCATTTTATCTTCTGATTTTAAGACTTTTCTTAACTCTATCAATACTGTTACGATATCCATTTTATGTTCTACGGAAAATTCTCTTATTAATCCACCAAGTCTAGAGGTAATTTCCTCATCATAAAAGGCTCTTTCTGAGATACTATATTGATAATATTCCTCGATTTCTTCTTTCTCTTTTCCATCTAATATCTGATTCATTGCGCCGATTGGTGCATCTAATTCTGGACATGTACATGGCACATATTGCAATTGGAAACGATAATCTGACTGATACCATCTTTTTAATTCTTCCTCTTCCGTATAAAGCAGACTATATCCAAAGAGATCTAGAAATGCCATCATACTTTGACATTTCTCATATAATTCTACATAGTTATTTGAATTTTTATAGGTTGGGACTTCCCCATAAAACATACGATAACACTGAAATACTCTCATTGGCTTTTCGCCGAACATCTTTTTTTCCATAAACCCTCCTATATTTTCATTGTATCACTCTTTTTTGCGTTTTTAAATAGGTTGATTTATTTTTTCTGTGGTTTCTTTCATTTCCCAGTTAATTGGTCTAAGTCCTCTACTCATTAAAAAGTCATTGGTTCTAGAAAATGGTTTACTACCAAAAAAACCATGATAAGCAGAAAAGGGAGAGGGATGCGCAGATTCTATGATACAGTGAATCGGATTCGTAATGAGAGCTTTCTTACTTCTCGCAAAACTACCCCATAGAATGAACACAATAGGAGTTTCTTTTTCATTTAATTTTTTTATCACTTGATCCGTAAATCGTTCCCATCCTAAATTCTTATGAGAAGCCGGATGATTCGCTACTACCGTTAATACAGTGTTTAGTAAGAGGACTCCTTCTTTGGTCCAAGAAACTAAGCTACCACTATTAGGAATTTTACATCCTAAATCACTATTTAATTCTTTAAAGATATTTTGTAAGGAAGGAGGTTTCGCAATTCCTTCTTTTACAGAAAAGGAAAGTCCTTCTGCTTGGTTTTCTCCATGATAAGGATCTTGTCCTAGGATGACTACTTTGGTATCTTGGTAAGATGTATTTCGAAATGCTTTAAATATTTCTGTCTTCTTTGGATAGATTGTCTTTTCTCGATATTCTTTTTCAATTCTTTGAATCAGTTCTTGAAAATAATCTTTTTTCGTTTCTTCTTCTAAAATTTGATCCCAATCATTTCCTATCATAATCCACCTCTACTACTATTGATAGTGTAACATTTTATAGTTGCTTTAACAATCTCTTTAAATCGGATTGTATTTTTTCATAGTTGTCTGTTATGGTCTCTTCTGTCGTTATTTTTTCTCCAGAGTCTGGCGAAATTCTTTCTACTTTTCGGGTAACTTTCTCTCCAATTTTTGCATTGATTTCTCTACTAGAATCGACGATTTGATATCTAGAAATGTCTCCCTTTTGAAACTGAATGTATGCGATTAATTCTCCATTTATATAAATACCAGCGAATCTTACAAACTGCCTATTTCCAACTAAGTTTAAGAGTTCTTCTAAGTTTACTGTTTTCATTTCCTGTAAAGGAGCATAAATTTTCTCTATCAAAGTTGGTATAATTTTGGAAGAACTAAAAGATAATCTATATTTTTTTTCATTTTCTTGAATTGTCAATGCTTCAAAACCATCGTCGTTATCCTCAAATGTAAGAATCCTATGTTCTGATAATTGACTATTGATTTGAATTAATCTGGGCTCTCTTTTATAACCTTTACTACTAAAAAAATCATACACATAGGATAAATTACTATTTTTTCGTCGCATGCTAAGGTAATAGTTTTGGCTATATCTGCTTTTATTCTGTGGAGAAGATATCCTGTAGTTATAGAATTTGAAACTTGTATCATCTAGATCTTTTACTTCATAGATGGAATCATAATAGTCATTATATTCTTCTCCTATAATCCTAATATCTTCCTTTGGTTCAAATTTTCCTAATTTTCTCAGTAATTTTTCTAATAGTTTTAATCTATCTTTTCCTAATTTTTTTTCATAATAGTAATAATCTAGTTCTTTTTCTTGATCCTTTGGAAAAATAATCATACAATCCCCCGCCTTTGTGGTATATTGTACTACTGATTCTTTTGATAATCAACGATTATTTCTTTTCTTAGTCGAATTAGGGCATACATATTAATAATCGCTAGAACTGCAACTAAAACATCTACAATGTTCCATAAGAGTGTGGCACTCATAACGCTTCCAATTATTAGAAGAATCACTGTTACTATTTTTAGTAGATTGATTTGTGCTTTGGATACATTTTTTATAAGATATTTTAGATTACTTTCCCCATAATAGTATCCTGCGACGATCGTAGAATAAGCCAAAGAGACGACCGATAACATTAAGACTAGGATCCCTGATTTTCCTAAATGGTAGTGTAAGGCATACTGGGTTAATTCAATTCCATTCATATTTTCGAAGTTCAATCGTTCATAGTCTGAGGTTAAGATGATTAGTGCTGTTGAGGTACAGACTACAAAGACAGTAAAATAGATTCCTAAAATTTGAATTAATCCAAGATTGACTTTATTATCTGTATGAGAACAAGAAGAAGCAATCGCTCCCGTACCAAGACCTGCTTCTGTTGAAAATACTCCTCTTTGAATTCCTATCACAAATGTCGCTAGAATTCCCCCACGAATTGCGTTGATTTGAAATGCATCTGTGATAATTTCCATGAAAACGTGTGGGATTTGGCTTAAATTCATTAGAATAATGGTCACGCTCAATATAATATAACCAATTCCCATAATCGGTACTAACTTACTTGTAATATTCGCTATTTCGTTTAGTCCTTTCATAATGGAGATTCCTGAGATTATCGCAAGAATGATTCCAATGATAATGGAAGGAATCCCATAGTATTCATGAAGAGAGGTTGTGATAGTATTCGCTTGAATTGTCATGAACCCAACGATGTAAGAGATAATAATTAGGATGGCGTAGATACTTGCTAGTTTTTTGTTGTTTAAACCCTTTTCAATATAAAAGGAAGGACCTCCTTTATAAGCATCCCCGTCTTTTTCTTGGTATTTCGCTCCCATATAACTTTCACAAAAAGCGTTAACAGACGTAATAATTCCTGCTACCCAGATCCAAAAAATCGCTCCTGGTCCTCCTGTATAAATCGCAAGGGCAATCCCTGCTAAAGAACCTACTCCAATTCTTGCCGCAAGGGACATAGTAAGACTTCTAAAAGGAGATACACTACTTTTACTGTCTTTTTTAAATCCTTTAAATAAAGAGGATAATTTAAATTGAGGAAACCCTAATTTGATACTAAAGTAAAGCCCTCCACCCAATAAAAAAACAATCGCATTACTCCACAGAAAACTGGTTATTATCTTAAGCATAAACTCACCCATTTTCAGTATAGCGATTATTTTCTATATTTTTTGTCTAATCTTGGTGACGAATCATTCTTGATATTTTGGCAATTCTCTCTTCAGTATGATCTAATAGATAGTTAAATAAGTCAGGATTCGAATGAATCGCACGTAAAATCTTCCAATCTTCTTCCGATAGATTGATCATACGATTCCCTTCTCTATGAACCAAACCTGTATGTTCTTTTCCTAGTAACCAAAGAATATCTACTTGTAGGAATTCTGCTATCTTCTCAATCTGCTCCATATCTGGCATACTTCTTCCTGATTCATAGTAACAGACTGCACTTCTAGAAGTTCCAATCACTTCTCCAATTCTTTTTTGACTTACTTCTCTTAACTCTCTAGCTTCTCTTAGTCTTCTACGAAATACTTCCATAAAAACCCCTTTTCTTTAGGATTATTATAGGAATAATTTAGCGTTAAATTTTATTTGTTAACAGTATGTCAACCGTATCTACGAAAGTTTACAATTTGTTTTCTTTCAGCGTTTGAAACATGTTTTATATAGATTTTGTTTAGATATTTAAAAAAGATACCACCTATTTGTGATATCTTTCATTATTTTGTATTTTAAAACTACGATAGATTTGTTCTAGAAGTAGCACTCTAAATAGTTGATGAGGGAAGGTTAATTTTGAGAACGATATTTTCTCATTGGCTAGTTTCTTTAAATCTGGGTGAATTCCACAAGAACCCCCGATTAAAAAAGTAATCTCGCTATTTTCAATTCTTAAATGATCTAGTTTTTCTGATAATTCTGTAGAGGAAAGCATCTGCCCTTCAATCTCTAATGTTATTAGATAATCTTTTGGCCGAAGGTATTTTTCAATCCTCTCTTTTTCTTTTTGAAGAGCGATTTTTTCTTCATCTATTTTTTCATCCATAATTTCAATAACTTCTATTTTTGTATATTTTTGTAGACGCTTTAAGTACTCTTGACAAGCATCTTGTAGATATTTTTCTTTTAGTTTCCCAACACAAATTATTCGAATCATTTTATACCTCTACCGTTTCTAAAGACTCATGAGGCTTCGCTATTAGAATGTCTCTTTCGTTTATTTTTTCTTTTAACACATCTCTTGTCGTTTGATAGGCGAGTTCTTCGGTGTTATTTTTTTCACTTAAATGCGCTAGTATAATATACTTGGTGTTGTCACCAACTAAGTTTTTAAGATATCCCGCAACAGTCGTATTGGATAAGTGCCCTTTATCACTGATAATTCTTTGCTTTAGGATATAAGGGTAAGGACCATTCATTAACATTTTCTCATCATGATTACTTTCGATGATGTAAATTTCTTTATTCTCTAACTGTTTCAAGTATTTTCGATTGATATATCCCGTATCGGTGATATACACTAGAGAACTCTCTCTACTTTGAATTAGATACCCTACCGATTCTACATCATGAGAAGTGGGAATGCATTCGACACTTAAATCTTCTATGTTATTTTTGGAAGATAGAATGCGAAGATTCGTACTTGGAACTTTTTCTATTATTTCTGGAATCATTCCTTCTGTAATATAGACCAAAAGATTTGTCTTTTTCACTAGAGATTGTAGTCCCTTAATATGGTCACTGTGTGTATGGGTAATCAGAACCCCATCTAAATCATTTGGTACTACGGATATTTTTTCTAATTCTTGACTCAGATAAGAAAAGGTAACCCCAATATCAATTAAAAGTTTTACCTTCTCTGTTTCAATATAGGTAGAGTTTCCTTTCGAACCACTTGCTAGCACTTTTATTTTCATCGATATAGACTCCTTGGGTTTAGTGGTGTACCTGTATAGGCAGGACCAGCCCATAATCCAAAGTGAAGGTGAACTCCCTGTGCATAACCTGTATTTCCCATTGTTCCAATTTGGTCATTTGCATATACGACATCACCTTTTTGCACATAACGTGCTGCTAGATGGGCATATTCTGTAAAGTAACCATTGGCATGCTTGATGACAATATAGTTACCATTTGTTGAATTATAAGCAGAGGTAACGACAATTCCATTATTAGCTGCTTTAATTGGAGAACCATATCCAGTACCTGTGATATCGATTGCTTTATGAAGTTTTCCCCAACGATAAGAGAATTCACTCGTTACAGTATATGGAGCATTTGTAGGCCATACCCAACTACCAATACCAACGGGAACATCGACACCAGAAGAAATACTTCCACCCCAAGATACTTGATATTTTCTTGTCCCACGAACTACTACTTTATTAACAGGAGCAATTGTAATTTCCTCTCCTACTGGTACTGTCGAAACGATTTCACCATTGATTAATTGAATTTTTTCAGTGACCAAACTTTCTCCATCGCTTCCTTCTTCTTTTACTCTCTCATATCCAGCATATTGAGTATTGTCATCTTCATAAACTGTTTCTCTTGCTTTTACTTTCTTGGAAACAACGTGTGTTTCTTCAACCGTATCAAACTGTGGTTGAATGATACCTAATGTTACAATTTTTCCTGGATATAGTAAATCGTTTACTGTTTTATAAGAAGTATTGGCGATTAAAAACTCATCTGGTGATAATTTATTATTGAAGGCAATATCTGCGATGGTATCTCCTTCTTTTACTACATAGGTTTCCTGATCTTCTATTGTTCCAAAAAGAAGATATTTACAAAGGTCTTCTTCTGTTAAAAAGATATTTGCATCTGCAGGAATTCTTGTTTTTGAAATCGTAATATCATTTTTAATGTACAAGTCTTCAATTAAGGTTCCTGTCTCTACGATTTCTTCCTGTGTTTCATTCAGAAAGTTGTCATAATCCTCTTCTGGAATAAATGATTTAATTGTTTTTTCCACAGAATTTGTGAATATTTCCTTCTCAAGTACGTAAATTATTTTATCTTCGGTTATTTCTGTTCCACCATCTTCTGTTGATTTTTCATACCCTGCGATTGTAATTTGATATCCATCGATGGTAAAACTTTCTCCACCCTTTTGATTCTCTATTTTTTGATAGATTTCTTCTGTTGTATAAATTTCATCATCGTAGGTAATTTCTTGAACAATATCTAGTCCGTTTGGAATATAGACTTTTTTTACGTTGTATTTTTCTTTAATTGTCCCTTGCTTTTCATCGATGTATTTTTCTAAGTCCTCTTTCGATTCAATGAGTCCTAATGATTCTCCTCCTAAATAGACGTGATAAAGTTGTCTCGGCTGAGAACTTCTTTCCATAATTCCTAGAATTTTTGCAGGAGTTGCATTAGGATTTGATCCCATATAAATAATTCCCATGGATAATATCCCAGCAATTACTGAGAATATGATTGTTTTTTTATCCATTACTTCCACCTTCTTCATTCTTTGATAAGCTCACAAAGGAACTTGTATTTTTTCTAAATAGTAAGTCAATTTTACCGGTTGGTCCATTTCTGTGTTTTCCGATAATCAGTTCACTTAAACTTGGATCTGGTGCTTCATCACTACTATCTTTTGGAGACTGATAATAGTCATCTCGATAGAGTAAAGCGACAATATCAGCATCTTGTTCAATCGAACCAGATTCTCTTAAGTCACTCATTTTTGGTCGTTTATCTTCTCTACTTTCTACTCCACGGGATAGCTGTGCTAGGGCAACGACAGGGATGTTTAGTTCCATTGCCATTTTCTTTAGGCTTCTAGAGATATCCGTAATTTCTGCTTGACGATTATTTCCATAATTTCCACCCATCGTTAATAACTGTAAGTGGTCGATAATTACTAAGTCAAGACCTTCTTCACTGGTTGAAAGACGTCTACATTTTGATTTGATATCTCCTACAGTAACTCCGGCATCATCTGAGATATAGAGTTTTGCATTACTTAATTGACTTCTAGCTTCGGTAATTCTTTTCCAATCGTTATTTAGTAGATTTCCACTGGTTAATTTGGTTCCTTCAATCTGACCTAAAGAGGAAAGAATACGGTTTGCTAACTGCTCAGCACCCATTTCTAAAGAGAAAATCGCAACGGTTTTATCGGTATGAATCGCAACATTCGTCGCAAGATTTAAGGCAAAGGCAGTTTTTCCCATCGCAGGACGTGCCGCTAGTATAATTAGCTGGTTTTCATGAAGTCCTGAAGTCATTCGATCCAGTTCTACCCATCCTGTTGGAATTCCCGTTACTTTTCCCTTTGTCTCTGATAGTTTTTCTAAATTCTTTTGGACATTGACTAACACATCTTGAATGGATTGGAATTCTCCTGAACGACGATTCTTAATAATTTTCACAATTTTTTGCTCTACTTGATCTAAAACGTCGGATACTTCTCCCTCATTTTCATAAGCGAGAGTAGCAATCTCTGTTGAGGTATCAATCACATTTCTTAATAGATAGTTATCTTCTACCGTCTTGATGTAATATTCCGCATTGGCCGCAATCGGTACAATATTTAAAATTTCTGTTAAATATTCTACATTCCCAACTTCGTTTAGCTTTTTTGCTTGATTTAATTCTGCAGTAACAGTCGTTAAATCGATTGGTACTTTTTTTTCATTCAAATCGATAATTGTCTGGAAAATGATTCCATTTTTCTCATCATAAAAACTTTTCTTTGTCAGTACTTCAGATGCTTTTTCTATCGCTTGTTTCGACAAGAACATAGCCCCTAGTACGGATTGTTCTGCTAGTAGGTCATGTGGTATTGTTTTTAGTGCCATGTTATCACTCTCCTTCTGGTATTATTTTTGAGTTTTTATTTTACGATATGTACTTTGATAATTGCTTTGATATCTTTGTATAGAACAACTGTTACGTTATGATATCCTAAACTTGTTAAGTTGTTTACCATTTCTAATTGTCTTTTTTCTATTTTGAAGCCTTTTTTATGAAGTTCATCTTTTAATTGTTTAGGACTTACACTTCCAAATACTCGATCTCCCTCTCCTGTTTTTACTTTGAATAGGAACTCGGTATTTTCTAATTGTTCTTTTAAAGCTTGTGCCTCTTTTCGATTCTTTGAATCTTCTTCCTTAGCTTCTGCTTTTTCTTTTTCAAGGGTATTTAGATTTTTCCCTGTCATTTGAACTGCATATCCATTTTTGATCAAATAGTTTTGGGCATATCCGTCTTTGACTTCTTTGATTTCTCCTTTTTTCCCTTGTTTCTTTAAGTCTTTAATAAAAATTACTTTCATGATAGTTCCCCCTATTTTAATATTTCTAATAGTTGATTTTTGACTTTATTGATGCTTTTTTCTTGGATCTGTGTCGCAGCCTCTTGTGGACCTCCGCCACCACCTAGTTTTTCTAAAAGAGCTCCAACATCAAATTTTCCTTCACTTCGCGCACTGATACCGATAGTGTCATCGGAGATTTTCCCTACGACGAAAGATGCGGTAATCCCGTTAAATTGAAGAAGTGTATCGGCAACTTTGGCAAGTTCTTCTCGTTTGTATTTGACAGAATCATCTCCTGTTGTAACCGCAAATTTTTCATCAATAATTTCTACATCGATAATTACTTTTTGTCTTATTATATAATCTTTGATATCTTGTTTCAAGTAATATTGAACTTTCCTTGGATCTGCACCAAAAGAAGTTAGATGATATGCTGCAAAATATGTTTTCGCTTGCGTTTTTACAACAAAGTTATTGGTATCTAGAACGATTCCACCTAAAATGGTGGTTGAAATTTCTGGTTCTAATCTGATTCCATAGTAATAGATTAATTCGGTGATTAGTTCGCAAGCACTTGATGATTCTGTATCGATTAGAATCATTCCGTTTTGAATACTAGATGAATTAGGCTGATGATGATCAATGACGATCACATCTTCAAATTCAGTTAATAAATCGCTATTTTGGAGAAGTTTTTCTTTATTAGTATCTACGACTACTAATAAGTTTTTGACTTTCTTTTTCTTAGATAAATCACTACTTTTAACAAATCTACTTTTCGGAGTTTGATTAATAATCTTTTCTACAGCAGGTTCAAATGTCTCATCATCAATAATAATATAGGCTTCCCTTTTAAATTTTTCAACGATATAAGACATTCCTAGGGCACTTCCAATCGCATCTAAATCTAAATCTTTATGCCCAACAATAAATACCACTTCGTGGTTTTTTATAATTTTTCTTAATTCTTTGGCTTTTTCTAAAATCTTCATAATGCTCCCTTCTAATCTGCAACTTTATTATACTACAAGTTTTGGTTTCTGTCATCTTTCTTCTAGGAGAGGGATGCCTATCTTTGCCGTACTTTATTCCCTATTTTTACTTCTTTTAGGTTATTATTATACTATGAATTTGTTCTTTTACAAAGAAAAAAGATAAACTTTTCGTTCATCTTTATTTTGTATATGGAATTAAACCAATTGCACGAGCACGTTTGATTTGTTGTGCGATATGTCTTTGGTGTTTTGCACAAGCTCCTGTAATTCTTCTTGGTAAAATTTTTCCTTTGTCATTAATATATTTTTTTAAAGTATCTACATCTTTATAGTCAATTTCTTTTCCAGTACACATGTAACATACTTTTTTCTTTTTTCTATAAAATTCTGCCATGATCTATTTCTCCTTCCTTAGAATGGTAATTCATCATCACTAATCTCAATAGAAGCACCGAAATCTGCAAAAGGGTCTGAAGATACATCTGTTGTATTAGAAGTAGCTGGTGCTGGTTGTTCAAAATCGTATGGAGTAGGTCCCTCCATGGATTGTCCGCCACCCATATTACCATTACTTCCTTTACTATCTAAGAATTGTACATTGTCAGCAATTACTTCTGTTACATATCTTTTTGATCCATCTTGTGCATCATAGGTACGAGTTTGAATGCGCCCATCGATTGCTACTTGACTTCCTTTTGTTAGATAATTTTTTACGTTTTCTGCTTGTTTTCTCCAAACAACGATATTAATAAAATCTGCTTCACGTTCTCCATTTTGATTAGTGAAATTTCTGTTTACTGCAATACTAAATGATGCAGTAGGAATGTTACTACTTGTATATCTTAATTCTGGGTCTCTTGTTAATCTTCCGATTAGAAATACTTTATTCATATTAATTCCTCTCTTAATCTTCTACTCTTACTACGATATGACGAATGATGTTTTCATTAATTCGAGATATACGCTCAAATTCTTTTGTTGTTTCTAAATTCTCAGTTTCGATTATGAATAGGAAATAATACCCAGTCTTATACTTGTTCATTTCGTATGCTAGGTCTCTTTGCCCCATTTCTTTTGCTTCAAGAATTTTTCCACCATTAGAAGTAACAACCTCTTTCATACTGTCTGCTACAGCTTTGATTGCAGTCTCTTCTAAATCAGGCTTCACGATAAACATTAATTCATATTTTCTCATTGTTTACACCTCCTTTTGGACATAAGGCCAATTTCTTGGCAAGGAGTATTAAATACTCGTTAGTACTATACCAAAAAAAAACGAGAATGTAAATGTTTTTCTCATTTTTTCTCAATTTATTCCGTTAAAATATTGTTGATTATTTAATTTTTTTTAAGTTCTAGCTTTTTAACAAGTCCCATAGATTCTGGTAAATAATGATAACAATTATATTGATTTATTTTTGGCACAAAATCAATTTGATTACTGTCCTGTAGAATTAATTCTTGTTGGTTTTTATTATAAACAGCATCAATCCGACTTTGATTTGTTAGATAAAATTGATGATCACCACGTAAAGTTGGTCCCTGCGTAACAATCGTAATTGGTACATAAAATTTATCGAAAGGGCTTCTAATTTGGATCAGTATCCGATTGATATCTAATAAATCTGATTGAGATTGAGAGCCACTTTTTAAATACTGAAAACAGTTATTTGGATTTAATCCTTTCTTTTTGGCATATTGATAGGTATTTTCTAATCTATGCTTTATGGTTTCTTCTTCAACTGCTTCTGGCAATTGTTCTAATAATTCTGTAAATTCATCTGTTGCTTCCATCCAGCACTCTT
The DNA here is from genome assembly GCA_947564265.1 of uncultured Caryophanales bacterium. Lineage (GTDB taxonomy): Bacteria > Bacillota_I > Bacilli_A > RF39 > UBA660 > Alloscybalousia. The sequence continues at coordinate 36,927 of CANOBK010000003.1, forward strand.
CTAACCGATACCTATCAAAATCAAATGGTTTCGAATTTTCTATCATTCCTTTGATAGAAAAAGGATCATATTTCATTGGACTGTTTTTTTTCTTAGATTCTTTTATTTTTTCTTGATAAAAATGAGCTACTGTTACTTCTGAATTTATTGTAAAGTCAGAGACATATCCTGTTCTATAAATATATGCCATGGTTACTCCCCCCTCTTTTTTTTCAGAGTATTATAGCCATTTTTTTTTAATATGTCAATTCCTACTGATATTTTTTTACTAATTCATTATTTCTTTCAATTAAAGGATTTTTATCTTTTTGTAGATCAGTATCCCTAATTTGTTTGATACGACGATTCAGTTCCATACGAACATCTACAGATTGTTCACATTCTTTATACATTTTTAATTGTTTTCCATACTCTAAGGCCCACTCCCTTACCTTTTTCATGGATTCTATATTTTTTTCTTGCTCTAGCCATTCTATAATTTGATTATCTATAATACGTTTACCAGAGTATTCGAAATTTCTTGTACAGTTGGGGTCTTCTTTCTTCTCAGTCATCGAAACATCCCATTGTCTCGTTTTAACTCCTATACATACAAATCTCACTGGATCTGTCATCTCAATAAATTTTTTATGACTAAAAATGATTGGAATTTCCGTTCCATAAAGTCGATATCCATCTCTTTTGTATTCGTAAGGTTCAATCAATATTTCGGAACTCACTTCTTTTCTTCCGACTCCAACCCAATAAGGATTAATCCACCTGTAACTAACTACTTCTATGGCTGGTAATAATATTTTATTTCTTTTTACGATAAACGCCTCTAATTGACTTTCCATTTACCAAAACACCCCTACCTTAAAAAACTGATATTTGGTTATTTTTATTACTGATATCTAGCAACTAATTCGTTATTTCTATTTACCATTTCTTTAATTTTTTGCGTCTGTCTTTCTGCTTCAGCCTGACGATGATATCTCCGACTTCGTACAGCTTCTACTTCTCGCTGGTGTATAGCTTCTTGTACTTTTTTACACTCTTCACCATATTGAATTGCCCACTCTCTGACCCTTTTCATAGACTCAATATTTTGTTCATTTTCTAGCCATGCAATTATGTCTTCGTCTGTGATATACTTTCCTTTATAATGAAATTCTCCATCTGGGTGACTTCGCTTCATAGAACTAGAAACTTCCCATTGCCTTGCTTCGACTCCTATACAAGTTTTCATATTTGGGTTTGTCATTTCAGACCATCGCGGATAACAAAAGATAATAGGAATCTCTGTACCATATAGACAGTATCCGCTTGCAGTTTCCTCTTTTGCTTCAATTAATACTTCTTTGTTCACAGTTCTTTTAGATGAACACCAAGCGGTACAATCCACTTGTCCTCTATCTGTTATTTTTGGCAATAACACTTTTCTTCTTTTTACTATAAATGCTTCTAATGTATTTTCTGTCATTTGAATTCCTCCTTAAGTTGCTTTTTATTCTAACATAAAAAAAGAAAAAAGCAATATAAATTACTTTAATCTCTCTATCGTTTTAGATAAACTTTATTTTTCTTTTTATAAATTCCAGCAATTCTTTACACCCTTCACCATATTGAATTGCCACTCTTTGACCCTTTTCATAGATTCCATATTATTTTATACTTCAAACCATTCTCCTTCACTAATCACTTTAATATTTTCACCATCTATAAAAACAGCACTATTATCATCCATAACATATAATTTTCTACCATCAGTTTCTTTTAAACTTTTACTTGCGATTATTAAATTTTCTTTTCTTATTTTTGGAAACCATTTACTATTAAGATGAGGTATAAATTGAAAATCTACTAGTCCTAAACCATCTATTGGAAAATCTTTTATGTTTTCATCAAATAAATCTTGACATGAATTACAAATAGTTGGACATAAAACACAACTTCCAGCACTTGCCCCAATCCAAATACGAGTTTCTAATAATTCTTTTAAATGTTCTTCTAATCCGGAAGTTTTTATACTTTTTCTTAACCACTGCGCATTACCTCCTTCAAAGAAAAAAACATCAGCCCATTCAAATCTTGGTAAAAGATTTTCTATCCCAATTCCATTAATATCGCATACATCTATTTTAAAACCTAACTTTTTAAAACTTTCCATATCCTCTATCAGCCAATCGTTCATTTCTCCACCATCATAGTTGGATGCTGTTGTACAAAACAACATTTTTAGATTTTTAAAATCTTTTCCTATCATATTTTTTAGTTCTTTTTCCATACTCTTGTTTAAGATTCCACCAGAAGTTAAAACTAATTTCATAAACTAACTCTCCTAATTCTCTAATTCAATATCAAAAAATTTCTATCGTTTTTGATTGAACTTTATCCATCATTTATAAGACTTTTTCTACAACAATCACATTTTGATTTTGTTTGGTTTCTTGGATGTTTATTGATATCTTGAGACTAATTCATCTCTTCTAGCTACCATTTTCTTTATTTTTTCAGCATTTTCTTCATTGTCTAAGTACTCTGAATACTGAGCAGAAGCATCTCTTATTCTTTGTTCTTTTTTTCTCTGATTAATAACTTCTAGCAATTCTTTACACTCTTCACCATATTGAATTGCCCACTCTCTGACCCTTTTCATCGATTCAATATTTTGTTCATTTTCTAGCCATGCAATTACGTCTTCATCTGTAATAAATTTCCCATTATAATGAAATGGTCCATTTAGTTGATTTATTTTCATAAATTTTGCAATTTCCACTTGCTTGGTTCTAACACCTAGGCAAGTTTCCATTTTAGGATCAGTTTTCTCAAAAGTACTAGGATAAGAGAATATGATTGGGATTTCTGTACCATATAAATTGTATCCATTTACAGTTTCTTCTTTGGCTTCAATTAGTATCTCTTTACGAACAGTATTTCTATCAGTAGAACAGCACCAAAATGTATTGTTAGAATTAGACTCTCGATTTTTTAATCCAGGTAATAATACTTGCTTTCTTTTTACTACAAATGCTCCTAATGTATTTGCTTTCATTTGAATTCCTCCTTTAAGTAATTTAATTTTATCATAAGCAAAAGAAAAAAGTAAGATTCTTCTTACTTTAATCGTCGTTTTGACCAAATAGTCTTAATAAATCATAGATTATATTAATAAAGTCTAGGTATAATTGGAAAGCCCCATAGATTGCTAGATTATCTTCTTCGATGGAACCCTCTAGTCGCTTGATACTTTGAATATCATAAGCGATATATCCCAAGAATACTAAAATACTGATACATGTTACTACTAAATCAAAGGCTTCGTTCTGCATAAAGATATTGATTACAGAGCAAATTACGACTCCAAGCAACATCATTAGTAGAAACGTTCCTATTTTTGTTAAATCTAGTTTGGTGAAATATCCAAGAAGTGCAAATAGTAGGAATAAAATCGATGCAATTAAGAATACAAGCATGATAGATTCTATTTTATAGACAATGAATATTGCAGAAAAACTTAAACCACTTAAGAAAGAATAGATTAAGTAACAAGTTTTGGCAGTGATAGGACTCATTTTGTGAATTCTTGCACTTAAGAAAACAGCAACTGCTAATTCCAAGATAATTAAAAATATGTAACCATTATTTACAAAGATAAATTCTAATGCACTTTGATTGGTTTTTGTATAAATTCCTGTTACAAATGTAACTAAAAGGCCTACAAATAGCCATAAAAATACTTTTGAATAAATTTTATTTTTCATTTTATCACCCTTCTTTATTATATTCTTTTTGGTTGTTTCCCATCCGTATCTGCCATTTCTGCCCGATTTGATTTGTCTTTTAATCTTGCTTGTTCCTTTTCGTATTCCTCTAGATGTAAATACTCAAATTGTGAGCCAAAAAATTGAAGGATCTCCTTTGCTTCATCTAGTGGCATTCTACAAATCTCGTTTAGCGTAATGCACTCCAGAACCTTTGGATAATAAGTTATCGCTGACGTAGAATATTTTCCATTTGTAAGACGTCCTTTATTGTATGATAAATAAGTTTCATAGTCATTGATTGCTGTTTTTAAACGATATAAATCGGTATTGACGTTTACTGGTATATATTGATTAATTCTTCTTTCGCACTTTTCTTTTTCTGTTGCTGGTTCTTCTGGATGTTTTAAATCCCAAATACCTTCTACCTCTCCTTCTAGTAATTGATTAATAAGAGAAACTAGTTTTGGATCTTTATACTCGGTATAAGACCATTTATATTCTTTAAAATTTTCTCCCTCATAAATCGGTTCTCGATTCATAAATTCGAATCGAATTCTTGTTTTTGGATCACTTTCTGGTTGGTCCATTCCTCTAGAGGTAGCTAATTGAAGTATCTCAGCACAATTGCTTTGAATTATTTTTTTTAATTGTTCTAGTGATTCTTTATCTATCGAGACTTCATACTTTATAATACAATCGTCTTCTATTTCATAATAAACCATAATCTTCCCCTATACGTTAAATCTGAAATGACAGATATCTCCATCTTGCATTAAATAATCTTTTCCTTCTAGTCTCATTTTTCCTGCTTCTTTTACTTTTAGTTCACTACCACAGTCAATTAAATCTTGATAAGAGATGACCTCTGCCCTAATAAATCCTTTTTCAAAGTCTGTATGAATAATTCCAGCACACTGCTTGGCATTCATACCTTTTTTATAGGTCCAAGCTCTTACTTCATCAGTTCCTACTGTGAAATAAGTAGAAAGTCCTAATAAATCATAGGTTGCCTGAATTAATTGATCGAGTCCACTCATTTCGATTCCTAACGCTTCTAACATTTCTTTTTTATCATTTTCTTCTAGTTGACTTAATTCTTCCTCTATCTTAGCACATACTTTAATTACTTTTGAATTTTCTTTTGATGCATACTCTTTTACTTTTTTAACATGTTCATTATCTTCAGTTGATACTTCTTCTTCATTGATATTTGCCATATAGATAATTGGTTTTAGTGTTAAAAAGTTGTAGGACTTAATAGAAAGTCTTTCTTCATCAGTAAAATCAACGGAACGAAGTGCTTGATTCTTTTCTAAGGCAGACTTTGCTTTTTCTAAGGCATCTAATTCTATTTGATCTTCTTTGTCTTTGGATGCTCTTAATTTTTTTGAGATTTTCTCGATTCGATTTCCAATACTTTCTAAGTCAGCTAAAATGAGTTCCAAGTTAATGATTTCAATATCACGAATGGGATCTACTGCTCCCTCTACATGAATAATATCCCCATTTTCAAAGCATCTTACTACTTCTACAATCGCATCTGTTTCTCTAATATGAGATAAGAATTTATTTCCCAAACCTTCTCCTTGGCTAGCTCCCTTTACTAATCCTGCGATATCTGTAAATTCATAAGCAGTTGGGATTAATCGTTCTGGATGATACATATCATTTAGTTTTTCTAATCTTTGATCTGGTACTGTTACCACTCCTACATTTGGGTCAATGGTGGCGAATGGGTAGTTCGCTGCTAAAATACTCTTTTTTGTAATCGCATTGAATAACGTGGATTTTCCGACATTTGGTAGTCCAACAATTCCTGCTGTTAAACCCATAGTATCCCTCTTTTCTTATCTAGTATTATAACATGTTTTTACTCTTTCTTAATGATAATTTTCAAATTTAATGATTTTCGGATTTTCTTTCTCTAATAACATAGAAATTAATCTCTTTGCCCTTTTATAATCAAAGGATTGTACCTTTTCTTTTCCTAATTGTTGATAATGATAATCAAAATCCTCGTATATCTTATTCAAAGTTCTAAAATCGATTCCTACTTGTAAGATATCTATTATATTTTGAATCACAATTTTTGGAAGGGGTTGTTTTAATAAATTCTCTTCTACGATCTGTAAAAATTCATTATCACAGACTAGATGTAAAAATACTTTTCTGTCACTACCGTCTCTTCCATATAAGAAACAATTTTGGTAGTTTTCATAATCCTCTTCTCTAATCCTATTTAATAAGGATTTTCTATCTTCTTCAGGTTTGATATATTTTTCATAATAAACTTCTTGGTCTAATGAATTTACATCCATCAAATGTTCAATTAATTGGGTGTTTAAGGAGTCTATTTGTTCCTTAGGTAATCCAAGATCATAGATCCATCCGTGTTCTTGATACCTACAGCTAATCCCATATAGATCCAACATGTTATATCTTTTCCCATAAATAGGTCCAATTGGCACTTTATTATTACACCAGTCTCTTAAATAAGGATCTTCTAAGGGTTCAAAATACATTTTTTTAAATTCTTTACTATCATATAAAAGGAATCTTATTTTTCTTAGTAAATTAAAATCTAATTTCTTTTCAAATTCCCTTTCTTTCAAACATAATTCTAAGAATTCAAAGAAAGTATTATTTAAAATAAAGTATTTGATATCTCCATATTCGTAGTACTTTTCTATGGTGGATTCTTCACTACCTCCTAAGGATAGTTGCGGATTTCTATAAAATTTATACAATCTAAAATATTGTTCCTTATCTGTTTGCTCTATTTTTGATAGAAATTCTTTTATTTCTTGCATTGCTATTTCACCTTTCTAGTACTGGAACCTTTTATTATCTGTTCTTTAACCTCTTCTCAAAAATAATTTTATCTTCACTAAAGGATAAAAAATCAAAGTCAGATTTTTCTACTAATGAAAGAGATTTTCTATTTGTTTTATACATCCAGGCAATTGCTGAATCATAATTCTTACTTGCCTCTTCTATCATATAATTTAAGAATTTTTTACCATATCCACTATGTTGATATTTGGGATGAACTACGAGTGCTAGTTCTGCCTTATTAACTCCTTTTTCTAAATGAATCGAATTCCTTAACCACCTTGCATCAGGAACATACTGAAATAATTCTTCCTCAATAGGCATAATAGTTCCATAACCTATCAAACGATGATTTAAATATAAACCATAATTGTCATCTTGTATAATATCATGAATTGATTCTAATCCATAGGAAAAACATAGTTTACAACGATCCCATTGATAAGCCTTTAAATAAGCAACATAAGTTAATAAGATATGATTATCTAATTTTTTAAAAGTTTCCATTATAACCCCTCAATTTCTTTTTTGCGCTTTAGTATAACATTTTTTTCTTTATTTTTCAAGAAAAAAAGACAACGGATGTTGTCTATAAGGTTGGAAATCTATTAGGTCCTAAAGGAAGTCCCGTTAGATACCAAAGAACTGCTATTACAATCCAAGTAAAACTAATAATTAAGCAGTATGGTAACATTAGTTTTAATGCTCTTCCTATCGTAATTGGTTTCTTTTTATTTGGATTGTACATATTTAGATAGCCAATTAAGATTACAAAGTAAGCTAGTACTGGTGTAAATCCTTTGGTCATGGAATCTCCTGCTCTTAATAAGAATTGTGCAAATTCAGGAGAAATATTTGATTGCATTAGTTTTGGTACAACAGCAGGTGCTAGAATTGACCATTTTGCAAGTGGAGTTGCTGCAAATAAGTTGATAAGGGCAATCACTACTAAGACTAAAATTACTAATGGTAGGCCACTAAATTCTGCTTGTGAAATAAGGTTTGCTCCCCATGCTGTAATTACAGTTGATATATTAGTCTTTCTAAAAACAGCAATAAACTGAGACGCAAAGAAAATTAAGATAACTAAACTACCAATATCAGAAAGGTATTTACTAGCTTCACCAAGAAGTTCACGATCATTAGAAATCGTTTTTGCTCCTTTCCCATAAGCAATCCCTATCACAATGAAATAAAGTGACATTAAGAAGGTAAATCCGTCTTGGAAATATGAATTTTCTCCAAATACTTGTGTTAAATAAGTTGGAGCTTCCATATCTAAAAGCATTCCTGAAAATGGAAGATTAGGAAGAAGTGAATAGATGAAAAAGGCAATGAAAAAGATAGTTGCTATGAAAGCATTTTTTAATCCTTTTCTTTCTCTTAAATCTTCTTCCAATTTTTTCTGTTCTAATTCTTCTTCATCGATAATCTCTTCGATTTCTTCTGTCTTACTTTCTGGGTCTCTATATCTTCCTAATTTTGGTACTACAAATTTTTCAATGATAAAGGTTCCAACAACCGATAAAATAATAGAAGTTGCAATGATGATAAATAGGTTAGATGTTAATGATACGTGATAATTGATATCAATTAAACGGGCAGATGCTTCTGTAATCGGTACTAAGTTTGCTTCCATAGAACCAACAAATAAGGTGACTCCATATCCAAAAGCTACTCCAGTAAAGGCTGTTATAATCCCCGCCAAAGGATTTCGATTATTTTCTTTAAATATAATAGCTGCTAGTGGAATTAAAATTACATATCCTATTTCGTTAATTAAACTAGAAATTGTCGCAATAAATAGTAAAATAAAAGTTATTTTTTGATTGTTGATTTTTACTAGTACTCGTTTGATAAAAGTATCAAAAAAGCCAGTTGCTTGAGCAACGCTTAGTCCAATTAAAGCAATTAATAAGGTACTTAGTGTTGTAAAACTAACAAAGTTTCTAGCAGATTCACCAATTAAGGCCTTCAGTCCATCATAATTAAACAAATTCTCGACTGCGACTAATGTTTTTTCTAATTCATAAGTTGTCAAGTTCAATCGATTATAAGTGGCTTGTACTTGAAAAATACTTAAGACCCAACTTAAGATAATGGCTAAACCCGTTAATAATATAAAAGTAGTAACTGGATGAAGGTGAAACTTTTTTAATTTCAATTTCTTTTTATCTCTCATACTACTGCTCCTCACTATGGATTACTTTTTTTATTTTTTTATTAAACTCAATCCTTGGAAGCATTACTGTCCGATTACAATTCACACAACGAATTTTGATATCGGCACCTAAACGAATGATTTCCCACTCGTTTGTTCCACATGGATGTCCTTTTTTCATAATTACTCTACTACCAAGTTCATATTCTTTATTTTCCATGATGCACCTCGATTTGTGGATATGGTATTTTTATTTTTGACTTTTCTAAGCAGGTTTTTATTTCTTTTCTCATGATTCTTTGTACATTGTAATGTGCGAGTGATTTTGTTGGTGCTGTCATTCGATAAACAACAGCAGAATCATCTAATTTTTCAATTCCTAAGACTTGTACTTCCCCTTTTAAGTCTGGTAAAGTTTCTGTTAATTCTTTTGCTAATTTTTGAAGAACTTTTTCTACTTGATCCATGTTACTTTCATAAGATACACCAAAATCAACAATTGCCATAGAATTTGTCATGTTATAATTGATAATTTCATCAATGTTATGGTTGGCAATGATTTTTACTTTTCCGTCCCAACTTTTAATTCTAGTTGTTTTTAGTCCTAAAAATATTACTTCTCCTGTAAAATCCCCAATCGTTACAACATCTCCAATCGCATATTGGTTTTCTAAAATGATTCCAATTCCTGCGATAATATCTTTTGCAAAGTCTTGAAGAGCAAGTCCTAATAAGGCTCCTAAAAGTCCAAGACCTGCTAGTACAGAACTAACATCAACTCCATAGACTGTCACAATCGCTAATAATGTAAAAATAGAAATGATATATTTGATAAAGTTATTTAGTAATACTTTAAATGTCTCAGTTTTTTTGTAGTTATAACTACCCTTTTCTAAGTTTCTTTCTTTCGCATTGATAACTGCCCTAACTATTTTTTTACATATTAAATTGATAAAGAAAGCTACTAAAATATAGATAATTGGCAAATAAATTTGAGGAATTAATATTTTTTCTAACATTTAGAAAGGCTCCTCTCTAATTTTTATAACCAATCATTTCTAATAATCGGTTTAAATCATTCGTATTTACAAATGAAATTTCTACTTTATTATTTTTTATTTTTACTTTCGTTCCTAATTTGTCTGATAATTCTTCTTCAATTACTTTATATTCATTAGATGTCGTTTCACGCTTTTTGATTTTATTTTTTCTTTCATAGAGGCTATCATCTGAAATATTTTCGATTTGTCTTACGCTTAGGTTTTCTGTTTCGATTCTTTCAGCTAGTTCTTTAATTTTATCGGTATCTTTCATTTTGCTTAAGACTCTTGCATGACTCATTGAGATTTTGTCATCCATAATCATATCTTTTACTTCTTCTGGTAAGTTTAAAATTCCTAACATGTTAGTAATGTGGCTTCTACTTTTCCCTAATCTTTGTGCTAACTCTTCTTGTGTAATCGTAAGTTCTTCAATCAGTTTTCGATAAGCCATTGCTTCTTCTACTGCATTTAAATTTTCTCTTTGGAGGTTTTCTAATAGTGCAATTTCCATCATCTCTGAGTCACTAAAGTCACGAATAATCGCAGGAATTGTCTCTTTACCAGCAAGTTTTGATGCTTTTACACGGCGTTCACCAGCGATAATTTCATATCCTTTAATGCTTTTTTTAACAATAATTGGTTGAAATACTCCATGTTCCTTAATGGAACTAGCCAATTCTTGTAATGCCTTTTCATCAAAGTTCTTTCTAGGCTGATAAGGGTTACTTCTTAATTCTGAGATTTCTATTTCTTGAATTTCTTCTTTTGGCGTTAAATCGATGATTCTTTCTTCTAAACTTTCATAATTCATTGGTTCATTATTAAATAATTCTTCTAATCCTCTTCCAAGGGCTTTTCTTCTATTGTTCTCTCTTTGTGCTTCCATTTCTTTCAATCACTTCCTTTGCTAAGTTTAAGTAAGCTATTGTACCTCGATGTTTTGGATCATATTCTATAATTGGAGTTCCATGAGATGGTGCTTCTGCGATTCTAACTAATCTTGGAATAATTGTATTGTACACTCTCTCTTTAAAGAAACGACGAATATCTTCTACTACTTCCAAGCATAAAATAGCTCTAGAATCAAGCATTGTTAAAAGGACTCCCTCGATATCTAAGTTTGGATTTAGATTCTTTTGAGCAAGCATAATTGTATTTAGTAATTGCGTAATTCCTTCTAGAGCAAAGAATTCGCATTGTACAGGTATAATTACTGAGTTTGAAGCGGTTAAAGCATTCGTTGTAATTAATCCCAAAGATGGTGGACAATCGATTATGATAAAATCAAAAATGTCTTTAATTGGGTCAATTCCTTGTTTTAATTGGGTATTTTTTGAGAAATTTTGTTGTGATTTACTTTTTTCCATTAATTCAATATCTACTCCTGCTAGATTAATTGTAGCTGGTAAAAGATACAAGTTTTTGAATTTAGTACGTAGAATTGATTCTTGTGCTGAACATTTTCCTGTCATGACATCATGAATGCTTTTGGTGATATCCCCTTTATTTACTCCAACACCCGTTGTTGCATTTCCTTGTGGATCTAAATCAATCAATAATACTTTTTTCCCTAAATGTGCTAAAGAGGCAGAAAGATTAATACTTGTTGTTGTTTTTCCTACGCCACCTTTTTGATTTACTAATGAAATTATCTTTCCCATGTTACCACCCTTTTTTTGAATAATACTTCTCTATTTTAACAGAAATCAATCAATTATGAAATGTTTTTTCCTAATTTGTTAAAAAAAAGTAGAACTCTCTACTTTTAAATGTCTTTATCAATTTTTACGACGATTTGATAGCTCTTTTCAAAATCCATTTCTTCGATTTTTATTACAAAACCTTTATTTCTTACTGACTCTGCACTTTTACGAATTGTTGAAACTGCATCTCTCAAAGAAAATAATTCTTCATCTCCTAATAGTTCTTCAATTGTAGGTCGCTTTTGCCCAGACGAATTTCCTACTGGACCTGTTAAATTATTAGGTTTTGTTTCTTCTACTGGTATTTTAGGCTTTAATTCTATAATACTTTGAGAGTCAATCTCTCCTCTTAAATTTTCAATTGAATTTTCTGGTTTTTCTAAATCCATGTTATGTTCAAAATGATAAGAATTAGTAGGATCTGAACTAAAATCTGTCATTTTTGTTATCGGTTGGGATTGTGACATTTCATTCCCATTGTTTCCTATTTCTAAATTTTCTTCTCCTAAACCAATTTGATTCTCCATTTGATTCGATGGATCTGAAATATATCTTTGAGGCGGAACACCTTTGATTCTAGCATCTAGTTCTCGAACTGTCATTCTTTTATCAATAATTTCTTGTAACATTGCAATTTGCTCTTCTGGATTTTTTAAATTTAATAAACTCCTTGCATGACGTTCAGAAATTTTGTCTTCTAATAATGCCTCTTGTACTTCATCTGGTAATGATAAAAGACGCATTTTATTAGCAATAGACGCTTGGCTTTTTCCCATAGTTCTTCCAAGTTCTTCTTGGGTCATATCATCTAGTTCGATAATTTTTTGATAAGTTCTTGCTTCTTCAATTGGAGTTAAATCTTTTCTTTGAAGATTTTCTAATAATGCTACTTTTGAAGTTTCTTTATCATCTAAATTCCGAATAATTGCTGGAATTTTAGTTAACCCAGCCATTGCTGATGCTTTATATCTTCTTTCTCCCGCAATGATTTCATATTTATCACCAATTTTACGAACGATAATTGGTTGAATTACTCCATGTGCTTTAATTGAATCTGCTAATTCTCTTAAAGCCTCTTCATTAAACACTTCACGTGGTTGGAAACGGTTAGGGATAATATCATCTAAATATAAATCTACTACTTCTCTATCCATAGTAACCCTCTTTTCATTCTTTCAATTTTTTATTCTTTTAATTATATTCATTATATCATATTTTTTTAATGAAACAAGAAAAAAGCCATTTTTTTTATGGAACTCTTCTCTATCTTTTGATATTTTTCTAGCTTTTTCGATATTTTATCATTATTTTATCTTGTTTCTAGGATATATTTTACTGGTTATTTTTTGTTTTTGAATTTTGATTAAGCTTCGATTACTTTCTTCGATTGGAAGTATGAATTCGCAAATTGTTTCGATATTACCACCTAAGTTTTTGATGATTGGAGTTGCCTCTTCTAATTCCTCTTTAGCATTTGCTTTCATGGCGATAAAATATCCTTTTTCTTTTACCATAGGAATACATAGTTCAGATAATACTTTTAGGTTAGCAACTGCCCTTGCAGTAACGATTTCATATTCTTCTCTATGTTTTCTTGCATAATCTTCGGCTCTTGTATGAATTGCTTCAATATCATCTAATCTTAATTGTTTTATAATTTCATTTAGGTAGTTTACTCTTTTTAGAAGGGAATCGATTAAGATTATTTTTAGGTTTGGAAATATTATTTTTAAAACGATTCCTGGAAATCCAGCCCCACTTCCTACATCACATAAGGTTTGAACTTTTGTTAAATCTATTACTTTAGATATTGTTAGACTATCATAAAAGTGTTTTAAATAGACTTCTTCTTTTTCTGTAATTCTCGTTAGATTCATTTTTTCGTTCCAATCAATCAGGAGATAATAAAATTCTTCTAATTGTTGAACTTGATTTTCTGTTAAAGAAATTCCTAATTTTTTTGTTTCTTCTATAAAACGTTCTTGATTCATATTTTCTTTTCCTTTTTTAAATATACCATTAGAATTGAGATATCAGCGGGATTTACTCCACTAATACGCGATGCTTGAGCAATAGTCGTTGGTCTAATATCTGAAAGTTTCTGTCTTGCTTCACTAGCTAGATTGTGAATGTTATCATAGTTGATTTCTTCTGGTATTTTTATTTTTTCCAAATCGAGCATTTTTTCCGCTTCTCGATTGGCTTTTTTAATGTATCCTTCGTATTTTGCCTGAATTTCTACTTGTTCTTTTATTTCTTCTGATTCTTTAATTTCGATCCAATGCTTTAGTGTTTCTACTTTAATTTCTGGTCGTTTTAATAGATCATAAAGGGTAATTCCATCTAGTAGTTTGGTAGAATTTATTTCTTCTAAATACTGATTGTTTTCTTTTGTAGGCGTTACTTTTTTCTTTTTCAATAATTCTGTCAAAGATTCTATTTGCCTTTTTTTCTCTTGAAATTTTTGATAACTTTCTTCTGTCACAAGACCTACTTGATATCCATATTCTTTTAATCTTAAATCCGCATTATCATGACGTAATAATAATCGATATTCTGCTCGTGAGGTAAGCATACGGTATGGCTCTTTTGTTCCTTTCGTAACTAAGTCATCAATTAATACCCCAATATATGCTTCATTTCTTTTTAATATTAAAGGTTCTTGATTATGAATTTTACGAGAGGCATTGATTCCTGCAATTAAACCTTGACCTGCTGCTTCTTCATAACCGCTTGTTCCATTAATTTGTCCTGCTGTAAATAGATTTTCAAGAACTTTTGTTTCAAGTGACTGTTTTAATTGTAATGGATCAATTGCATCATACTCTATCGCATAAGCATATTTCAGTATTTTCGCATTCTCTAAACCAGGTAAAGAATGAACCATTTTGTCTTGAATTTCTTCGGGCATACTTGTTGAAAAACCTTGAATGTAGATATCATCATAATAACGACTCTCTGGTTCTAAGAATAATTGATGCCTTTCTTTATCTTTAAATCTTACAACTTTGTCTTCGATTGATGGACAATACCTAGGACCAACTCCTTCTACATAACCACCATACATACTAGATTTTTCTAGGTTATCCATAATAATTTGATGTGTTTCTTTTGTTGTATAGATTAAATAACATGGTACTTGATCTTCTATTTTATACTGTGGCTCGTTATCAAAAGAAAAGGTATAGAGTGTTTCATCTCCAGGTTCTAAACTTGCTTTTGTATAATCAATACTATTTTTATCAATTCTCTGTGGCGTTCCTGTCTTTAGTCTTTGAATACGAAAGCCATATTCCTTTAATTTTTCACTTAAGTATTTTGAAGGTTTCTCTCCATGAGGACCACTTTCTGTTTTTTTATCCCCTCGAAGTATTACAGCTTTTAAATAGGTTCCTGTTGTTAGAATGACTGATTCTGATTCAATCTTTTCTCCCGTTTCTAAAATAATTCCCTTTATTTTATTATTTTCAACAATTAGATCTTCGACAATGGATTCTTTGATTTCTAAATTTTCTTGATTTTGAATTGTTTTTAACATTTCTTGTGGATAAGTAATTTTATCACCTTGTGCACGCAGGGCCCGAACTGCTGGGCCTTTTTTTGTATTCAACATTTTTACTTGTAAGCAACTGTGATCAATGTTGTTTGCCATTTCTCCACCTAAGGCATCTATTTCTCTTACAATAATTCCTTTAGCTGGTCCTCCAATCGATGGATTACATGGCATATCCGCAATATTTTTTATATTTCCCGTTACTAATAAGGTTTTATTTCCAAGTCGAGCAGAAGCTAAGCATGCTTCACATCCTGCATGCCCTCCACCTACTACGATAATGTCATACTTCATATTGAATCCACTTCCTCTTTTTTCTTTTCATATTATACAATAGTTTCTATTTTTTTTAAATTTTTTTAAAAAATATTTAAAAAAATTATTTCCCGGGAAATAATTTTTGCTTTTAAATTATATTTTTTGTTTTACTAATTCATTTTATATAATCAATATAATCTATTTTAACTTTTTGTTGATGAATTTATCTTTTTCCAACTTAATATTTAAATTTTATTTCATTTTTTTAATAAAACTACAGGTTTTTCTTTTGTAATTTGATAAGCAATCTTAATATCCCTTTGTTCTTCTATTTTTCCTATTATATAACTGAAATTAGTACATGATCTTATATGCCTAATAGCTTGATCCATAGAATCATTAAATTTTTTTAGGAGTTTTTTTTGTTTGTAATTTGAAAGCTCAACAAATTGTTTCATCATGATTTCATCAATTTCTTCTATGGATGCATTAATGATTCTCTCCCTACTTTTCGATAAACAACCATCATTATAGGTATATTGCTTTTCTATAATTTTCCCTTCTTTATCAAATTTTGAATGAAGCATAATATGTTGTTTCTTTTCTACATCAAGGCGTGTTGTTATTTCTTCTATTAAAAAATCCTGTTCATCAAAAATCATAATAAATAATACTGGGTAAGGTTCAAATGGAGCACGAAAGTGAATTCTAATAATTTGATGATTGATTTTTACATCAATTTTTGTATCCCTAAACACTATACTTTCCCATTTGGATAAAATGATGGGACTTTGACTTTCTAAATCCTTTAAATATGTTAATACTGGTTCTATTTCGATTAATTCTTTATTTCTCTTTTTTAAAGATTCTATAATCATTTTACTTACCTACTTTCCTAAACAGAATTGACTGAATAATTGATCAATTAACTCCTCTGTATAGCTTTCTCCTATAATTTCCCCTAACTTTTCCCATGCACGTTTGATATCAATTTCTACCATATCAATTGGAATTTCTTCTTGAATTCCTTTTTCTACTTCTTCTAAAATACTATATGCTTCCTTTGCTAAAGAAATTTGCCTTATGTTATTAAGACAAGCATAGTCTTTTTGTTCTAGTTCATTTAAATTAAATAATTCTATAATTTTTTCCTTTAATTCTTCAATACCATCTAACTCAATGGTATTTGTATAAATGATATTCTTATATTTGATTTGATCTATTTCAATTTTTCTTTCTAAATCATTTTTATTAATAACTACAATCGCTTTCTTATTTTTACATGCATCTAATATTTTATAATCTTCTTTTGTTAATTTTTCATTATTATTTAGTACTAATATAATTAAATCAGCCTCTTCAATTAAATTTAAACTCTTCTCTACTCCAATTTTTTCTACTAAATCTTTTGCTTCTCTAATCCCTGCAGTATCAATAATATTTAGTGATACTCCATTAATAGTGATATTTCCTTCTACAGTATCTCTTGTTGTTCCTTCAATATCAGTAACAATTGCTCTTTCTTCGTCTAATAGTCTATTTAAAATACTACTCTTTCCAACATTTGGACGTCCTATAATAATTGTTTTAATTCCATTTGATAAGATTTTTCCATTCTCCGATTCATTGATAATTTTATTAAGTTTTCTTTTAATCTCTGATATTTTTGGACTTATTTTATTATTTGTCATTACTTCTGCATCTTCATATTCTGGATAATCAATATTTACTTCAATCGATGCGAGTAATTCTAATATTTCTTGTCTTAAATTACGAATAATTTTACTAACATACCCACTAATTCCTTGAATTGCTACTTTTCGGTTTGATTCACTTTTAGAAGAAATTAAATTCATAACAGATTCTGCCTCTAATAAATCAATTCTTCCATTTAAAAAGGCTCTTTTTGTAAATTCTCCTGCTTCTGCCATTCTCGCTCCTTGATTTAAAATAAGTTCTAATACCTTATTTGTAGTGGCAATTCCACCATGACAATTTACTTCAACTATATCTTCAGTAGTAAAAGTTTTTGGGGATTTCATTACTGATACTAATACTTCATCAATAATTTCTTTATTATCGATAATATGTCCATAGTGAATGGTATGTGTATTAACTTTTGTTAAATCTTTTCCTTGAAATATTTTATTCACTATTTCTGTTGATTTTTTTCCACTTACTCTAATAATTGAAATAGCCCCTACACCCATTGTAGTAGAAATAGCAGCGATTGTATCATTCATAAATTACACCTCTAATCCTTTTCAGTAGTTATAGAATAACACTTTTAATATAAAAAGAAAAGAAGATTATTCATCCTCTTTTGGCTTTATGACTACGAAACGATTTGGTTCTTCCCCTTCACTTTCTGTAATTACTCTTTTGTTTTCGGCAAGAACTGTATGAATGATTCTTCTTTCATAGGAGTTCATTGGATCTAATTTTGCAGCAATCTTTGATTTACTTACTTCTCTTGCTACTCTTTTTGCAAGAGATTCAAGTCTTCTTTGTTGTTGCATTTTATATTCACCAATATCGATTGTTAAGTTAAAGTAAGTACCTATTTCTTTATGCACTACTTGTTTTATCATTGTTGTGATTGCATCTAATGTTTTTCCGTTCTTTCCTATTAAAATGGCATTATTATCTGAATAAATCGTAAATGATACCATCTCTTCCCGTTTTTTTACCTCTATATTTGCTGTTAAATTCATATTTTTGATTAAGTCTTTCAAATAATCTTTTATGAATTCAATTATATCTTCTTTGGTAGCTACTTCTATTTCTACCTTTTTACTAAATAAACCTGATTTTACTTCTACTTCTTTAATATAGAGATCTTTTTCTAATTCTTGTAATGCAATTGTTGCTTGGCTAATTGCCTCTTCTTTCGTTTTTCCTACGTACTTACTTTTTTTCATAGTTATTGAACCTCCTTACTTCTCTTTACAATTAAGTTTTGAACAATTGTAAATAAGTTTGTTGTAATCCAGTAGATATTTAATGCACTTGACATAAATAATCCCATTACTAGAACCATACCTGTCATGATGTTTGTCATATTTTTCATAGGATCGTTTTCGGTCTGAGCAGTTGTTTTATTTAAACTAAATGATAAGTAAGTGGTTATACCTACTAGTGCAATTAAAATTAAGTAAAGAAATTCACCATTATTGAATAATCCAACAGAAGGAGTCGTTCCTAATTGTAATCCTAAGAATTTACCTTCGAATAATGCTGGCACACGATTGATTGCTTCTAAGAAAGCAATGAATAATGGCAATTGAATAAATGAATAAAGACAACTTGAAAATGGATTGATATTATATTTTTTATAAATCATTGTCATTTCCTGACTCTTTTTCATGATTGATTCTTGATCATTTTTATCTTTATATTTTTTTTCTAATCGATTCAACTCTGGTTGTGCTTTTTTTATTAATTCAGATTGCATTGCTGTTTTTAAAGTGATTGGATATAGAACTAATCTTAAAGCAAGACTTGTTAAGATTAAAGATAATCCGGCTTGACCAATGTATTTATTGATAAACAATATGATAAATGCTAATGGTTTTACGAAGAATGTAGTCCAAAGTCCTTCATATCCCCCACTCGTTATACTAAATTCAGTACATTTTGGAATAGCAGCTAAATCAACACCATTCTGCTCATATAGTTCTTTTACCTTTTCATTTGTAGGCTTACATAATATATTTTCTGTTAAACTTTGACCTGTTTCCGGATTTTTAACAACTTTCTTATCCTCTGTTTTTAAAGTTGTTGTACATCCAGTTAATAATAATATGGATAATAGCAATACTACTATTTTTTTCTTGTTCTTCTTATTCATTCTATTTCTCCTCTGAAAAATTACTATTTTTTATTAAATTAAGAAAAGATTTTTCTAATTCCTTATATTCAACACCTAAACAGTTCTTTCTTATTATTATAATATAATCTTTGTGTTTTGAATAGAGTTTTTTATTTGCATCAATGATATTTCTTAATTTTCTTTTATATAGATTTCGCACTACTGCATTCCCTGTCTTTTTACTAATTGAAATGCCAAATCTGTAATGATTTAAATTATTATCCATAATATTTAGTACAAAATGCTTATTTTTATAGCACTTTCCCTCACCTATTATCTTATTAAAATCTCTACTTTCTTTTACAATATTCATTTTTTTCATAATACTCACCATTCTTGTATTATAGTATTTAAAAAAACCACTACTTTAGTGGTCTATTTATTTAGATAGTCTTTTACGACCTTTTGCTCTACGTCTATTTAAAACTTTTGATTTCATACGTGCGAAAAAACCATGCTTCTTTTTCATTTTTCTATTATTTGGTTGATAAGTTCTCTTCATAATTCCACCTCCAGACATAAAATCTACATTAGTATAATAAACCTACCATATTTTGTCAATGTTTTTTCTACAATTTATTTTTTATATTTTGTCTATAGAATGTTTTTAAAATGATTCATTTTTATAGATTTTCCACACTTTGCACAGCATGTTCATAATTTTTTTCACATAGTGAATTGTTTTTTTTCACAAAATTGTTGATAAATTCATAATTTCTTTATATAGTAAGGATATAAGTTGTGGAAAAGCATGTGGATAGATTGTGAATTAGCTGTGGATACATATTTTTTTAATTTTTTTACTTTATTTTTCCACACATTTAAGTTACAATAGGTCTTGCAATTTACGATTTAGAGGGGGCGCGGTATATGAATGAAAAAATGATATGGTCAAATTTTCTAAATAGTATAAAAAACGAAATTACCCCTCTATCATTTGATACCTGGTTCAAGGAAACAGAATTGTACGATTTAAAAGATGGATTGGCAAAAATAATCGTGCCGATGGGGATTTCAAAAAAACATTTAACGACACATTACTATGATTTGATTGTATCAACCTTAGGGGAGATTATAGGAGATAATATAGATATTCAATTCTTTTTAAAAGAAGAATTAGAAGAAGAAAATAAAGTTGAGCAACAACAACTTTTTGAAAGTATGGAGAAGGGTAGATACTATGAAGAACAAGTCCCTAAGCGAATCCATCAATCTAATTTAAATCCTAATTATACTTTTGAAAATTTTATTGTAGGGAATAGTAATAAATTTGCTCAAGCTGCTGCTTTAGATGTTGCTGAGAATCCTGGGAATATTTATAATCCTTTATTTATATATGGAAATAGTGGACTAGGGAAGACACACTTAATGCATGCAATAGGAAATTATATTGAACAACATAGTGATAAAAAAGTTTTATATGTTTCTAGTGATCAATTTATTAACGATTTTCTTGGAATTAATAAGAAAGATGAACATGGAAAAAATTTTGATTATGTTAATTATTTCAAAAATAAATATAGAAATATAGATGTACTTATTATTGATGATATTCAGTTTTTTCAAGGTGCGACTCAAACACAAAATGAGTTTTTCCATACATTTACCAACTTACATGATGAAAATAAGCAGATCATTATCTCATCTGATCGATCGCCAGATGATTTGAAATTACTAGAGGACCGACTGCGAACCAGATTTTGTTGGGGACTAACTGCTGATATTTATCCACCGGACTTTGAACTACGAGTTGCTATATTAAAAAAGAAGATAATAGGGGAGTCCATCAATAAAAATATCCCAGATGATGTCATTGAATACATTGCTTCTAATGTAGGAAGTGATGTCAGACATTTAGAGGGCTCTATTACAAGACTTCTTGCTTATTCAACCATTATGGGTGGAGCAGATATTACTCTTGATTTAGCAATTGAAGTATTAAAAGACTATGTTAATAAAGGATATAGTGAAAAGAATAATATTAATCGAATTCAAAGAATTGTAGCAGAACATTTTCAAGTATCTGTCGATGATTTAAAAAGTAAAAAGAGAAGTGCAAATCTTGCATTTCCAAGACAAGTTGCTATGTATCTTTGTAGAAAACTAACCGATGAATCCTTTCCTAAGATTGGGATTGAATTTGGAGGAAAAGATCATTCTACTGTCATCCATTCAGTAGAAAAGATTGAAAAGGAAATTCTTAGTAACAAAGAACTTGAAAATATTATAGAGAAATTAAAGAAGGAAATTGTATGATGTGGAAAACTTAAAAATAATTCACAAATTATAAACAAGGTAAAAATGCTGAAAATGTATTATTCAAATGCAAATAGGAACTTTTCCACAGTTTCCACTGTAATAATAATAATAAATTAATAGAAAGAAGGAATATATATGAAATTAAAAATTAAAAAAGACTTATTATTAGATGGATTAACAAAAGTATCAAAAGCGATATCAACTAAAAACTTAGTACCTGTTTTAGCAGGAATCAAATTTGAATTAGAAGAGAAGGGACTAACCTTAACTGCTAGTGATAATGATATTACAATTCAAGTATTCTTAGAAAAAGAAGAAGATAATATGACTGTTGATAAAGAGGGTAGTATTATCATTCAAGGAAAGTATATCTTAGATATTGTTAGAAAATTACCAGATGAGTTTATTAATATTGAAGTAGTTGACGAATTAAAAATTATTATTTATACAGAAAATAGTGAATTTAATTTAAATGGTATTAGTAAGAGTGAGTATCCAAATATTGTACTAGAAAGTAGTAAGAGTCCAATCCCAGTTAATTCTCGTACCTTTAGAAGTATCATTAATCAAACTTCTTTTGCTTCTAGTAATGATGAATCTCGTCCTATTTTAACGGGGATTAATTTTAAAATTTTAGGAAATACTTTAGAGTGTAATTCTACCGATAGTTACCGTTTAGCTAGAAAAATTATTCAATTAGATCAAGCAGTAGAAGATAATTATAATATTGTAATTCCAAGTAAAAACTTATTAGAGTTTATCAAGATTATGGATGATACAGAAGAAAAGTTAGAGTTACATGTATTTAATAATAAAATTTTAATTAAATATTGTAATTTATTATTTCAGTCTAGATTAATTAGTGGAACTTATCCAAATACTTCCAACTTATTACCAGATGAATTTATGTTAAATATTAAGGCAAATATTACAGAATTATATAATGTAATCGATAGGGCTAGTATTTTAACGAGTGATAAAGAAAAAAATATTGTTACTTTTGAGATTAATGGAAATACACTTTATGTACGTAGTAGCTCTGCAGAAATTGGTAGGGTAGAAGAGAAAATGGCAATTGAAAATAGTAGTAGTGAAAATTTGAAAATCTCTTTTGTGGCTAAATATATGATGGATGCTTTAAAATCGTTTGAAGATAATAAAGTAGAGATTTCTTTTGTAGGAGAAGTAAAACCAATTATTTTAGGTAGTGAAAAGGATGAAGGATTAACTCAGTTAGTTTTACCAATTCGTACCTATTAAAATATAGTGAAGAATCCCAAAATAATGGGATTTTTTTCTTTTTTCTGACACGTTTTCTTAATTTTCGACATTTCCTTATTATAATATAGGAAGCATTAATTCGAAGTTCTTGAATTAAAAAATTCAATTTAGGGGGAAATTTTGTGGAAAATTATGAAGTAGGTGTCAATACCTTAGCTGTAGTTGGAATGGGGCGTAAAAGGGCTAAAATCGTCGAATCCGAGGGTGATTTATTGGTAAACTTTCCAGCTTATGAAGTTATGGATCATAGTTGTTGTTACTATGGAAGTAGCTATTCTGGGAGAACACAAGGTAGTAAGGAAATTCTAAAATGTGAATATAAGCTTCCTATTATTGTGGAAGAAACAAAGGAACTTATCTTTTTTCCAACTCAATCTCCAAGTACTGATGCATGTATTTGGCTATCTTTAGGAAATATCGATTATGTAGAAGGAAATCATAAGCAATGTACTATTGTATTTAAAAATGGAAAAAATTTAACTATTTTTCGTTCAAAAGATTCGATTGAAAATCAACTTTATAGGGCAACCAGACTAAAATATTTGTTATCTCAGCGAAAAAACTAAAAAAATATAGCTTTTTTGCTTTTTTTGTACCTTAAAATGCTTATTTTGTGGTATAATGTATATGCAAGTATAGGAGTATTAGTTTGTATAAAAATCCAAAATAAGTGTTTTTAAGAGGTCATTTATGTATTTATCAAAGTTAAAGCTTAAAAATTTTAGAAATTATAAAGAGTTAAAGTTAAAATTATCTCCTAATATTAATATTTTTATAGGGGATAATGCTCAAGGAAAAACTAATATTTTAGAAAGCATCTATGTACTTGCTCTTACAAAATCTCCAAGATTTGGAGCAGATAACAATTTAATCCGATACGATTGTGAAGGTGGAACAGTTTCTGGAGTTATCAAAGATTCAAAGAAAATGAAGGAATTGTCCGTTTCATTGGCAAAAGCAACAAAAAAGGTTTCAATTAATGGAAAAAATATATCTAAGATATCTGATTATATTTTTAACATGAAAGTAATTATGTTTGGTCCAGAAGATTTAGATATCATAAAAGGATCTCCTCAAGATCGAAGGAATTTTATGAATGTTCAGATTAGTCAATTATATGAACCTTATGTTCATTATTTGAATGAATATAATAAAATTTTAAAAAATCGCAATGAGTATTTAAAATTAATGAACTTGAATCAATATACGGATCCTAGATATCTAGAAATTTTAGATGAAAAAATGATTGATCGTGCGGTTGCTATTTATAAGTATCGGAATGAATATTTTCAGTTTATTGCTTCTAGAATTAGTTCAATTTTTAAAAAAATTGTAGGAGAAGATTGCCTAGAAATTAAATTAGAAAACAATTTGGATTTGTTAACTTATGAAGAAGAAGAAATTCGAAAAAAATTTTCTAAGAAATTAAAAGCAAATCGAAAAAAAGAAATTTTACAAGGAACTACATTATATGGACCACATCGAGATGATTTTTGCTTTTTTTTGAAAGAAAATAATATGAAAATTTTTGCTTCTCAAGGACAGCAGAGAATGGCTATTATCTGCTTTAAAATGGCAGAAATAGAAATCTTTAATGAAATACTTCATACAACTCCGATTTTGTTATTAGATGATATTTTTAGTGAGTTAGATGTTAAAAAAAGAAATCAATTAGTACGTTATTTACCAGAAAATGTACAAGTAATTGTAACGACAACGGATCTTAAAAATATTAGTAGAAAATTAGTTGAAAAGGGCAGAGTATTTATAGTAAAAAATGGTAATGTAGAGGAAAAGGCGGGATGATTATATGAATAATGAAGAAGAAAAGACTACACATTATGATGCTTCGGATATCCAAGTATTAGAAGGGTTAGAAGCTGTTCGTAAAAGACCAGGAATGTATATAGGTACTACTGATGTAAAAGGACTTCATCATTTAGTATGGGAAATTGTAGATAATGCAATCGATGAAGCTTTAGCAGGGTACTGTCATAATATAGAACTTGTAATTAACAAGGATAATTCTATTACTGTAAAAGATGATGGGCGTGGAATTCCAACCGATGTTCATCCAAAGACAGGAATTTCTACTGTAGAAACTGTATATACGGTACTTCATGCAGGTGGAAAATTTGGTGGCGGAGGTTACAAAGTATCTGGAGGACTTCATGGAGTAGGTGCTTCCGTTGTTAATGCTTTAAGTAAGTGGATTGAAGTTAATGTTTATAAGGATGGAAAAATTCACCATATTCGATTTGAAAATGGTGGACATACAACAGAGCCACTTCATGTAATTGGAGAATGTTCTATGGATAGAACTGGTACAGTTGTAACATTTAAACCAGATCCAGAAATCTTTGATACTGATATTTATGACTATGAGACTTTAAAAACTCGTGTTCGTGAACTTGCTTTCTTAAATCGTGGTCTTTCTATTAATATTAGAGATGATCGAGATATGGAAGATACAACTGGTGAAACCTTTTTATATGAAGGTGGAATCAGTGAGTATGTAAGGTTTATTAATCAAGAAAAAACACCAATTCATGAAGCAATTATCCACTTAGATGGTGAAAAAGATGGTGTATTTTTTGAAGTTGCTATGCAATATAATACGTCCTATAATTCCAATATTTATTCTTTTGTAAACAATATTAATACCCATGATGGTGGTACTCATGAGGATGGAGTAAAACGTGCATTAACTAGGGTAATTAACAGTTATGCTAGAAAAAATAATATTTTAAAAGAAAAAGATGAGAACCTTAGAGAGGATGATGTTAAAGAAGGACTTACTATGATTATTTCTTGTAAGCATCCAAATCCTCAATTTGAAGGACAAACTAAAGGAAGATTAGGAAATTCTGAGGTTAAAAATTTAGCAGATAGTGTCTTTGCCGAAGGATTTGAAAGATTCTTATTAGAAAATCCAGAGGAAGCTAGAATTGTAATTAATAAGGCAATTTTAGCTAGAAATGCTAGAATGGCAGCTAAAAAGGCAAGAGAGGCAACTAGAAAGAGTGATTTAGCAGTTACAAATTTCTTTGGTAAATTATCAGATTGTAAGAGTAAAGATCCTAGTGTTTCTGAGATATTTATTGTCGAGGGGGATAGTGCAGGTGGTTCTGCGAAAAAGGGTAGAGACTCTATGACACAGGCTATTCTTCCATTAAGAGGTAAAATTTTAAATGTTGAAAAAGCTAGACTTGATAAGGCTTTAGGAAATGAAGAAATTAAGACTATTATTACCGCTTTTGGTACAGGAATTGGTGATTATTTTGATTTATCTAAACTAAGGTACGATAAGATCATTATCATGACCGATGCCGATGTTGATGGTTCTCATATTCGAGTATTATTATTAACTTTATTTTATCGCTTTTTTAGACCAATTGTGGAAGCAGGACATGTTTATGCAGCTCAACCTCCATTATTTAGAATTATGCATGGAAAAACTAGAAAATATGTTTTAAATCCAGAAGAACTTGATGATTATTTGAATGCTCTTCCTGAAAATGTTCGGGCAAGGGCCGAAATTGCGCGAATGAAAGGTTTAGGAGAGATGGATGCAGAAGAGTTAAATGAAACAACCATGGACATTGAAAAAAGAGTTTTAAGAAAGATAACAGTAGAAGATTGTGTAGCAGCAGATGCAATATTTGAAAAACTGATGGGTGATGAAGTAGAACCTAGAAGGAAGTTTATTGAAGAAAATGCTGGTTACGTAGAAAATCTTGATATTTAGGGTGGTGATGACTGATGGATAATAATAGAGAAGATTTAGATGAATTATTAAATAGAGCAGAAATGGAAGACAATGAGTCAGGTGATTCAGAAGAGACTTCAGGTGGAGAAAATAATAGTTTAGCTAGCAGTAGTACTGAGAGTAATAATAACGGTTTTAGTGGTTATTTTCATGAAAGAGATCGATTAGATCATAATAACATTGTTGATGAAGTAAAAACTTCATTTATGGAATATTCCATGAGTGTTATCGCATCTCGTGCACTACCTGATTTAAGGGATGGTTTAAAGCCTGTTCATAGACGTATCCTTTGGTCTATGTTTGAATCTGGTTATACTCCTGATAAACCTCATAGAAAATGTGCAACAACGGTTGGATATGTAATGGGTCATTATCACCCACATGGAGATTCTTCAATCTATGAAGCAATGGTACGTTTAGCACAAGATTTCAACCAAAGATATATGTTGGTTGATGGTCACGGAAACTTTGGTAATATTGAAGGAGACGGAGCTGCAGCAATGCGTTATACCGAATCAAGACTTGCCAAAATTTCTTTAGAGTTGTTAAGGGATATTAATAAAAATACTGTTGATATGGATGATAACTTCGATGTTACAATGAAGGAACCTAAAGTATTACCTTCTAGATTCCCAAATGTTTTAGTAAATGGATCGATGGGAATTGCTGTTGGTATGGCTACGAATATTCCACCTCACAATTTAGGTGAAGTAATCGATGGATGTATCGCTTATATTGATAATCCTGAGATTGATACGATGGGCTTGATGGAATATATTAAGGGACCTGATTTTCCAACAGGTGGTATTATTTTAGGAAATTCTGGAATTAAGAAAGCTTTTGAAACAGGTAGGGGAAGTATTACTATTCGAAGTAAGGCTGTGATTGAAGAGGTTGGAAATCATAGTAATATTGTGATTACTGAAGTTCCATATGGTGTAAATACAATGGAACTTAAGAATAAGGTTGCCGAACTTGTACATAATAAAGTAATTGAAGGAATCGCAGATTATCATACAGATTTAAAAGACGGAGTTAAGATTACAATTACTTTGAAGAAAGATGCAAATGCTCAAGTTGTATTAAATAACTTATATAAGCATACGAACTTTCAAATAAATTATGGAATTATTTTCTTAGTACTTGATGGACAAACTCCAAGAACTCTTGGATTAAAGGATATTATTAGTAAATACATTGATCATCAAAAAGAAGTAATTATTAGAAGAACTAGATATGATTTAAATAAAGCGGAAGAAAGAGTACATATTTTAGAAGGTTTACGTATTGCCTTAGATAATATCGATGAAGTAGTTCGTATTATTAGAGCTGCTGATAGTGATGAAGAAGCTAGAAATAATTTGATGTCTAGATTCCAGTTAGATGAGATTCAAGCAAATAGTATTCTTGAAATGAGATTACGTAGATTAACTGGTTTGGAGCGTAGTAAGGTCGAGAATGAATTAAATGACTTACTTGTTAAAATTGCAGATTATAAGGCCATTTTAGCCTCTGAACAACGAGTACTGGATATTATTAAGGAAGAAATGACAGAGATTAAGAAGAAATATGGTGATGATAGACGTACAAAAATTGATATGACAGCAATTGATTATATTGAAGATGAATCTTTAATTCCTGTTGAAAACATTCTAATTACTCTTACAAATAAAGGATATATTAAGAGAATGTTAGTAGATACTTATCGTATTCAAAATCGTGGTGGTGTTGGTATTAAAGGTATGGCTACCAATGAAGAGGACTTTGTGGAAAAAATGCTAAATATGCAGACACATGATTATATTTTATTCTTTAGTAATAAAGGTAAAGTTTATCGTATGAAAGGATATGAAGTTCCAGAATATAGTCGTCAAAGTAAGGGGCTACCAATTATCAATCTATTACCTGTGGATAAAGATGAAAATATTAATTCAATCATTTGTTTGAATAAGGATGAAGAATATAAATATTTAACATTTATTACGAAAGATGGTATTGTTAAACGTACAAATTTAAGTGAGTTTGATAATATCCGAAGCGGTGGAAAAATTGCTATTACTCTTAAGGAAGATGATGAACTAATATCTGTTCGTAAAACTACTGGTGAAAATGAAATTATTATTGGTGCTTCTAATGGTCGTATGGTACGTTTCATTGAAAACGAGATTCGTGTAATGGGTCGTACAGCATCTGGAGTTAAGGGAATAGAATTAAGTGGTGCTAAGGTTGTTGGTGGAGAAGTAATTAATAGTGATGAACAAGTATTAATTGTCACTGAAAAAGGTTATGGAAAGAAAACCCCAATTCAAGATTATAGATTAACGCACCGTGGTAGTAAGGGTGTTAAGGCATTGAATGTTACAGAGAAGAACGGAATGTTAGTTTCTTTAAAAGCTGTAACTGGTGATGAAGATTTAGTAATTATTACTGATAGTGGAATTATCATGAGAATGTCTATGGATCAAATTTCAACTTTAGGTAGAGCAACTCAAGGTGTAAGATTAATTAAGTTGAAGGATGATCAGAAAGTGGCTACAGTAGCAACACTTATCAAAGAGGAAGAAACTGATGAAAAAATAGAAGTTCCTAATGTGGAGGAACACTCTATTATTGAAAACAATAATCAAGAAAATTTTAAATCTGATGATTCAGTAACTGATTAAAATATCAATATAATAAGGACATTTCATTTAGAAGTGTCTTTTTTAAATCAGTGAGTATGAGTATATTTAAAAATTTAAATATGAAAATAATTATTCATGATTGAATGTAGGTTGTACTTAATATGAATTATATAAATTCAATAAAAAAAAACGACTATTAATTAGTCGTTTTTTTTTATTCTACTACATACGTCTTTCTACTTCTTGTTCTGATTGATTGTCAATATTTTCTATATTTTTTGCCATTTCTACTAAAGAAATTGATTGCTCTGTTAAGTTTAACATTTCTTGAAAATTATCACTTAATATTTGACCAGTTACATCTAATTCCTTGACATCAAACATTAAACTAAAGATTGTTGCTTGTATTTCTTTTAACTTCTCAGCGGTTTGATTCATTTGTTTTTTTTCATCCATTTGATCCATCTGATTCATTATTTGATCCGTTTGGTCTATTTGATCCATTTCATTCACCTCAGTTTTTATTATACTGTAACATATTGGAAAATTCAACATCTGTTTGAATTTTATATATATAAATATTGTTTAAATTTAATGAAGAAAATGTAAATATCATATTAAATCATATTAGAAAAAATCATAACTATATTTATTTTAGTAATTATTTATTGTAAATATAAATTATTTCCCGGGAAATAATTTATAAATAATCTTTTATAGTTTCACGTGAAACATAGGTTCCTATATTTTAAAAATGTGAGTGTTATTAAGAAATTCTTATAGTATGTATAAGTTTTAAGTTATTTTCACTACAAATTGACTAATTACTGTATAGTTTTAAATTTTTATAGTACCTATGAATTTATATGAAATTATGGTAAAATTATCTCGGTGGTTTAATATGAATTTATATGACAAATATTTTTTTTGTACTTTATTAACTATTATAATAACAAGAACATTTGTGTATTTGTTTAATAGACCTAGTCCAACCATAAAAGGTTTTAGGACGCATCACTGGATGTTTGGATTATTGTTATCAATCATACTTTTTTGTATATCAAGTTTTTATGTAAATATATATTTATTATCTATTAGTATGGGAATATTTTTAGATGAAATAGGATTTATTATAGTTCGAGGAAAAACTCATGAAGATAATTATAGTCCAAAATCTTTTATGATATTGATGTTTTTTATATTGCTTTTATTTATATTTAGAAAAAATATTGTTAATTTTTACTTATAATTATGAAAAATGTAAGTAGTATGTTTTAAAATTCAAAAAATAAAAATTTTATTTGCTACATGTTTCATACTACATAATAAGGGTAACATTGTATCTTATTATGACGAATACTTTAGTAACTATGTTACTAGTCTTGCCGATGGGTATATTTTATTACTATGCCATTCATTATATTTTTTTTGAATATATTAGAACTTTCAAAAAAATTAATTATAGAAATTTACTACTGAAGGTAGAAATATAAGAAGTAATAAAATTATTTCCCGGGAAATAATTTTAATAGAATATATAAAATAAACCTATTTTAACTAAATGTTTCACGTGAAACATAAAAAAGTATTGTTTTTTTGCATGATTTATAATAAAATATAAACGTGCAATAAATATTAATGGAACCAGGTCAGGATCGGAAGGTAGCAGCCTTAACATTTAATATTTATGTGCACTTTTTTTATGGAAGTGATAAATATGTATGAAAAATATATGTTAGAAGCATTAAAGGAAGCAAAACTTGCTCTAAAAGAGGGAGAGGTTCCAATAGGTGCGGTATTAGTTTATGAAAATAAAATAATCGCTAAGTCACATAATACTCGGATTTCTGATAATTGCGTTTTAGGTCATGCAGAAATAAATGTACTGAAAGAGGCTAGTAAGATATTGAATGACTGGAGATTAAAAAAATGTACTCTATATGTAACACTTTTACCATGTCCAATGTGTTCAGGTGCAATTAATCAAGCTAGAATTGATAGAGTAGTATGTGGTACTGTACCAAATAATTCAAATTATTCCTTAATTTATGAAATTTTAAATGACAATAACTATGGAAAGCCGGTAGAACTGTTTACTGGTGTTTTAGAGGAAGAATGCTCAGAATTATTAAAAAAATTTTTTTCAAAAAATAGGTAGTAATTATCTAAAAAGTAAGATGTTATATGATATAATATTAGTAGTTTTGGAGGTGAATTATGTCCTATCAAACATTTTACAGAAAGTATAGACCATCAGATTTGGATGATGTTTCTGGTCAACAATCAATTGTTAAAATTATTAGAAATTCTTTGAAGTTTAATCGAATTAATCACGCATATTTATTTTGTGGGCCAAGAGGAACTGGAAAAACAACAATGGCTAGAATTTTAGCTAAAAATGTGAATTGTTTAGATCTTCAAGATGGGATGGCCTGTGGAAAATGTAAAAATTGTATTTCAATATTAAATGGAAACTGTCCAGATATAATTGAGATGGATGCTGCTTCTAATAACGGGATTGATGAAATTCGTGAAATTAGAAACAAAGTTTCTTTAGTACCAACTGAATTAAAATATAAAGTGTATGTAATAGATGAGGTACATATGTTGTCGATTGGTGCGTTTAATGCATTATTAAAAACTTTAGAAGAACCACCAGAACATGTAATCTTTATTTTAGCTACTACTGATATGCATAAAGTTCCAAATACTATTGTTTCTAGATGCCAATGTTTAGATTTTCATCGAGTAAGAGAAGAGGATATTATACATAGACTAAACCAAATAGTTGAAGCTGAAAAAATTACGATTGAACCTGAAATTATAGAAAAAATAGCAAATTTATCAGATGGTGGTTTTCGAGATGCTATTGGTATGTTAGATAAATTAGTCTCTTATTCAAATGAAAATATTACTATGATTGACTTTGAAGAACTGAATGGTATTGTTTCGCAGGACGAAAAAATACAGTTTTTAAAAATAATTGAGAAAAATGATATAAAGAAAGTGATTGAATTTATCGATAAAATCTATAATGGTGGAAAAGATTTGATTATATTTTCACAGGATCTTATGATTTTATGTAGAAATCTAATTATCGATTACTACTCTTATGAAAAAACTGATTTCGATATTGAATTTCGATTACTTTTTGTGGAAAAATTAGATGAAATTATTCTTTCACTAAAAAATACTAATAATACTAGAATCATATTTGAAACTAAAATTTTATCATTTATATATCAAAAATCTAGTGTAAATAATTTCAATCCTATCGAAAATGAAAAAGTTTCACTAAATAATCAAGTTGATTTAGAAGATAAAGTAATTGAAAAAGAGGTTTTAAATTCTGATCAAAAGGTATCAATTGAAGAAGAAAATAATAGTGATGGTAGTATACAAGAAGAAAGCTTCTTAAAGAAAAATGAAATCATTATTAATAATTGCTTCTGCAATGCTTCTAAGCAAAAACTAAATTTTGTAAAAGAAAATTGGAAAAAATTGAATGATTATGCATTAGATAGCCATTATGGAGCGGTTGCTTGTTATCTTTCAGATGCAACTGTTCGAGCTGCAGCAGATCATGAAATAATTATAACTTTTGATTATGAGTCTGTTGTTACAAGAGGATTTAAATTTAACTATCAAATTGAACAATTACTAAAAAAAATATTGGAAGATGATTACTATGTTGCGTATCTTACTGATGAACAGTGGAATCGTGAAAAAAGTAAATATATAGAAAATAAAAATAATGGGATAAATTATACCTACCAAAATTTAGAAGATTTACTAAATCAAAATATTAAACAAGATGATAAGAAAACAAATATATTAGAAACAGTTCCTTCTGATGGTTCTATTGCTGGAGAGGCAATTAAACTGTTCGGGGAAAATATTGTAAGTGTAGATGAATAATAAAAATAAAGGAGAGATGAAATATGAACTTACAAGCACTAATGAAACAGGCACAAACGATGCAAAAAGATATGATGAAAGCTAAGGATGAAATAGATAAGACTATTTTTACGGGGGAAAATGGATTCGTTAAAGTTGAAGTGAAAGGAACAAAAGAAGTTATCAAAGTTGAAATTGATAATTCAGAACTAACTTCAGATGATATTGAATTCTTACAAGATATGATTGTAATTGCTATCAATGATGCATTTAAAAAAGTTGATCAGATGACAGAAGAAAAAATGGGAAAATTTGCTAACGCTATGCCAGGAATGTTCTAAGATGTATCCAGAAAGTTTAGAAAATTTAATAGAATGCTTTAAGTATTTACCTGGGATTGGTGAAAAAACAGCAGAGAGATTAGCTTTTTCAGTTATGGATATGTCAGAGGATAGGGTAGAACATTTTAAAGAAAGTATAGAATCATGCAAACAAAATATTCATTCATGTCCTATTTGTAATGTTTTAACTGATTTAGAAAAATGTAATATTTGCCAGAATGAATTAAGAAATGATTCCTTACTCTGTGTAGTAGAAGATCCTAAATATGTTTTTCTATTTGAAAAGCTAGGAATGTTTAAGGGAAGATATCATGTATTAAATGGCTTGATTTCTCCAAAAGAAGGTGTCAATCCAGAAGATATTGATCTAGGTAAGTTGATAGAAAGAATTAAAAATTCAAATTTTAAAGAAATTATTTTAGCATTTCGTCCGAGTATTGAGGGTGAGACTACCTCTCTTTATATTAAAAGAATTTTAGGTGACTTAGATCTTAAAATTTCTAAGATTGCCAGTGGAATTCCGATTGGTGCTGATATGGAGTATATCGATGCCATGACATTGGAGAGAGCATTGCTTGACCGTAAAAATGTAGAATAAATTATATTATTTACCATATTTTTTAATAGGTGATAATAATGAAAAAAGTGATTCAGTATTCAAAACGTTTGATTCTTAGTTTTTTTGTACTTTATGGTTTTAATATGATTGCAGCAAATTTCAGTATCCTTATACCTATTAATATATTAACGATTACTTTAACTTCATTTTTAGGGTTTCCTGCATTATTTTCTTTGGTCTTACTATATGTATTTCTTCGCTAGGAGGTGATTGGATGTTAGATTCTTTTGTAGAAGAGCAGCCTTATTTTGTGGATGGGATAAAAAAATTAGTTTGTAAAAATAGAATTTCTCATGCCTATCTAATTGAAACACGAAATTATCAGAATGCAAATTCTGTAATTTTATCTTTTGCAAAATATTTATATTGTCCAAATCATCTATCTCCATCTGATACCTGTGAAGAGTGTAATTTATGTTCTTTAATTGATCAAAATGCAAATGGTGACTTTCTTCAAGTATACCCAGATGGTGCTTTAATAAAAAAGAAGCAAATTCTTGAGATTAAAGAAAAATTTATGACAAAACCACTAAGTGAACAATCAAGGCGTGTTTATATCATATATAATGCAGACAAGTTGAATAAAGAAGCTGCCAATTCATTGTTGAAATTTCTAGAAGAGCCTGAAGATAATATTGTAGCGATTTTAGTAACAGAAAATCGATATCAGGTAATTGATACGATTCGAAGTAGATGTCAAATATTTTCCTTAATGAATCATGATATAGAAATTACATTTTCAAATCTAGAACTTACTCATAAAATTATAAAATGTTTAGAGGAAAAGAAAATTCAATCAATTTCTTATCTTCCCATGATATTAGAAAATCAATATTATAATAGAGAGCAATGGATCGGAATTCTTACAGAAATACAGTATATCTATGAACAATCAATCCGAAAATTAGAAAATGCCTCCTTTTCCTTAGAAATCGAATCAATTATAGATGAAATTTTAGAAAATAATACGGAGCAATCTTTATTACATAAGATAGAAACAATTCATAATCAATTAAAAAATTTAGAATACAATTTGAACATTAGTTTGATGTTGGATGATTTTGTTATTAAATTTTTTACAATAGAATGATAGGTGGTGATATTATGATTACAGTAGCAGTTGTTCACTTCAAAAAGAATACGAAAAAATATTATTTTAATGTTAATAATTTGGACTTAAAAAGTGGACAAGATGTAATTGTGGAAACGGAAAAGGGATTACAATATGGACAAGTTATCTCTATTAAAAAACTTTCTGAAAAAGATCTTGGGTTGCCTCTAAAAAATGTAGTTCGAATCGCAACTGAAAAAGATAAGAAACAATATGAGAAAAACTTGAATGATGCAAATAAGGCTCTTGAAATTGCGAGGAAAAAGGTAGCTGAACTAAAATTAAATATGCGAATTATTGATGCTAGATTTACTTTTGATCGTGGCCAATTACTTTTTAATTTTTTAGCAGATGAACGAATTGATTTCAGAGAACTGGCAAAAAAATTAGCACAAATTTATCATACTAGGATTGAACTTCGTCAGATTGGTGTTAGAGATAAAGCAAAAGATATTGGTGGCTTAGGTCCTTGTGGAAGATTTTTATGTTGTAGTACCTTTTTAACAGACTTTAATAGTGTATCGATTAATATGGCTAAGAATCAGATGTTGGCATTAAATCCATCTAAAATAAATGGCGTTTGTGGAAGACTACTTTGTTGTTTAAAATATGAGGATGAAACTTATAACCAATTAAAAAAGAGTCTTCCGAAGGTAGGATCAATTTATAAAAATGGTGATACTGTAGGAAAAATAGTTTCTCTAAATGTCTTTAAAAAGACTGCAATTATTGAAGTAAAGAATCATGTTCAAGTAGAGGTTGATTTAAACAATGGAAGTACTGAATGATTTAGTAAACTATCATAACCTGAAAATCTATCAAAATACAGATTGGTTTTTATTCTCATTAGATTCGGTTTTATTGCCGAATTTTGTAACTTTAAATAAAAATATAAAAACGATTATGGATTTAGGAACGGGAAATGCACCTATTCCCTTAATACTATCTACAAAAACAAAAGCCAAGATTATAGGAATTGAAATCCAAAAAGATGTTTATGAGCTAGCTAGAAAAACAATAGAGTACAATTCTCTCCAACACCGAATAGAATTATATAATCTTGATATTAGAGAATTGAATAATCATTTCAAAGGAGATTCAGTAGATATTATTACTTGTAATCCTCCTTATTTTAAAGTAGAGAAAGAGAGTAATTTAAATGAAAATCCACATAAAATAATAGCACGCCACGAAATAAGTTTAACTTTGGAAGATGTATTAAAAACATCGAGATATCTTTTAAAAAATAATGGTGTTTTAGCATTAGTTCATCGAACAGATCGCTTTTTAGATATTTTAAGATTATGTTCTAAATATGGATTAGAAGTAAAAAAAATAAGATTTATTTATCCAAAGGTAGATTCAGAATCTAATATGATTTTAGTAGAGGCTAGAAAAAATGGAGGAGTAGGCTTAAAGGTATTACCACCGCTTTATGTTCATGAAGAAAATGGAGATTATACGGAAGAAGTATTAGAAATGTTCCAATAATATAAAGGAGAAATGTTATGTTTTATTCTAGGGTTCTTTTAAAAAATGAAAATAAAATTAGAGAATATCTAAGGAAAAATCAGTATCAGAAAGTCAGTGATTTTGCTTTTTATGATTTAGTTTATATCAATAAGAATGGTAGTTCTATCACTGATGATACTTTAAAAGTTAGAGTTTATCAACATAATGAGTGGAAAAACAAGAATATCTTAGTAATACTTAAAAGAGCAATTTTTACTGGTAATCAAAAAGAAGATAAAGTTTTGTTGAGGGAAGAATTTGATGATTTAGAAAGTGCCATGAAATTCGTTCAAGAAAATTATGAAAGTGAATACGATTTTTCTTTTAAATTAGAGAAAACTGGTGTACAATATCAAACGGAAATGGCGACTATTTGGTTAGAAGATATTGTAGATTTAGGAGTCAGTGCAGAAATTGGCTCTGAGTATCCAGAAGTTATTGATCAAGTTATTCAACAATTAGATATCATAGAAAAACTAGAAGTTTCTATTCCTGAATATATGTATCAAAATATTGTGAACCGCAAAAGATAATCTTTATTATAGTAAGGTGGGATAGCATGAGACAAAAAAGTTACGATAATAGTCCAAGTCTATATTTAATACCGACACCTGTAGGGAATATGGAAGATATTACATTACGCGCAGTTAATACACTAAAGATGGTTGATTTATTACTGTGTGAGGATACTAGAATTACTTCAGAATTACTTCATCATTTGGGTATTAAAAAGAAGCTAATTCACTCAGATGATCACACGGAAGACTCTTTAAAAGAGATGGTATTATGTAAACTTCAAGAGGGCTTAAATATTGGATTAGTAACGGATCGTGGCACTCCAATTATTAGTGACCCTGGATATCGTATCGTCGAGTATATAAGTAGACATGGATATAATGTGATTAGTCTTCCAGGTCCTACTGCTTTTGTTCCTGCACTTACGATGTCTGGAATTCATCCGTCTCCTTTTTTGTTTTATGGATTTCTAAATAGTAAAACATCTAAACGAGAAAAGGAGTTGGAGTCTTTAAAAAAGCTTACTTTTACTATTATTTTTTACGAGGCACCTCATCGTATTCATGATATGCTTACATCATTACTCAAAGTATTTGGAAATCGAAATATAGCATTATGTAGAGAGATTAGTAAAAGATACGAGGAAGCGATTCGAGGTACTGTTGAAGAAGTTTTACAAATTGCTGATTCATTAAAAGGAGAAATGGTAGTTGTAGTAGAAGGTAATTTAGTTCAAGAAGATTTTTCAAGTATGACCATTCTAGAACATATTGCATTATACTTAGAAGATGGAATGACAGAGAAGGAAGCAATTAAAAAAGTAGCTGTGGAAAGAGATATTCCAAAGTCAATTGTTTATAAAGAATATCATACGGAAAAGTAAAAATTATTTCCCGGGAAATAATTTATTGTGTGACTAAGGTTTTATATTAGGTACAAAAATCAATATGTAGGGGGTAAATATATGAGTTTTTTTAGTGCATATAGATATAATGCATTTAATCCGCATGGACTTAGAATAGGAATCACTAAAGATTGGAATTCAAATTTGATTCGAGAAGAAGAACTAGATATTAATGGAGGTGATTACATGGGACAAAAAGTAAACCCACATAGTTTAAGAGTGGGGGTTATAAGAGATTTCGATTCTAAATGGTATCCAGAAAGTACAGGAGATACTCTTTATATTTCAGAAGATTTGATTCATCACAGTTTAGAACATCGTAGGATTCATTTAGTGAAATTACTAGGGAAAAAGAAATACAGAAAAACTGTGAATAAAGTAAAAACTTTAAGTAGGTGATAGAATGAAATTAATTGTTGGATTAGGAAATCCAGGAAAAGAATATGAAAATACAAGACATAATATTGGTTTTCAAACAATTGATCTTTTTGCACAAAAACTGGGGATAACTATTTCTAAATCAAAATTTAATGGCCTTTATGTGGAAACCTTGATTCATGGAGAAAAAGTGATTCTACTAAAACCACAATCTTATATCAATCTAAGTGGAGAAGTTATTCACAAATTTGTGGATTTCTATAAAATAGCAATTCCTGATCTTTTAATTATCCACGATGATTTAGATTTAGAGGTTGGGTCTTTTAAGATAAAGAAAAAGGGTTCCAGTGGAGGTCATAATGGATTAAAAAATATAGAGCTTCATTTAGGAACCCAAGAATACTGTCGAATTAAAATTGGAATTTCTAATAATAAAAACATAGATACGAAGGATTACGTATTAGGAAAAATATCAAATTCTGAGAAAGAATTATTAAATCAAGTAAAGGAAAAAGTACTCTTAATACTTGAAGATTACTTTCATATGAGTTTTGATAATCTAATGAATCAATACAATACAAAAATGAAGAAGGGAACGATCGATGCTTAATAATTGTTTTCAAATAAATAAGATTCATAATATCGCACTGGCTGGTTTAACAAACGAGCTTTTTTCTGTTTATATTCATCAACTTTGGAATTATCACGAAGAATCTATTTTAATTGTAACTCCTTCTTTATATGAAGCAAATCAAATTTATGAAAGTTTAAGTAACTATAATTCCTGTGTTAACTTGTTTCCTATGGATGACTTTCTAACAAGTGAGGCAATTGCGGTAAGTCCAGATTTAATGGTGAATCGATTAGAGACACTTAACTCAATTCTAAAAAATAA
Organism: uncultured Caryophanales bacterium; assembly: GCA_947564265.1. Classification (GTDB taxonomy): domain Bacteria; phylum Bacillota_I; class Bacilli_A; order RF39; family UBA660; genus Alloscybalousia. The sequence goes on from CANOBK010000003.1 coordinate 76,200, forward strand.
AAAGAATATTGTTGTTACTAACTTAATGGGATATCTTCGTTTCCTTCCAACAAAAAAAGTTTATCAACAGAGTCATTTTACCTTTTCTATCGATGATGAAATAGAACCTAAAAAACTAGTAGAAAATCTTTATCATATCGGTTATACAAAAGAATCTATCGTTACAAAGACAGGGGAGTTCTCTGTTCGTGGTTTTGTAATTGATGTTTTCCCTTTAGGATTGGATCATCCTGTTCGTTTTGAATTCTTTGGAGATAGTATTGAATCGATCCGTTCTTTTGACGAAGATACACAAAAGTCTTTAGAAAGTTTAAAATCAGTAAATATCGATCCTTATACAGAATTTATTTTAGAAAATTATCCTGAAGAGTATGAGCCAAAGCAAAAGCATCTTTTAAAATTATCTGATTCTATTTCAAATATCTATCAATATTTAAATCCAGCGATTGTGGTTTATAAAGATTATCCTCAACTTGAAAAGAGTTATGAATTACTGGTAAAAGAAATATTTGAATATCAGCAGGAGAAAGATTCAGGCTTTAAGTCAAAGTATATGTTTGAATTATCTGAAATAGATCCATCGAATCAAATTCATTATTTAACCATTGATAATCTTCTACAAGATAAAAATATAGAAGTAATTCATTATGATAGTAAAGAACTGCTTCCTTTTAATGAAAATATAGAACTAATCAATAGCTTCCTAAAAGATCAATTGTATTTAAATAAGAATATTTGGATTTGTCTAAAAAAGCATCAAATCCGTACATTCACGAAAGAACTTCAAGTACCATATGTTTTAACAGACGAAGATCACTTCTATCCTGAAAAAGTAAATATTATAGAGAAGAGTATTGGAAAAGGATTTCTCTTTGGAAATTATGTTGTGATATCAGATTTAGATTTATTTCATAGTATGGCACCAAAGAAAAAATACAAAACAAAATTTAAATATGCTTCTAAAATTAAAGATATTAATAAATTAAATGTTGGAGATTATGTAGTTCATAATGTTCATGGAATTGGAGTCTATAATGGGATTCATACAATTACGCAATTTGGCTTAATGAAAGATTATTTAGAAATTTTGTATGCAGGGAAAGACAAACTCTATATTCCTGTTGAAAAAATTGATTTGATTAGTAAATTTTCTGGAAACGAAGGTGTCGTTCCTAAAGTTAATAAATTGGGTGGTTCTGATTGGAATAAGGTAAAAGCTCGAGTAAAAAATAAAATTCACGATATTGCGGATAAATTAATTCGCTTATATGCAGAAAGGGAAATGAAACAGGGGTTTGCTTTTAGTCCTGATGGGGAATTTCAAGAATCTTTTGAGGAATCTTTTGAATATCAGGAGACAAAGGATCAGTTAATTGCGATTGATCAAATCAAGCATGATATGGAGTCATCTGTTCCGATGGACCGATTACTATGTGGTGATGTAGGATACGGAAAGACAGAAGTAGCATTTCGTGCGATATTTAAAGCGGTAATGGATTCAAAACAGGTTCTTTATCTATGTCCAACAACGATTCTTTCTAGTCAGCATTATCATAATGCCTTAAATCGTTTTTCTAGTTTTCCAGTTCGAATTGGTTTACTAAATCGTTTCACAACACAAAAAGAAAAAAAGAAAATCATTGACGGACTGAAAGATGGAAGTATCGATGTTGTAATTGGGACACACCGTTTGTTAAGTGATGATATCAAACCAAAGGATTTGGGATTATTAGTTATTGATGAAGAACAACGCTTTGGAGTAACTCATAAGGAGAAAATCAAGGAGTATAAAAGTAATGTTGATGTATTAACCTTAACAGCGACTCCTATTCCTAGAACACTTCAAATGTCTATGGTTGGAATCAGAAGTTTATCTTTGATTGAAACTCCTCCTGTAGATCGTTATCCTGTTCAAACTTATGTAATTGAAGAGAATAATCAAATTATGAAAGATGCGATTTATAAAGAACTTTCAAGAAATGGTCAGGTTTTTCTTCTTTATAATCGAGTAGAGACAATTGAGAAAAAAGCAATGGATATCCATCAATTAGTTCCTGAAGCAAGAATTATTTGTGCACATGGACAACTAAGTAAAGAGGAATTAGAAGACAGAATGGAATCTTTTATCAACCATGAATACGATATTCTTTTATGTACAACCATTATCGAAACAGGGATTGATATTCCCAATGTGAATACTTTAATTGTTCTCAATGCAGACTGTTTTGGACTTAGTCAGTTGTATCAGATTCGAGGACGTGTTGGGCGAAGCAACAAAATTGCTTACGCTTATCTAATGTACAATTCTCAGAAAATGCTCACAGAGACTGCCATTAAAAGGCTTAATGCGATTAAAGATTTTACCGAGCTTGGAAGTGGATTTTCCATTGCGACTAGAGATTTATCGATCCGTGGAGCAGGGGATATTTTAGGTAGTGAACAGGCAGGTTTTATTGATACTGTTGGAATTGACCTGTATTTAAAACTATTAAATGATGAAGTGGAAAAACTGAAGGGTAATCCAATCAAGGAAGAAGAGATTCAAAATGAGAAACCATTACTTGATGTATCTACGCATATTTCAGATACTTATACAGATGATGATAATCTAAAAATTGAAATTCATAGAAAGATTAATGAAATTGATTCTTATGAAAAACTTCAAGAAGTCAAAGCAGAAATTGAAGATCGTTTTGGAAAAGTGAATGAGGATATGCTGATTTACATGTACGAAGAGTGGTTTGAAAAGATGGCAAAGTATTGGCAAATTGAAAAAATTCAGAAGACAAGAAATTCTTTGGAACTATACTTTAGTCCAGAAATGACAATGGAAATTGATGGAGAACAATTATTCTTAGATGCTTTTAAAATCACTCCAATGTTTCGTTTCAAGATGACTTCTTCCAGATTAGTTATTATTCTAGATATGATTCAATTAGAAAAACACTATATTTATTATTTAATAGATCTTTTACAAGTATTAAAAAAGAAAAATTGATTTCTATTTAAAAAGTTGATATAATAAGAACCACTTAAAAGGAGGGGATTTTATTATGGTAGAATTACAAGTGCGACTTAAAAATCCCTCAATTATTTTAATGCCTATTACAGAAGAAGAAAAAGAATGTCTAGAGAAAAGGAGATTTGTTGGGAATGAAGCTATTTATGTTTTATATAAAATTCCTAATTGTGAAAGAGTATTTATTGGGATGATGGCTGCTTCTACTACTACTTATTTTTCAGGAATTGCGAATGTTTGGAATTTACAATACGCAACGGAGAAGGCATACTTTTATAATGGTGGTTCTGAGCTTCAAAGAACGGCAGAGGAAATTACAGATCGACCAGTTTACCAAATTGAACCAACTGACGACCGTTTTGTAGATAATTATGCTATATTAAATGGAACTACAGAAAACGGATTTATGATTCCGTTAGATGATGTATTGGATGGAAAATTTCAAATTAAAGAGAAAGAATTACCAATTCAAAAATCTATAGATGTAAATTCATAATAGAAAAACATTTATAAAAAACTGTCCTATTTTTTGATAAAATTAATCAATTTACTTTATTACAAGGGTACTTATTATGATAGTTTTTTATCCAAAATAGTAAAAATATTATGTAAACTTGTAGTGCTGAAAAAGGCCAAAAATTAAGGAAAAATCATCAATGTATAATTTATATTCGGTTTATATCAATAAGAAATAGATATACGAGATATCATGTATTTAATATTTGGTTATATTTAAATGGAGAAAATTAGCAAGAATGTGACCAAATAAGTGCAAAGAAAATCTATGAAGAATAAAACAAGAATTAGAGTGGATATTTCTTTATAGATGGATCATTTCTAGCAAAAATTCTATTTTATTTATTACCTAAGAACTATAGTTTTATCATGAAATAATACTTAACTTTTTAAATTTTCTTGTTCATAATTATTATCTATTTAAAAAATAATCTTTGCATAAAAATGAAGTTGATATATAATAAACCGTATTAAAGTTTTGAGTGAGGGAGGGTACTTGATATGAAAATAGAATTAGTGAAAAGTAATGATCCTAGATTAAAAAAGGTTTGTGAAGAAGTAGTTGATTTTGAGAATAAACAATTTTATTTGGATTTAATTAATCAAATTAAAAATCTATGTATTGAGCAATATGCTTTCGCTGCTGCAGCACCTCAATTTGGAATCAATAAACGATTTATAGTTCTAGTAAGTGCAGTAGAGAAGAAGGTAAGTAATATAGAGGAACTTCAACAATTTAAGGATCATTATGAAACTACAGTATATTTTAATCCTAGAATAACATTAATGAGAGGACTAACATATTATTATGAAGCCTGTATGAGTACAGGAGAAGTAATTGGTAAAGTTGCTAGACCATATTATATAGAATTTGATTATCAGGACATCGATGGAAATGATCATCATAGTAGTGCAGAAGGTTTTGAAGCTAGATGTTTTTGCCATGAAATCGATCATTTAGATGGAATTGAATTTCTTGATAAAGCGAGTGATATAACGTATCATGCTGACTTAAATAAAAGAATTGAAATCAGAAATAAATTTCCTCAGAAAACAATCTCAGAAGATTGTGAGTTTGATCAAGGTGAGATTTATCCAGAATTTAGGACAAAAGTTTATATTAAGAGATAACAAGTAAATGGAAAATAAATTATGAAAAAATACTCAAAGAATTAAGTGATAGCTATCTTACTACTAATAATGTCTGATTATCCAATTGTTTAGTTTTATCCTTTGATTGATCTATATTTTTTTAGTAATTTGGTAGTATTAAAATATAGATTCTTTTTTCTTTGTTTTTTAGTCTATATTTGACTAATTAGCCATAAACTGTTATGATTAATTTAATAAAAAGGGTGATAAAAATGGAATCAGATATCACAAATCTGTTTAAGGAAAAGAATAAATCAATTCTACTAGCTACACTCAAATATGATATTGAGAAAAATATAACATCTGTACTAGAGACGATGGTGAATATATTTAATAATGAATTTGATACTGCGATTACAAAAGTAACTTCTATTTATGAGGATAGTGGTAATACTGATTCAAAAAAATATATTACAGATACTATTAATCGAATGAAATTAGATAGCTATAAAGAAGTAGAGAAATTGTTAAATGATAAAAAGGAAAGTTTAGAAACTGTTCTAGAAGAGTTGGATTTTACCGATGAAAGATTTCAAGAATATTATGATGCTGTATCGGAGACAACTCAAATCTTAAAAAATTCTTTAAAAAAATATTGTATTGAAGAAGTACAGAAAGATGCCATTGCATCATTCAAAGAAAATATTGAAAATACAGTAGAAGAAGACAAACAAAGTCTTGCACTATCTAGAGTAGAAGATTATTTTACAATTCGTTTATATGGAAAACTGGAAAGTAAACTTTATATGGAATTAGAGTTAAGAGATAACAATTTATTAAATAAAGCAAAAGAAGGTTATATAAGATATCATCAAATCGTAGAAAAAACAGAAGAAAGAGAAGAAGTATAATGAATTTGATTCTTAATTAAAAGTATTTTAAAGAAGAGAAGAAATTCTCTTTTTCTTTGTATAAAAACACATAATCTTACGATACTAATTGTAGAAAGAGGGGAAAAAATGAAGTCAACAGGAATCGTAAGAAGAATTGATGAATTAGGAAGAGTGGTAATTCCTAAAGAAATTCGAAAAACATTAAAAATAAGAGAGGGAGATACTTTAGAGATTTATGTAGAAAAGAATTCAATTATTCTTAGAAAATTCTCACATCTAAATAATTTTACCTCTACAGCAGAAAAAATAGTTTCCATTGTTTCAAATACCTTAAAAAAGAATATTATCATTGTAGATTTGGATCATGTATTAGCATGTAGTAAAAACTTAGAAGAAGAGTACTTGAACCAGCCGATTTCATCAAAAATTGTAAATTTAGTGATGAGTCGGAAAAATAGTGGACAATTCTCTGTAGAATCGTTTTCTTTTATTGATGCAGTGGAGGAAGAATGTAGTTATGTAATGAGTCCTATCTTAGTAGACAGTGATGTTTTAGGGGCAGTAATTCTATTTGATCAAGAACCACTAGAAGAGTCGGATTCTTTAATTAGTCAAATGTTAGGTTCATTTTTTGTCAAAACTGTAGAAGAATAATACATTATCTTTTCATTAGAAAAAGCTTACTTTCTAATTTGGTAAGCTTTCATTTTATTGTTTGTTTCTCTAACATACTTCATATCTAATCCTAAAGAAAGAGGACAACCAGTATCATAAGAGATATTTGGAAATACTTTCTCTAAAGAGAAAATAGATTTTCCATGGTATAGATATTCATTCACTTCATGGATTGCTTCTAATGTTCTAGTAAGGGTATCTTGATAGATTTGTAAAAAACTTTCTTGGTGTTTTTCTCCTGTTACTGGAACTCTCCAAGTAGAATTGTTCTCATTCGTTAATTCCTCTTTTGATAAACAATTTACTTCTAGAAATTTGTTAAAAGAAGATAATTTGATAAGAAAGTCCTCTGTCATAAATGGATTCTTTGATACTACTTCAATGATAGTAGAAAGGAATAGTACTAGATAAGTAGATTTCATAATCTTTTTATCCTGATAAGTTGCCATATGAACATCTTTTATTAATTGGTTTATAGTTGGATTTGTTAGATCAACTTTATTAAAAAAATGCTCATCAATTTGAACTCTTTCTTTCTGCATGATATTTTTAATTAAATAGGTATCAATGTAGCCTTCTACCAAATTATGTGGTTCCAGTATCCCAACTTTCTTGCATCCTTTTTCTATATAGTAAATGAATGGATGTGCTTTGGTATCAAAGAAATAATGACTCATATGTCCATATAATAAGGCTAAAACTTCTGGGTCTTCTGTTAAATGATTTTCTTTAATATATTGAAGGAGTGTTAATAGAAATTCTTGTGTTCTTTCACTATGCGCATTAGGATTTGAAAATATTGTAAAGTCAAGTCCTTGACAGTACCCTCTTAATGAATCTTTCTTCATTGCTACCTTAAATATTTGCTCATCTTTTCTTGCTTCTTGAAACAGACTGTTTCCCATAATTGCGTGTGAGATATATAATGGCATTTCTACTCCCCCTTGTAGCGTCTTATTATATCATAAATCTTTTCATAAGTCTATGCTTTGTAATAGCTTTTTTAGTTTACATTTAGAAATAATCGTGTTATAATAAACTCGAAAATGTTTTGAAGGAAAGAGTTATACGATTTCTATTAAAGAGAGTCTCGTTTGGTGAAAGAGATATAGAAAGACTATAATAGATGGTTCCAGAACAGATAAATCGATACTGTAGGTTTATACGTATTTTCCGCGTTAAGGAATCGAGTGGATAAATATTTAATTTATCAATTAAGGTGGTACCGCGATTTTTCGTCCTTATGGAAGAAAGATTGCTTTTTTTATTTTAGGGGGTAAAAGAATATGGAAAAGTATTATGTAATTCCAGTTATGGAGTCAGATATATTGATTCCATGCGGAAGAGAAAAAAATATTTCAATTCGAGAATATGTAGAAAAGTATTATCCAAGATTAGCGCAATTAGAAAGAGAGAGATTGTCTATTATTTATAGTGGGGATTATAATGCACCATTTACTGGTGAGCAAAAAAGACAATTAGAAGAGAATGCTCTTAAAAAAAGAAGGATAGCAGAAGAATTAGGAATTCCATTACGCATTTTAGCAATGGATGATGGAAAAGAAACCTATGAAGTTGGGACTCATTCAAGAATTCTTAGTAATAGCCAAGATTTTCTTGATTTTAGAGAACAACCTAGAAATATATTTTTAACTTACTATAATGGAGATTATATACAGAGAGTAAAAAAATTTATGAGAAGAAAAGATTTTATCGTTTTACAAGGTGGTTCCCAAAAAATAATAAGAAGGTGATATGATGGCAAGATATTTTGAGAAAATTAGTTTTGAACAATTTAAAAAAGACGTATGTGATGATAAAAATCTATATCATGCATATTCTATTCCTAGAAGAAGTACAAAAGAATCAGCCGGATATGACTTTGAATCTATCATTGATTTTACTTTAAAACCAGGAGAGGCAAAAAAAATCCCTTTAGGTATCAAAATTCATATGAATTCTGGGGATGTTATGTTTTTATTGGTTCGAAGTAGTCAAGGTTTTAAGCATAATGTTCGAATGTGTAATCAAATTGGTGTGTTTGAAGCTGATTACTGTGATAATCCTACCAATGAAGGACATGCGTGGATTCGACTCCAAAATCATGGGGAAGAGGATTATGTAGTTCATGCGGGGGATAAAATCTGTCAGGCAGTATTTACTAAATTTCTAACAGTTGATAATGAAGATGATATTCAAAATGAAAGAATGGGTGGAATTGGCTCTACTGGCAATTAGGTGATTTTATGAAAAAAAGAATCATAGTAAATCAGAATGATACTATAGAAATTAAAATTACTCCAGGATATGCAGGTCAAAATTTATATATTTTAAGATCCTATCGGACTGGAGAAGGAATCAAAAATATTAGATTTAGTCTTTGGGATGATATTTCTTTCAGCGCTTATACAAAAGAAGAAACTGATACTTTAGAATTTACATTTGATATCAATGATCCTCTTTATTTTTGTTTTAATCGATTCTTAGGTAGTGATAAAGAAATCTATATCGAGGATGATGATACCCATTATTATGGAAAGAAATATCTATTAATCAGTAAAGAAGGTTACACTATTCAAATAATTTTTAAGAATCTCTTATCAGAGGATGAATATGATCCAACAGATTATCTTGCAGGAGAATTTAGAGTATTTATCAAAAATATTGGACCAGATCCTAGAAGTAAAATAGAGGATTATCATTTCAAGTGTAGAATTATTGATTTTCTTAGAGATTGTGAGGAAAATTTATTGGAAGAGTACCATCAAATGACAATAGATGAGTATGTAGAAATATTAAATTATGATCAAGAATGTCAAAAGAACCATCAAAAAATAATAAGGAGGAATGGATGATGGAAAAATATTATATTACTACAGCGATTGCTTATACTTCGGGGAAACCTCATATTGGGAATACTTATGAGATTGTTTTAGCGGATGCGATTGCACGTTATAAAAGATTAAAAGGATTCGACGTATACTTTCAGACGGGAACAGATGAACATGGGGAAAAAATTCAGATTAAAGCAGAAGAAAAGGGTGTTACACCAAAGGAATTTGTAGATGATGTTGCTGGTGAAATTCAAAGAATTTGGGATGTTATGAATACAAGCTATGATCGATTTGTTCGTACAACAGATGCTAATCATGAAAAAATTGTTCAAAAAATCTTCAAAAAAATGTATGATCAAGGAGATATTTACTTAGGAAAATATGAAGGTCTTTATTGTACTCCTTGTGAATCTTTCTTTACGGAAAGTCAATTAGTAGATGGAAAATGTCCTGATTGTGGAAGAGAAGTACAGCCAAAAAGTGAGGAAGCATACTTCTTCAAGCTTTCTAAGTATCAAGACCGATTAATCAAATACATTGAAGATCATCCTCAGTTTATCCAACCAGAGTCTAGAAAAAATGAAATGATTAACAATTTTTTAAAGCCAGGACTTCAGGATTTATGTGTTTCTAGAACTTCCTTTGATTGGGGAATTCCAGTCGATTTTGATTCGAAACATGTTGTTTATGTATGGTTAGATGCTTTGACTAATTATATTACGAATATCGGATATGATCCTGATGGTTCTAGTGAAGAATTTCATAAAAATTGGCCAGCAGATCTTCATTTAATTGGAAAAGATATTATTCGTTTTCATACCATTTACTGGCCTTGTTTCTTAATGAGTCTAGATTTACCACTTCCAAAACAAGTATTTGGGCACCCTTGGTTACTTGTTGGTGACGGAAAAATGAGTAAATCGAAGGGGAATGTTGTTTATGCTGATGATTTAGTGGAAGAATTTGGAGTCGATGCCGTTCGTTACTATGTGCTTCATGAGATTCCTTTTGCAAATGACGGAACATTAACTTACGACTTATTAATTGAAAGAATCAATGGAGATTTGGCTAATATCTTAGGAAATTTAGTAAATCGTACGATTTCAATGGTAAATAAATACTTTGACGGACCAGTTTCTAACAAAAAGGTAGTAGATTCTATGGATCAAGGATTAGTTGATGTGATTAACTCATTAGAAGATCGCGTTGAAGCGAAAATGTCAAAATTGGAAATTGGGGCAGCCCTTGATGAAATCTTTGAAGTTCTTCGTCGTAGTAACAAATATATCGACGAAACAGAACCTTGGGCTCTAGCAAAAGAAGAAGACAAAAAAGATAGATTAATGACAGTATTATATAACTTATTAGAGGCAATCCGTGTTTGTGGAATCTTCTTAAGTCCATATTTACCAGAAACAAGTGAAAAAATTAAAACACAGATTCATAATGATATGAAGGAAACAAAGTACTTAGAAAACAATACATATGAATCATTAACAGCAGAGGCTCTATTCATGAGAATTGATAAAGAGAAAAAACTAAAAGAGTTAGAAAGTAAGTAGGTATTTTGTATGGAAAAAAGTACAAATCCAAGTATGGTAGGAATTGATGAAATCGGAGATGTTTATCAAGATCGTATTCTTACGATGGAAGAGGTGGATTGTGACCTAGAAATTAGGAATCCATTTCGTAGGATTAGTGATACGATTGAGAAAATAAAAGAAAAATACATTTTAATTGTAGTAAAAGAAATCATGTTGAAAGAAATGAAAAAATCTTATTATGAAAATGCAGAAAATGTGAAGGAGTTCATCGATATCGATACTCATTTTGTAACAAGTGAAGATGGGGCTGCCGGTTACCATCATATTGAAAATCTGTGTATTTGGCGGAATGGTTTTTATAATTTCAATTGTTTTAATTTAACAACTCCAGGGTTACGATTTGGAAATCAAAAAAAGATGAGATAGTTCAATTGGGAACTATCTTTTTGTGTGTTATAATAGAAATTGAAATGAATGGAGTGACAATTATGTTTATAGATACTCATACACATATTGGAAATGATTTTGGGACTTCCCCAGATTTATTTGTGGAAAATGCTAAAAATGCAGATGTGCAGTATCTGATTGCCTCTTTCTGTGAAAAAGACGATCTTCTTTTATCCACGAAATTTGTTGATAAATATAAAAATTTATATGCTTGTGTTGGATATCATCCGGAAGTTGCTAACAAAATTGTGGATAAAGATTATGAGATTTTAGAGGATGTTATTCGAAAAAATCCTAAAATTGTAGCGATTGGTGAGATTGGTTTAGATTATTACTGGAACAAAGACAATAAAGAAAAACAAAGAGAGGTATTTAGAAAGCAATTAGAACTTGCAGAAAAACTTCATCTTCCTGTTGTAATTCATAGTAGAGATGCTATTAATGAAACTTATGAAATTTTAAGAGAATTTAAAGAGGTAAAAGGAGTTATTCACTGTTTTAGTGGAAGTTTAGAAATGGCAAAAAAGTTCATCGATTTAGGATATTATCTAGGAATTGGTGGTGTTTTAACATTCAAAAATAGTAAGCTTGGTGGTGTGATAGAAGAAATCCCTTTAACCAATCTTTTATTAGAGACAGATAGTCCTTATTTAGCTCCTGAACCAGTGCGTGGAACTACGAATGAATCGAAAAATATTCCGTATATCGCCAAGAAAATAGCAGATATTAAGCAAATTCCCTTAGAAGAGGTTGCAGAAGTTACTACTAGAAATGCAATACAATTATTTGACTTATCGAACAGATTATGATATAGTTTACTTATATTAAGATATGAGAATAGAATATGGGTGAATTATGAAGAAATTTTATAAGGCGATGGCTTACCGTATGATGCTTGTTACTACTTGTTTCGTTTCACTTTTTCTAATTGCTAGCGGAAACAGGAAGCAAACAAATACAGTATCTAATATTAATGGAGTAAAATCTATTGAAGCGATTCATATTGTAAGTAAGTATAATAATCAAGATCAAAAATTACAAGTAATGTCAGTTGCAAGTATTGATGAAATCAAGCAATATGGACCAACGAATCCAATTTCCTTTACTGGTCAAATGACTGCCTATAAGGCAACTTGTGTTGGGTGTACTGGTAAAGTAAGTTGCCCACCAAGACAAGATGTTCGAAATGGAAATATCTATTTTAGTGATTCTACTTATGGAACTGTTAGAATCCTAGCAGCTGATTCGGCAATTCCTTGCGGTACGATTGTTAAATTTTCAAATGTGACTTTTAGTGGAGAACCAGTGATTGGTATTGTATTAGATCGCGGTAGTGCGATTAAAGGAACCCTTATGGACTTTTTAGTATCTGAAACTGATAATATGGATACTGTTGGAAGACAACAGAATGTCCAATATGAAATTCTTAGATGGGGTTGGTAGAAAAGTGTCAAAAAAGGGCTTAGGCTCTTTTTTTCATGGAATTTCTTTTTCTCCTATGATATTATGGAGATAGAAAAATAAAAAGAGGTGTGGATTAGTGAAGAATATCAAAAAACTTTTACAATACTTATCTTCTATTTTTCTTTATGCTTTATTGATGATTTTAGTCGTAGTAGTTCTCATGGTAGTAATTACAATTGGGGACCGTGTGATTGCAGCGAAAAATCATCAAGATAAAGCACCTCTTTTTAGTGCCTATGTCATTATTAGTCCTAGTATGGTTCCTAATATTAATGTTTATGATGCCGTAGTAACAGTACGTGTTCCTGAAAATAAAATCCATATGTATAATATCATTACGTTCTTATCGAAAGAAATTGAAACGCATGGAGTGCCAATTACCCATCGTGTTGTTGGTATTTTAGAAACAGAATCAGGAGAAAAAGCTTACCGTACAAAGGGCGACAATAACAATAAAGAAGATAAAGCATTAATCCTGCAAAGTGAAGTAATTGGTAAAGTCTTCTTCCGAATTCCAATGCTTGGATATGTTCGTACTTTTGTCACTAGTAAAATTGGTTTTTTAATATCGATTGTACTTCCACTATCTATTTCTTTTGTTTTAGAAATCTGGAGAATTATCAATAGAAAAAAGGGAAAAGTAGAAGAGGAAGAAGAACTTGAGATTATCTAATTTTGCCTACTTTAAAAAAATATGATATAGTATGAGAACTGGAGGGGGTTCTATGGAGAATTTTCAATTCAAAAAGAAGTACGGTCAAAATTTTTTAAAAGATGATTCGATTCCTAATAAAATTGTAAGTGCAAGTAATATTCCAGAAGATACCTTAGTAATCGAAATTGGTCCAGGTGCTGGATCCCTTACTAAAAAACTAGCATCCGTCGCAAAACAAGTTTTGGCATATGAAGTGGATTTATCTCTAGAAGAAATCTTAGATGATGTTCTTTATCAACATTCAAATGTTGATATCATTTATGATGATTTTTTAAAGCGTAATTTAGAGGAAGATTTAAAAAATTATGAGTATCAACATCTTTATGTAGTTGCTAATCTTCCTTATTATATAACGACTCCTATTTTAATGCATTTAATCGAATCTAGGCTTTTAATCGATCAGGTCGTAGTCATGGTTCAAAAAGAGGTGGGAGATCGTTTTTGTGCGAAACCAAAAACAAGAGATTATGGATCCATCACCGTATTTTTAAATTATTATTTTAATATTCGAAAACTATTTGATGTAAGTCGTAACTGTTTTGTACCGAAACCAAATGTTGATAGTGTGATTTTATCCCTTAAGCGAAAGGAAAATTTTTTAGAGGTGATTGACTTTTCTTTCTTTTCGCAACTTGTAAGGGATAGTTTTCAGTACAAAAGAAAGAATTTAAGGAACAATTTAAAGAATTATGACTTACCTAAAATAGAATCTGTCTTACAAAAATTTAATTATCAATTAACAAGTAGAGCAGAAGAACTTCCCTTAGAAGTATTTGTAGAAATGAGTAATAAATTAAGTGAGTAAGTAATACTTGTGGATGGATAATATTTACTATACTGTTTAGTTGTTGTTGAAGAATTTATAATTAGAAATAAAATGAAGTGAAGTATCACTATACAAATTTAAAAAAAAGTGCTATATTTGGTTTAATAAAATTTATAGTACTTATGTAAATTTTTGCGTTTTTGATATAGTGAATAGGTTGTATTTAGTTTACTATTAATATTTGTTTTTTCAAAGTGGAGGTATGTGATGTATGCAATATATCATGATTAGTGATTTTTACCAAATATTAAAAGAAAAATATAAATATTTTGTAACCTATTTTATTTTTATTTTTATATTTTTGATTTTTGAATTATTTTTGCAGTTGGATTATGGTGATATTTTTCTAAGTTTAATGGGTATTAAATTAGTCAAAAAAAATATTTTATTTATTCTTCTATATTTATCTAGTATTCTTATATCGTTATTTATTGCTTATAATATTTTTTCTTATGACTTTAAGAGTTCATTTAATAATATTTTTTTAAGAATATCGCCAAAAAAGTGGATGTTTTATAAAAGTGTCTCTTGTCTATTTTTTACTATTTTTTTTCGATTTACTTTGTTTTTGATAATTGCTACAGTTTTAGCCTTTCTTTATAACAACGGCGTTATTTGGTATATTTTGCTATTCTTAAAAAGTATTCTTTATTTTTCATTTATACAATTATTATTCATTTTAGTCACATGTTTATTTCAGACTAAAAAAATCATATCATTTTTGTTATCCATATTTATATCTATTATATTTTTAAGTAGCATTTTAATTTTTTTATCAGATATATGGTGGATTTACTTATTTTTAGATATATTATTGATTATTATATTGATGTATACATATGAAAATTGCTTTATAAATTTGTTTGAAAGGAATGGAGGCTAAATTTATGGAAATCGTATTCTCAAATGTTACAAAAAAGTTTAAAGATATTACAGTTTTAGAGGATGTTAATATTACTTTTAATTCTGGAAAGGTGTATGTATTAGTAGGTCAAAATGGTAGCGGTAAAAGTGTTTTTTTGAAAATGTTATGTGGATTTTATCATCCAACAAGTGGAGAAATATTACAAGACGGTATTAATTATATTCAAGAGAAAAAGTTTCCATTGGATACACGATGCCTAATTGAAAAACCCCAATTTTTACCAGAACTATCAGGGTTTGCTAATTTACAGTTATTGGCATCCATTCAAAAAACTATTGATGATCAAAAGATTAATGAAACACTTGAATTAGTTAATTTAGCTTCTGAGAAAGATAAAAAATATTCTCATTATTCACTTGGAATGAAACAGAAATTAGGAATTGCCCAGGTTTTAATGGAAGATCCTAAAGTAATTGTTTTAGATGAACCATTTAATGGTATTGAAAAGAAAACTACAGTTAATCTTCGAAAAACGTTAAAAGAACAGGCCAAATTGGGGAAAATTGTAATTATTGCTACGCATATGGATGCTGATATAAATGATTTAGCCGATGAAGTCTATGAGTTTGATGACTGTCAAGTTAAAAAAGTAAAAATAGGAAGAGAGTAACTTGTTACTTTTTAAATATTTAAATTTAAGATTCAAATGGAGGGATAATTATGAAGTACATTAAAGTATCAGCAATTGTTTTTGCATTAACATTGGTATTATCTGCAGTAAGTGTTAGTGCAAATGATTGGTTGGGATTTTCAGATGTAACTATCAAAAGATTAAGTGGTTCTACACTTGTATCATCTCAAAAAAAATATAACTATGGATATCAAAGCGCTCGGCTTACAAGTGCCAGAGATGATCTTTCATCAGATGGCAGAGCTATGCAAGCACAAGTTACAAACTCATCATGGATTGATTTGCGTGGGGATGGAAAACACGATAAATTTAAAGAGGAAATTACATATTTCGCATCTGATAGCGATTATAAACATTATGTAAGAGCTAAAAAATCTACATTATCAACAGTATCATATTGGGGATTTTGGTTTTGGGATGTAGAAATGCCAATAGAGTCATAGTTAATTGATAATTAAAGTTACTCTCTTCAATATTTTTAGAAAGAAATAATGGTACTAATTATGAAGAAAAATAAGAATAAAGATATAATTTTAAAACTTTTTTCATTAATAATTTTTTCGTTACTAATAATATGGGTAATTTTTTGTGGTATTCAATATAAAAAAAATTATACTAGAAATGTTAATGCTCATAATCAATTAGTTGAATTGTGTAATGAAAAAAGCTCAACAATTAGCGAGGAAACTTGCGGCATGGTTATTTCTAATGGTAAACCTGTCATGCCAGATACATTTACTGTTTTTTTTCAATTGCTTATAAATTCAAATTTATCTTTAATACAATTGATTGCGCCGATGATTGTAATTTTATTAGCAAGTTGTTCCTTTTCTCATGAATACAGCACAGGTTTTTATAAAAATAAATTAATTCGCATGTCCTATAAAGAGTATTTTAAGTATATTATTTTGAAAACTTATCAATGTATTTGGATTCTACCAGCCTTTATAATCCTTATATTTATATGTTCATTTATTATTTCTGGTCACTTTGATGTTAATTTGACATTATCCTATTGGCCTGAAAACTATATTCCTGTTTCAATTTCCATAGTTAAAAATGCTTTTCCATTTATGATTATATTTTTATTAAATATTGTATTTAGCTCGTTATTTTATGCAAATTTATCACTGATACCAATAAGAAAAAGCAATAATTATATTGTAAGTGTTATCTCTTCCTATTTATTGTTCATATTTTGCGATATATTTTTAGAAGTTCTAGTGGGGGTATTGCTTTTAGAAAAATATGCTCATATTAGTCAAGCATCAGCAATATTTAGTTTATTTAATTGTTGGGTTTATGACAGTATTCCTAGCATTCCTTTATTTACTATTTATTGTTTTTTACTCGCTGTTATTAGCTTTATTGTTGTTATTTGTATTTATCATAATATTGAGGAAGTGATTATAGATAGTGAAAAATAATTTTTTTCAAAATTTCAATTATTTAACTTCTACCTCTACTTTTAAAATTTTTATTCTATTAATGATATTAATGAATTTATACGTTTCTAGTTGTGTTACTATTAATCTTCCATATGTTGAGTCAATCATAAGAGTTTTATATTATCCTTATTATCATATCATTTTCTTTTTATTGATATTTTCGATTGTAGTAAAAAGTTATCAAAGTATTAAAGAAGACATTTTTCAAACTATTAGATATAAAAGTTATTCTTCTTGTATCAATTATATTTTAAAGCAAATTGTATTTAATATATCAATATGTTTTATTATAAATTTATTATTTCTTTTAGCTAGTTTGAATTTATTTCATTTCTTTAACTTTGATTTATTCAGTAAAATAAATGGAATTAACATATTAATTTATTGTATTTTTATTTTATTTAGATTCTATATATTTTGTATTATATTTTCAATATTAAGTTTTATATTACTAAGTTTAATTAATTTTAGATTCACATTACTAATCAATATATTAGCAATTTTAACAATATCAGATTCCTTCTTTTGGCTTCCCTATATTTCTTGGAGCTCTACTGACCAAATACCCATTTTTTATTTCGGTTTTTTTAGTAATTTGACCTTTTCTAATTTTTCAGTTGAACTTTGTGCCTCAATGGGTCATATATTTGTATTATCTGTTTTATGTTATATTTTGTATAACTATATTATTCATAGATCTAAGATTGATTTTGAAATTAGTAATAAATTAAGTAAGTAAAAGCATATCATTTAGAGGGTGATGATATGCTTTTTAATGTGGGAGATATTGTAACTAGAAACTCCTATCATAATGATATTTTTTTCCGTATTATTGATATTTCGGGAGAAATTGCGTATTTAAAGGGAATTAATATGAGGCTATATGCGGATAGTCAACTAACTGATTTGAAGAAAGTAGAAGACCAAAAAATAGAGGATGATGAAAAAATCTATGAAAGGATGGATCAGAGTCTTTCTCTAGATCGTAGTGAATTTTTCTATCTTCCTGGGAAAGTGCTTCATATAGATGGGGATGAAGAATACCTTAAAAGATGTTTAAATTTATATAAGAAATTAAATATAATGTCTTATGGTGTTTGTCTTCATGAAGAAGATATTGCGAGTCAGATAGAAGAGTACTTAAGAAAATTAAACCCAGATATTTTGGTCATTACAGGTCATGATGCGTATTATAAAAGAAAAGGTTCCATGCAGGACGTGAACAGTTATAAAAATACGAGAAACTTTATCGAAGCAGTCAAAAGTGCGAGACATTATGAAAAAGATCAAGATAAATTAATCATTGTTGCAGGAGCTTGCCAAAGTAATTATGAAGAACTAATTAAGTCAGGAGCAACCTTTGCTTCAAGTCCAAAAAGAATCAATATCCATGCCTTGGATCCTGCGATTATTGCTAGTGGAATTGCTTTGTCTGATCGCAATCAAATCATTGATTTAGTCCCTTTATTAGAAAAAACGAGATATGGTTCGGAAGGAATCGGTGGCGTTGTTACAAAAGGGTGTATGTTTGTGGGGTATCCAAGATGACTGCCATTGAGAAAATTAAAAGTAGGATGGACTCCTATAAGGGACAGGAGCTTTATTTCCGTTTTCATGGAAGTAGGAATCAAATTGAGGAGTTTTATGGGACCATTACTAGTACCTATGATTCAGTATTCATTATCTCATTAAAAGAGGGACAATTTATTAAATCTTTTAGTTATAGTGATGTACTGATGAGAAAGTTGGTAATTGCTACCAAATCTTCGATTGATATTTCGTAAAAGTAGTTGACTTTTAAGTGATTAAAGTATATGATGAATAATATAAAGTGTATACTTTAGAAGGAGGATATGACATATGAAGATTACATCTGTAAATGTACGTAAGATTGAAAAAGAAGGATCAAGAATGAAAGGAATTGCATCTGTATTATTAGATGATAGTTTCGCAGTACATGACATCAGAATTATTGAAGGGGAAAAAGGATTATTTATCGCAATGCCAAGTAAGAAAACACCTGCTGGTGGATATAGAGATATTGCACATCCAATTAATCCAGAAGTACGTTCTATGTTTGAAGAAACGATTCTTAAAGCTTACGATGAAGCAGAAGATCCTGTAGATTCTGAAGAAGAAGAATAAAATAAAATATTAAGCCTTGCAAGAGGCTTTTTTTCATGACTTTTATTTTCGAGCAGATTTGTCTATTTTCGTATAAGAATCTCTATATTTCTTGCTTTTTTTTTGGAAATTGGTATACTTAAAAATAAGAGAGGTGCTACTATGGATGGTTTAGAAAGAAGATATAAAGTAAGGCAAAGAAGAAGGTATCAAGACGAGGTGAGGGAAGAGAAAAAGCGGTCTATATGTTTGTCTTTTTTCTCTGGTTATTTTGCTATAGTTGTCGCTAAGCTTGGAAGTGCTGCTGTTACTACTATTTTGTTTAACCCTACTATAATTTTCTTGGTTGTAGAAATTGTAGGTTTAGGAATTGCAGTACCATTTGCTGTAAAATGCATCGTAGGCTTAATCAAATCAATTAGTAGAACAACTATCTTAGAGTTTGAGATTGATAAAATAACTGATGAATTAGAAGGAGTTTTTGAGCTAAACAAGGAAAAAATTAATAGCCAAGAAAGTGTAGGTAGAAGTCGATGATAGCAGAAATAAAAGATACATTAGAATTAGATGATGATAACGAATATGTAGTAGTTAGTAAAGTGAATTATCAAGGGAAGTTTTATTATTATTTAGTAGACATCAAGAATAATGGGAATTTAAAATTCTGTTACGAAGATGGAGAAGAGCTTGTAGAGTTAGCTGATAAAGTTCTTACTACCAAGTTATTACCTTTATTCTTAGAAGCAGCAAAGGATGAATTAGACATCGACCTTGAAAACATGTAGATAATAGAAACTAGATATGAGAATTCTTTTAAGATGTTCTCATATTTTTTTATGTTCATTCATACTCTATAGTAGGTGATAATATGGACAAGGATACGACAATCGCAAATTACAATCATAGCATTAATATCGTAGAAAGAAAAAACATTTTAGTAACTGGAGTAAAGAAAATAGAAAGCTTTGATAATGAAGAATTTCTAATGGAAACAGTAATGGGATTCTTAGTATTAAAAGGGGATGATCTAGAACTTTTAAAATTAGATACCTTACAGGGAAACGTTTCTATTAAAGGTTTTTTAAAATCTTTTGCTTATGTTGATGATGCAACAAAGAAGGAAAAGGATACTACTTTAATCAGTAGGTTGTTTAAATAATGGAACTTAGTGTTCAGATTCAAAGTTTTATTACTTCCTTTTTCTATGGATTTCTTTTATCTTACCTAATTAATTTATGTTACCATTGGTTATTTTTATCAAAAAAAATATTTCGAATTTCTTTCACTTTTTTCTTTAGTATTTCCGTTTGGCTTTTCTATTTTTTTCTTCTTTACTTAATAAATGGTGGGGTTCTTCATCTATATTTTTTGATACTTGTTTTTCTTGGTTGCATGATTGGTAATCTATTTAGTCGTAAAGCAAGGAGAGTATTTTGGAAGAAGGAGAAAGACTAAATTCCATAATTTGACATTTTTCTTATGTCAAAAAGTATGTAAAGTTAAAATTTTTATAAGTAAAATGATTGTCATTTTGAATTTTCCTTTCTATAATTCTTGTAGGAGGGTGCGATGACTTTAATAAAAAATAAGACAAATAAGAAGAAAAAATTGCGCGCAAGGTTAATTTTATTTATTCCTTGTTGCATTTTTGTCATTGCTGCCGTCGGTATCTTAATTGGGAATTATTGGGTTCAAATCGCAGAAAAATATAAGGAAAAAGAAGCTCTTCAACTAAAAATGCTTTCCTTAAGAGAAAAAGAAGAAGAGTTAAAAGTCGATGTAGAAAAGCTTGAAGACCCAGATTATGTCGCGCGATATGCGCGGGAGAAATATATGTATTCTAAAGAGGGAGAAATTATTTTAAGAATTCCAGAGGATGAATAGTTTGTTTTACTAAGAGAAATATTTCTCTTTTTTTAATTTTTCTATAAACCATCTTTGCATGGTATAATCTAAATAGAGAGTAGGGATTCTATGGAAAATAATCAATATCAAGGAGAAAGTTTTTTAAATCGGTTATATCGGGACTTACATAACAGTGAACTTGTTATGCATACAGCAACTCCTAGTGATCATAAAAACGAGAAAGTTAGAAAATACTTAGAACGATTAAATCGTGTAGAAAATTTAGCGAAAAGTAGGGGAATGCATGCCGTTGAGTTATTACGTCAATTCTACTATGATCGATATATTATTAAAGAAGAAAATATTAAAGAATCCTTTTATGATAAGAAAAAATTAATGGCTTTAGAAAGAGGTTTTGGATATATTGAATTTACGGAAGAAGAAAAGAAAAACCTGGTTGCAGCTGTCATAGGGGATCAAAAGAAATCTTTAGACTCTTGGTGGGATTATTTCTTAAGTGATGAATGCTCTTACCCAGAGTGGTTTAAATATTATGCATTTCAGGGAATGTTGAAATTAGGGACATATGACCATGACCGGTCTCAGTTTAATAAAAGAGCTTCCTCTACTACCAATTTATTTGTGCATTTAGATAAAGAGGCTTTAGACTTAGTGTATCAAAATTTGCAAAATGAATTAAATGGGCAACCAGTAGAAGACGCTGTATTACAGAGATTATTAGAAAACGGTAGTTTTTCAAAATTATATGGATATATGTTACATCAAGTGGAACTATCTAGAAAGAATGTAAATGAAGGAATTTGGGTAAGATATGATCAAGGTAGTGATCCTAATCAATTAGTCAAAGGAATTGAGGGAAGTGGAACGAATTGGTGTACAGCGGGTATAGAGACTGCGAAGAGTGAGCTTCAAAAAGGAGATTTCTATGTTTATTATACAAAAGATCTAGATGGACTTTATAAAAATCCGAGAATCGCGATTTGGATGAATGGAAAAACCAAAATAGAAGAAATTAGAGGGGTTGCAGTCCGACAAGAAATAGAACCAGAAATGCAACCGATTTTAGAAGAAAAATTGAAAGAATTTCCAGATCGTGGGAAATATAAAAAGAAATCTTCTGATATGGAAAAATTAACAAAAATTTCTAGGAAATATCAAACTTCAGATCTTACATTGGAAGAACTTCGATTTTTATATCAAATCGATGATAGGATTGAAGGTTTTGGATATGGAGAGGATCCAAGAATTGAAGAAATTTTAAAAGAAAGAGATTATAAACAGGACTTAGTAAAAATATTTGATTGTGATTCAGATGAAATTTCTAATGATGTATCCGATATTTTAAAAGGAAAAAAAGTAAAATATTTTTATGGAAACTTGGATTTATCTAGCTTGAATACGCTTGATGGGATATCCTTACCACAGTTTATTATTGGAGGCGGATTAAATTTATCTGGTCTTTCTCACTTAGAGGGAGTAGTACTTCCTGAATATATTTATGGAACTCTCAATTTAGAAAATGTGAAAGAAGTAAAAGATGTTGTGTTTCCAAAAGAAGTTTTTGGGGCTTTACGATTCAATTCTTTAGAAAAAGTTCCAGAAGATGGATTAAATCTTCCTAAAAAAGTAAAGGATGATTTATGGCTCAGTCATTTAAAAAGTGCGAAAGGAGTTCAATTTCCAGTTGAACTTGGAAGAGATTTAGGACTTAATGGACTAGAAACTACAGAAGGTTTAGAATTACCAGATGAACTTTTTGGGGATCTTTGGCTCAATGGTTTAAAAAGTGCGGTTGGGTTAAGACTCCCTTCCATTCTTCATGAAAGCTTATGGTTGAATAGTTTAGAAAATGTAGAGGGACTATGTTTGCCAAAATTTCTTGGAGGTGGGTTAGGTTTAAAATCTTTGAAAAGTGTAAGAGGTTTAAAATTTCCAACTCAATTATTTGGATCCTTAGATTTGAGCAGTTTAATCGATATAGAGGACTTAATTTTACCAGAGTATGTAGGAGGAGATTTAATTCTAAAGAGTTTGACTCGTACAGAGGGATTAATTTTATCAAAACATGTTAGTGGGGACTTAAATTTAGAAAATGCAGTTTCTGTGAGAAATTTAAAATTTTCTTCTTATGTTGGAGGAAGTTTATGTTTAGAAAGTGCTACTGATGTTGAAGGTGCAAATTTTCCTGACTATATTGGTGGAGATTGTTGGTTGGATGGGATTGTGGATGCCCACTCTATGAAGTTATCCCCTTGGATTGGTGGGGAAGTATTTCTAGGAAACTTATTACATGCAGAAGAGCTCGAATTATCAAATTATATTGGTGGTACACTCTATTTAACCAATTTAGAGAGTAGTGAGGGACTGATTGTACCGAATGGATTTCAATATGCTGTACTGGAAGCTATTTATCTTACTATGGAAGACTTATATCAGAAATCACTAGTTTCTTCTTTCTCAAAGTCATCAATGAGTCGTGGTGTTTCAAAACTTGGGATTCTTTTCTTACTCAATTCTCTTTTCTTTATTGGATATTTCCTAGTAAAAGTAGTATTGAAACGTTAGAAGTGTAAAATTTTTCACTTCTTTTTGTTTATTATAGTTGTTTTCTCTTTAGTTATGGTAAAATAGCTATTGGATAGATTTAGAAACAGGTGACATTATGGATCAAGTGTACAATTACTTAGAAAAAAAACTTTGTTTAAAAAGAGAAGATATTATTGTTTTAGGGTGTTCTGGGGGACCAGACTCTATGGCGCTCCTTAGTATTTTAAAAGATTTAGAAAAAAAGATTCATTTTTCTCTCGTTTGTTGTCATGTGAATCACAATGTCCGAGAAGAAAGTTTTCAAGAAAAGGAATTCTTAGAAGATTGGTGTAAAAAGCAGGATATTACCTTTGAATCCATGGTAATTGAAAACTATGGTGATGATAATTTTCACAATGAGGCACGTACGATTCGCTACCGTTATTTTGAAGGAATGGTTCAGAAATACAGTGCGAATTATTTAATGACGGCACATCATGGAGATGATTTGATAGAAACGATTCTCATGCGCTTAGTTCGTGGATCTACCTTAGTGGGATATGCTGGATTTCAGCAGGAAGTAAAGCAAGAAAACTATACATTGGTTCGTCCTTTGATTTGTGTCAATAAGGAGACCATTCTAAAGTATAATCAAGAACATCAAATTCCTTATGTTATCGATTCTTCTAATGAAAAAGAGACTTATACAAGAAATCGCTATCGAAAACAAATGCTCCCATTCTTACGTGAAGAAGATCCTAAGTATAATGAAAAATTTTTGAAATTTAGTAGAACTTTAATAAAATATAATAATTATATCGATGAACAGGCAAAGAAAGAGTACAAGAAACTTTATCAACCAGACCAAAAATCATTTTATATTTCTAAGTTCTTAGAAATCGATGAGGTTCTTCAAGAAAAAGTATTAAACTCAATCTTGGCAACTATTTATCAAGATGATTTAATGGTAATTCACGATCGACATGTAGAATTGATTCAAAAACTGATTCAGTCGAAAAAGAAAAATAGTTATATCTTTTTGCCAGATCAAGTAAAAGTGGTAAAGGCCTATGACTTACTTTCCTTTGAAAGACAAAGTAGTGCGATTGATACTTACGAAATTGAACTTTTTGATTATGCAAATTTGCCAAATGGGAAAACTTTAGAACGAGTTGATTCCTGTGAATCTAACGGAAATGATGTCTGCAGGTTAAACAGTGAAGATATCTCTTTACCGCTTTATATTCGAACTAGAAAATATGGAGATAAAATGGCTTTAAAGGGAACAAATGGTCATAAAAAAGTGAAAGATATCTTTATTGATTCTAAGATTCCTATGCAGGAAAGGGAACTTTGGCCGATCGTTGTAGATGCCAAGGATCATGTGGTATGGATTCCTGGAATAAAGAAAAGTAAATTTAATAAACAAAAAAATGAGAATTATGATATAATAGTAAAATACTATTAAAAGGAGGAAGAGGATGAATAAAAATAGTTTAAAAAGAGGATTATTACCTTATTTATTTTTAATATTATTTGTATTTGGAGCTTATTACGCATTTAATATTATGAATCGAAAAGTAAATGTGTTAAGTTATGATAAATTAATTACGTTACTAGATGAAGAACAAGTAACAGAATTAACAATCACTCCAAAAGAAAGAGCAGTAACATATGAAATTACTGGTAAACTAGATGGATATAAAGACAATGAAACATTCTTTGTCCGCGTTCCTTTAAGTGAAGCTGTAATGAGAGAAATTTTGGATACACAAAATGGAGAAATTGCGATTAATACCAAAGCAGATCCTGAATCTAGTTCCTTATTATTAATCGTTGTAAATGTCTTACCAATCGTTATTTTGGTAGGGGCTGTATTCTATTTCCTAACAAAACAAGTTGGTGGCGCTAATAAGTCTATGGACTTTGGAAAGAGTAGAGCAAGATTAAGTAATGACAATAATAGTGTTACATTCAAAGATGTAGCTGGATTAAAAGAGGAAAAAGAAGAAGTTAGTGAATTAATTGACTTCTTAAAGAGTCCTAAAAAATTTACAAAACTTGGGGCACGTATTCCTAAGGGTGTGTTATTAGTGGGTCCTCCAGGAACCGGAAAAACATTACTTGCAAAAGCAGTCGCAGGAGAAGCAAATGTTCCTTTCTACTATATCAGTGGTTCTGATTTCGTAGAGTTGTTTGTCGGTGTTGGTGCAAGTCGTGTACGTGATATGTTTAAACAAGCGAAACATACAGCACCTTGCTTAATCTTCATTGATGAAATTGATGCGGTAGGAAGACAACGTGGTACTGGTCTTGGTGGTGGACACGATGAAAGAGAGCAAACTCTTAACCAATTACTTACTGAGATGGATGGGTTCGGTGCTAATGAAGGGATTATCATTATTGCGGCAACAAACCGTGCCGATGTCTTAGATCCTGCACTTCTTCGACCAGGAAGATTTGACCGTCAAGTAACAGTTGATTTACCAGATGTTCGTGAACGTGAGGAAATCTTAAAAGTTCATGCAAAAGATAAGATTTTAGATAAGTCTGTTGAATTATCCTTCTTAGCGAAAAGAACACCAGGATTTAGTGGAGCTGCGTTAGAAAACTTACTAAATGAAGCAGCACTTTTAGCAGTTCGTAGAAATAAGAATGCCATTACAATGAGTGAAATCGATGAAGCAACAGACCGTGTAATCGGTGGACCTGCTAAGGTTTCTAGAAAATATAATGATCATGAAAAAGAAGTTGTTGCTTATCATGAAGCAGGACATGCGGTTCTTGGAATTAAACTTCCAAATGCAGATGATGTTCAAAAAATTACCATTATTCCAAGAGGTCAAGCTGGTGGATATACCTTAATGATGCCAAGTGAAGAAACTTATTTGTCTACAAAGACAGAATTACTACAAAGAATTACAGGTCTATTAGGTGGACGTGTTTCTGAAGAAATTAAGTTCAAAGAAGTAACGACAGGGGCTCATAATGACTTTGAAAAAGCTACAAAAATTGCCCGTGCGATGGTTACCGAATATGGAATGAGTGATTTAGGACCTGTTCAATTAGAACAACAAGAAGGTGGCGTTTTCTTAGGAAGAGATTACAATAAGAGTCGTAACTTCTCAAATGAGATTGCTCATGAAATCGATAAAGAAGTTCGTAAGATTATCGATTCTTGTTATCAAGATGCCAAGAAAATTTTAACGGATAACAAAGATCTTGTTAAAAGAATTGCAGATGCTTTATTAGAATATGAAACGTTAACCAAAGAACAGATTGACTCTTTAGTAGAGACTGGTAAAATGCCAGAAGAAATTTCTAAAGAGGAAGATCAAGATCTTGCTCACTTAAAAGCACTTGCCAAAGAAAAGGGAATCAAAGGTTATACAAAAATGACCAAAGAAGAATTAGAAGAAGCTATTGATAAAGAATAGCCTCTTTTTTTATGTTTTAATGAAATTGACTTTTTCTATTTTTTATGCTAGTATATAGGGCATTTATTAGGAGGGGTGAAAACTTATGAAATTAAAAAAGTGGAATCAATATTCTGATCAAGAGAAGTATGAATTATTATTCCATTGGTGGTTCTATTATGGAAAAATGGTAATTACACAAGAAGAAAATGAAGCATTTCAGGAACTTGCTAAACGCTTCCCTGATCAAATTATGAATTTTGCTACTCTTTCTTATGTTCAGGGAAAAAGTAGTCAACCTTTAATTCAAATGATGAGGGAAAATCAATTGGAAAATGTATTAAGTGTAGCCACTATGTCTATGGAGAACTTTCAACAAAATGCTACTTTTTGTCGCGCTAGAGAGGGTTTGTTATCTAATTTAGTTCAAACTTATAATCATCCAGAACCTAGTGTTCCAATGAGTAAAGCTGAGATTGATCAACAGCTTAGAGATATGGATCGTGATCCAGAGAAAGCAATATATGTATATAATACTCACATTAAACGATAAAGCTTATGTGTTTTAAGAAATATCATTCCGGTATTTCTTTTTTCAAATAGAATAGGAGGTTCTTATGTCAAAACCAAAAAAGTTAATGTTAGAAGATAGATATCAAAATACTGAATACAATGAATTTGGTATTCATATAAGAAATATGCTAATGTTTTTTGAAGAATTAGGAGACGTAACATTCGATACTAGAATGGGTGCCATTCGTGCCTTTACCTCTTGTAATCCTTTTCGTCATTTCAAGTATCAGAAAATGGGTTTTCGATTAGAACGAATCAGTCATAATAAACGAAAAATTTGGTTTGAAGGGAATTCTTTAGAATTTTCTAGATTTTCTGATTTAATTCAGTCAGATCATCCTCTAAAATTAATTCCTTTCAAAATGGAATTGTTAAACTATAAGAAGAGAAAAGGAATTTGCCATTATCGAAGCTTCTATTTTTTCCGTCATCTTGGAGGAATTTTGATGACCTCCTATGTGGACGATTCTCTAGGAAAGTGTAGAGTAGTACATAGTTATATCAAGGATGAAGAAAGAAAAAGAATTATTGATTATACGAGTAATTTAGTAATTTCAGAAAGTGATTATGAAGAATTGTTGCATCCAACTGTAATTAATCAGATTACTCAAGAAGAGTATCTTTCTGATCAAAATTCTGCTGTTTTTTCTGCTCCTATTCCTTTAAAGTTTTACTGTTTGTTTAGAGAAGAATTACAAAATGGTCATACCTTTTTAGGAGGGGAAGAATGGGAAGTCTCTAGTGAAGCAAAACAAAAAATAAAGTGAGTGATTCTATGAAAATATTTATAGGGAAATATAATAGTTGTGGCGTGAATTATCAGTATTTTGAAATCATTCATCGGCTGATGGAAAGAGAAGATTGTCAGTTGATAAAAGAACCAGAAGAGGCAGATGTCATTATTTTTTCTACTTCTTGTGCCTGTCATGTGGATAGAATCTTTTATACTCTTTCTTATATAGAATCGATTCTTAATGTAAAAAAGCCTAGTGCTAGAACGTATCTAACCGGATGTCTAGCACGGGAATATTTAGATCCCGTTGTTTTTTCTAATTTATCTAATTGGATTCATACAAGGATTGACTGTGTGATTCCTTATAACCAGACAGATCAATTACTAAGTGATTTATTTCAAGAATCAATCGATTCTGACTCCTCTTTTGGGTATGCGCGTTTAATGAATGGAACACTTGATCTTTATATTTCTAGTGGTTGTTTACATCAATGTTCTTTTTGTAAGACAAATTATCAAAAAACACCTTTAGTCAGTATGGATTTTTCAAGAGTAAAAGAAATCATTGATTATGCAGATCAGAAAAATATTAAAACACTTTCGTTTCGCGGGATGAATGTATGTCAATTTGGATTAGATAAAGAGAAAAAATACCTATTACCTGAGGTGATTGATTATACAGAGAGGAAGGATCATATTGAAAGGGTAAATTTAATTGGGTTTGCTTTTTCGGATGCGATTCATCATGATTTTAAATATTCTCTTAGGGCTAGTAAAAAGGTGGACTGGATTGGTGGTTCCTTTGAGTCGGGGGAAGACAGAATTTTAGAACTAATGGATAAAGGATTTACAGCTCAAGAATTCTTAGAATTTAATCAATATATTAGTCAGGATTCTTTGAAAAAGTTAAGATCTAATATGATTGCAGGATTTCCAACGGAAACGATGGAGGATGTTAAAACAACAATACAGGCATTATCTAAATTAAAACCTTATCTAGATTTAGTAACGGTATGTCATTATAAAGATTCTCCTTTTGTAAAAGCACATTCTCTAGAACAACTTTCTAAAGAGGAGATTCATGAACATGCGAGAGTGTATGCTAAATTCTTACGATATGAGAAGATTCCTTATCGATTAGAAAAAGTGCAGAAGTAGTGTATTTGTTTAGAAGAAATCGAAGAAAGTGAATTTGTTTTGAATCTAGAAGAAGCGGATGCGCTTGTTTTGTTTCTGCTTGTTCTTTCTTTTTTCCCTGATTTATGGTATTATCTATAGTGATTTGAGGGATGGATATGTGGAAAATCGGAAATGTTGAAATTAAGAATCAAACGGTGTTAGCTCCGATGGCTGGAATTGGGAATTCAAGTTTTCGTAAAATCGTAAAAGAAATGGGTTGTGGATTGATTTATGCGGAAATGGTCAGTGATAAGGCATTGTTCTATAATAGTAAAAAAACAATTGATATGCTTTATATGGAAGAAGAGGAACGACCAATTACACAACAAATTTTTGGGAGTGATAAAGAATCCTTCGTCATTGCAGCAAAATATGTCTATGAACATATGCATCCTGATATTATCGATATTAATATGGGGTGTCCCGTTCCAAAAGTCGCCGTAAAATCTCAAGCGGGGGCAGCCCTTTTAAAAAATCCAGAGAAAATTCGTGAGATTGTTTCTAGTGTTGTAGAAGCTGTTCCTATACCTGTAACTGTTAAAATTCGTAGTGGTTGGGATCATGAACATATCAATGCTATCGAGGTTGCTAAAATTTGTGAAGAGGCAGGAGCGTCTGCTATTTGCGTTCATCCAAGAACTCGTAGTCAGGGGTATTCTGGGAAGGCAGATTGGTCAATTATAAAAGAAGTCAAAGAAGCAGTCTCTATTCCTGTCATTGGAAATGGAGATATCACAACACCAGAGCTTGCCAAGAAAATGTTAGAAGAAACGGGTTGTGATGCCATTATGATTGGACGTGGAGTATTAGGGCGACCTTGGTTAATTCGTGAGATTAATTACTATCTAGAAACAGGAAAAAAACTAGAAGAACCTAGTCCAAGAGAAAGAATTGAATTCTGTTTAAAACATCTTGATAATCTTTATCAATTAAAAGATGAACATTTAGCAGTCTTAGAAATTCGGAGTCATATTGCGTGGTATTTGAAAGGGCTTCCAAAATCGAATGAAATTAAGAATAAAATATTCCTTCAAACGCGTATTTCTGATATAATTGGTACATTGAACGAATATAAGAAATGGATAGAAAGTTAGGTGGAAAAAGTGGCAAAAAGTAAAGAAGAAGTAAAAGAAAAAAAGGACTTAAAAAAAGGAAAAGAAATAGAGGCTACTTATGTAGAAAAGAAAACTACTAAGAAGAAGAAAGATTCTTCGGTAGAAAAAAAGAAAAGTACAGAAAAAAAGACGGTAAAAGCAAAGACTAAGACTTCTCAGAAAAAAGAAAGTACTAAGGAGAGGGAAAAAGCAAAACCAATTGAAAAAGAAGAGATAACTACAGAAATCATAGAGGATTCTTCTTTGAAAGAAGAAAGAATTCGTACAGAGGAAGAAAGTGTTTCTTATAAAAAGGCATATTCTTTTCCAAGAATTCTTGCCTATATTATTGATTTTATTATCGTTATGATGTTATCAACATTGGTTCTTACGTTTGTTCCTACAAATAAGAACTATGAAGCATATCTTAACGAATATCAAACCATTCAAGCAGAATTCCTAGAGGGAAGTTTAGATCCAGAAGAATATGTCAATAAATCAGTAGATATCGTTTATGATATCGATTATAGTAACGTCATTCCAATGATTATAGAAATTTCGATTTTAATTCTTTACTATGTCGTATTTCAATTCTATAATAAGGGGCAAACGATTGGCAAAAAGTTATTAAAGATTCGAGTAGTATCCGAAGATCTTGGAGAAGCCAGTATGAATCAATACATTGTCCGTTCTTTGATTGTTCCATCTATCGCTAGTAAAATGTTGATTGTCTCTATGGTATTATTCATGGGACGTAGATATTATTATTATGGTAGTTTTACAATGCAGGGAATTCAAATAGTATTAATTATTATTTCTGTCTTTATGATAATGTACTCAGAATCAGGAAGGGGTCTTCATGACCGACTTGCTAAAACAAAAGTAATTACGACAGATTAAAAGTAACTCATAAGGGAGGTTAAAATATGAGAGAATTTTCAGAACAAGAATTAGTAAGAAGAGAAAAAATAAATCAAATCCGAGAAGTTTGTAATCCATATCCAGAACGTTTTGAGGTTACACATTCTTTAAAAGAAGCAAGTCTATTAGAAGATGAAACAAAGAATGTTTCTGTTGCAGGACGTATTGTATTTATGAGAAAAATGGGAAAGATGAGTTTCTTAAAAATAAGAGATATTGAGGGAGATCTTCAAATTTCAATTAAGATTGATTTAGTAGGGGAAGAAAAATACGAGTTCTTTAAAACAAATATTGATATTGGTGATTTTATTGGAGCAGTAGGAGAAATTTTTACCACTCATACTGGAGAAAAAACACTACGTGCTGATTATTTCGAGTTTTTAGGAAAAGCATTAAAACCACTTCCTGAAAAGTTCCATGGTTTAACAGATTTAGAAGCTTGTTATCGTCAAAGATATGTTGATTTAATTATGAATCAAGATACTAGAAATCGTTTTATGGTTCGTGTGAAATTTATTCGTGAACTTAGAAATTACTTAGATAACTTAGGATATATGGAAATTGAAACTCCTATTTTAAATAATAAAGCAAGTGGGGCAACGGCAAGACCATTTAAGGCTCATCATAACGCTTTAGATTTAGATGTATATTTAAGAATTGCACCAGAAACTTATCTAAAAAGGGCAGTAGTAGGAGGAATTCCTAAAGTTTATGAAGTAGCCCGTTGTTTTAGAAATGAGGGAATGGACGCTTCTCACTTACAAGATTTTACAATGGTAGAGGGATACCAAGCTTACTACAATTACGAAGATAATATGAAGTTAATTCAAAATATGCTTCAAACAATCGTAATGAATATTTTTGGAACACTAAAAATTACGTTTGGTGACCAAGAAATCGATATGAGTGGGGATTGGGGAAGAGTAACTTTTCGTGAACTATTAATCAAATATGCCAATATCGATATTGACGTTTATAATACAAAAGAAAAATTGCTTTCTAAAATCCTAGAAGAAAAAATCGAAGTAGAAAGTGAAACACCACTTGAAAATTTAGGATTTGGAAACTTAGTTGATGTTTTATATAAGAAAGTAGCACGCCCACATATGTTAGGACCAGTCTATTTAACAGAACATCCAACGAGTTTATCTCCATTAGCTAGAAGTAATGACGACCGTCCTGAAGTAAGTGATCGATTCCAACTAGTAATTAATGGAGCAGAAATCGTTAATGGATATTCAGAACTTGTTGATCCACAAGAACAAGAACGTAGACTCTTAGAACAAGCAAGTCTAAAAGCAGCTGGAGATGAAGAGGCCATGGAAATGGATTACGATTACATTGGTGCCATGGAATATGGAATGCCTCCAATTTCTGGTTGGGGTATGGGAGTTGATCGTATTGTTCAATTACTAACAGGAAGTGAAAGTATTCGTGATGTTGTTATGTTTCCACTCATGAGACCGTTAGATAGCAAGGAAACAGAATTATAAATGGTTAGATCCTTTTTATAGGGTCTTTTTCTTTTAAAATGCTTATTTGTAAGGAAATTTCACCAAACTTTCACTTAAAAATATTGATTTTACAATAAATGTTGTTATAATTAATAATGGGAGGGTTAATATGAAGAAACATAACATTTTAAAAGTTCTTTTCATTACAATTCTAGCTATTGTTTTATGTACTTGGATATTCCCTAGTGCACAATTTCAAGAAACATTAGTAGAAGGTGAAAGAATCCAAGCAGGTTTATTTGATGTATTTGCTTATCCAATGATTGCACTACAATATTTCGGAAGTATACTTCTTTATGTTGTTACTTGTGGTGTATTCTATGGAGTTGCTTATCGTACTTCTGCGTATCACCAATTAGTACAAAAAATTACGGATGGATTCAAAGGAATGGAACATATTTTCCTAGCAACTGTTATTATTCTAATTTCAGTAATTGTATCAGTAACAGGAATTTCTGTACCAATTCTATTTGTATTTCCATTTATTATTGATGTAGTACTTAAAATGGGATACAATAGTTTGATTGCTGCCACTGTAACCGTAGGTCCTACTGTAGCAGGAATTGCAGGAACGACTCTTGGGGTAATGACAACGAGTTATTTAAATCAAGTTTTAGAATTATCTATTTTTGATGAAATGGTTTCTAAGATTGTAATACTAATTATCTTTGTCATTCTATTAATTGCACAAGTCATTCTTTATGGAAAAAAGACAAAGAATGTTACCGTACAAGCAGAAGAAAAATCTACTCCATCAAAGGCAAATGAATTAAAAGAAGAGGCTGAGGTAGAAGAAAAAGTAGTTACAAAAGAAAAGACAACGGGAAAGAAATCTACTACAAAATCTAACTCAAAAACGACGAAGAAAAATTCTTCTAAATCTTCAAAAACAAATTCTAAATCTACTGGGAAAAGAGGACGTCCATCAAAAAATAGTGCAGCAATGGCAAGAGATAACTCTGAAACTTTAGTAATTCCAACAAAATCAGAAAAGAAAGCTAATATTTGGCCATTCGTAATAATCTTTGATTTATTACTAATCATGTTAGCAATTTCTGTATTTGATTGGGAAGGATTATTCGATATTACTTGGTTCTCAGAAGCAAAAGAAGCCGTTACAACTTATGAAATCTTTGGATTCCCAATCTTTGGAAAATTGTTGGGACAATTAAATGCATTTGGTGAATGGAACATTGGTATTGAAATGCCAGCACTTATTTTGATAGCAACTTGTGTATTAGCACTTATATATCGTGTAAAATGGCAAGATTTCATCGATGGAATTTGCGATGGATTCAAAAAAGCGATTGGGCCAGCAACTATCATATTATTAACATATGTGGTATTAGTATTAGTTACTTATCATCCATTCCAATTAGTATTTACAAAATTCTTACTGGATCTTACTTCAGGAATCAATGTGGTAACAATGACTCTTACTGCGATGTTGGCATCATTCTTTAATGTTGATATCACTTATGTAGTTCAAAGTACTTTACCATATGTAAGAACTGTAATTACAGATAGTGGGTTATATCCATTAATTGGAATTATTTATCAATCAATCTATGGTTTAATCTTATTGGTAGCTCCAACTAGCTTTATCTTAATGCCAACACTTTCTTACTTAAATGTTTCTTATAAGCAATGGATTTCTCATATTTGGAAATTATTCTTAACATTACTAGCAATTCTAGTTGTTATTTTCCTAATTATCTTAGCATTATAAGAAAAAGTAAAATGATAAAAAGGTAGAATCTATCGGTTCTATCTTTTTCGTGTATTTGACAAAATGAAAAAAATCCTTATAATATCTTCTCAAAAAGAGGGGGAGAAAAGTTATGGTGTCTTTAGAATATCTAGCTTTAGAAGTTACTAGACGGTGTAATGAATGGTGTAAGATGTGTATGCGTGGTGATCCAGAAGAAGTTGATATGTCAAAAGAAATTGTGAATCAGGTTTTATTAAATAACGATATCCAAGATATACAAACAATTATGTTTACTGGAGGAGAACCTACCTTAAATGAAGAACTCATTTGTTATACGATTGAGTTAATTATGAAACATCATATCTTGGTTCCCAGGCTTTCTATGGTGACGAATGCTAAGAAATTCCCTCAACTAGTGTTAGAGTCTTTTGATGATTATCAGAAATACTGTATCAGTAGAAATATTAAAAGTAATATAACAATTAATTTTTCGATTGATGCATTTCATGAGGATTATCCAGATATTACAAGGAAATACAAAGAAAAATACCCACAATTCCAATATTGGTTTAAAGGACTAGACTTTGTATGGAAAACTGGTAGAGCGGAATATGGAGATCCTTTTGAATACAAGATTCTTCCTATGCATGTTCAAATGGTAATGGGCTATTTATGGGTCATGAATACTCTTTATGTAACGGCGAAAGGAAACTATGAAACAGTTGGAGATGGGATGTATTCTGATATGGACCAGTTGCATATGGGATCTGTTTTTGATTATTCTATTTTAGATTTAATTGACAAATATGGAAAAATTAAGAATGGGACAGAACAAGAACTGAAACAATATTTGTATCGATGTAGAAATCGGTAGTATTTTTTATGAGCTGATTTTCGCTCTTTTTCTTTTTGGTGTTTAAAAATGTTCTAAAACAAACATAATAATCATAGACTGAAAATAGGAGGGATTGTTATGTTTTCTAGATTTAGTGAAGAAGCACAAAAGGTTTTACTAGGTGCCAAAAGGGAAATGCAGAACTTAAGGCATCCTTATGTTGGTAGTGAACATTTGATTTTATCTATTTTAAAGAACAATTCAGAATTAAAAAAGAGATTAGCTACCTTTCATATTACTTATGATTCTTTTCATAAACAAGTAGTAGAACAAATCGGGATTGGAAAAGAAGAGAACGAATGGTTTCTATTTACTCCTTTACTCAAGAGAGTTATTGAAACTGCTATTTTGCTTGCAAAAGAAACGAATAACGGAGAAGTTACTAGTGAGCAACTCTTTTTATCTGTTTTAGAGGAGGGAGAAGGCGTAGCAATCCGGATCTTGAATCAAATGGAAGTAGATGTGTCAGAGCTTCAAGAATACTTTTCTAGTAAAGTGATTACCAAAAAGAAAAAAGGTGGAAAGAAACTAATTGTAGAAGAGTTTGGTTTAGATCTTACGAAGGAAGCATCTTCTAATCGACTAGATCCTGTAATTGGAAGAGAAGAAGAATTAACTAGATTGATGGAGATTCTGTGTAGGCGTACCAAAAACAATCCTCTACTAATCGGTGATGCGGGTGTAGGAAAGACAGCTATTGTCGAGGAACTCGCTAGAAGAATCGTAACAAGAGAGGTTCCTAGTCAGTTACTAGGGAAAAGGATTATCTCAGTCTCTATTGCGTCTTTAGTCGCAGGTACTAAGTATCGTGGAGAATTCGAAGAACGTCTTACTAAAATGCTTGGAGAGATAGAAAAAGATGATTCCATTCTTCTCTTTATCGACGAAATTCATACCCTTATGGGAGCAGGGGGAGCGGAAGGTGCGATTGATGCTGCTAACATCTTTAAACCAGCTCTTGCGCGAGGAAAACTTCGTTTAATTGGTGCGACTACCACCGAAGAATATAAACAATCGATTGAAAAAGATAAGGCAATTGACCGTAGATTTCAATCCATTTTTGTTGAAGAACCAACCGATGAGACTGTTTATGAAATCCTTACGAAGCTTCGTCCTTTATATGAAGAATATCATCATGTGCAAGTGCCTGATGCCATTTTAACTAATATTATTTCCTTAACGAATCGTTATGTTAATGAAAGAAAACAACCAGATAAATCATTAGATATTTTAGATGAAGTTTGTTCTAGAGTTTCTCTTTCTAAAAATAAAAAGGGTGAATTGCTGGAATCTTATCATCAACAACTCTCTGAAGTATTAAAGCAAAAAAATAAATATATTATGAATCAAAAATTTCATGAAGCTTCTGGATTAAAAACAAGAGAAAAAGAACTTACCAGTAAAATCAATGCCTTAGAATTAAAAATGAATTCTAATTCTTATTTTAAAACAGTAAAATTAGAAGACGTTTCAAAAGTAATTAGTCAGAAAACGAAGATTCCTGTTTATGAAATCGAGCATTCAGAGAGTCGTTTATTTGATCGATTAGAAAAGCAGTTAAAAAAGGAAATTAAAGGGCAGGATTCTGCGATTGATGAACTGATCAAAATGACAAAACGAATTCAATTAGGATTTCAAGACCAAGAACGTCCTTCTTCCTTCTTGTTTGTAGGGCCTACAGGCGTAGGAAAGACCTTATTGGCAGAGAAATATAGCGATTTATTATTTGGAAAGAATCATTTTATCAAATTCGATATGAGTGAATATGCTGATAGTAGTTCTCTTACAAAAATTATTGGTTCTAATCCTGGGTATGTTGGATATGATGACTGTCATAATCGATTAGAAGAAATTCGAAATAAACCTCATGCGGTTATTCTTTTTGACGAAATTGAAAAAGCTCATCCTAGTGTTTTGAATTTATTTCTTCAAATGTTAGAAGATGGAAAATTAACAGATTCAAAAGGAAATGTAGTTTCGTTTAAACATCATATTATTATTATGACTTCTAATTTAGGGTTTCAAGGAAAGACTCTTGGTTTTTCAGAAAACAATCAAGCAGTAAAAAGAAATGTTCAGGATTTCTTATCTGCTGAACTATTAAATCGAATTGGTCAAGTAATTGAGTTTTCACGGATGAAGGAAGATGTGATGGAAGAAATTATCAAAAAACAATTGAAGGGTGTCAAAGAAAAATTCAAAGGGAAGGGAATCGAATTACATCTTGGAAATAAAATGATTTCTCAAATTATGAATCTTAGTGAATATAGAGAATTTGGCGCTAGAAAAGTACGAAAGATTATTGAAGATAAAATCGATTCCTACGTAATTGAAAAAATATTATTAGGACAAAATCATATTCGTTTAGAAAACTTATCTTCTTAGTAATTCATAGACAGATTTTTATTTCTGTCTTTTTCCTTTTTGAAGAAATCAATTCTATTTTTCAGACTATTGTCTAATTCAATGAATATTACGTAATTTTCTATTATTTTTGGGATACTGTGTTATAATAAAAGTAATTTAAAACATATTTATTCCATAATTGTTTTGTATCATGAAAGGGGAGGCACTATGAAAATATATAATACCTTAAATCGACAATTAGAAGAATTTATTCCAAGAGAAGAAGGAGTTGTACGACTTTATACTTGTGGTCCTACTGTATATCACTATGCGCATATTGGAAATTTACGTACCTATATTTTTGAAGATATCCTAGAAAAGGGACTTCGTTATTTAGGATATGATGTTCGTAGAGTAATGAATATTACGGATGTTGGTCACTTGACGAGTGATGCTGACGAAGGCGAAGACAAGATGGAAAAGGGAGCCCGTCGTGAGGGGAAAACAGTAGCAGAAATTGCAAAGTTTTATACGGACGCGTTCTTTTCTGATTGTGACAAATTAAATATTCGAAAACCAGATATTGTAGAACCTGCGAGCAATCATATTTCGACGTACATTGAAATGATTTCTAAAATGTTGGAAGATGGCTATGCCTATCTTTCTTCTGGCAATGTTTATTTCGATATCAGTAAAGCAAAAGACTACTATCAATTATCTGGAAAAAATCCAGAAGACTTATTAGTTGGTGTCAGAGAGACGGTAGAAGAAGATACGGCTAAGAGAAATCCAGGAGATTTTGGACTATGGTTTACGGTTAGTAAATTTTCTAATCAAGAGATGAAGTGGGATTCTCCTTGGGGAGTAGGATACCCTGGATGGCACATTGAATGTAGTGGGATTAGTGGAAAATATTTGGGAGAATACTTGGATATACACTGTGGTGGTGTTGATAATATTTTCCCGCATCATACGAATGAAATTGCCCAAAGTGAAGCATACTTTGGACATAAATGGTGTAACTACTGGGTTCATGGAGAACATCTAAATGATCAATCTGGAAAAATGAGTAAATCAAATGGAGAGTTCTTAACTGTTTCCTTATTAGAAGAAAAGGGTTATGATCCACTTGCGTATCGCTACTTTTGTTTAGGAAGTCATTACCGAAAAGTATTAACATTTACGTATGATGCATTAGATCAGGCAAGTCAAGCGTATCAAAAATTAAAAAGTCGTATTGAGAAATTATCTCGTACTCCAGATTTAAAAGAAGGAAAAATTGATTTTTATCAGAATGCTTTTAAAGAAGCAATTGCTAATGATTTAAATACTTCTAGTATGTTAACTCTTGTTTATGATGTATTAAAGGATGAGGAACTCACTGATTTTACAAAGCTTTATTTAATTGAAGATTTTGATAAAGTATTGTCCTTAGATTTAACTTCTGAAAAAGAAGAATTGGATTCTGATTTAGAAAGTTATATTTTAAAACGAATTGAAGATCGTGCGATTGCAAAACAAAATAAAAATTTTGAAGAGGCAGATCAAATTCGAGAAGAGTTATTAGAAAAAGGAATTCGTTTAATCGATGGTCGAGAAGGAACGACCTATGAACGTTTATAGGAAAAAAGGAGGGGTCTCATGCCATATTATAGTTATGATCTAATTGGATACGGACTAGTTGCGATTGGAGCGATTATCACTTTAATTGCTCAGTACTTTGTAAATAGTAAATATAAAAAATATCAAAAAATAAATAACAAAAAAGGGCTTTCGGGACAGGAAGTCGCTCGTATGATTTTGGATGAAAATGGACTTTCGGATGTTTATGTTACAGAAGTAAAGGGAGTTCTTACGGATCATTATGATCCCAATCGAAAAGTCGTTCGTCTTTCTACTGATATTTATCATGGAGAAAGTATTGCCTCTTGTAGTGTTGCTGCTCATGAGGTAGGTCATGCGATTCAAGATAAGGAAGGTTATTTCTTTATTCGACTTCGAGGATTTATTTTTCCACTTGTTAGCTTTGCTTCTAAGTTTGGATACTTGGCAATTCTAATTGGTTTTTTCTTTAATATGTTAGATCTTGCATGGGGAGGAATTGGACTTTTATTAGTAATTTTATTCTTTCAATTAATTACGTTGCCAGTCGAATTCGATGCTTCTAGAAGAGCTCTTGTTTATTTAGAAAAAATGAAAATTCTAGAAAAAAAGGAACATGATGGAAGCGAAGAAATGTTAAAAGCAGCCGCCATGACTTATGTAGCTGGTCTCGCGACTACTTTATTAGAAATCTTAAGATATGTTTTAATTTTAGTAGGAAGAAATCGGGATGATTAATCTTCCTTTTTTATTGGTTGAAATATCTTTGTTTAAAGAGGCATTTTACCGAATTTCACCGAAAACTTACCAAATCTCACCATTTTGAGATTTTGAATAAAAAATGTGTTACTATGATAATATCAAATATGAAGATTTTGTCGTTTTTTGATAACAACATTTTTACAAAAACCAACTATTTAGATTATAGGTAAAGTCTGCGTTTATAGTGCACTGTATAAGAAAATGATAAGGTAATTCATTGGAATGTAGGAGGATAAAATGAAAAAAAAGATACCAATTATTTTACTTTGTGTAGTTCTGGTTTTAGGAATATACTGGTGTACTAACAATAGGATAGGAGAGAAATCAGATATGCAAATATCAGAAAGTGATGTTTCCTTAACTATTAAAGAAGGGACATTAACTAATAAAAATGCCACCTTAATCTTAAGGAATGGTAGTGATAAAACAGTTACATATGGAGAAGGTTATATAATTGAGATTAAAAAACATGGGGAATGGTACAAGCTGAAGAGTGGTGATCGATGGTTTACTCTATCTTCTTCTTTCCTTCATGTTGGCGAATCAAAAGAAATGGAGGTTAATTTAGAATATGGATATGGCAAACTAAAAAAGGGAACTTATAGGATTATAAAAGATATGGTATACCTTTACGAAAGTGGAAAGGAAGAAAAATTTAATATAGCTGGTGAGTTTACTATTAAATAGGCTTTTGTTTATTAAATAAAAATTTAACTTTATCAATAAAAGAATGATAAAGTAATTCATTGGAATGGAGAAGTAAGAAAATGAAAAAAAAGACACCAATTATTTTACTTTGTGTAGTTCTGGTTTTAGGAATATACTGGTGTACTAACAATAGAATAGGAAAGAAATCAGACATTCAAATATCAGATAGTGATGTTTCATTAATAATTAAAGAGGGGACATTAACCAATACAGGTGTCACCTTAATCGTAAAAAATAATAGTGATCAAAAGATTAGATATGGGGCTTCTTTTGAAGTCGAAATAAAAAAATATGGGGCATGGCATAAGCTAAAAACTGGTGATCAATGGTTTCTATTATATGCTATTGAACTTGATGCCGGAGAATCAAGAGAAATTGAACATGGATTCGGAGATTATGGAAAACTAAAAAAAGGAACTTATAGAATTATAAAAGATATGACATACCTTTACGAAAACGGAAAAGAAAGAGGATTTAATGTAGCTGCTGAATTCACTATTAAGTAGACTTTTCTTTATTAAATAAAATCATATTTTACAAGTGAAAGAGGTGATTTGAATGTAATTTCTGAGCGTTATTAGACAGATTTAATGTTACTTTTAATGATTTGATTTAATTGGTAACAACATATTAATTACACAATACTTACGAGTTACAAGAAATATGTTTGTTATAAATGATATTGGAGGAAAAATGAAAAAGAAAA
This sequence comes from uncultured Caryophanales bacterium, assembly GCA_947564265.1. Classification (GTDB taxonomy): domain Bacteria; phylum Bacillota_I; class Bacilli_A; order RF39; family UBA660; genus Alloscybalousia. Next base: position 117,905 of record CANOBK010000003.1, read on the forward strand.
TTGGTTTAATACTATGTTCAGCAATGATTTTAACTACATTAGTAATACCTGTAAATGCACAAGAATATGAAAACTTAACACAAAATGATTCAAATAAAATGCAATATAGCGAAGATTATCTAGTTAAACTCGAGCGCAATGAATTGGCAGCAAAAAAAGCTAATATGATAGAATCAAAATTTATTAAAAATAAATTAGGGGAAGTTATTTATCCTGATTATATTGGTGGATTGTATATTGATAGTAATGATAATTTGACTATTCAAGTTGTAGAACAAAATATTCCAAATAGTCAAAATGAAACATATGAATCAATCATCAATATTGATGAAAACTCAAAGATAGAATATGTTGATTATTCTTATGAAGAATTAAATGAATTAAATGATACTATTTTAAATAATTTTTTAGGAAAAATTGATAATTTAACTGGTTTATATGTTGATGTTGTTTCCAATCGTGTAGTAGTTGAATTAGAGGATCTGACAGATGAAAAAATAGAAGAATTTAAGAAAAATGTGATAGATTCTCCAATGATTTCTTTTAATAAAACGACAATTTTTGAGCTAATATCAACTGCAAGCCCAGGTGGATCATTTATATCAACAAAGGGCCAACAACAATGCTCTTATGGCTATAGAGCAAAATTGTCAACAGGACAGACGGGTATTGTAACTGCTGCCCATTGTCTTAAGAGTAGTGGGGACTCTATTCCAGGAATTGGTACATTAAGAAGTTACCAAAATATAGGCGAATTAGACGCTGCCTTTGTGACAAATAATTCTGGTGCCACTCTTTCTAATATAATAATTGTTCCTTCTCTTGGAATCACTATTACCTTAAGTGCAAACGTTAATTCATCACCAGTAGCTGGACAATCTATATCTAAATATGGTAGATCAACCGGTTTAACATCAGGGACTATTACAACCACTAATTACTCATATACTGATTCTGAAACTAATATTTCATATACTAAACAAATAAGAGCTGCAATGGTCTCTACGAATGGAGATAGTGGAGGACCCGCTTTTCAACAATCTGGCTCAAATAGTTCTAATGCTACAATAGTCGGTATTATGCATGCGTCTGGTAAGTATACATCTGAATCATTAATCACTCAGGCTTCTTTAATCAATCAACACTTTGCATTATCTACATACTAGAATGGATAAACTTCGTAATCGAAGTTTTTTCTTTTGGTTTGAAAATCCTGCAAATTTAAAGTATAAGTATGTTCAAAGGATATGGTCTCTTTTAAGAGTTACTATTGGTAAATTCAAAAGCTACCATTTGGTAGCTTTCAGTAATAGGTCTTATAGAACTGGTTAAAATCATTCGTTTAACTAGTGAATTATGATTCCTATTTTTTTTCAAAACTTGAATGATAACTTAGTTCTTTTAATTGCCAATATTCATCTAATGTAACATTCATTTCAGTAATTTCTTTGGCCGCTTCTAACCCTACATAGCGAAGTTGCCATGGTTCTTCTTGATATCCTGTAATATCTGTTTTTCCTTCTGGGTATCGAATAATAAAACCATATTTATAAGAGTTTTCTTTCATCCACTCATAATCACTTTCAGAAATCTCATATTGATTAACGGTTCGAATATCAACGGCTAGACCTGTTTGATGTTCTGAATGTCCAGGACGAGCTGAAAAGGTATCCGCTATTTTTACTTCATTATTTGAGTTTTCTAAATGTCTATTATAAACTACTACTTGTGTATTATACGAGCGATATGCACTATAGGGTTCTACTTTTATGCCATCTTCTTTGGCTGCTTCAATTAATAAATCAAATGCTTCTGCTGCCTCTTGTCTTAACTTAAATTTTGGATTGCATTTTAAAGCTGTTAAATCTTCTGGAATATAATCACTTGGTAATTGATTGTATTTATTAACTAATGCTAGTAGATTATCTGGTTCTTCAATAATTGTTACGTCCTCATAAAATTCTTTATTTAAACCAATATTTACCTGAATCACGCTATCTTCAATAGAAGTATGATACTGTTCTTGATAGGCAAGATAATCACTCATTTTTGTTTCGTCAAATGATGGAGTGTTTTGATATTGTTCCAATTGCTGTTCTTTCATTGCTTCAATGAGAATCTGTTCATTACTATTTCCTATCATCATGATAGTAGATTCTGTAAGTATTGTATGATTTCCTTCTTCTGTTATATTTAGACTTTCTGCTTCTTGTGAACTTTCTTCATAGTTTTGTAATTCTGTAATTCTTGTAAGCAAAGGGATACTTAACAAGGTAATTACCCCAATTCCTGCTTTTATTATTTTTATTCTTTTTGTTTCTAATTCTGTAAATAATCGATTCATAGCCAACCTCCCTTTTTGCGCCTGTATTATACTACTTTTTTAAGATTTCGTCAAATTCCGTTTTCTAATTTTTTCTTTCTTATTACTCTTCTTTTGTATTATGTTATACTACTAGTAGGTGATTTTATGAATTTATTAGAAATAAATGTACTAGTTCTTGCCTATCTTGGAGATACCATTTACGAAAATTATATCCGTCATCATTTAATCTCTTTAGGAATGAATCATGTGAATGAATTACAAACGAGATCCATCGAATATGTCAGTGCGAAAAGGCAAGCCTTCTTCTTACAAAAACTAATGGAACAAGACTTTTTTACAGAAGACGAGCTCTCTATCATAAAACGAGCGAGAAATTATAAGAGTAATTCTCATCCTAAGAATTGTGATATCGTTACTTATAAACATGCGACTGCTTTAGAAGCTTTGATTGGATATTTAGATTTATCACAAAACAAGGAGCGAATTAATGAGATAATGGCACAAATATTGGAGGGAAAACTATGTTAGTATATGGAAAAAATGTCGCAGAAGAATTTTTGAAAAAAAGTGAAAAAATACGAAAAATCTACTTACAAGAGAATTTCCGTGATAAAAATTTAATTTTCGCTATAGAAAAATCGAAAATTCCGGTAAAAATCATGACCAAAATGGAATTAGAGCAACTTGCAAATGGAAATCATCAGGGTATAATTCTGGATGTAGAGGATTTTAGCTACACCGACTATGAAGATTTTTTGGATGTAGAAGATGCAGTTGTTGTAATTTTGGATCATTTGGAGGACCCTCATAATTTAGGTGCCATTATCCGTACTTGTGAAGCGGCTGGAGTTACGGGAATTATTTTACCTAAGAATCGAGGAGCTCAGGTCAATGCCACAGTGATCAAAACAAGTGCTGGTGCGATTACGAATGTTCCAATTAGTATGGTTGTAAATTTACCAACTACGATTCAAAAACTAAAAGACCATGGTTTTTGGATTGTTGGTACTGATATGGTGAATAGTCAAGATTATCGTGAAATCTCTTATTCTGGGAAAATTGCTTTAGTAATTGGAAATGAAGGAGAGGGAATGAGTAGGTTAGTAAAAGAATCTTGTGACTTCATCGCTAGAATCCCTATGCGTGGCAAAATAAATAGTTTGAATGCCAGTGTGGCAGCCGGGATTCTAATTTATGAAATCTTTCGGCAGAAAGGATAGGATGAGAGATTATAGGCAGTACAACGATTATGAACTAATTTATATGGTGGGAGAGAACAATGAAGATGCTTTTTCGGTTCTTTATGATAAATATCAACCACTTTTAAAAAAGTATGCAGGACAGTATTATCAATTTTATAAACATTATGGAATCGAGTATGAAGATCTATGTCAAGAAGCGTATTTAGCATTTGATCGAGCGATTCGATATTACCGAGAAGATGGTGAGACTTTATTTTATACTTTTTTATGTATCACAGTAAGAAGTAGAATTCTAAACTATATCAAAGGATTTCAAGCAAAAAAGAATTCCATCTATTTGGATGCCTATTCCTTAGATCAAGTTTCTTCAGGAAGTGATCAGTGTTTGGGTGAATACTTAGAAGATCCCTCTGCTTTAGATCCAGAAAGAGAATATTCAAGAGGGCAAGTATCCATGCAAGTTCATCAATTTTGTTTAGATTTAGATGATCGTACAGGACGAATCTTTGAACTTTATTGGAATGGATTTTCAAATTCTGAAATATCTGATTTATTGGAAATTGATTTAACGAAAGTGCTTTTAGATTTACGGAAAGCTAGAAGACTATTACGAGAATATTTAAGGAATTGAAAAAATTTTTAAGTAGTGTATAATGATAATAGGTGATACTATGGGACGACTCAATATCATAGACTTTGGTCTTTCAGAACGGACAAATGATTATAAACGTAATTTCTTTTATCAATTAGATGCACAATTAAAAAGAATTCATCAAAGTGGGGGAATTGTGAGAAACTTTAATCCACAATCTGTCTTCGTGGAGGAAGAAACGAGAACGCCTTCGTTTCAAGCTGTGTATCCAAGTTCGAATTCTTTTTTTGATTCTGAAGATTTAAAAAGAGCGCAGATAGAGGATATAGAAATGTTGTCTTCCTTAGCTTTTTGTGTCTATTTATCCGATGGAGAATCAGGTTATAATTTAGATAATGGACTTCTTCAATTTAGTGTTTTACAAAGTAATATGGACTTTGTAAAAACATATTTTCCAGAAGAAGATATTGAATATTACAGTCAAGTTTTTGGAAATTTAGAAGAACCAATTTATTATAGTGATTATATCGACCGAAAAATGAGTCAGTCTAGTTCTTTAGGAAATTCTCGTACCTTAACAAAAAGTACAGAAGCAGGACGTGCGATGGCACAAAACAGTGGGGAAGCTGCTTATGTAAATTATATTTTGATGTTTACAATGGTTGCCGTTTTAACAATGCTTTCCATATTTGCCTATTTGTTTATTTTTAATTAGAGACTTTATAAGTCTTTTTTTCTTGAAAAAATTTGTATTTTGTGATAAAATAGGCAACTACAAAGGGGGAAGAGTGATGACGATTCCTATTCATAATCGGATTGTTTTAATTGTTGGTCCAACGACTTCCGGAAAAAGTACGATGGCAAAGAAGATTCAAGAACAATTTCAAGGAACCTCTGTGATCGTATCTCATGATGAAGTCTTCTATAAAGTAAATCAGAATCAGCCACAGTATGCTATTGATTTAGAATTTCAGATTTTATATATTTCAGCTATTAAAGAAGCAATTTTGGATCAACAGAATCAGTTGGTAATTATTGATGGTATGGAACTTCTATATAAAAATGTATTAGAAACTCTTAATCATCTTCGAGAAATTGGATATGAAGATAGAATTACTTTACTAAAAACAGATTTACCAATCGATTTACATTTACTTTTTTGCGAACAAAGGGATGATGATCTGTTGAGGAGGAACACAACACATGAAGAACTTCATAATACAATTTTAAAGCAAAGTAGTTTTTATCATAGTTCTATTGGAAGTTTATATTCAAGGTTCGAAGATGTTGATGAGTGTATCATTAAAGATCCAAGAGAAGTTCAATTTATTTTCTCTTTTGGACTAGAAACTCCTCACGGGAATATAAATCGATTTTGATATAAAGAATTTTATATAAAATAAATGTGAAAGGTGTGAAGTTAGATGGATATTCCTATTAATCATCGAGTGGTCTTATTAATTGGACCAACCTCATCTGGAAAAACAACTCTATCATACAAATTAAAGAAAACGGCTCCCGTTCCAACTAAGATTATTTCTCAGGATGAAGTCGTTCGATCTGTAATTGATCAAGATACTTGTGGAATGCTTTTCTCTACAGCTATTCGTAAAAAGTATGGAACATTACTTAGGGAAGCTATCAAAGATCAAGAGGGATTGATTGTTTTAGACATGTTAGATACTCGTAAATTCGATGTTTATGCAAGTATCTTTCGTATTATAAGAAATGGATATTTTGGTAAAATCACTTTGCTAAAAATGTATCTTCCTTTAGATTTACAACTTGAATTTTGCAAGCAGAGAGACATGTTTAATGTTCCTTTATCAAACGATCAACTATGTTCTAATATGGTGTATCAAAGGAAATATTATGAAAGTTCTTCTGGTAGTTTGTGTCAAACATTTCCTTTTACAGAGGAATATTTGATTAAAGATCCAAGAGAAGTAGAATTTACGTATCCACTTGTCTCTTCAAAACAATATAAAAAGTAAAAATAATATTGACTATTTCCATTCTTTTGTGTTATCTTAATGGTGAACACGAAAGGGTGTTTTTATTTTGATACAAAAGGTGGGTAAAAATGGCAAAGGTTGTAAAGTCAAAACGTGAGATTTTAGACGTTGATCAAGAATTAGAAAAACTTGAAGAAAACGGAAAAAAATCTAAAGAAAAGAAAACTGATTCTTCTAAGAAAGATTCAAAAAAAGAAGTGAAAAAAGATACTTCTAAAAAGTCAAAGAAAGAAAAAAAGCCTAAAAAAGCAAAGAAAGGAATTTTCAAATACTTTCATGAAGTAAGATTGGAAGTTTCTAAAGTAAAATGGCCTAGTAAGAAAGATATGATGAAATATTCTATTGCAACACTTGTGTTTATTTTATTTTTCTCAGCATTTTTCTATCTAATCGATTTGCTTTTTGCATTATTAAAGACAGGGGTGTAATCTATGGATAAACAATGGTATGTAGTAAATACTTATTCTGGACATGAGAATAAAGTAAAAGAAAAACTAGAGATGCGTGCTGAAAGCATGGATATGCAAGATTATATTTTCCGTGTCATTGTTCCTGAACATAAAGAGGTTGAGGAGAATAATGGGGTAAAAACAGAGAAGGTTAGAAAGACTTTTCCTGGATATATTCTTGTTGAAATGGTAATGAGTGATGAAGCTTGGTATGTTGTTCGTAATACACCAGGAGTTACTGGATTTATTGGTTCTAGTGGAAAGGGTGCGAAACCTACACCGTTACAACCATATGAAATCGATAAAATCTTAAATAACATGGGTATGAGCCGAATCGATGTTGATAAAGAACTAGAAAAAGGAACACGAGTTCGTATTGTATCTGGACCATTTGCAGCGATGTTTGGTGTGATTGATGAAATCGATTCAGCAACACAAAAAGTTGTATTACTTGTCGATTTATTTGGACAAGAGACTTCTGTAGAAGTAGAACTTTCAGAAATTGAAGTAGCAAATTAGTTTCAATTCTTTCAGTTTTTGAAATAAAATATAGAAAGAACTTGCTTTTTTCTATGAATAATGTTATTATTTAGGGGCTATATTTAATTATATAGATTTAGTGGGAAGCAATTTGTTAGAAAGATTCGAAAGAATCAAGCGGATAAAAAGCTACTTGGACCACACACGTGAAAACGGAACAAAAATTTATAGGAGGTGTTTTTCGTGGCAAAAGAAGTTGTAAAAAAGATTAAATTACAAATTCCTGCTGGTAAGGCTACACCTGCTCCACCTGTTGGAACAGTATTAGGACCTGCTGGAATTAACTTACAAGAATTTTGTACAAGATATAACGATGCAACAAGAGAAAAAATGGGAGATATTTTACCAGTTGAAATCTCTGTTTATGATGACAGAAGTTTCGATTTCGTAATCAAAACCCCACCTGCTGGATTCTTAATTAAGAAAGCTGCTGGTGTACAGAAAGGTGCTAGTAAGTCTGGTAGTGAAACTGCTGGAAGCATTACAAGAGCACAATTAAGAGAAATCGCAGAAATTAAGTTACCTGATTTAAATGCTTATACTGTAGAAGAAGCAATGAAGATTGTTGAAGGTACTGCCCGTAATATGGGAATTACAATTACTGATTAATTAAATTAGTATGATTCATATAGGTGATATACCTATGTGGGAGAGATCCGCTTATCAAATTTGATATCTTAGATATCATATCTCGCTACCTGTGTAGAGATACACAAATACCACATAAGGAGGAATATTATGAAAAAACATGGTAAAAAATATGTTGAAGCTATTCAAAAAGTAGATAAGGCTAAGCTTTATACAAAAGAAGAAGCTGTAAAACTAGTAAAAGAAACTTCTACTACCAAGTTTGATGGTAGTGTTGAAGTTGCCCTTCGCTTAAACCTTGATACAAAGAAGGCTGATCAACAATTAAGAGGTGCGATTGTATTACCTCATGGTACAGGTAAGACAAAACGTGTCTTAGTAATTGCAAAAGGAGAACAAGCAAAGAAAGCAACGGAAGCTGGAGCTGACTATGTAGGTGATACTGACATGCTTCAAAAAATCGAAAAAGAGAACTGGTTCGATTTCGATGTTATGATTGCTACTCCTGATATGATGCCATTACTTGGAAAATTAGGTAGAGTTTTAGGACCTAAAGGATTAATGCCTAACCCTAAAACGGGAACAGTTACTACTGATGTAGCAAAAGCTGTATCTGAAGTAAAAGCTGGACGTGTAGAATATAGAACGGATAGCTTTGGAAACGTTCATGGAATTATCGGAAAGGTTTCATTTACTGAAGAACAACTAGTAGAAAACTTAAATGCTTTCGTAGCTGCTATTCTTAAAGTAAAACCTGCTACTGTTAAGGGTGATTACATTAAGAATGTATCTGTTACAAGTACTATGGGTCCAGGAATTAAAATTTTAGCAAATTCTTTTGACAAATAGAAAAGTATCGTTTATAATATAGATAATTTATTGGTGCCAAAGACAGTAGGTATAAACATAAATCCTACCGAGGACTTAAAAACAAGTTTGAAAGTTCTTGGCGTGGTCAAGGACTTTTTCTATGGCATCCCTAAATAAATTAATCAGAATAGGGAGGTGTACGAATGGCAAATGTAAAAATTTTAGAGCAAAAACAGGGTGTAATCGATGAGATTAAAGAAACTGTAAATAATTCTTCTACGATTGTACTATTCGATTATCGTGGATTAACCGATAGTGAATCAAAGGAATTAAGACGAGCTTTAAGAGAATCTGGAAGCGACTATAAAGTATACAAAAATACTTTAATGGCTAGAGCTTTTTCAGATCTTAAGATTGATTTGACCGAAAGTCTAGAAGGACCTAGTGCTTTAGCATTCGGTAGTGATGCAATTGCACCAATTAAGGTTTTATCAGATTTTGCAAAGACACACCCAGCATTAATGTTAAAAGTAGGGATTGTAGATGGAGAAAAATCAGATCAAGCTGCACTTCAAGAACTTGCAAAGATTCCATCAAGAGAAGGACTACTTACTATGCTTGCTGGTGGTATGATTCAAATTGCAAAAGATTTATCAATCTGCTTAGATTTATATGCACAACAAAAAGAAGGAGAGTAATCTCTAATTAATAAAAAATAAGGAGGAAAAATAAAATGGCAAAGTTAACAAAAGAAAGCTTTATTGAAAGCTTAAAAGAAATGAGTCTTTTAGAAATTAAAGAATTAGTAGATGCAATGAAAGAGGAATTTGGAGTAGATCCAAGTGCAGTAGCTGTAGCTGCAGCTCCTGCTGCTGGTGCTGCTGCTGACGAAGGTAGTGCTACAGTTTCTGTAGTATTAGCTGATGCTGGTGCTGCTAAAGTTAACGTAATCAAAGTAGTTCGTGAAATTACTGGATTAGGATTAAAAGAATCTAAAGATATCGTTGACGGTAACGGAACTGTTAAAGAAAATGTTTCTAAAGACGAAGCAAATGACATTAAAGCTAAGCTTGAAGAAGCTGGAGCTACTGTTGAATTTAAGTAATTCAATAAATATTTAACTAAGGAATCACAAATGTGATTCTTTTTTTGTTATAATATATTTCTTGTTTTTTTCTTTTGTAATTTATATACTTTATAAGGCAAGGAAAGTGTTATTATGGATGTTTCAGAAAAAAGACATAAGATAGAAAAACGAAGAGAGTATCAACAAGGGTATAATGAGGAAAAAAGGGATGTTATACTTTTTACAGTTGCATGCGGTATCTCTTCTCTAGCTTGTGCTTGTAGTTTGGTTGCTACTGTCGCAGGAATCCTTTCAGGTACTTTGACACTATGCATGCCTGTTATTTCTTTGATTTTTGGAGTTCCGGCTAAACGACAATCAGCGGATTCAATCAAATCAATTATTAGATTAACTGTTTTAAATATTAAAATTGGAACATTGACTACTGAGATAGAAGAATATTATACGCAGTTAGGTAAAAGAAAGTGTCTAAAGAAATGAGGGTTTCCTTCTTTTAAGATATTCATATATTTTTTTGGTTATGTTATACTTTAAGTAGTTATAGGAGGGTTTATGAGTCGATTAGAAGAATTAAAAAAGTTTCCATCATTGGTTCCACATAATACAATTTTGAATTACTGTCCTTATTATTATGAAATTGAGGAGTACTTAAAAGGAATTCAATTTCCTCAAAAATATGAAGTGATTAACTTTGCATTTAACAATTATCGTGAATGTGAATTATATTCTACGCTTGCTGCTGAAGGAAAAAGTAGGGAATCAATTCGTTATGAAATACTAGATAATACTGAGTTTCGATATAATCAATTGCTTTCTTTGGTGAAAGAGAGTATTGAGAGATCTATCAAATTTTGTGAATTAATTGGATATATTGCAAATTATCCTACTACTTATCCAGTTCCTAAAGAGGAAGAAAAAAAATTCAGAACTTGAAAAACTAATGGAAGAGTATGACATGATTGTGCTTTATGATGAAGGGGAGTCACCTAGAATGTTGATTTCATCAGATGATATTGTGCGTCTAATTGAAACTTTAGATACTAACCTAAGATTAATTCGAGAATATATTACTAAATTTGAAGACCGGCAAATATTTATGAATAGAAGTTCTGATAATGATGTGGATATGTCAGATATTTCAATTCTCGGAACCTGCTTAGAAATGCCATCCTCTTCTGCTCAACGAGAGGGACTTTCTAGAAGACAAGAAGGCTTGGAGTATTTAAAAAGATTGTGCGGAAATCTTTCTTGATGTCAATAAAATGTAAAGAAGTGTATATTATCTTGACTTTATAGCAATTTACTACCATTTTTTCTTGACCTTTTATCAAATAGTAGTGTATTATATGGGTACGAAGGGAGAACTAACTATTTATTGTTTGATAGTTGGTTCTTTTTTTGCTTTCTGAGATATAAAAGTTCATACTTTCTAGGAGGGGTAATTTGGCACAATATTTTGATAATGTATCACTACCAAGCGAAATTAAAAAAATGTCTGTTTCAATTCTTTCTACTACATTAGAGCTTTCTACCGATCATGGTGTCTTTTCTAAAGAAAAATTGGATTTTGGAACACGTGTATTATTAGAGAATCTTCCACTGGAAGAATTTTCTGGAAAAGTTTTGGATGTTGGGTGTGGCTATGGACCAATTGGTTTATATTTAGCCAGTACTACTGATTGTCAGGTTGATCTATGTGATGTTAATCGACGAGCACTTCATCTAGCCAAAATGAATGCGAAAGCAAACAAACTTTCTGTTTCTATTTTTGAAAGTGATTGTTATTCGAATGTAACAGAAAAATATAATGTAATTATTTCGAATCCCCCCATTCGAGCGGGTAAAAAAGTTGTTTATGAAATTTTAATGGGAGCGAAGGATCGCCTTGTCCCAAACGGATTACTATTTTGTGTCATTCATAAAGATCAGGGTGCTAAATCGACGATTTCTGAGCTGGAAAAATTGTATGATGTAACTATCTTAGAAAAAAACAAAGGATTTTTTGTAATAAAATGTATAAATCGTTGACTTATTGATAGAATTGTGCTAATAATATAAATTGGCAACGTATTATTTTTTATAAATATGTTCTTTGATTATATATGTGTATAGGGGTGAATTTTGTGGCATATAAAATAATTGATTGCGGTAAGCGTCGTAAAAGAAGAAGCTTTTCTAGAATTAAGAATACTTATGAACTCAAAGACTTATTGGAGATTCAAACAAAATCTTACCAATGGTTTACAACAACTGGTATCAAAGAGGTATTTGAGGACCTTTTCCCCGTTGAAAACTTTGCTGGGACTTTGTCTTTAGAATTTGGTGATTATCATTTTGATGAACCAAGATTCTCTATTAAAGAATGTAAAGACAGGGAAACTACATACTCTGCTCCTTTAAAAGTGGATGTCAGACTTTTTAATCATGAGACAGGAGAAGTAAAAGAACAAGAAATTTTCTTGGGAGACATGCCAATCATGACAGATAGCGGAACTTTCGTTATCAATGGTGCTGAGCGTGTTATCGTATCACAACTCGTTCGTTCTCCTAGTGTTTATTTCAATCTTGAGATTGATAAAAATGGTCGTGAATTAATCACATCTCAAATTATTCCAACTCGTGGTACTTGGTTAGAATTTGAAACCGATGCAAGAGATGTATTATATGTAAGAATTGATAGAACTCGTAAAGTAACACTTACTACATTGTTACGTGCTTTTGGTTTGTCTAGCGATGATGATATTCGTGGTTTATTTGGTAAAAATGAATACATTGAAAATACAATTCTTAAGGATTCTACTAAGAATACCGATGAAGCCTTAATTGAAATTTATGAGAAATTAAGACCAGGAGAGCCAGCTACTCTTGATTCATCTAAAAACCAAATTATTACTCGTTTCTTTGATGAGTTCCGTTATGATTTGGCTCGTGTTGGACGTTATAAATTTAATCGTAAATTAAACGTATTAGAACGATTATTAAACCAAACCTTAGCAGAGGATATCAAAGTTGATGGAAAAGTAGTGGTTTCAAAAGATACCCTTGTAACCAAAGATGTATTAGAGACATTAAAACCTATTTTTGCATCTGGTTATGGATTAAAAGATGCAAAAATTAATGATGAACTTGATGTATATAAGAGAGTTCAAGAAGTTAAAATTTACAATCCTAATAAGAAGAGTGAGAAAATTACACTTATTGGTAATGATCAAGACGTCGAAGTTAAGAGACTTACTATCCCAGATGTATATGCTGCAGTTTCTTATTACTTATGTCTATTAAGTGGACTTGGAAACTATGATGAAATTGACCATTTAGGAAATCGTCGTATTCGTCAAGTAGGAGAACTTTTACAAAATCAATTCCGTATTGGTGTTTCTCGTATGGAACGTGTAATTCGTGAAAGAATGACTACTCAAGAAATGGAAGAAGTAACTCCAAAAACATTAATTAATATTCGTCCAGTAACAGCTGCGATGAAAGAGTTCTTTGGATCTAGTCAATTATCACAATTCATGGATCAGATCAACCCAATTTCAGAACTTACAAACAAACGTCGTTTATCAGCATTAGGACCTGGAGGACTTTCTCGTGATCGTGCTGGTATGGAAGTACGTGACGTTAACCCATCTCACTATGGTAGAATTTGTCCAATTGAGTCTCCAGAAGGACAAAACATTGGTTTGATTACATCCCTTGCTAGTTATGCAAAGGTAGATGAATATGGATTTATCATGACTCCATATCGTAAAGTTGAAAATTGTAAAATTACAGAACAAGTAGATTATCTAACAGCAGATGAAGAAAACGATGTAATTATTTCACAAGCAACTGTTACAACCGATGATAACAATGTTATGATTGATGAACAAGTAGCTGCTCGTTTCCGTGGAGAGAATATTCTTGTTAAACCTGAACAAGTAGATTATATTGACGTATCTCCACAACAAGTAGTAGCTGTTACTACTAGCTGTATCCCATTCCTTGAGCATGATGATGCAACTCGTGCTTTGATGGGTGCCAACATGCAACGTCAGTCTGTACCACTATTAAAAGCAGAAGCTCCATTAGTTGGAACAGGTGTTGAATATATTGCTGCTCGTGACTCTGGTGCTGCGATTGTATCAAAAGCAGACGGTGTCGTTGAGTATGTAGATGCAAAACGCATTGTAATCAAAAACAAAACAGGAAAAGATACTTATTATTTAGCAAATTTCGAAGAAAGTAACCAGGATTCATGTTATCACCACAGACCTTGTGTTTCTGTAGGAGATACGATTAAACGTGGAGAAGTTATTGCTGATGGTCCAAGTATGGATCAAGGAGAACTTGCTCTTGGTAAAAACGTAGTAGTAGCGTTCATGACATTTAATGGTTATAACTATGAAGATGCTGTTATCTTAAACGAAAAACTTGTAAAAGATGATGTTTATACATCCATTCATATCGAAGATTATCAAATGCAATGTCGTGAAACGAAGTTAGGACCAGAAGAAATTACTCGTGATATTCCAAACGTTAGTGATGATGCTCGTAAGAACTTAGATGAAAATGGTATTGTCATTATCGGTACAGAAGTAAAAGAAGGAGACATCTTAGTAGGTAAGGTTACACCAAAAGGAATGGCTGAACTTACTTCTGAAGAAAAATTATTACATGCAATCTTTGGTGAGAAGACTCGTGAAGTTAGAGATACCTCTTTACGTGTTCCACATGGTGGAGAAGGAATCGTTCATGATGTTAAAATCTATTCTCGTAAAGATAACGATGAATTACCTGCTGGTGTTAGTAAAGTAATTCGTGTATATATCGCACAAAAGCGTAAGATCCAAATCGGAGATAAAATGTCTGGACGACATGGAAATAAGGGTGTAATTTCCCTAATTCTACCAGAAGAGGATATGCCATATTTACCAGATGGACGTCCTGTTGATATCATGTTAAATCCACAAGGTGTACCTTCTCGTATGAATATTGGACAGGTACTAGAGCTTCACTTAGGTATGGCCGCTAAGAGCTTAAATGTTCATATCGCAACACCAGTATTCGATGGTGCTAGTGAACAAGACATCGCGGATATGATGAAAGAAGCAGGAATGGATAAAGATGGAAAGACTGTTTTATATGATGGTCGTACGGGAGATCCATTCGATAATCGTATCGCAGTTGGTGTTATGTACATGATTAAACTTCACCACATGGTTGATGATAAGTTGCATGCACGTAGTACAGGACCTTACTCTCTTGTTACACAGCAACCTCTTGGAGGTAAAGCACAATTTGGTGGACAGAGATTTGGAGAAATGGAAGTATGGGCACTAGAAGCTTATGGTGCTGCTAATACACTTCAAGAAATTATTACTTACAAATCAGATGACGTCTTAGGACGTGTAAAAGTATATGAATCGATCGTCAAAGGAGAAGAAATCAATCAAGCGGGAGTTCCAGAAAGCTTTAGAGTATTAATGAAGGAATTCCAAGCATTAGGATTAGATATCAGTATCATTGATGACGAAGGACGCGAACTTGGATTAAAAGAAATCGAAGAAGATGAAGCTAGGGATGAAATGATGGGTACAGATGAAGTAGTAGCTCGTCAATTACCTCCAGTTGAAAATAATCCAGAGGAATATGTAGAAGATGAAGAATTTCCATTGGAAGATGCCTTGGAGGAAGAAGAAGAGGAATTCAATGAGGAAGAAATCGACTTTGATGAAAGTTTTATAGGGGAGGAGGAATAATATGATAGCAGTTGATAAATTTGAAGCATTAAAAATAGGAATTGCCTCTCCTGAAACGATTCGTAAATGGAGTTATGGAGAAGTAAAAAAACCAGAGACTATCAATTATCGTACTCTTCGACCTGAACGTGATGGACTTTTCTGTGAAAAGATTTTTGGACCAACCAAAGACTTTGAATGTGCTTGTGGAAAGTATAAGAGAGTTCGTTACAAAAACATCGTTTGTGATCGTTGTGGGGTAGAAGTAACTCGTAGTAAAGTACGTCGTGAACGTATGGGACATATCGAGCTTGCTTCTCCAGTTTCTCACATCTGGTTCTTTAAAGGTGTTCCATCTCGTATGGGGTTAGTTCTAGACATGAGTCCAAGAGACTTAGAAGAAGTATTATACTTTGTTAGTTATGTAGTAATCGACAAAGGTAATACACCACTAGAAAACAAACAGACATTGTCTGAAAAAGAATATCGTGCTTACTATGAAAAATATGGAAATATTTTTAAAGTAGGTATGGGTGCTGAAGCAATTAAAGAGCTTTTGAAGAGAGTTGATCTTGAAAAAGAAATCGAAGAAATTTCAAAAGAATTAGAAAATGCACAAGGACAAAAGAGAACTCGTTTAGTGAAGAGACTTGATGTGCTTGATGCCTTCTATAAATCAGGAAATCGTCCTGAATGGATGATTATGGATTGTATTCCAGTGATTCCACCTGAACTTCGTCCAATGATTCAGTTAGATGGTGGAAGATTTGCGACTAGTGACTTAAACGATTTATATCGTCGTGTTATTAATCGTAATAATCGTCTAAAAAAACTAATTGATTTAGGGGCTCCTGGAATCATTATTCAAAATGAAAAACGTATGCTTCAAGAAGCAGTAGACGCTTTATTTGATAATGGACGTCGTGGAAGAAGTGTTACGGGAGCAGGAAACAGACCTTTAAAATCTTTATCTAGTATGTTAAAGGGTAAACAAGGACGTTTCCGTCAGAACTTACTTGGAAAACGTGTTGACTACTCTGGACGTAGTGTTATCGTTGTAGGACCATCTCTTAAGATGTATCAATGCGGTATTCCAAAAGAAATGGCTCTAGAATTATTCAAGCCACATGTAATTCATGGACTTGTTGATAAAGATATTGCTCATAATATTAAAGCTGCAAAACGTTTAATTGAAAATCAGGATCCAGTTGTTTGGGATGTTGTTGAAGAAGTAATTAAGGAACATCCTGTACTTCTAAACCGTGCACCTACACTTCATAGACTTGGAATTCAAGCATTTGAACCAATTCTAATCGGTGGTAAGGCAATTCGTCTACATCCATTAGTATGTACTGCTTTCAATGCAGACTTCGATGGTGACCAGATGGCTGTCCATGTACCACTTTCAGAAGAAGCAAAAGCAGAAGCTAGATTACTAATGCTTGGTGCAAACAACATTCTACATCCAAAATCAGGTGACCCAATCGTTACACCATCTCAGGATATGGTTTTAGGTAACTACTATATTACGATGGAAAAGGCTGGTGAACCTGGAGAAGGTAGAATTTTCAAAAATACCAATGAAGCATTAATGGCATATGAGAGAAGAGAAGTTACCCTACATTCTAGAATTGCTGTTCCAGTTGATTCCTTCAAATACAAACTATTTACTGAAGAACAACATGGAAAATTCTTAGTAACTACTGTAGGTAAAATTAAATTTAATGAGATTTTACCAGATTCTTTCCCATACATTAATGAACCAAGTGACGAGAATATTCAACAAATTACACCAAATAAATACTTTATTGATAAGGGTGTAAATATTCCAGAAGAAATTAAAGCTCGTCCACTAGTAAAACCTTTCGCAAAAGGAGTACTCGAGAAAGTAATCGCACAAATCTTCAAACGTTATAAAACAACAGAAACTTCTATTATGCTTGATAAGTTGAAAGACTTAGGATTCAAGTATTCTACGATTGCTGGTATTACAGTATCTGCTTATGATGTTGTAAGTAGTGAAAAGAAACCAGAAATTGTAGCAGAAGCGAAAAAAGTAGTAGATAAAATTAATAAACAATATAAGCGTGGTTTAATTACGGATCAAGAAAGATATGAAAAAGTAATTGAAACTTGGGAAAATGCAAAAGCACAAGTAACTGCAGAACTTCAAGAAAAAGCAGATGCAGATATCAATAACCCAATCTTCATGATGATGCACTCTAAAGCACGTGGTAATATCTCAAACTTTACTCAGGTTGCAGGTATGCGTGGTTTGATGGCTAAACCAAATGGAGAAAGTGTTGAAATCCCAGTATTATCTTCTTTCAAAGAAGGCCTTTCAGTATCTGAATTCTTCTTATCTACGCATGGGGCTCGTAAAGGTAGTGCCGATACTGCATTAAAGACTGCTGACTCTGGATACTTAACACGTCGTTTAGTTGATGTCAGTCAAGATATTATTGTAAAAGAAGAAGATTGTGGAACGGATCAAGGTGTTACCGTTCGTGCATTCATCAATGATAAGACAGGATCCGTTATCGAAGGTTTATATGACCGTATCGTAGGTCGTTATACGAATAAGAAAGTACTTCATCCTGAAACAAAAGAAGTTATTTGTGATCGTTTAACATTCGTTACAGAACAACTTGCTGAAAAAATTGTAAAAGCAGGAGTAGAAGAAGTAGAAATTCGTACGATTCTAACTTGTGGATGCGCAAGTGGTGTATGTCAAAAATGTTATGGACGTAACTTAGCAACAGGTAATATCGTTGAAGTTGGAGAAGCTGTCGGTGTTATGGCTGCTCAATCAATCGGTGAACCTGGTACACAGCTTACCATGAGAACATTCCATACAGGTGGAGTTGCCGGTGGAGAAGATATTACTCAAGGTCTTCCACGTATTCAAGAGTTATTTGAAGCACGTAATCCGAAAGGAAAAGCTACGATTGCTGAAATTGATGGTACTGTTACTAAGATTGATGAAGATCATGGAAAATTCAGAATCTTTATTAAGAATGACGTAGAAACCAAAGAACATGTTAGTAACTATGGAGCAAAACTTCGTGTAGAGAAAGGTTCTAAAGTTACTGCTGGTGAAAAATTAACAGAAGGTGCTGTTAGTCCAAAAGAATTACTTGCAGTTACCGATCCATTAACAACACAAGAGTATATCTTAAAAGAAGTACAACACGTATATCGTAGTCAAGGTGTAGATATTTCTGATAAGCACGTTGAAGTTATTGCTAGTCGTATGATTAGTAAGATGAGAGTTGTAGAAGGTGGAGGAACGAAGTTACTTCCTGGATTACTAGTAAGTATGCGTGAATTTACCGATGCAAATAAAGAGGCAATTCTTCAAGGCAAAGTACCTGCTTCTGCAAGACCAGTATTACTTGGTATTACAAAAGCATCTTTGGAAACAGATTCCTTCTTATCTGCTGCTTCTTTCCAAGAAACAACTAGAATTCTTACAGATGCTGCGATTCGTGGAAAAGTAGATTATCTACAAGGATTAAAAGAAAACGTAATCATTGGTAAATTGATTCCAGCTGGTACTGGTGCGAAAAAATACAAAAATGTAGATTTCGATTTAGAAAGTCAATTTATTGATGAGGAACCGTTAGAAACATTAGAAGATGAATTTATGTAAAAGAAAGAACTTTGGTTCTTTCTTTTTTGTTGACACACTTGTTTCCAGACTGTATAATTAATGTAATTTTTTGTGTAGTAGGTGTATAAAAATGGAAAAGAAAAAATTAGAATTTATAGAGGGATTTAAGGGTTTTGCGTGCCTCTCAGTTATTTTGTCACACTTTGTATTAGCATTTTGTAATGTATTGGTAACTTGTTCTTCCTTAAACGCTCATGGAAGTTCAAAACTAGAATTACTTTTAGGAAAGACACCGCTCAATCTATTTTATAGTGGAAATTTTGGAGTTTATGTATTCTTTATTGTAAGTGGTTTTGTCTTAAGCTATGCATTTTTTATGAAAAAGGATGAGAATTACTTAAAGCGTGGTGTTATCAAGAGATATTTTCGTCTTCTGTTACCAATCGTAGTAGTGAATCTATTTGTATTTCTTCTAATGAAATTTTCTCTTACTTATAATACACAAGTAGCTGATTTTACTAAGAATCCAGTATGGTTTGGGAAATTTAATACGTTTGAGCCTAGTGTTTTAGGTGTACTAAAAGAAGCTTTCTTTGGAAATTTCTTTGGCTTTCAATCTAATTATGTTTCTCCACTTTGGACGATTTCTTATGAAATTTATGGTTCATTTCTTGTCTTTTTCTTTCTTGGTTTATTTGGTAAAGAAAAGATTCGTTATCCTTTATATATCATTTTGATTCTTCTACTTAGAGATCTGAATTATATTTCTTTTATTGTTGGAATGATGATTTGTGATGTAGTGGTGAATGGATTTCCTTATTTGGATGTATATAAATCTAAAAAATGGCTTCCTTATCTAACCTTTATTGTAGGAATCTATTTCGCTAGTTATCCATTACAAGCAGATGTGGAAGGAACAATTTATCAAATTATTAATTATAGTCAATTTGGAATTCCTGCTGCGACAGTTAATCATTTTTTAGGAGCATCTCTCATGATTTTTGCCCTAGTTTCTTCTTCTCTCTTACAGAAACTATTTGAACGAAAGCCTTTCCGATTCTTAGGTAAATATTCTTTTGGATTGTATCTCATTCATTGGCCAATTATGCTCAGCTTATCTAGTTATATTTTATATAAAGGAATGAATGGACCACTTGGATATTATGAATTGTTACTTTTCGATTTTATCATTACAATTATTGTTGTATTTATTCTATCGATTCTTTTAGTAAAATATATTGATTCTAAAGGGGTTCGTATGGCCAATAAAATCGCTGATCTTTGCTTTGGTGATAAAAAAATAAAGGGAAACTCTTCCAAATCGTAGGCTTTTTCATTTCAAAGGATTTTATTCTTGCTATGCAGACTTAATATTGTTATAATAAGGCACAAAGGTGGGTTATTATGATTAATATTGATAAAATAGGCTCTTCGAATATGGAAATTATTCGAGAAAGTTTTCCAGAAGAATTAGAAAGGGAATATGAAAAACTACTTCCTCTTTTTAAAAGGTATAACTTTTTAGTTACCAGTATTCATGCGGTTGAAAATGTAACTTCTTCTCAAGTAAAGGAAGAATCTAAGGATGATGAGAGAGAAATTACTACGGAAAAACAATGCGTTTCAGCATCACAAAAAATGTTATTAAGATTGAGAAAGCGACAAGCAATTTCTAAAATAGAAAAACAGCTTGCTGTAATAAATTCTTTGGTAGATGAGAATGGAACACCAATGCTTGAAAAAGTAGGATTCAGTGACTACCAGAGAGAGGCAATTCAAAAAAATTTAGAGAATCATTTTTATAAATTAATTGAGGATGAGGGTTCCTTTTATGATAAAGTTTTTTTAGAAGATGTTTTCTCAAACTATGTAGATTTGTTGTCTTCTTACTTAGAACTTAAAAAAAGTATTTTAAGAGCTTCTCTTACAATGGCCGAAAAGGTTCTTTCTGGGGATTCAGAAAAAGTAGATTTGGGCATTTTTGATACAGACTTAGATTCTCAATTTTCTTTACTTGATGAGAGAATTACTTCTATTATTAAACGTACCAGAGAAGGTAAAATCATGATTTATATTGATTTAAAAACTGCGATTGAAGATTTAGCAAAATATAATTTATCATTTTCTAAGGTTGTAAATCAGGAATTAGAAGACTTTGATTTTGATGATTTGGAAGGTTGTCTATGCATGAATCATCTATTTCGTAAAATTTATTTCTCAATGGGAGGAGAAATCTTTCAATCAATGGCACTTAATCAAAATAGAAAGAGACAAGAAGCAGTGGCCGAAGGGATTGTTCAGGAAATGGCATCTGGGAATGTCGATATAATTGATGAGAAGATGACACCTGTAGTTAAATCAGATTCGGCGACTCAGAAGAAATATTCTTAAAATTGGTACTTTCGAAAAGTACTTTTCTTTTTTTAAACTTTAGCATATAATGTAATTACTTGAGGTGGTATTATGAAAAAGCTTAATCAACAGGGATGGGGACTTTCTGTATTTTTGGCTTTTATTGTCGTTTTCTTTGTCGCAATTATTCTAATTTCCATCGGATCTGAAAAAGTGGGAATTTCTGGTGGGTCTGGTACTCCTAATGTACCTATCAATACACCAACAGGTTCTAATTATACAGAAGAAGAAATCGAAAAAGCAAAATCCTATGAAAGAGAAGTTGGTTCTGTTACTTCTACTTATTTGTTGGAACGGTATCAAAATCAAATTGATGGAACGGAACTGGTAGTTCCTACTTCAGAATTAATGAATCATCAGTACTTAACTGCCTACAGTGTTGCCGGAAATTCTTGTAGTGGTTATAGTGTTGTTCGACTTAAAGATCAAGGATTAGAAGTTACTTCCTATATCCAGTGTGGAGGGGTTTATACAACAGAAGGTTATCATTCCTCATTTGATTCCTAGAAATTTTGATTTTTGCTTGACATTCCAAGTAGGTAGTGTTATATTATCTATGCTTAGTAAATTTAGGTTTTGTCATCAGACAGAACTTAATTTAGGAGTAAAAATGATACACCTGGATATGTGTAAAGAAAGGAGAGATAAAATATGCCTACAGTGCAACAGTTGATTAGAAAAAATAGAACTAATAAAGTAAGAAAAAGCAAATCACCAGTTTTAGGGTTTGGATTAAATACAATCCAAAAGAAGACTACGAAATTGGCTTCTCCTCAAAAACGTGGAGTTTGTACTCGTGTAGGTACGAAAACACCAAAGAAACCAAACTCAGCACTTCGTAAATATGCACGTGTTCGTTTATCTAACGGAAAAGAAGTAGATACTTATATTCCTGGAGAAGGACATAACTTACAAGAGCATAGCGTTGTATTGGTTCGTGGTGGACGTGTTAAGGACTTAATCGGAGTTCGTTATCACATCGTTCGTGGTACTTTAGATACAGCTGGTGTTAAAGATAGAAAACAAGCTCGTTCTAAATACGGAGCAAAAAGACCTAAAAACTAAAAATAAAAAAACAATATAACTGAAGGGAGGAAGAAAACATGCGTAAGAGACAAGCAGTTAAAAGAGACGTTTTACCAGATCCGCTATATAATTCAAAAGTGGTTACCAAATTAGTAAACCGTATGATGATTGGTGGTAAAAAGGGAAAAGCGCAAACAATTTTATACAAAGCTTTTGATATTGTTAAAGAAAAAACAGGACAAGATCCTTTAGAAGTATTTAACAAAGCATTAGAAAATATTAAACCATTACTTGAAGTAAAATCTCGTCGTGTTGGTGGTTCTAACTATCAAGTACCACAAGAGGTTAGTGCTGAAAGAAGTCAAGCTTTAGGACTTAGATGGTTAGTAAATTATGCAAGACTTAGAGGTGGAAAAGGAATGGCTGAAAATCTTGCAAATGAAATTATTGATGCATCAAACGGAACTGGTGCAGCAGTTAAAAAACGTGAAGATACCCATAGAATGGCAGAAGCTAACAAAGCATTTGCTCATTATCGTTGGTAGGAAAGGATTTATTTATGGCTCGTGATACGTCATTAGAACATACAAGAAATTTTGGAATTATGGCTCACATTGATGCTGGTAAAACAACAACAACTGAGCGTGTATTATTCCATACAAAGAAAATCCACAAAATTGGTGAAACTCATGATGGAGCTAGCCAGATGGACTGGATGGCTCAAGAACAAGAGCGTGGTATTACGATTACATCTGCTGCTACTACTGCTTACTGGAAAGGATATCGTATGAATATCATCGATACGCCAGGACACGTAGACTTTACAGTAGAAGTTAGTCGTAGTTTAAGAGTACTAGATGGTGCTGTTGCCCTACTAGATTCTCAGGCTGGTGTAGAACCACAAACAGAAACAGTTTGGCGTCAAGCTACAGATTTCTCTGTACCACGTATTATATTTGCAAATAAGATGGATAAGATGGGAGCTAATTTTGAATATACATTATCTACTATCAAATCTAGATTAGGAGTAAATGCAAAACCAATCGAATGGCCAATTGGAGCAGAAAGTGAGTTCCATGGAGTAATTGATTTAGTTACAATGAAGGCTTATGAATTCGATGGAAAGCAAGATGAAGAGGCAAAGGAAATTGAAATTCCTGCAGATCTTAAGGACATTGCTGAAGAGAAGCGTAATGATTTGATTGAAGCAATCGCTGAATTTGATGATGAATTAATGGAAACCTATTTAGATGGTGGAGAAGTAACTGTTGAAATGATTAAGAGAGCAATTCGTAAGGGAACTCTTGCAGTAGAATTCTTCCCAGTAATGTGCGGTACTGCACTTGGAAATATGGGAATTAAATTCTTACTTGATGCAGTTGTTGATTACTTACCAGCTCCTACAGATATCGCATCTATTGAAGGAACTGACTTAGATGGAAAACCAGCTGTTCGTCATCCATCAGATACAGAACCATTTGCAGCATTAGCATTTAAAGTAATGACTGATCCATTCGTTGGACGTTTAACATTCTTTAGAGTTTATTCTGGACACCTATCTAGTGGATCTTATGTACTAAACTCTACAAAAGATTCAAAAGAACGTGTTGGACGTTTACTATTAATGCATGCTAATAACAGAACTGAAATTTCTGAGGTTTGGACAGGAGATATTGCTGCTATCGTTGGTTTAAAGAACACAACGACTGGAGATACTCTATGTGATGAAAAGAAACCAGTTATTCTAGAATCAATGGAATTCCCAGAACCAGTAATTCAATTGGCTGTTGAACCTAAATCAAAAGCTGATCAGGATAAGATGGCAATTGCTTTACAAAAGCTTGCTGAAGAAGATCCAACATTCCGTGTACATACAGATCATGAAACTGGTCAAACTGTTATCGCTGGAATGGGTGAGTTACACTTAGATGTATTAGTTGACCGTATGAAGAGAGAATTCCAAGTGGAAGCAAATATTGGTCAACCACAAGTTGCTTATCGTGAAACAATTCGCCAAGCTGCTGATTGTGAAGGTAAGTACATTAAGCAATCTGGTGGACGTGGACAATACGGACACGTATGGGTTAAGTTTGAACCAAATCCAGATAAAGGATATGAATTCGTTGATGCAATCGTTGGTGGAGTTGTTCCTCGTGAATATATTCCAGTTGTCGATAAAGGATTACAAGAAGCATTACAAACAGGTGTTCTTGCAGGATACCCTATGATTGATGTTAAATGTACTTTATTCGATGGTAGCTACCACGATGTTGACTCTAACGAAATGGCATTCAAGATCGCAGCAAGTTTCGCTTTAAAAGAAGCAAAGAACAAATGTAGACCAGTACTTCTTGAACCTATTATGAAAGTTGAAGTAACAACGCCAGATGAATATTTTGGAAATGTTATGGGAGACTTAACAGCTCGTCGTGGACGTCCGCTTGGTCAAGAATCTGCTGGAAACGCAATTCGCTTAAATGCAATGGTACCACTTTCTGAAATGTTTGGATATGCAACAAGTTTACGTTCTAATACACAAGGACGTGGAAACTTCGTAATGGTATTCGATCATTATGATGAAGTTCCTAAGAACATTGCAGAAGAAATCGTTAAGAAAAGCGGAAATTAATAAAAGTTAATAACAGGGGAGAATTCCCCTTGTTGTTATAAATTTTTCAGAGATACTGAAAAAAGTATCAAAACAGTTGAAAAAATTTCAATTGTTAGATAAAATATAATAGTATATTAATTAAGGAGGAAATTAAAATGGCAAAAGCAAAATTCGATCGTTCAAAACCACATGTTAACATTGGTACAATTGGACACGTTGACCATGGGAAAACTACTTTAACAGCAGCTATTACTAAGGTTCAACATGATCATAATTCAGCTTGGGCTGACTTTACTGAATATTCAAATATCGATAAAGCGCCTGAGGAAAGAGAAAGAGGTATTACAATTAATACTGCTCACGTTGAGTATCAAACTGAGACTCGTCACTATGCACACGTTGACTGTCCAGGACATGCTGACTACGTAAAGAACATGATTACTGGTGCAGCACAAATGGATGGTGGTATCTTAGTTATCGCCGCTACTGACGGACCTATGGCACAAACTCGTGAACATATCTTACTTGCTCGTCAAGTTGGAGTACCTAGAATGGTAGTATTCATGAACAAATGTGACATGGTAGATGACGAAGAGTTACTAGAATTAGTAGAAATGGAAATCCGTGACTTATTAACAGAATACGGATTCGACGGAGACAACACTCCAATTATTCGTGGATCTGCATTAAAAGCTCTTGAAGGAGATGCTAAATATGTAGAGAAAATCGACGAGTTAATGAAAGCAGTTGACGAATGGATTCCAACTCCTGAACGTGATAATGAAAAACCATTCTTAATGAGTATTGAGGATGTATTCACAATCACCGGACGTGGAACTGTTGTTACTGGACGTGTAGAACGTGGACAATTAAAACTTAACGATGAAGTTGAAATCGTTGGTATTAAAGAGACTCGTAAGACTGTTGTTACAGGAATTGAAATGTTCCGTAAACAATTAGACTATGCTGAAGCAGGAGACAATGCTGGAGTATTATTACGTGGTATTGCTCGTGAAGAAGTTGAACGTGGTCAAGTACTTGCTAAACCAGGATCAGTTACACCACATACGAAATTCGAAGCTGAAGTTTATGTACTTAGCAAAGAAGAAGGTGGACGTCATACTCCATTCTTTGCAAACTATCGTCCTCAATTCTATTTCAGAACTACAGACGTAACTGGAGTAATCCAATTACCAGCTGGTGTTGAAATGGTTATGCCAGGTGACAATGTTACTATGACTGTTGAATTAATTCACCCAATTGCTATTGAACAAGGTACTAAGTTCTCTATCCGTGAAGGTGGACGTACTGTTGGTGCTGGATCAGTTAGTAAAATTGATGCTTAATTCATAAAAATAAAGATTGAAAACCTAAAGTTCTCTTTAGGTTTTTTTGTTGCTATTTTACATAAAATGTGATAAAATAAGTACACATTTATGGGAGATGGTTTTATGAGAAAACTGGATGTAACTAAAAGAGAGGAAGAACTTAAAAGAAAGGCATGTACTTTTGGATTGTTCCTGTTATTAGGCGCTACAGCTATTGGCACTGTGGAATATTTTCATGATTTAAATTCGAAAGTAGTAGAGTTTTCTACTGAAGACTCATCTCTAAAAGATTTACTTGATTTAATTCAGAAAAAGATGAAGAAGAATCCTTATTATTTACAAGAAATTGGTTCCGAAAGTGTCTATTCAGATTTATATCTAGAAAAATTGGAACCCTTTCTTACTCTTTATTACCCTTACTTAGGAGATGAACAAATTGCTACTTTACTTTATTTTGTTGAAACACAATTTCCTACTTATGATTTAAGTGATTCTTATAAGGATGGAGTGGAAGAGGCATGGAATAATTTTTTAGGGAGAATGGTTTCTCGAGAATTTTCTGGTCATGGATTAAGAGAGTCTATGTTCGCTGTTTCAGAGGATACTCGCGCTGGTTCTTATCATGAGCGCTATGAGGGAGCTAGCCATGAATTATTTACTTTGTTTGAAGTAGTTGGTTATGACAACCTTATGTCTGTTATTTTTGAAAGTGATGAAGAAAAAATGGTGGATGTGATTTGTAAGGAAACTTCAATTGATGAAGAGAAAGCTCGTCGTTTGATTCAATTATTTGATCTATATTATGAATATCAAACAACAGGAACGAAAGAAGGGTATGCCTTATGTCCTGATTTAGTGGATGAAATGAAAATGATTCTTACTTCTATGATAGAAGCGAAGAATGAATCAGATCCCGAATTTAGTCATAGTGTCATTGGTTATATTTTGAATCATAGTAAATATGTCAGTGAAGATGATTTAACTTTTGAAATTAACCGTTTCGATAATGATGGTACTTTCTTATTTGAAATGGATTTAGGTGACTATAAAAAGACAACAGTAACACTTCCTATGTACTATTTAAATGCTCATATGGACCCAGAAACTATAGTAGATAGTGCTGCTTGTTATATTATTCATTATGGATATGGAGCAGCGGGGTATGATCATAGAAATAAAGCATTAGAATTGCTTAGTTATATTGTAGGATGGAATCATATTGATTACTTAGCTGAATTTGATGGCTCTTCCAATCAAATAAAAAATCGGTACTATCAAAGTTTAAATCAATATTTTTCTAGTGAAGAAGAGTTTAATCAATTTCTAATCGCTTTAAATAGTAGCCATGATGATGCTATTGAAAAATATTTTTCCATTTGGAAATCACAAATGATGAATGGTCCAGTGACCTTTCGCAAGTTGTTAGAATATAATTCTTTAAGAGAGTCTATTACTTCCTGGTGTTCTGCTCATTATAGTGATTATGATGAAGCAGTCTGTATTACAGAGAAAGGTCCAGATTTAGGTGAAATGTATGAAATAGATGACTTCTACTTTTATCCTTCAGAATATGATTATATGCCTGCTTTTGACGAAGTGTTGGACTATTTTCATGCACAGGATTCTTCTTATACAGAATTAATTTCTGAGAATGGTTATTTGTCTAGAGATTGGAAAACTGGAAGGCGTCGTGTCGATATTGATTGTACCTTTGTTCTTAGTCAGCCACTTTCTGTGCAAAAGAAAGAGATAGGAGACGGTCATACTATTTATTATTATGTAAAACCTGAAGACTGTGGAGAGGGTAGTTTCGTTTATGCATTTACGAATGTCTTAAATCAAAGAGTAGAAACTCCCATATTAGGAATTTCTACTATGTTAGAGAATGAAGAGACTGGAGAAATGGAAGAAGTTATGATTGTATCTTTAGATGAAGAAGAACCATATGGAGAGGCTTATTATAAATCAAATTATCTTAAGGATCATCCTAAAGAACTAGAGTATTGCTTTTCATGGTAAAAAAAAGTACTTAGAAAATTAATTCTAAATACTTTTTATTTTTTTCCTTTTTTCTTTTGATACATCTTATACATTGTCTTATTGATAATTAAATCAAATTCTCCAATATATTCGATTGCACTTGCATTATATCCTAGTTTCATTTCATTTAATCCAGTATATTTATTTTTTTCATTAAACTCTCCAGAAATTCCATTTAGGTCGAAGAAATTATATCCTTCTTTATTAAATTTTTTGATTAATTCCCATTTTAATAGATAATTACAGTTATAATTTCTATATTCTTTATCAAATCCTTCAATTATTAAGTGGACTCCTTGTTCATAACGAATGACTAAACATCCTCCTATGGTAATTCCTTCTGGATAGTCTTGAAATAGTTTGGAAGCAGTTGTTAAATTTTCATGATAGATTCCAAGATTTTTATCTGATTCCATCTTTTTGTTAATTAATCTTGTTATATTTTTTCCCTTCGTACTATTATCTTGTAATTGTTGATTTAATTCCTCATTTTTACTAAATTCTTTTTCGTAGAGATCTTGACTATTTTTAATATATTTTGCTGGATCTAAATGCGCTAAATAGATTTCAGCATTGCCATTAAAGTTTTCTAGAATAGAATAATAATATTTTAGGCTTTTCTTTTGTTTTCTTTTAATAAACTCATATAAAACTTTTAAATCTTCCATGGTACCCTGATAGATTTCTACACCACAGTTATTAGCCTTATTGATTTTATTTCGAACATTTTTAGATAATTGATAGTATAGTTTTTCATTCGAAGTAATTAGCTTTGTAATAGCAGTCCATCTCGGTTTATTATTTTCAAAGAAGCGATTAAATCCATGATGGATATATCCATTCTTTTGAAGTATTTCTAAAATATCATTGATTTCTGGATTATAGGAAATGAGTTCTCCATCTTTATTTCTTTCGGTACAGTGTACGAGAGGGTTAATTTTTACATATAAAAATTTCTGTTTAAATAATAGTTTTCTTAATTTAATAGTTAGTTCTTCTACTAAATCACTGTTTGTGTAGTCGATTAAGAATCCATAGGGAGCAAAGGCAAATTTGTATCCCCAATAGATTGGTTTATAGATTAGCATGGTGGCTCCAATTAAATCATTACTATTATTTAAAAAACCTAAATAATGATAATTGTATCCCTCTGTTTGCATTACTTTTGCGTAATTTGAAGTCTGATATAAGTTTTTATATTTATGTTTTCTCGCAAAATCATCAAAAACTTCTTCTTTTAGTGTAATAATTTTCATAGGAGCCCTCCCTTCTTTAGGTAGTTTATTATATCATAAGAGGGGATCTTTGTCGAGTTAAATTGATTAAAAAAAGAAATTCTAAACTTAATTATAGTTAGAATTTCTCCTGTTATTTTGGCTTACTGTAATTGTGAACTATAAAGTTTGTAATAGTCACCTTTTTTCTTCATTAATTCTTGATGTGTTCCTTTTTCATGAACTTTGTGATTCTTTAAAAGTATAATTTGATCGCAACTGGTAATAGTGGATAGTCGGTGGGCAATCACGATAGATGTTCTGTTTTTTAATAGAGTATCTAGTCCCTCAATTACTAGCTTTTCAGTTTTCAAGTCGACATTACTAGTAGCTTCATCTAATATTAATATTTGTGGGTTTGCGATAATCGCTCTTGCAAAACAGATTAATTGTCTTTGTCCTGTTGATATTTCTTTTCCGTTATTGTGAAGTACAGTATCATACCCATTTTTTAGGCTTTTAATCCAGTCATGAATCTGTAGTTCTTTACATACTTTTTCAATTTCCTTTTGACTGGTTTCTTTTTTTCCATAAGCGATATTATCTCTAATGCTTCTTGAAAAAACATAATTATCTTGAAGCATCACATTAATTTGACTTCTTAAAGAGGATAAATTTATTTCTTTAATAGGAATATCATCAATCAATATTTCGCCTTTTGTTGTATCATAATAACGTGCGAGAAGATTGATAATCGTTGATTTTCCACTTCCTGTTTCCCCTACAAAGGCAATTTTTTGATTCGGTTCTATCGTAAAATTAATATCTTTTAAAACATTCTTATTTTCAATGTACTCAAAATCAACATTTTTAAATTCTACTTTTCCTTTGATTTTTTCGCTTTTGGCATTTTCTATATTTTCGATGACTAGAGGTTCATCTAATAGTTCAAAGATTCTTTCTAAATAGGTAACTGCATCCATAATTTCACTATAGACAGAAGTAATATTGTGAATTGGATTCCAAAATTGTCCTCCATAACTCGCAATCGCAAGAATCGTTCCAAGACTTGTTGCTGGATAGAATAAGAATATTCCTAAGAGAAAGATACAAACTTTTACTACAGTAGCAGCGGCATCTACAGTAGCCCAACCAAGATTCATATAAGGAAGAACATCTCCTGATGCTTTTACTCTTTCTGCTTCTAATTGCCCAAAAATTTGTTCATTTTTTTCTTCTCGATTATAAGATTGCGTAATACTAATTCCATTAATACTTTCTGCGAAATAGGCATTACAATTCGATACTTTGTTATTTAAGATATGTTGCATTTCTCTTCTTTTTGGGGAGGTTTTGAAAAGAATCCAAGCAATGATGATGGCAACCATTAGAGTAAATAGTGTTAAAGGAATATGACAGGTCATCATGAAGATAATTACAAATATTAGATTGATTAGTTCTAAAATGGTTTCTAAAAAGTCATTACATAGGCATTGCGCTACCGTTTCTGCGTAGTTGGTAGCTCTCGTTAAAATTTTTCCATGAGGTCTTGTTTCATAATACTGAGATGGTAAATATTGTAGATGGATAAAAATATCACTTTTTAAGTCGTAGGCAATCGATTGTTTAATTCGATTTAACATTCTGCTTTTGATTAAATTGATTAAAATATTAATGATAATGATTACTAGGAGCAGAACTGCAATTAAATATAACTGATTCATATTTTTATTGGGAATTGTATGATCAATCGCATATTGAATTAATTTTGGATTGAAGAGAATTAAAATACCATTCAAGCAACTGATAAAGGTTACGAAAAACAATTTCCATTTGTAAGGCTTTAGATACTTAAAACTTCGTTTGATGATATGAAAATTAAAGGTTGTATTTTGTTCATCTTGATCATAACGATTTACTCTCATGTTTTTTCTCCCCTTTCTGTATATTGTTTTGAATTTTATAAATTTCATAGTAGTACTTTTTATTCT
The DNA here is from genome assembly GCA_947564265.1 of uncultured Caryophanales bacterium. Taxonomy (GTDB): domain Bacteria; phylum Bacillota_I; class Bacilli_A; order RF39; family UBA660; genus Alloscybalousia. Next base: position 149,469 of record CANOBK010000003.1, read on the forward strand.
TTAATAATTCTTTATGTGTTCCATGTTCTAGGATTTTATGATCACTAATGACATAGATTTGATCGGCATCTTTTACGGAAACTATTTTTTGAGCGATGATAATTTTTGTACAATGGTTGTCTAATTTTTTAATACTTTCTGTAATCATTTGTTCTGTTTCAATATCAAGAGCTGAAGTAATATCATCTAGGATTAAAAGTTCTGGTTTTACCGCTAAGGCGCGAGCAAGAGAAAGTCGTTGTTTCTCTCCACCAGATAATCCAACACCTCGTTCTCCAATAATAGTTTCATATTTTTCCTCTAATGAATCTACATAAGTGAGTCTAGCAGCTTTCGAGATTTTTTCTACTTCTTTCTGTGTTAAATTCTCATTTCCGTAACAAATATTATTCCAGATAGTATCTGAAAATAGGAATGGTTGTTGAATGACATAACCAATTTTACTTCGTAACCATTTTGTATCAATTTCTTTTAGATTTTTATCTCCAATTAGAATTTTTCCTTTGCTTGGTTCGATAAACTGTAGGATTAGATTAACAATACTTGATTTTCCACTTCCGGTTGGTCCAATAAAAGCGATTGTTTTTCCTGGTTCGATTGTTAGATTGATATCTTCCATAATGAGATTACTATCAAAAGCGACCGATACATGTTTGAAGGTAATTGGTACTTTGAGTGAAGGTAATTGAATGGTACCATTATTTTTTACGGTTGGTTCTGTATTTAAAAGATCGATGATTCTTTCTTTGGCAATATTAAAGTTTTGAATTCGATCGATGATTTCTCCGAGTCTTGAAAATGGATTTTTAATATCAGATAAAGAACTTTGAAAAATAATAAAACTACCGATACTAATCTTTCCATTCATTAAGAAGTAACCTCCTGCGAGAAGGAAAATTACAGTCATACAGTTTGTAAAGAAATTTACAAAACTAAAATAAAATGTTCGGATATCATTGATTTCAATATTTGAATTTTTATATATCTCATTTTTTTCATTCATTTCTTCAATTTCATGTTCTTCAGAAGCAAAAGCTTTTACTACTTTGTTTCCCTCAATATTATCCTGAATATAGTTGTTGAGACTCGCTAGTTTTCTTCTTCTTTCACGGTAAAGAGGTTTTGTTTTTCTTTTAAATAAAAGACTAAAAATTAAAATAAAGGGAGTAGGGATAAGTAATAATAAGGTAAAAGTTGGCTGTAGATAGAAACAGAACGAAAAAGAAATTGCAAAACGAATTAAGGTGTGGAGAACTGTTTTAATTGTCCAAGAAGCATGTCTTCTGATTTCTACGATATCAGAAGTTACAGTTGTCATCAATTCTCCTTGCTCTCTTGTAGAATAGAAATTACCATCTAGTTCATCTAGTTTCTGATAGCACTTTTTCTTTATATTAGAGGACATCTGAAAACCAGTTTTACTTAATTCAATTACTGAAAAATAGGAACCAAGTTGTCTTAGAATGACAAAAAATATTAAGAAAACTCCAAGACCTATTACAAGATTCAAATTTCCTTTTTGGAGACCTTCATCAATCATATATCCAACGAGAATCGGTGGAATTACAGATAGACTATCAAAAATGACTAAAGAAGTGTTAAACAGATGCCAACAACTTTTCCATTCTTTATTCTCGCCTAATAACCACTTCATTTTACCACCTACTATATCTATTACATTTTATCATAGAAGCCTAATAATCTAAAGCAATAATCTTTTATTTTAGACAAATTTTATGAAAATTTATAGTATAATAGAAATAGGTGAATGACTATGTTTGAAAATGAGAAAATATTGATTTTGGGGTTTGCGAGAAGTGGGTATGAGGCAGCAAAAGTTTTAATTAGTCGTGGAAATCAAGTTTTGATTAATGATTTAAAGGAGCCCAAAGATTCTGAATTAGAGAAAGTAGAAGAATTAAAGAAACTAGGAGTAGAGTTTTTATTTGGAGAACATCCTGAGGATTTGTTAGATTCTAGTTATCAATATCTAATTAAAAATCCAGGAGTACCAATTGATCACATGTATGTATTAAAAGCAAAAGAATTAGGAATTCCAGTCATAAATGAAACAGAAATGGCTTACCGATTACTTCCGAAAGATAAAAATATTAAATTAATTGCGATTACTGGGACGAACGGAAAGACTACGACTACTACCTTGATTTATAAGTTTTTAGAGGCTGATGGAAAAAGGGTACATTTAGTAGGAAATATTGGATATCCATTTTGTAGTTTTTTAGATCAGTTAGAAGAAAATGATATGATCGTTGATGAAGTTAGTTGTCAACAGCTCGAAAATTTCGTAGAATATCGTCCTGATATTGCAGTGCTTACCAATATTAGTGAAGCACATTTAGAGTTTATGAAAACTTATGAACACTATACTGAAGTAAAAGCTAGGCTCTTTCAGAATCAGACGAAGGATAATATTGCGATTTTAAATATGGGAAATGAGGAATCCCTTCGAATTACAAAAAATATGAAGTCATCTGTGAAGTACTTTACGAGTCAAGGGGAAATTAATGGAGCTTATTTAACGGATAAAAGTATTTATTATTATGATGAGAAAGTCGTTGATTTTAAAAATATTCGATTAATCGGAACGCATAATTATGAAAATATTATGGCAGCGATTATGGCAGTAAAAGAATTGGGGGTTCGTAATGAATCCATTTGTAAAGTTTTAAAAGAATTCTCTGGAGTTGAACACCGCCTTGAATTTGTAAAAGAGGTAAAGGGAAGAAAATTCTATAATGATACCGAAGCTACCAATATTAAATGTTGTCAGATTGCTTTATCCTCTTTTCAGGAACCTGTCATTTTATTCTTAGGTGGCTATGAACGAGGACAAAACTTTGAAGAACTTACTAATTATATGAGTCATGTAAAAGCAATTTTTGCGATTGGGGAATGTAGGGGAAGAGTCAAAAAATTCGGAGAAAGTGTAAGGATTCCAACTTATTCCCGTGAGTTCTTAAAAGATGCTTTTCAAGAAGCATGGACGATTAGTGAAGAGGGTGATATACTACTACTAAGTCCAGCGAGTGCTTCTTGGGATCAATACAAGCAGTGTGAAAACCGTGGGGATGAATTTAAAAAGTATGTTTGTGAGCTCGAATAGAAAAAATGATATTGCAATTAGGAGGAAAAATGAAAAAAAGACAGACAGAAAAAAAACAGGATGCCCTTGTTTTAGAAATTAGTGGTGCAAATGGGGATTTAGACCAATATAAAAAAGACTTATGTGAAGCATCATTACTTCAGATTCATAAAGTAATGATTTGTTCTGTTTGGGATGATGAGGAAGAAACAGGTATTCATTATACAGAGGAACTTGTTCCTATTTGTGAGTCTTTAGGAATGGCAAGAGTACCTCTTAATATTGGTTATGCAGGAGAATTATTTGATGGGGAAGCTATGGTGGTAACTTTAGAGGAATCAAGAAACTATTATCCAAGCTTTTCTTCGTTAGTTTCTTTAGAAGAATATAAAAAAGTGCGTGGGATAGAGATAGAACCAGAAGAGGTTCATAAGGTATTTGCAAAATTAAAATAATTTTAATAGAGAGGAATCCCTTCGAATTGCAAAAAATATTAGGTCATCTGTGAAGTGCCTTACGAGTCAAGGACAGATTAATGGATGTTATTTAATGGATATATGATGAGAAAGCCGTTAGTTTTAAAGATATTCGGTTAATTGGGGCGCATAATTACGAAAATATTATGGCAGTAAAAGAATTGGGGTTCGTAATGAATCTATTTGTAAGGTTTTAAAAGAATTCTCTGGAGTCGAGCACCGTCTTGAATTTGTGAGGGAAGTAAAGGGTCGGAAGTTCTATAATGATACTGAAGCTATAAATGTTGCCAGATTGCTTTATTCTCTTTTCAAGAACCTATCATTTTATTCTTAGGTGGTTATGAACGAGGACAAAATTTTGAAAAACTTACTGATTATATGATTCACGTAAAAGCAATCCTTGCGATTGGAGAATGTAAAGAACGGGTGAAAGAATTTAGAGAAAAATTAAAAATCCCTACGTATTCTCATGAGTTATTAAAAGATGTTTTTCAAGAAGCATGGACGACGAGTGAAGAGGGTGATATACTACTATTGAGTCCAGCAAGCGCTTCTTGGGACCCATATAAGCAGTGTGAAGATCGCAGAGATGAATTTAAAAAGTATGTACAAGAATTGGAGAGGTAGTAATGGCACAGAAAAAAGTAAAGAATATTAACGTGAATACCCAACCTTTGGATCAAGTAGGAAAAATAAGGATGCAAACTAGAGGTAAAGATAGTATTAAATTTGGGGAAATGGAAGAACTATTTAAATATGTGAAAAAAAAGAGAAAACTGGAAAAATCAAAAATGAATACTAAGTTTAAATAAGAAAAGGAGAAAATTATATGAAAATTAAAGATATTAAAGGAAGAGAGATTTTAGATTCTAGGGGAAATCCTACTGTCGAAGTTGATGTTATTTTAGAAAATGGAATTATGGGGAGAGCTGCAGTACCAAGTGGTGCCTCTACGGGGGAAAGAGAAGCACTGGAAATGAGAGATGGTGAAGATCGTTTTTTAGGAAAAGGCGTTTTAAATGCTGTTTCTAATGTCAATGGTCCCCTTCGTGATTTGGTGATTGGAATGGATGCAGAAGATCAGAAGGCACTTGATTATGCGATGATTGAAGCTGATGGTACTGATACAAAATCAAAATATGGAGCTAATGCGATTCTAGGAATTAGTATGGCGGCAATGAAGGCGAGTGCTAATAATGCAGGGCTTCCTCTTTACCGTTATATAGGGAAAGGTACAACATTACCTCGCCCAATGATGAACATTATCAATGGTGGCGCTCATGCAGATAATAAACTTGATTTTCAGGAATTCATGATTGTTCCGATGAGGGATACGATTAAAGAAATGGTTCGCGTTGGGGCTGAAGTATTTCATAATCTAAAGAAGGTATTAAATAGTAAAGGTCTTGCTACAGGTGTTGGGGATGAAGGTGGGTTTGCCCCTGACTTACAATCGAATACTGAAGGATTTGAGCTAATTATGGAAGCAATTCAAAAAGCAGGATATGTTCCTGGCAAAGATGTAGCAATCGCAATCGATGTGGCTGCGAGTGAATTTTATGATAGGGATTCAAAAAAATATAAATTCCATTGGTCAACAGGGGAAGAATTTACAACAGATGAGTTGATTGACTTTTATGAAGAATTAGTTTCAAAATATCCAATTATTTCAATCGAAGATCCTGTCGATGAAAATGATTGGGAAGGATTTACGAAAGTGACTGAGCGTCTTGGAGATAAAATTCAATTAGTTGGGGATGATTTATTCGTTACTAATAAAAAATGTCTTCAAATGGGAATTGATCATCATGCAGGAAACGCGATTTTATTAAAAGTAAATCAAATTGGTACCATTACAGAGACACTAGAAACGATTGAACTTGCGAGAAGCAATGGTTATAATACAGTTCTTTCTCATCGTAGCGGAGAGACAGAAGATACAACGATTGCTGACTTAGCTGTTGGGCTTGATCTAGGACAAATTAAAACAGGATCTATGTCTAGAACAGATCGTATTTGTAAATATAATCAATTAATTCGTATTGAAGAAGAATTAGAAAACGAAAAATAGAAGTGGTAACACAGAATTTTTCCTATGAAAGGTTTGCATTTCTAATCTCAATATGATAAAATAACAAGTAGTTATGGAGGGATATTCATGCGCGGATTATTATTAGTCATTGCAATTTTATTAATCGCAATTGTACTGTTACAAAGTAATAAAGCAGAAAGTGGAGCACAGATTATTTCTGGAGGAAACTCAGATTTATTTTCTAATCGAAAAGAACGTGGTGTAGAACTTGTTATTAGTAGGGTTACTTTATTTTTAGGAATGACCTTTTTTGTAATAAGTTTCGTTATGGAATTTATTTAGACATTATTTTCTTTTTTAGAAATTTAAGAAACAGTAGGTGAATTGCTTTTGTAATTTTCCTACTTTTTATTTTCTAAAACTGTTAACTAGCCTAGAAACTATGTGCTTTTCCTTGTTAGTTTTTAGGAATTGCTCTATAATGAAATAAGAGAATAGGTGATAATATGAGAGAAAAAATTTTGAAAATATTAAGATCAAGAAATAAGGCATTAAGTCTTGAGGAATTAGATCATGAATTACAAAACAAAACGGTAGAAGAATCTCAAGAATTAGAACGTACGATAGAAGAGTTATGTAATGAATACACGGTTCATAAAACGAATAAAGACCGTTATATGTTATTTGAACGTGGACCTTTAAAAAAGGGATATTTACATGTGAATCGTAGAGGATATGGATTTGTTGATTTAGAAGATGAAGAAGATATTTATATTCCTTCTAGTAACTTGAATGGTGCGCTTCATAATGACCTTGTTGTGGCAGAAATTCTAGGTAGAAGAGAAAAAGGAAAAATAGAGGGTCGTATTCTAAAGGTTTTAGAGCGGAAACTTGATACAGTTGTTGGAGAGTTTTATTTAGAAGATGGAGTAGGTTATCTGATTCCAGATGAAGAAAAACTAAAAATGACAATCCAAATTTCTAAAGAGAACATTCATGGCGCTGTCGATGGTCATAAAGTTCTTGTTAAAATTTTAGATTTAGTAGAAGGGAATACTTATTCAGGAGAAGTCTTAAAAGTTTTAGGGCATAAGAATGATCCTGGTGTTGATATTTTATCAATTGTATATAAATATGATATTGAAGATACCTTTCCAGAAGAAGTTTATGAACAATTAAAGACAATTCCGGATGAAGTTTTAGAAGAAGATCGTAAAGGAAGGACAGATTTAACAGATCAAGTTATTTTTACGATTGATGGCGCAGATACAAAAGATATTGACGATGCCATTTCTATTGAAAAGTTAAAGAACGGGAACTACAAGTTAGGGGTTCATATCGCAGATGTTAGTTATTATGTAAGAGAGGGCACACCTCTTGATGAGTCTGCCATGGCACGTGGTACGAGTGTTTATTTAGTAGATCGAGTAATTCCTATGCTCCCTCATCAACTTTCGAATGGGATTTGTTCTCTAAACGAAGGAGTCGATCGTCTCGCTATTTCTTGTGTTATGGAAATTGATGAACAAGCGAAAATTGTTGACTATGAAATTTTTCAAAGTGTAATTCGTTCTAGAAAGAAAATGACTTATAAAGATGTTAATGCTATTTTGGAACAAAACATAATACCTTCCGGGTATGAACCGTTCGCCGACGATTTACGATTGATGGAAGAGCTAGCAAAAATCTTGCGTACTGCGAAAAAGAAACGCGGATACTTAGACTTTGATGTCGATGAAGCAAAAATTTTAGTCGATGAGAATTGCCATCCGATTGATATCGTAAAAAGAGAACGTGGTACTGGAGAAAATTTAATTGAAGATTTTATGATTGTTGCGAATGAATGCGTAGCAACTCATATCTTCTTCATGGAATTACCTTTTGTTTATCGGATTCACGAGTATCCAAAGGAAGAAAAAATTCGAGAATTCTTAAGTTATATTGGTACTCTTGGATATCATTATAAAGGGAATTTAAAGGATATGAGTCCTAAAACAGTTCAAGGACTAATTGAATATTTAAAAGATAAAAAAGAGTTTAAAATCTTATCTAGTCTTTTACTTAGAAATATGAAAAAGGCTGTCTATCGTCCTGAAAATTTAGGACATTATGGTTTGGCTAGTAAATGTTATACACATTTTACTTCACCGATTCGAAGATATCCAGATACTACCGTTCATCGTTTATTGAGAACTTATTTGTTTGATCATGATTTAAGTCCTGAAACCATTAGTCATTGGCAGGAAAAATTAGTATTTGTTACCGATCATTCTTCTGCTAGAGAGAGAGCTTCCATCAGTTGTGAACGGGAAGTAGAAGATATGAAGATGGCTGAATATATGGAAGATCATATTGGAGAAGAATTCGAAGGAATGATTTCTGGCGTTACTAATTTTGGTTTATTTATCGAGTTAGATAATTTAGTCGAAGGTTTATGTAGACTTTCTGATATGAAAGATTTTTTCCACTTTGAGGAGGCTACGATGTCGGTTGTCGGAGAAAGAACAAAGAAGAAATATTCTTTAGGGGATCGTGTCTTAATTAAAGTAGTAGCAGCTTCTAAAGAAGAGGAAACAATTGATTTTGAAATTTTAAAATCATTAGAAGATGAGGAAGAAGTACAGTCTCATGAAAAAAAAGAAGTTAACGAAAAAAAGTAAAAAAATTGTTCAAACTTGTGGTGTTTTTCTTGTCTCACTGACTATTATTTTAACTGGATGGTTCTTTTGTGTGATTCAAGAACTTGATTTTAAGGAAGTATTTGGTTATGAAAGTGTTTCAAAAATTCAAAATAAAGAAGATAAAATAGAAAGCGAATGTCAAAATAGTGAAGAAGGAGAAGAATCTAGAGTTTCTAGGTTATCTCTTGTTATGGTTGGAGATGCCTTATTTCATAGCGCTGTCTATGAAGATGGAAGAACGGATGCGGGGTATGACTTTACGTCTATGTTATCCAGGATGAAACCAATTATTTCTAAGTATGATTTGGCCTTTTATAATCAGGAAAGTATTCTTGGGGGAACGGAACTTGGGCTTTCTAGTTATCCTAGATTTAATTCACCATATGAAGTAGGAGACGCCTTTTTAGATGCAGGATTTAATTTAGTTTCTTTAGCGAATAATCATACGCTAGATCGTGGAGAAGCAGCGATTTTAAATTCCGTTTCTTACTGGAAGCAAAAAGGAATTATGTTTCACGGAAGTGCCTCTAGCTTTGAAGAGAGAAATCAAGTAAAAGTAATGGAGAAAAATGGAATTCGTTATGCGTTACTTTCTTATACCGATTACACAAATGATATTCCAGTTCCTAAAGGTAAGGAATATCTAGTGAATGTTTATAATGAAGAGCAGGTTCGAAAAGATGTAGAAGCCCTTAAGAATCAAACGGATGTTATTATGGTAGCAATGCACTTTGGAGAGGAATATTCTTTTGAGGTAACCGAGCGTCAAAGACAGATTGCTAACTTTTTGTCTGAATTAGGGGTTCATATTGTGATTGGGCATCATCCACATGTCGTGCAACCAGTAGAAATGATAGGGGATACGTTAATTATTTACTCCTTAGGAAACTTTATTTCTGCACAAAGAGGGATAGAAAGATTATCAGGACTCATTTATTCTGTTGATATTGTAAAAGAAGAAAGTCAAGGAGAAACAAAGGTTTATTTAGAAAATCAAAGGGCTTCTCTTACTTATACATATGCTGATACTATAAACGGATATCGAAAAAACTTTAAGGTTTATCCTTATCATGAATTAACAGAAGAATTACTTCCAAATTCAGAAATGTATTATAATCAATATATGGAAATTGTACTTTACAATCGACAAGATGTAGAAAAGTGGTGATATTATGGAAATATTAAATAGAGTCGCTAGACATAATTATTTTATTGAAGATGAATATGAGTGTGGAATTTCTCTAACAGGTACTGAAATCAAATCAATCCGTGAGGGAAAGGCAAATATAAAGGATAGTTATGCGGTTGTCAAAAATGGTGAGTGTTTTCTTTTAAATATGTTTATTGGGCACTATAAAGAAGGAAATATTTTTAATCACAATGAAACTAGAACGCGAAAACTTTTACTTCATAAAAGTGAAATTTTAAAATTAAATGATAAAATTCGGTTAGAGGGTTATACACTCATTCCGTTAAAAGTTTATTTTGTGAAAAATCGTGCGAAAATACTTCTTGGTTTATGTAAAGGTAAAAAGAATTTTGATAAGCGGGAAAGTATTAAAGAAAAAGATATAAAAAGACAACTTGACAAAGCAAGCAAAAATAAATACTATAACTCTTAGAAAAAAGGTGAATAGAATGAATCAAGAGTTAGTAAACTATATAGAGAAGAGTATTTATCCCTTGTATGAGAGAAATGACTGGGCACATCAACTTTGGCATATTGAAGAGGTCGTGGAACGCAGTTTCAAACTGGCAAAAGATTATCCTGTAAATAAGGAAATGGTCTATGTTATTGCGTCTTTCCATGATTTAGGATGTTTTGTTAGTAGGGACAATCATGAAGAGATATCCGCTCATTTAATGGAGACAGATTCTTTTCTTCAAAAATATTTTTCCAAAGAAGAGATACAAGTAATGAGAGAGGCAATTGTCGATCATAGAGGTTCTTTAGAATATGAACCTCGTAGTATCTATGGAAAAATTATTTCTTCGGCTGATCGGTTTACAACAGTTGAAGGAATTTTGAGAAGTACGCATAGTCGTACATTAGAGTTTTTTCCTGAACTTTCTTGGGAAGAAATGGTTCAAGAAAGTTATCAATATATTAAAAAGAAATATGGAAAAGGCGGGTATGCGAAAAGCTATGTACCAAATCCAGATTTTGATCAATTTTTAATAGATATTAACATTTGCTTAAATGATAAAAAGCTATTTGAGCGTAAACTAAAAAAAGTAGATAAACTACTACGGAAGGAATATCCAGTAAAAATGTCTGTTTAGTACAGTACTAAATCGTGAAGTATTGATTTATTATTTAAAATGTGCTACAATTAGCACACAACTTGGGGCTGTCACGGTTTCGACAGGATTAGAAAGGCAAGAATGGCAAGTAGATGGCAATCTTAAAATGCGTCAGTTAAATATAACTGGAAACAATTATCAAATGGCTTACGCTGCTTAATAAAGCATATAGCGTAGCGCTTCTTTAAAAGTTGTACCTACCGATTTTTTTAGAGGCTCGATTTTAGTAGGTTATATTACCAGGATGTCTATAGTGGTAATGAATTTTATAGACTAGTTATATCAACATTCGTTAACTAGTTTTTGATATAATGAATTCGTGTAGTTAACTAAACTTGTAGATGTTCTTGAGGCTCTAGTTTTGGACAGGAGTTCAATTCTCCTCAGCTCCACCAAATTAGTATTAAACAAACTTTTTGTTTGTTCGAATAAATCTTGATAGAACTTAATGTTAATATAGCAAAACAAATAATATGGAAATAATTTATAGAGTTAGAAGGTGTTTTATGCAAAGATTTAAAATGAGAGTGGCAGTACATTTAATACTGGAGAAGGATAATAAATATTTATTATTAAGAAGATATAATACGGGATATGAGGATGGCAATTATAGTGTCGTTGCTGGTCATGTAGATGGAAATGAAACAATAATATCAGCAATGAAAAGAGAAGCGTTTGAGGAGATAGGAATAAATATTGATGAAAAAGATTTAGAAATAGTTGAAGTTATTCATAGAAAAGATGGAGATGAAAGTATAGACTATTTTTTATATAGTAATAAATTTTCTGGAGATGTTACTATAATGGAACCAAACAAATGTGATGAATTGATTTTCTGTGAATTTGATAAATTTCCTAAAAATGTTATACCTTACATTAGAAAAGCAATTGATAACTATAGAAACAATATTCAATTTATAGATTATGGGTTTGATAGAAAATAAAACATGAAAAATATTATGAAAAAGCAGAAAATATTCAAATGTTTTTTCAAAGAATATATGCTTTTTTAGATGATATTACAGAACGGTATAAAAACATAAATATTATGCTAGTAGCTCATGATGGAGTTAGCATTCCAGTAGATTGCTACTTTAACGAAAATATTCCAAAAGGTTCTTTAGTAGAAGCAGGATTAGTTCTAAATAATTGTGAGATAAAATCTTATTCATTAAGTAAAAAAAGATAGTTTTATAATTTTATTATTAAAGCAAATCCATAGCTAAATACAAAATAGTTTGTTTTTGGACTCATTAGGTCCACCATGTGATTATAAAACAAACTTTTGGTTTGTTTTTTTATATTATCAGGAAAAATTTTGTTAGTGTAAATTCGGTTGTAAATTGTACAAAATCACGAAAATATGCTATTATATAGATATCCAAAAGGAGAAAAATATAGTCATGGAAAAAATAAATTTTAGAAGTTTAGAAGAAATATTAAACTCAATAAATCAAGAGCAAATAGAAGTTGAAACAATGAAGGATAATTTGAGAAGTAAATCAAAAGGAAGAATACGCAGTTTTTTTTCTTCAAATGATTACGAAAAGCAACAATTTAAGTTATATAGAACTGAAATAAAAAGAAAAATAAAGTCTGGAAAGTCATCAATTAAAGATAAAGAAAATTACTTAGATAGATTATGTACTTTTGACTTTGATGTTGCTACACAATTCCTTGCGGATACATTATCTATAATTGAATGTGAAGAATATCAAAAAACGGATTTAGAACTCGAAGATACTCATTTAAATGTAGCTTTATTTGTTTCTACAAAAGTACCGACATGTACAACTGATTATGAAGATGTTTGTTTAATTGCAACAAAGGAAAATGTAAAGTTAGTTTCTGATATGTATATTGAAGATAGTGGTGATATTAAAACTGCACTTGAAGGTGGAGATGGGAAATATATTTTACTAGAATCCGATGATACATATATGATGTTTGATTATTTTAAACAGCAAGTTCCGAAAGAATTAATCGAAACATATCCATATCTTTCAGAAATTGTTGTTGATTTAATAAGTCTTAGATTAGCAAATCCTAATTTATCTGATAAACAATCAACAAATATTATGTTACAACAAATTCCAGAAAGATATTCTCATTTGATTGGAACTAACAAAGGAAGAAAAAGATAAAATAAGGATGTAATTATTTGAGTATTACCAATATCCACCATTAGGTAAAATCGTTACAGTAAGTGACGTTAATGATTAAATCAATCTGAAATATGAGTGATTTCTATTTATTTTATACTTTAAGGGAAAATATTAATTGATACAATCATATAATTGAGAAAAATAATAATCTATATATAATTTAAACAAGGCAAGAGAAGATATATTTTATGTAATTGAAAGTATTATAAATCATACATTAAGATGTTTAAAAATTTTATAATTTTACTATTAAGATAAAACCTCCATTAAAGACAAAATAGTTTGTTTTTAGACTCGTCAGGTTCACCAGATTGATAGGAAACTCGAACTTTTTCGAGTAGCAATAGAAAACGGCTTGTCAAAAAGCCGTTTTTATGTTATTATGTATATGTCAAGGAAACTTGCATAAAATAAAAAGGAACATTCAATAATCGCACGTTGAGTGTAGCCGTAAATGGTCTCCACCTAAATCATTGCTGAGTTAGGTGGATTTCTTTTATATTAAAGCTACGAATAACAATAACAGTAAAAGGAAGATAATAATTACTAGAGCAAAGATTAAAAAATCTTTCTTGTTCATTGTATCGCCTCCCTTCTTTTATGAAGTTTGGCTCCACCCAACTTATTAAATGTTCCTGAAGAAATTATATCAAGCATTTGTTTTTAAAACAATGATTTTAAACTAAATTTTGCCAATTTAGTAAACACACTTGCAAATTGACTAACAATTTACTATTCAATATTGTAATAATCAAAAATAGTTGGTTTTAAACAGCAATAATTTTATTTAGGAAGGATGAAGTCGATGAAAAGGATTGCATTAGTTACTGGAAGCACTTCAGGAATTGGTTTAGCGACTGCAAAGAAATTATCAGAAAGCTACATTGTTATCATAAATGATAATAAAGGCATAGATGAAAACTTTATAAGAGATAATTTTGCGAAAAATGAAGTTTATTATTTTAAAGCTGATATTTCAAATTCTAATGATTTGGAATCTTTAAAAAGTTTTATATTACAAAAGTTTGGAAGATTAGATATGGTTGCTGCACATGCCGGAATTATTCCACTACCATGTGATATTGACAATATAACTCCAGAAAACATAGATAAAACCATTAATGTTAATTTAATTGGAACTTTTAATACTTTAAAAATATTTGGTAATTTAATTAAAGATACCTCCAAAAATGGTTCAATAGTTACGACAACAAGTGTAGATGGAATAATTGGAGAACCTTATAATGCTATATATTCAGCCACCAAGGCGGGAATAATTTCTCTTACTAAATCGTTTGCTAGATATTTTGGTGAAGATATTCGTGTAAATGCTGTAGCTCCAGGGCTTATCGATACACCTCTTACTGCAAATACAGGAGAAGATCCTAAAGCAACTACAAATTATTCTATTATTCAAAGAATGGGAACTGCTGAAGAAATAGCTAATGCTATATGCTTTTTATTGTCAGATGAAGCATCTTATATAACTGGTCAGATTCTTGCTGTTGATGGTGGATTTACTTTAAAATAATTAAAAAGTTGTTGAACGTCCACCTTTAGGTCACCATTGAGCAATCTGTTCGAACTTTCTATAGGAGACTTGTCAAAAGTCTTTTTTTATGTTAATATGTATTTAGTAGGAAAAATTGCATAAAACAAAAAAGGGAAATACATAACTTTCGCGAGTTGAGTACTTACCCAAAGTTAATTGTTTAAGTACTTAATCTATTGCAGATTGAGTACTTTTTTTTATAAATAGAATCATTAATATCAAGCCTCCTTCCTATAAGAAAGTTGGTAAGGCAAATTTTACGAAGGGTGTGGAAATTATGGATTTGAAAATAATTGGTAATATAGAATTATTAAAATATTTTCTTTCATTACATTATAAATTATTTAATTTCTATGAAAATGAATTGAAAGAGGATCCTAGGAGCTATGAATATTTAGAAATATTAAAAAATATAATGAACAGGTTTGAAATAGAAAAACTTTACTATGATTTATTTCAGGAAGCTCAAAATCGTGGTTTAAAAGAAAAAACTCCAAAAAGAGAAATAATTTATACTGAAAAATTTATCGATTGGCAAAATAACATGTTAAAATGTCCAACGTATATTAGGGAAATTCAAGCTACTAACTTTTTAGGAGAATGTGATATTTCTTTTGTAAATGATGAAATTATGGGATTTGATTATCCTGTTAGAAAAGCCTGTAAAATATTAAATAAAAACGGTTATATTACTTATTGGTCCTCGGCTAATAGAGAAGATTATTTGAGTAGAAAAGGACAAGTTATTCAAAATAAATCAGTTGCTTATATTTTAATTGACTCTAAAAATTTACCAGATGAAATAAAAGAAAAATTATTATTAGATGGCGATTGTGATTTTTGGGGAGTTGCTGAGAAATATCAAGATAATGGAAAGTATTACGGAATTTGGTCAGAGATTTTATCACTAGATGTTTTATGTAAGGATATAAGCGATGATCTATCATCTAAAGCTTTATCTTTACCAATCCTAGAAAATACTAAAAAGTTGTAGATAACTATCACTATTGCACCAGATTGATAGGAAACTCGAACTCTCTAATTAATTTAGAAGTTCGGGATTTAATATATATAGATATTATTTGTCTACAGGAACTGAAAATGAATTGTAAAATGCCAGATGAATTTGGATATCAATGTTATTATAATTTTGCAGAGAAAAAGGGGTATGGTGGTACGGCAATTCTTACAAAAGAGAAACCTTTGAGTATCGTTACTAATCTTGGAGAAAAACAGTTTGATAAAGAAGGTCGTTTTGTTATGTTAGAGTATCCTGATTTTTTCATTATTAATATTTATATTCCTCATAGAGGGCGTAAGAAAGAAAATCATCCTTATAAATTTACATCGATTCAGAAACTATTAAAGCTTTTAAAAACATTAAAGAAGAACGTATTTATTTGTACTGATTTTAATATAGCTCATACAGAATTAGATGTAAAAAATTATAAAACGAATTATCATAATAATATGTTTTCTTTCGAAGAAAGAGCAATGATTGATAGACTACTAAATTTAGGATTTATCGATAGTTTCCGATACCTAGTAAAAGAAGGGGACGTTTATTCCATGTGGCCAAATGGATTTCATGCAAGAGAAAGAAATATGGGATGGAGAATTGATTATATCTTTGT